>MWCY01000022.1 GCA_002070275.1 Candidatus Hydrogenedentes bacterium ADurb.Bin170
GCGGGCAGAGGCGCTTATGGCATGGGACCCGGACAGGGAAGAGCGGCGGGCAGAGGCGCTTATGGCATGGAACCCGGCCAGGGCGGAGCCACCGGCATGGGCAGATCTGGTATGAACCGTCCTGCCTTGCGTCCTCTTCTTCAGAATGTGGATACCAATCAGGACCAGAAAATAACGCAGGAAGAATACGAAAAAGCCTGGCAGGACTTTCATAAGGAGCAGTTTGACCTCTTAGACACCAACAAAGATGGAAGCCTGACGGCAGACGAGTTGCCGCCCCGCTTTGCGCCGCGCACCCGTTAATTGCGTTCCACACAGCCCTACGCCGGTGTATTGCCTCTTTCCCGCAATGCACCGGCGTTCCTCTTGCAGATCATGATCGACACAGGGGCTTATGTTAAAATGAACTGCCTGCAGTTACTTGTAAAAGGGATGCTATGCGAAATCACCTGCTCACTGCTTTTCTGATTCTTTTCGGGCTGCTGATTGGGGCCGGACAGTACCTTGAACACCGGAGCATGGCACTGCACGCAGAAGCGGCTCTGGAACACCGAGCACAGGACCTCGCAGCCGCTTTCAGTGTGGTAATTCGCTCGCAAGGCAGAGGAGCGCATATGTCCAGAGACCGACTGGAAGATGCCCTCATCGATCTGGTGCATACAGCCTCTCTGGAATCGGTGGTGCTGCTTGATGAATCGGGAAATGTGGTCGCTGAAGCAGGCGCCCCTCTGGAATTAGATCCTGAAACACTTTTAAATGTGCGTGTCATCCGCCGCAATGACAAAGCCTCTTACGCCAATCTGATTGCACTGGGCCCGGAATCCGACAGCGGACCCCGCCGCCCCTCTGAAACGACTGGCGGAGCCCGCCCGGGTATGAGAAAACGCCGGAATATGCTCAGAAATCCGGTACCGCCGCCTCCGCCGCCGGGAGGCACTGCAAACAAATTTCCGCTCCGCCCGCGACCCTTTGCCCCTGGACCGCCCCGCTGGATGAGCCATGAAGAATACGACCGGCTCGTCCAATCTCAGGGAATACACTGGTTTCTGGTTACCCTGTCCATTCGTCCGATGCAAAAAGACATTCTCGCCGATCTTATTTTGCGGCTGTCAATTACCGGTGCCGCCTGGGTGGCGTGTGCGGCATTGGCAGCTGCCTGGCAAAGCCAGAAAAAAACGGCGCACCTTGCCGTTGCCCTGATTGGTGCGGAGGATGCAGCGACCCGGCTGCAGGAACTGAATACAACCGCCGCCGGACTTATGCACGAAACCAAAAACCCATTGAATATTATACGGGGCATGGCACAAATAATAGAGCAGGATCATGCGCTGCCTGCACGTACACGCACGCAGGCACGAACGATTACAGAGGAAGCGGATCGTATTACGGGGCGTTTAAATCAATTTTTGAGCTTTGCACGTCCCCAGACACCACAAATAAAAAGCGTCGCTGTCAAAAAACTGGCGGAGGATATTTTCTCCATATTAAGTGCGGATCGGGAAGAAAAAAACGCTGTGTTTTCTCTATCAGGGCAGGATCTTAATATAAATGCAGATGAAGGAATGCTCCGGCAGATGCTCTTTAACCTTATACATAATGCTCTTCAGGCGATTGGCTACGGCGGACAGATTTCCGTAGAGTTGAAACAAAGGCCAGATCGGACCCTGCAAATTGACATCACCGATTCCGGACCCGGGGTTCCGGCAGAAAAGAAGGAGGAAATTTTTCAGCCCTATGTCAGTCACTTTGACGGCGGGACGGGATTGGGGCTTTCTATCGTGCGACGCCTTGCCGATGCTCAGGGCTGGGAAGTGCGGTGCCTCCCGGCGACAGAAGGCGCACATTTCAGAATCAGCGGGATTGCGCTTTCCTCTGCACACGTCGGAGGTGCACAAGCATGAATGACCGAAAGCATATACTTGTGGTGGATGATGATCCGGGCCAGCGGGATCTCCTTCGAACCTTTCTCGAAAAAAAAGGGAGCGATGTCACCACAGCCGCTTCGGGCGATGAAGCACTTGCTCTGCTCCAGCAGGGCAGTTTCTCCCTTCTTATATCCGATATCCGTATGCCGGGCATGTCCGGGCTTTCTTTGCTTGAAGCGTTAAGGCAGATCTGCCCTTTGCTGCCTGTGCTGATGGTTACTGCTTATCCCGACGTGCGTGACGCCGTGGAAGCCATGCGTGGCGGCGCTGTCGATTATCTTGAAAAGCCCATTGATCTGGAAGAACTTCTCTCTACTGTCAGCAGAATTCTGGGATGGAATGCGGATAAAACGGCGCCCCCCGCTCCCCTCCCGCCGCTGCCGGAAGGTATTGCCGCACAAAGCCCCGCCCTGCATAAAGTACTGCACGAAATTGCGCTGGTTGCGCCCTCTGATGCCCGGGTACTGATTACCGGAGAAAGCGGCTCGGGCAAAGAAATTATCGCCGACCTTCTGCATGCCTGGAGCGACAGAAAAGCCGCGCCGATGATCAAAGTGAACTGCGCCGCCCTTCCGGAAAACCTTCTGGAAAGCGAGCTCTTCGGTCATGAAAAAGGGGCGTTCACCAGCGCTGTCGCACGCCGGACTGGGCGCTTTGAAGAGGCGGACGGCGGCACGCTTTTTCTGGATGAAATCGGAGAGATTTCTCCTTCCGTTCAGGCGAAATTGCTGCGGGTAATTCAGGACGGCTCCTACAGCCGTGTCGGATCCAATGTTGAGCTGAAAAGCAATGCCAGAATTTTAGCTGCTACAAACCGGGATCTGGAAAATGAAGTGGTAGCGGGACGTTTTCGCGAAGACCTGTATTATCGGCTCAATGTTATTGAAATTCACATGCCGCCTTTGCGACATCATAAACAGGATATTCCTCTGCTGGCTGCCCGGTTTGCCCGGGAACTCTCCCGTGGAAATGTCCGTTTTTCAGCGGGGGCGATGGCGGCATTGGAAACCTGGCATTGGCCCGGAAATGTGCGTGAACTGCGTAATGCCATTGAAAGAGCTGTGCTCCTGTCCGGCGGCTCTGTAATTCTTCCGGAGCACCTGCCGCGGCAGCTGATCCGGAACGCCGAAAATGAAACCGGAGACGCACCGGCCGCAACCCTCATGGAAAACGTGGAGCGAACCGCTATTCTGCAGGCACTGCGGGAAAATAATTATGTGCGCACAGAAACAGCCCGTGCGTTGGGGATCAGTCGGCGCACCCTGAACTACAGACTTCGCCAGTATAAGGACGAAGGCTATCAGATTGACCCGGAATCTTAAGGATCCTGCCACAGAGTGGCGCAAAGCCAGTTGACCCGGCAAAACCTGTTTTTTGCAGATGGCAATTGCCCTCTCATAATTGGTAGGATAACTCCTCTCCCGCACCCCTATGTTTTCATTGGTTGTTTATTATGTACATTTTTATAGTGCCTATTTTAGTTTTAAGTACTCTGGTTGATCCGATAAGCACGAATAGCGGCGCCCTTCGCACAGAAATCCTGAGCCAGGAACCTATATCCATTGACCTTCAGGACAGGAAAGACGAGCCTGAAAAAGAACGGCAATGGTTCTTTCTTTACGGCATGGTCAGTGCTTATCCGAAACTGCAGAGCGAACGGCTTCTGAAAGATATTTTTGATCCTATCGTATCCACCATCGCACCCGGTTATGATGGGACCCGCACTTTTACCGATCTGCGCAACAAAGGGCTCTTAATGCCGCCCCACATCGCTTTCGGAAGAATATTGTCTGATAAATTTGCGCTCTCCATTCATGGCGGCTATTCGGAAGGGGTGCGCCGGACGAAAAGACGTGAAAACTCCATTTTTCTGGGCGTGCCGCTGTCAACCCGTGTAAGCATCCGCCGTTACAGTACCTATCTCGGTGTTGATCTGGATTACTACCCTTTCAAAATGGCCAAACTGCAGCAGTATACAAACTGGGGCGAACGGCTCAAAGCTGCCAAGCCCACACTGGGCATCCGCATCAACTACAACCGCACCGGCTACGATGCCCGGGCACGCATGGCGCTAGGCTGGTTTAACCGGGGTGTTGCTGTTCATTTACATAATCATTGGGCTTTGCCGGGGATTACACTTGTGGCAGGTTTCGATATCCCGCTGAACAAAAGAAATGTCATGGCGATCAACGCCGGGTATACCTGGTTTAAAAAGCAGACCCATGATTTCGATGGACCGGCATTCACTCTGGCCTGGAAGTACTTTTTCTGAACTACCGCAGCATGCGGCGTGTATTCCGGCTGAAAAGGAGAAAAAGAAAGAAGGGGCCGCCCAGAAGGGCAGTAATCACGCCCACAGGTATTTCGGCAGGGGCAAAAAGAATCCGAGCACCCGTATCGCAGAGCGTCAGGAAAGCTCCGCCCAGCAAAAAAGAAGCTGGCAACAGAGTCCTGTGTCCGGTGCCCGCCAGAAGTCTGCACATGTGGGGCACCATCATGCCTACAAAGCCGATGGGGCCACAGACCGACACAATACCGCCTACCATGAGGGATACTGAAAAAAACAAAAGCAGTCGGGTGCGCTGCAGTTCCATGCCCCGGCTCATAGCCAGGTCATCCCCCAAAAGAAGCAGGTCAAGCTCAGGACGAAGCAGAAAAAGCACCACAGCCCCCGTGGCGACCAGCGGAAAAAGGCTCAGAACGGCATCATAGCCAACCATTCCGAGCCCGCCCATAAGCCAGCGCACAAGCCGGAAAGAGTCATGCAGACTGGCACTATACTGCAGAGCCAGAATCATGCTGGACAGAAAAAAGCTCAAGGCGACACCGGCAAGCAGCAGCGTATGTGTTGCGAAACCACCCTGCAGCCGGGTCAGCCAATACGCCAGAAGAATGACCAGTACGGCACCGGAAAAGGCGGCAAGTGTGGAACCGCCGATGCCGGGCAGGGCAATTGCCAGACCAAGACGCATGTATAAGGCAGCACCGAAAGCGGCGCCCCCGGATACACCCAGCGTAAAAGGTGTTGCCAGAGGATTGCGGAAGAGTGCCTGAAACGCCATGCCGCTCAGAGCGAGCCCGCCGCCCGCCAGATAAGCAGTCAGTACCCGGGGAATGCGTATGCGCCAGAAAACAACGGACTCCAGGGCATCCGCATGGCGCCCGAAGACGCCGGACAGACTGGTGGCGGTCATGCCCAGAAAAGGCGATATGCAGAGGACAACCGCCGACAGAAGAAGAAAGAAAAGCAACAGCCGATGTTCTTTCATAGCACCGCCTTTCCCGGCACCACAATGCTTCTGCCACTCTCGGAATCCTCAAGAAAATGAAAAGAGGTGTCATAAATATTTTCGAGAATGTCGGACCGAAAAAGCTCGGCAGGTGATCCGAAAAATACTTTCTGTCCGTCTTTCAATGCAAGAACCCGGTCATATGCCAGCGCTCCCTGATTCAGGTCATGCGTAACAGAAACGACAGAAACCCCCTGATCCCGCCGCAGTTTGGTGATCAGCGACAGCACTTCTGTCTGATGGCGATAATCAAGAAATGCCGTCGCTTCATCCAGAAAAAGAATGTCCGGACATTGGGCAAGGGCGGCGGCAATAAACACTTTCTGGCGTTCGCCCCCGCTGAGATTATACAAAGGGCGGTGTGCAAATTTTTCCACTTCCGCCTGCGCCATCGCTTCAGCAGCAATCGCATGGTCTTTTTCCGAAAGAGCTGCAAAAGTGCTGAGATAAGGATATCGCGCCATCAGAACAAATTCATAAACGCTGTAGGGAATCGCCCGCTCCCCTGCCTGAGGCACATAGGCGGCATGCTGTGCCAGTTCCCGGCGCGACCAGTCTTTCAGGCTGCGGCCTTTGAAATAAATCTCTCCTGATTGCACCGGAACCAGACGAAGCATTGCCTTCAGCAATGTTGATTTTCCGGCACCGTTCGGTCCGACAATCACAAGTGATTCTCCGGCATGCAGCGTGAAATCCAGTGCAGACAGAATTCTCTTTCCGCCCAGAACAACAGTCAGATTTTGAATATCAAAAACCGCATCGGTCATAAAACACATTCTTTCAAGTCAGGATGCAGTGCCGCAACAAACGCATCCAGCACCTGCGTAATGCGCGGACCCGGGATAGTAAAATGGCTGCCACCCAGAATTTTCACCCGGCTGTTCTGAACGGCACGCAATTCAGACAGCGCATGCCAGGGAGCCATCAGCTTCGGCAGTGCCGTTTGCGGATCCTTTTCCACCAGCTCAATAATATACTCCGGATCAAGGTGCAGAATCCCTTCCACAGATAAAGCCGGATACTCCGCCACCGCCCCCGACACGCAATTCTCTGCACCCGCAATCTCCAGCAGGTCGCTGAGAAAGGAGCCTGTGCTCACCGCATACACCTCCTGCAGGCTTCCGCTGTGTTCATTGCGGCCCGTTACCAGAAGCACCCGCATTTTTTCTCTGTCCCGCACCAGCTCCGACACAGCCGACATGTGCCTGTCCAGAGCAGCAACGAGCTTGCGCCCTTCTTCCTCATGCCCGCACAATACCCCGACATGCAAAAAACTTTCACGAATTTCCGGCAGGGTATCCTGCGGCACAATTTCGTAAGACAGCCCCAGGCGCCTCATCTCACGGCGCAGGTCACGGTGGTAGGGCGTCATAAAAATCAGCTGCGGATTCAAAGCAACCAGTGCTTCATAATTCGGGTCCAGCAGCCCGCCCACTGATACCCGCTCCTGTGCTTCAGGAGGGTACAGGCAAAACTGAGTCACGCCCTTCACCGCATCTCCCGCCCCCAGAGCAAATAAAGTCTCCGTCAAACCCGGCGACAGGGATATAAATCCTGAGCTGCTTTGCGACCGGCTCCCGGTATCCTGCACATAGGAGTGCAGCAGGACAGAAATCCCTAAAGTTCCGGCAAGCACAATACCGATCACCACTCCGCGCACGAATCAATACTCCTTTCAGAATGAAGTCCGTCATTTCGCCTATTGTACAGGTTCAGCCGGAAAAGAATCACGCATATTTTAACTGAAAAAACCGGATTGTACGGGCTTGCCGCTGAAGCTGGAGGAAAAAGCCGTTTCTTTCAGCGTCTTGCCTGTTCTCATGCCTCAGACCGCTATGCAGACGGGGATTTTGAGACGAGCCGGGCTGGTGATGCCATCGGCCTTAACAGTGGTTATCTTCGCCTGTCAGCGGATTTAATCCATCTGCACGCTTGTACGTCGCATAAACCTCTTCCAGCACTCTACCCATGTCAAAATATTAATCCTGCAAAACCTTGCCATATAGACACACATCTGATATACTATTATTTATAGAATAATATGAAAATTTATTCCATAAACCCAACAAGAGCGAGGATGTAAAACAGCCAAAGCCTGGTTGCGCACGCTTCAGGAAATCAAGGAAGGGATCCACGCATGAGAACATCGCCTTTCATTTTATCTGTTTTTTGCCTCATTGCACTGATGCTGCCGGTAACCGCCCTGGCTTCCTACAGCGGTGGTGAAGGAACCGCTGAAAACCCATATCTCCTGGCATCGACAGCAGACTGGCTTCTTTTATGCCAAACAGGCGCTGACTGGGGCAAATATTTCACGGTCACGGATGATCTGGATTTCAACGGCGTTTCCATGATACCTCTGGGCTCCTATGAACATCCTTTCACAGGAACGCTTGACGGCAAGGGACATAGCTTTGACAATATCAGACTGGACTTAGCCAACGACCTCGCTCTCTTCAGCCGAATTAACAACGCCACCATACTGAACCTGCATCTAAAAAAATATTAAAGTCGTGGCGAATGCGAACGGTGCCGGGCTCACTGTAAACGCCGATAACAGTGTTATCAGAGCATGCACAATAGATGGACAGATTAACGGGTTTGCAGCCTGCGCAGGCGGTTTTGCGGCAAAAGGATTGGGGAGTATTTTTTCAAATTGCCAGGCAAAAGGCGAAATCAATGCTAATTATTCTGCAGGCGGCATCATTGGCGAATGCTCAGACAACACCTTTTTAGCGTGCTGTTCGACGGCGAAAGTAAGTAATTCAGGCAGTTTTTACTATGCAGGAGGATTGGCAGGAAGAGCATCTAATTCCACACTGAAAAACTGCTACGCCCGTGGAGCGGTGTCGGGCTATTATGCCGCAGGGCTCGTAGGCTTGGCTTCTTCAGCCAATATTGAAAATTGCTATGCTGCGGCTCCCCTCTACGCTGAATCGGCGGCTGGCGGGCTGATCAGCTATGGCGGGAATGCCTCGGTAACAGCATCTTACTGGGATATGACTGTTTCAGGTATAACCGGCAGTGACGGCGGCGAAGGCGCTCCGACGGAAAGCATGACCTATCCCTACAGTGAACTCTGCTATGTCGGGTGGGATTTTAGTAATGTATGGGCAGCAGATACAGAAGGAGAAAATGACGGGTATCCCCTGCTGCGCGATGACGGAACCGAAACACAGGCAGTACTTGATCTGACCAAAGAGGCGCATAAGGAAAGCTTCACATATACCGGAGAAGTAATTCCCTACACAATTACACTGCTGAACATCGGTACTGCCCCCGTACAGAACATTACAGTAAAAGATGGTCTGACCGGTCTTTCTGAGCCCATTGCGGAGATCCTGCCGGGAAGACAGTTCATTCTGGAAACGCAATACACTGTAGTTGAAGACGATTTACTCCGGGGCTCAGTGGAGAATACGGCTGAAGCAGTCGGCTACGACCCTGACGGCAATGAGGTCACGGCCGAGAGTACGGCAACGGTGCAGGGTTACATTTTTCAGCAGATGACGCTGACAATAGAAGCAGATGCGGACACGCTGCCCGGGGAAGGCGCCGAAATCACATATACCCTGGCCGTACAGAACACCGGAAGCATGGCGCTGACTGATGTCTCTGTTGAAGATCCGCTTACCGGTCTGATCGAAACTATAGACAGACTGGATTGCATGGTCCCGAGAGAATTCACAACCCGCTATCTGGTCGCAGCGCAGGATGTTGCAGTCGCCTGTGTAGGGAATACTGCCTCAGCCAAAGGAAAAGATGTGAATGGCCTTGAAGTATCGGCTCAGGCAATTCACTATATTTTCGCCGGGACCGACCCCGGATACTGCGGCGGCAGCGGTACGGAAGCAGATCCTTTCCTGATCTGCCGAACCTCTGATTGGATTCATCTGACACAAACAACGGATGACTGGGACAAGCACTTCGCACTGACCGATGACCTCAATTTCTTCGGCGCCCTGATACCCTCCATGGGCAAAGATGGATCTTACTTTTCAGGAAATTTGGACGGCCGGGGATACAGCCTGAAAAATATCAGGCTGGCAGGCGGCTATATCGCGCTGATTGGCAGTATCCAGGACTGCACTATCCGTGATCTGCATCTGGAAAACATTCTCGTAGATGGAAAATATCAGGCTGCAGGGCTGGCCATTATGGCAACGCAATGCACCATCAGCGGATGCACCGCTTCAGGTCGGTGCACAGCTGCAACCTATGATGCTGCCGGACTTGTTGTGCATTGCGGCAATAGCACGATCATCAATTGCGCTGTAGCAGCGGAGGTAAGCGGCTTTGAAAATGCCGGTGGAATTGCATGCGTCTTCCTCAATGGCACCTGCCGCAACTGCTTCTCCACAGGAAAAGTGAACGCCGCCCAGTATAACGCAGGCGGGCTTGTCGCCTCGGCGGAATATGCCGACTTTTTAGAATGCTATTCCACGGCCGAAGTCACAGGAGACTTTCAGGCGGGCGGGCTTGTAGGCTCTTTTAACAATTCCAACATGAGCAACTGTTATGCCCAGGGAAATGTTTTCGGAGGAGAGATCGGCGGATTGATCGGCTCAACCGACAGCTGGGGTGAATACCGCTCGACTGTTTCCAATTGCTACGCTGCAGGACAGGTGGGCTCCGAGCATGAAAGCCGAGTCCGGGGCGGTATCATCGGCATCGCTTACAGTGGAACTGATGTAACAGCTTCTTATTGGGATACGGACCGCTCAGGCATTGTCTACAGCGCAAGCGGTGAAGGGCGCATTAACAGCGAGATGACTTATCCTTACGCAGGAAATACATTCATCGGCTGGAACTTTGACGACGTGTGGGCAGAAGACGCAACTCAAAGAAACAACGGATATCCCTGGCTGAAGAGGATTCCGCCTCCGGAAGCAGAACCGGACTTCCCTCCTGAAATTTGCCTCGACTTCAATGCGAAGCCTGCTGGTTTTCAGGCAGGCACAGATGAAATCGTGCCTGTACAGGACGCACTGTTTCGAACCGGAGCATTTCATCTGCTTTCCGGAGACACAATCACCGATGGTTTGCTTTCAGCGATGGAAACAGACTACGGGCTTTCGCTGCATCTTGACAACATCAGTGTCGGCTATGTCTTTGGTCCTGCCGGAAATCTTCCGCTCTGTGTCAGTATCTACTGCAAAAAAGTAAAAGATATCGTAAATCTGAGTGTTAACGGAGAACTTAGGGTAGTAAAGGATTTTGCAGAACTCTACGGGACAACCGTGGGCGGAGCGCTTATCCGCGCTTTTCCGCTGAAAGACGGAAGAACAGTCTTGCATCTGGCAGGTCCTGTATCCTCCTTCAGCATCGGTGGACAAGCGCTTTCTTTAGAAAAAATCTGCTCCCTGTGCAACGAAACTGAAACAGCTGCCCATCCCGCTGATACCGACGGAGACAATTTCATCGACATCGGCGAGGCAGCGGCTTTTGTACAGGATTGGCAGGAAGACAGTGATCCTATGACTTCTGCAATTCGGGCCAAGTATATCGCTGAAAAAGGCGGCGCTTATGTTTTTGACCCGGCGCTGCCTCCGCCCCTCTGCTGGATCCCCGAATCCGATATTGACCTTTTATGAACAACGCGAGAGAGCAATACAAAGATATTGCCTACTGTCATAAAAAAGCGCTTGACAAATTCGATACTGTGCAGTATGCTGAGGGTACGGCCTTCGATCTATACGATATGCAGTACAGCGTAAAGGTACATGCGACATGTGAAGCACTACCCGGGCAGGAGATTAAAGACATGAGACATGTGCTGATTCAAGAAACAAAGATCTTAGAGCCCAGCGAATCTATAACCACGGGCTTGACCGATAAACCAAGCCTCTCTGCCGGGATACGGGCGGATCTTCAGTCTACCTTTAATACCGCTATTACCGAACACGAAGCCACCATCCCGGAAATCCTCGAATCGATGCTGACTTGTACATGGATACGGAAGAGACACGTCCACAATCATCTGCGAAGCAAAGAATAGGAATACTATGTCATCGCCGTTAATCAGGTCAGCGAAGGCGAACCCGGCAACACCATCATAGCGGTGTTGAAAAGAAAAAATACAGACATAGACAAGGGGCGCCAGAAAATGAATGCTCACGGCCGGTTCAGCCGCATCTTGCATCCGCTAATCATTGTATCGGCAGGAATCCTCGCGACTCTATTACTAACAGGATGCCCGGACTTTGACTATGGAGAATCGGACGCATGTGTCTGCGCTAATGATCCTATCCTCGTTCTTGCCCCGCCTTACGGTACACCCATTACTTCCATTAAAAAGGAATGGTCACCCTTGCTCATAGGCTATCCCGGCCAGATCATCGAGATTGAAGTATCCGGCGGTGATGATAGGGATTACGTGTTCAACACCGCTGTCGACCCTCTTGATGGTTGTGGTGGTGGTTGTCCGCCTACGCAAGACTGCATGGACAGATTTGGTAACTCCAGTCGAGTATGCGTTACCAACATAAGCAACCGGAATATTCCTTACCTTTGGGATGCGTCTGGTTGTGTGGAATCCATTGAGCCAGACCCGGACACGGACACGGGTCTCTGTGACAAATGCTACGTTAAGTTGAAGAAAGAGTACATAGAGACAGCAGCAGAGTTTACCGTGTCTGTGACTCGCCACGGCGCATCTCAAGAAGAACTTCAATGCGAAAACTTTGCCTATGCCGAGTGGAAAGGGGTGGTGCTACCTCCTCCACAGTTTACGATGTCAATCTCAACGAGTCCGCAGACCGCGATCCTGTTGCTGTCAGGTCCTGATGCGGAAGGCTCTGCCTGGTTGCGAGAAGACAAGTCACAAAACCCGACCGTGCCACAAGATACGCTTAAGCAAAGAAGCAGTGATCCGAGCGACCGATCTGTTGGTGTTGACTATCGAGTACATCTCCAATACACGGATCCCTTGGCACCTGTAGATTATGATTCCACGAACTCCCTTCATTTTGCGGCAATGAGAACTTTGGACTTGCTTGGTAGAGATATTCTCATTTCAAACCATTTGTACTTCACGGGAATACCGGCTCCTCCTGTTGGACCAGTGTTTTCCGGCGTGCACGGATTAGCCTACGAAGGCTACGATTTCATTATATTGAGTTCGGTCGAAGTAGTTGACGTTAAGCAGACTTTCGCACACGAGATTGGGCACTGCTGTGGTCTGGCTGACAACCAGCCGCTTGTTTCTCACAACCTTATGCTTAGTGGCCTTGGTCCAAGCGGTTTCACCTATGGCATGGACGTGCATTCACAGTTCTCACAAAACTTAAAACTTGACGATGGCTCGGAGGACTGGCACGACTGACCCTGGCGGGCAGTCATCCTCTCCAAGAGCGTTATCCGATAAGAACAGCTTTCCCTTGAACCAGAAAGGAAAAGGCAATGAACAAGAACGCAAAATACTCTCAGAAGATAGCAGGGGGTGCGACCTTGCCACACAGATGGTCGATCAGAAAGGTCCTCTACGACATGGCTGTTATCAGCAGCATGACTGTTATCATCTTCTGCGTGCTGATCGTCCTGTTGCTGTCTCCAATGGTACTGTGCCAAGTGGAGCCCGGTGGCGTATTTCTATATCCCTCGTCTTCCCCCGACGTTCCCAGGCCTCATGACCCGGACCTCAGTAGTTTTGATGATCCCTTCCTGAAGGAAATCTACGAAAGGACAATGATCGGCATCCGCACTGCGGAGATTCATCCTGACGGGCCGGCAGCTAGAGTCCAGGCAATCGCTGATTTCTGTGCTGTACCCAAGCCACCAGAGGAGATTGACTATATTGTGGCGGCAGCACGTGAAGCCGTGGAATTGCAACAATGGAGCCGGTACCGGGCGGCACTCTGGTGCACCCAGGCAGGCGTAGAGATCGAAGTGCGTCTGGTGGCTTTGTCCCGGGAGATGCTTCAAGCGCCACGGGGCGAAAAACTTTCCGATGAGCACGGATTGGCAATATATGATACCCTGGAATTTCTGGGACGTACCCCGATTGAATCGGCGGCGGATTTACTCATGGAGGCAACCACCCTGGAATTCTGGGGACCGGGCCCGCTTCGGTCACGCAGGCTTCGCCCGGATACACAACAAAGCGTAACCATGCTTCGCTCGCAGGCCGTCAGGAATCTCGGGAAGCTGCCATCCTCTCTTTCCCTGCCCCGGCTGGAGGAGCTGGCGAAACAGTATCCGGATAAATCCGCTACATCCGCACCCGTAGAGGAGTATCGCTTTGAAATGGGTGCCGGTTATACCATCGCCGAGCAGATTTATAATGTGAAAGTTCGGGAAGGAATACCTGGTGCCATGCACCCCTTTGTCGAACTCTACAGAGAGCCTTCGGAACCTATGGTAGAACCCGTGCTTTAAGGGTATGAACTCCAGTGCACTTTTCAGAAGCGCTTGTCTTTGACGGTGGACAAAGAAGAAAGGGATTGAGATGTATAACGATTATTTCAGCGCATTCCACCTGGGGCCATGCCGGTGGGGTGTCAGCCTGGTACTTCTTGTGGTTCTACTTGCATTTTCGGCGGCAGGCACAGCGGAACAGCTTTTACTGTGCAACTTCAACCCGGCTCCGGAATTGCCCTATGAGAGCACCTCTTTCGAGCAGGACGCGCTCTACGCTGAGGCGAAACAACTTGACAAGAAGGATCAGGCGCTTGCAGCGTGCAGAGCCTTGCGCCAGGATTCATCGGCGCCCTGGGAATTGCAGCGATGGGCCACTCTTCGTGAAATCGAGATCTTGACCGTCATGGATCAGGAGCACGCCGCTTTGGATCTTGGTAAGGCCTGGTTGCGCCAAAACCCAGATGATCCCGGTGCGCTCGAAATTCGGGTGGAGCTGGGAAAGATTGTTGCTCAACGGAGGCACAGTGGCTTCATGCCGACTCTTCAAGAAGTTGACGAGATCTTCACAGACATCTTCAACAATCATGATCCGGATTCTTGGCATGTTGTCACGGCCCACATTCAATACGCTCAAAAGCTCCAAAAGTTCTACTTCTCCGATCGGGATTGGACAGTATACGCACGATGCATCGAGCAATTGTATATCGCCCGCCAATGCCTGGAGAAACGTGCAAAAGACGAGACCCTTTCAGCCCAGGAACGAAGGCGTGCGGAATCGTACCTGCAAGATCATGTTCTCCCCTGGTTGTCTCGTGCCCTGGGATTCGGCATTAAAGGGAGACCAAGGGAACTCAGCCCGGAAGAAAAGGAATTAATCCGCCACCTGGAGGAAGAAGGAACGCATATACGGCGTAGTGTGCCAGAAGAGGAATAGAAAAGCTGGTGTGTTCGCGCCGTCAGTTCTCACGGTTTCCTGCTTTGTGAGAAACAACAGATAAAGGGAACTGAATTTTCATTCCATCTTGAAAGAAAGCCGTTTTTCTAGATTTTAGAAAGTTTGAGCTCGTGCAGATCGCGCTCGAGGACAAATACAGGGACGGACTACGAAAAAAGCAAGAAATATTTTTTTAGTAGTCTGTCCCGATATTTATTTTTGGTCTTTTCCGGCAATCATTTTGACCGGGAGTAAGGCTTCAAGGTACACTATTTATATTCTTCTTTTCATAAAACCCTCTCCCAGAATTAATACGAGTACGCACCATGAATAAAAATCTGCTTATCGGCTTTGCTGTTCTGCTTGTCGTTTTTCTTGTGCTGCCTATTGCCGCATCCTTCTTGCGGGGCGGCAGTTCCGGTTCCGCTGCCCCGGTTATTTCCGCAGAAGAGGCAGGGCCTCCCAAGTGGAATTCGGAAAATCTTGTCGGCACAGCCTGGAGTGTAAAAACACCTGATATCCCTGTTGCAGTCACTATCAATCTTGCAGCGGGCGGGCAGGCCATAGCGACAGCTCCCGCCATTCTCGCGCCCATGGTCAAAGCGCACCTCGGCACCGATACCATCGTAGGCACCTGGCGTGTTGAAGGCGCAAAGGTCATCGCCAGTGTGAATCTGAAAGGGAAGGAAGTCTCTGTTGCCTGTGATATTCGAGGCGACCGTCTTTTCTATCAGGATAAAGAAATTAAACGGGTGGGATAACAGGCAGGCTTCGAAGAAAAGGATTTCATGACAGCAACAGCTCTCGCTCCGCTGGAAAAAGAAGCAAAACTGCTGGAACAGCTGCGCCGCTATCCTTCAGCCGCCCTCGCCTATTCGGGCGGCGTAGACTCCACTTATCTCGCTGATGTGGCACATGAAGCGCTGGGCGAAAATCTCCTTCTCCTCATCGCTGAAGCAGCAACCATGCCCCGGGAAGAATATGATTTCGCTGTCGCTCAGGCGAAAAATCGGGGATGGCGGCTGGAATCGTTCTCTCCTGCTGTTTTTGATCAGGTGTCCTTTGTCCGGAACTCCGACATGCGCTGCTACTATTGCAAATCTGAAGTTTTTGCTGTAATGGCACAGCATGCGGCCGCACACGGCATCACAGTGCTGCTGCATGGCGAGACGGCAGAAGATGCCTTTGACACAACCAGAGTCGGCATTCGGGCTGCCCGGGAAGCAGGGGTACATGCCCCGCTTGCCGATCAGGGTTTTACCAAAGCCGATATTCGTGAACGCAGCAGAATCAGGCAGCTGCCCACCTGGGACAAGGCTTCCTTCGCCTGTCTGGCGACCCGCGTCCCCACCGGAACACCTCTCTCTACGGAACTGCTGAACCGTATCGAAACGGCGGAAACCGTACTGAAAGATTCCGGATTTCATCAGTACCGTGCAAGGCATCACGGCAACCTCTGCCGTATAGAAATTGAGCCTGAAGAATTCCCGCGCCTTCTCGATCCGGCACTCCGCCAGCAGATCATTACAGCAATACAATATGCCGGCTACACCTATGTTACTCTTGATCTGAAAGGCTACGGCAGGCACTGATCGCCTGTTGGCAGGTCGCTGCCGTGTTTGTTCCGTTCCGGTGCTTTTTGCGCCAGATGGTTGCATGGCTGAGTCGTAACAACCACACCGCATAAAAAACTTTTCTGAGGAAAATCCGATATGCCTCAGGCTTTGTTTTTTCCGGATTAAACGCCCGCCTCTGCCGGGCAATGCGGACTAATTGCTTGTTTGCAGGTGTTTATGACAGGTACCATGAACGCCACGGCAGGTTCCGTGGTTTTCTATTTTCTTCAGCCAATCCTCTATCGCCCTCTTTACAATGAAAAGGTCTTTCCATGCATATCCTTCTTGCAAAACCCCGGGGCTTCTGTGCGGGTGTTGACCGTGCCATCAAAATAGTGGAACACGCACTGGAACGCTATGGTGCCCCTGTTTATGTGCTGAAGCACATTGTGCACAATGCGCATGTAGTGGAGAAGCTGCGCCGTCAGGGAGCTGTCTTTGTGAAGACCCTTGAGGAAGTGCCGGAAGAAAGTCGCCTGCTTTTCAGTGCCCACGGCGTCTCCCCTGACCGCCATGCAGAAGCGAAAGCCCGGCATTTACACGTCATCGATGCCACCTGCCCGCTGGTGGCAAAGGTACACAAAGAAATCCGGCGTTTTGCTGAAGACGGATACACCATTATTTACATCGGTGATGCCGGTCATGACGAAACACTGGGCGCTGTCGGCTGGGCGCCTGAGCATATACGCCTGGTTCGCACGGAAGAAGACGCCTGGAAGGTTTCTGTTGCCGATCCGGAACGGGTCGCTTACATTACCCAGACAACCTTGAGCATTGTTGACTGCGAGGACGTGGCGAACGTTCTCCGTGCACGTTTTCCGAAAATCACCGCCCCGAAAAAACCGGATATCTGCTACGCAACAAGCAACCGGCAAATGGCTGTTTTGTCGCTTGTCCCGGAAGTGGACAAGGTACTTGTGGTTGGAGATCCGGAAAGTGCCAATTCCTGCCGCCTGCGGGACATTGCGCTGAAGTTAGGCAAACCGTCTTATCTGATTCAGGACGCGTCGCGCATTGATAAAGCCTGGCTATGCGGGGACGACACGATCCTCCTAACATCCGGTGCTTCTGCCCCGGATCATCTGATTCGCGAGGTCATCGAATTTTTGAAACAGCACTTCGGCAGCACCATGGAAGAACGGAGTCTTGTGGAAGAAGACGTCCATTTTCAGCTGCCGCCTATCTGATCCGCACTGCCTCTTATCCTTCTGCGGACGGGGACGGTTTGAAGTAACCAATCAGCCGCACAAGCAGTTCCAGCAGACTGAAAATCCGCAGCACAATATCCAGAATGGGAAGAATCTGTGCCGGGGCGGGATGTGCCATCTCACGAGTGTTTTTGTGTGCCATGGACTGGCTTTCCTGAGTAAAAGTTATTTCAACCAAAAATATCAGCCTTTTATAATAGGCAGAACACGTTTGAATTCCGGTGTCCCGGCTTTGCGAAGCAGTTCAAAGATTGCCATCTCAACGGTCAAGGCCGTTACGCCTGCCTGAATCATTCGGGACAACCCTGCTTTATAATCATACTTACGGCTGGACACAACAGCATCACGGGCGATGAAAACCTCGTACCCCTGCTCCAACCCCTCCAGAGCTGTCTGCATCACGCACACATGAGTCTCCATTCCGATCAGAAGAAGCTGCTTGCGCCCTGTCTGCGCTGCCGCTTCGCGAAAAGCATCATTGGCAAAACAGCTGAACTCTATTTTGGGCAAACGCAGGATGCTGCCCAATGCGTCCAGGATAACACGGTTCGTTTCGCCCAGCCGTTCCGGATACTGCTCGGTCACAAGAACAGGAAGTTCCAGCGCTTTCACCACCTGTATCATGCGCAGCGACTGTTCCAGATAGGAGGTTGTCACCTTTTCACAGGCAGGCATCAGAACATCCTGAATATCGATCACAACCAGCGCAGTATTGTCTTTATTGAGCATGAAGAAATTCCTGATCCTTTGTGTTGTGCCCTTTACAGAAAAAAGAAAAGGCCTTTGGGACACACATTGGGAATGGCCCAATCAGCGGCGGCTTTTTTCTTCTTTAATGGCGTTTGCTTTATAAAAAGTAGCGGGATCGATAATGGCTTCGTGTTTCCCTTCGGTTTCTATATCTCCATAAGAAACACGACCCCTGTATGTCCGGTTGGAAATAATAATGGCTATTGCCTGGCGGGACCAGTGATTGCCTTTGCGCGTGAAAATATTGCGTTCATGGAGCAGATCAACTACTTTTCCTGTGCTTTTTACGCGCAGATATTCGCGGAAGATAAGACGCACCACTTCCGCTTCACGATCATCAATGGCTAAAGAGCCGCTGCTGTTTTCCAGACGTTTATACCCGTAAGGCGCAGGCCCTGTACCATAGCGTCCCTGCTGTACAGCGACACGCTGACCGCGCTTCACGCGCTGACCGTGACTCCCGCCTGACACACGCAGTTGTTCTGATGCTGTGCGATCTGTTCCTTTTTCTAAATGAGATTCCATGCCTGCGTTCCTTGCGGAAACTCCAATTTGCGCACGTCCGAAGTGCATCAGCCCTGATTTGTCGCGTGCCCAACAGCGACATGGTTATTCTACGCCATATTCGCAAAAATGTCAAGAGTAAACTGCTTTCAAAAGGCACATGCCAAAGATCCATAGAATACAAATGCTTTTAATTCAATAAGTTGCATGCTTCTGCCGCCTTTCTCATCTGCAGATACGCCAAAGTGCTAGAACGTACTAAAGTGCGATAAAGGAAACAGCAGCCCCGTTTTCTTCGTAGAACGCCCTCCCACCTTTTCAGAAATGCTCTCCTTTTTCAAGAAAACGCCACTGTCCGTAAGGCAGTGACCCCAGGCGGATTTTCCCGATACGTACCCGCTTCAAATTGATTGCCTCCAGACCGACCAGCATGCACATGCGCCGTATCTGTCTTTTCTTCCCTTCTCTCAATATGAACTGAAGCAGTCCGGGCTCCAGCAGTTTTACCCTCGCCCGTCGCAACGCTTTGCCATCCAACTGCAGCCCGAAGTTCAGCAGCTGGAGGGCTTTTTTGGTCACTTCTCCTGAAACCCGCACCAGATACTCCTTGTCAATAGTCGAGTCTTCGCCGATGAGTTGCCGGGCTATCCTGCCGTCCTGAGTCAGAACAAGGAGCCCGTGGGAATCAATGTCCAGTCGGCCGGCCGGCGCCAGCCCCTGTAAATGTGACGGCTGAAACAGGGGCTCATTCGCGTTTACCCTGTACTGGTTCTCCTGACTGATTATTTCAATGGCGGCCTTATACCCGTCTTCGGGCTGTCCGGATACAATGCCGACCGGTTTGTTCAGAAGGATGGTCACAGCCTGATCCAGCCATTTCCCTGCCTCCGGATGGAGTTCAATAACGGCATCCGGCGCCACGAGGGTTCCCGGCACTTCCACCACCACGCCATTAACGGAAACCCATCGGCGTGCGATTAATGCCTCTGCTTCCCGGCGGGAACACAGTCCCCGCTGCGCCATGAGTTTGGCGATGCGCAGTGTTTCGCCTTCTTCTTTTGGGTTTGCAGGTGTCGTCACTCAGCGTCATCTCCTTCCTGGTTATTTACAGGCGGCAAAAAGTGGATATACCGGGATTGCCAGAAAGCAAGTTCTTCAGGCGGACAATTTTTCATAAGAAGCCCCCATACCTCACTGTCATCGGGGCAGCGATAAAGACAATTGCGTGCTGCACGGTACACCGCTGTGGCGTCCTCCGTCCGGGCACAATACAAAAGCAGGCGGTGCACCGCATAACTGTCCAGCCCCTTTATTGCCTGTTCGAGGCATTGTTTTGCCTCCTGATATTTTTCTTCCTGAATCAGTGCTGCCGCCAGACTTTCCTGCAGGGAAGGACTCTGCCAGGGCCAGGCATTGGCAGCGGCAAAGGCTTTTTCCGGCGCCACTCCGGCATCCATCTGATCTTCAGCGGCGCATTGCAGCACCGAGGGCACTGCAATAATTCCCAAATAGCAGACTATTATGAGGGCGGCTGCCGGAAAAATCCATAACTTTCGGGGAAGTTCGTCTTTTGTGCATTCCTCTTCCGGGTTCAGGGCAAGGAGAAGAAAAGCCAGCAGGTGTGGCGGGCTATGCGAAAAATTGTTCAGCAGTGCAAAAAAAGCGAGCGCAAGGAGCGCCGGAACTGCCGGGTTGCTCCGCGCAGCCACAAGACACAAAAACAGAATCCAGAACAGACAGCCGACAACGCCTGTTTCGGCAAGCCATTCTATAGGCTCGGAATGTGCATGATCTGTATGCAGTGTGTTCCGGAAAAAGCCTTCACCTCCCGGGTTCCACAGTACTTTCCCCTGATAAAAAGGACTCCAGTACGTGTAGTTGCCCAGCCCTACCCCGAGAAACGGGCGTTCCCGAATCATTTCCCGTGCACCTGCCCAGAACCAGAGCCGCGCAGGTCCTCCCACATCATTGCCAGTAAAGGTTATTTCTATCCGCTCTTTAAGAAGCGGCATGCCAAGCAGTATCAGCACAAGCGAAAGGACCAGGACAGATACCCCTCCCGCTCTCCTGGCTTTTGAACAAAAAGGGATGCCCTGCCGCTGCATTTTTCTGAAAAAGGACATAAAAAAAACGGCCAGCCCGAAAAATACGGCTAGCCAGGCAGACCGGGACCCTGAGATCAGCACTGCCGCCAAAAGCGTGAGCCAAGCCGTAGCACGATACACAAAAGAAGAAAGCGTATGTCCGGGAAAATACAATGCCAGAAGAGGCAGCAGAACCAGGGCAAGCGCCACATACCCGCCCAGCAGATTCTGATTTCCAAAAACGGAATAGGCAGGCTGTGTATAGGCAGGAAAAATGGGAAACAGAAACGGGAGAGCGCCTGCATACTGCAACAGGGCAAGTACCGCCACAATCCAGGCGGATCCGATCAGACTTTTATACAGCAGCTCTTTGCCGCCCGGCACCGAAAAAGCCGGAACTGCAAGCCATACAACAGTAAGATACAGCTGCCAGCGCACCAGGCTTTCAAGAAGATATCCATGTACTTTTGCCTGAAATGCGCCTGTGACCGCCCAGAAGAGCAGCCCCGCCCATAACGGAAGCAGCAATCGCTGCTTCGGTGTGTAAAGGCATCGGAGGTGCCACTGAAGGGGCGTGGCAATAACCAGCGCACCGACAAGCACCAATTCTTTGGCATGCATAAACGAAGTGGTGCGAAAAGACCAGGCAACAGCGCAAAGCAGCAATGCCACCGCCCAGACCCGGGCAGGCACCGGAGACGCTATATTTTCCTGTCCTTTTTCGTTCATGTACCGTCTTTCAGCCCGGATCTGTGTCACAGTGGAACAATGTGTTTCGCCCCCGGATTATCATAACATACCGGGCATTGCTTTCCGGGAGTTTCCCTGCCCGCCCGGCTGAACGGAACAGGAATCACTTCGGACATGCAACCGTTTTGAGATTCCTGATTCATCGCCTGGTTCCGGTATACTTGGATATCTTTTCTGCACACAGCGTTTAAATCAACATCAAGGAAAGCGTCTCTATGAAACAGGCTTTGATCTTCTGGGGCGGATGGGAAGGACACGAACCACGCGCCTGCGTGGCGCGTTTTGAAGCTGCTCTGGAACAGCATGGATTTGACCTGACCATTCTCAATTCGACTGAAATCCTGGCCGACGAAAAAAGAATGAGGCAGTTTGACCTGCTGGTACCGTGCTGGACGATGGGCCACCTGGAAGCAAAAGAAGAGCGTGGCCTTCTGCAGGCGGTTCAGCAGGGCGCGGGTATCGCCGGCTGGCATGGCGGCATGGGAGACGCCTTTCGCGGCAATACGGATTACCAGTTCATGACAGGCGGTCAGTTTGTCGCCCATCCCGGGGATATCACGGAGTACACCGTGCATATCTCCCGCCCGGAAGATCCGCTTCTTGACGGTATCCGGGATTTCAGAATGCATTCTGAAAGGTACTACATGCATGTGGACCCATCCAACGAGGTTCTTGCGCATATTATTTTTCCGGAGATGGAAGCCTGTCCAGGATCGGGTGCGGTCAAAATGCCTGCCGTGTGGAAGCGGCTGTACGGAAAAGGGCGCGTTTTTTACTCATCACTGGGTCATGTTGCGGCTGATTTTGATGTATATGAATGTTTTGAAATCATGAAGCGCGGCATGATCTGGGCAAGCCGCTAGCGCTTTTCAACCAAAAGGTACTCACCATGAAAACCATGAAAATCGGCCTAATAGGCTGCGGCAATATCTCAGACATATACCTGCGCAATCTCAGCACTTTCCCCGGACTGCAGGTAGAAGCATGTGCCGACCTGATACCTGCCAGAGCCGTTGAAAAAGCCGCACAATACCGTATTCCACGGACGTGCAGCACAGAGGAACTGCTGCAGGATTCCGAGATAGAAATGGTAGTCAATCTTACCCTGCCCCGGACTCACGCCGCCGTTGCCCGTGAAATTCTGCTGGCGGGCAAGCATGTGTACAACGAAAAGCCACTGGCACTGACACGCCAGGAAGGGCAGGAATTGCTTGAACTTGCGGCGGTGAAAAATCTCCGCATCGGCTGTGCTCCAGATACAGTTCTCGGAGCAGGCATACAGACAGCCCGTGCTCTGATTGATGAAGGGCTTATAGGAACACCTCTGTCCGCTGCAGCCTCCATGCAATGCCACGGCCATGAACACTGGCATCCGGCACCGGACTTTTATTATGAGCCCGGGGGAGGCCCGCTTTTTGATATGGGCCCTTATTACCTGTCTGCACTGGTAACGCTGCTGGGACCGGCTGCAGCCGTAACAGCAATGGCCGCAAAAGGGTTTGACACCAGAATCATCGGCAGCGCACCCCGAAAAGGCGAAACAATCCAGGTGACAACCCCGACGCATCTTGCCGGGGTTATTCAGTTCGAATCGGGGGTGCTCTGCAATACGACCATGAGCTTTGATGTGTGGAAAAGCACCCAGCCGCACCTGGAGATCCACGGCACCCGGGGCTCTCTGCTTATTGGCGACCCCAACACATTTGATGCCGCCGTTTCGCTTTTCAGGGCAGAGGCACAGGACTGGACGGCGCTGCCGCTCCGGCAGGGCTATTCGAGTCATATGCGAGGGCTGGGCGTTGCCGATATGGCGCAGGCTGTGCGCAGCGGAAACAATCACCGCTGCAGCGGAACCATCGCTTTTCATGTTCTGGATATAATGCATGCTTTTTTAGACAGCAGCCACAAGAAATCCGAACAGCCTCTGTCCAGTCGATGCGAAAGACCGACTCCGGCAGTCGATCTCTTTTCCAGCAGACAGATGGAAAGCTGAAGCGAAAAGCCTTTATACTCAATCTGCCGCACTGAACCGGAAAAACAAAAAAACAGGACACGGATATGCAGCTACTGAAAAATCTTTATCAGATTGGCGGAGATCTCAACGGGATTACCTGGGCTGGAGAAGATGCCGGGTTCCGGGATGCAAACAGTTACGCACTGGATCTTGGAGAAACCATTGTCCTTTTTGACTGCGGATGCGGCGATACCCTCGATCAGCTGTTTGCGAATATGCGCTACTGGGGGCTTGATCCGGGGAGAATCGGCTGGTGCTTTCTGACCCATCCGCATCTGGATCATGCAGGCGCCGCCCATCTGCTGAAAGCAAAAGGCGTCCGCCTCGTCGCGCACCCGTACACGGGCGCTGCCATCGCAGCAGGTGATGAACGCTGCTGCGGTTATCTGTACCACAAGACTTTTGTGCCGGCACAGGTCGATGACACCCTCAGAGACGGCGAAACCATGACCGTTGCGGGACTGCCAATCCGGGCACTGCACTTTCCGGGGCATACGCTGGGCTGCACTGCCTGGCAATTTACCCATGACGGGAAACGGGTCATTGTCAGCGGTGATGTCATCGGGACGCTGAACGTGGGTTACTTCGGCTGGGACGGCTCAATTGATTTTGATAAAACAAAATATATCGACTCCCTGCTTCGCTTTGCCCGCATTGACTTTGATGTGATGCTGTCCGGTCACGGCATGAGTCATTTTTATATGCCCCGTCGTCGTGTGGAAGAATGTCTCAATCAGGCATTGATCCAATGGCGCTGAGTTTTTGGGCTGCCCGATGCTCTTTAAGGTATAAACTTGCAATTCCTTTGCTCTTTTGTTAAAATACCCAATGCATCCAAAGTCTGCGTACCCGTAGCTCAATTGGATAGAGCGTCTGGCTACGGACCAGAAGGTTAGGGGTTCAAGCCCTCTCGGGTACGCCATTCTTTTTTTTTCACTATCGGATCTACCGCTTACGGGTGCCTGCTCGGAGGGCTGTTCACAGTATCCCATTCCTGCGGATACCGTTTTGTAATCCGTTGCGTGCTTCATCAGGTGTTTCCTGCCTGAAAGCGGATCAGATCGAAAAAAAGACGGGATATACGCTCCCGCAAAAGGGTTTCTCTTAACAATGGCGAGATATCACGGTCCAAAAAACAGATTAAGCCGCAGGGTTGGAAAATGCATTTGGGGACGGAGCAACAAAGTTGTTGAAAAACGCCCCTACCCGCCCGGACAGCATGGCAAAAATCTTCGGCGCAAGCTCTCTGTTTACGGAGTGCAGCTCCTGGAAAAACAGAAGATGCGCATGTATTACGGCGGTATCATGGAACGGCAGATGCGGCGTATTTTCGATAACGCCCGTCGCCTCGGCGGCAACACCGGCACCAATCTGATGATGTTGCTGGAATCCCGGTTGGACACCGTTGTCTGGCGCCTGGGTTTCACCAACACCATTTTTGCCGCCCGCCAGTTGGTCAATCATTGCCATGTACAGGTAGACGGCAAAAAAGTCAATATCCCTTCTTTCCAGGTGAAGCCCGGCATGGTCATTTCCATCCGTGCACGAAGCCGGAAAATCCCCATGGTCGTGGATGGCGTGAACAACCCGCCCTATGAGATCCCCGAATACCTGCAGCGTGATGCCAAATCCTTTGAAGGCAAAATGACTGCGACTCCCAATGTACCCTTCCCGGTTGAGTTTGATACGACAAGTGTTATCGGTTTCTATTCACGGTAATACAATTCACAGGCTTGTTTATGATCATGGCGAATCGCTCCGGGCGGTTCGCCATTTTGTTTTACCTGCGCTCAGGATCGCAATCCAGGGTTTTTTGATTCGGAACATAACATGATATGATGAAGGGCGCCTGAACGTAAGGCAATGGCGCATCCCGTACGATGCACCTCCAAACCTAATCCTTTTCATAAGAGAAGAAAGAACAAATATGAGTATTGATGCAGTAGTCGGTGCCAACTGGGGTGACGAAGGCAAAGGGCGGATGGTGGACTACCTGGCCCGGGACGCCGCTTTTGTGGTGCGTTATCAGGGCGGTAATAATGCAGGCCACACCGTTGTAAATGATCTGGGCGAGTTCAAACTGCACTTGCTCCCGTCGGGTGTTTTTTATCCCGGCGTCACCAATATTCTCGGGCCCGGCATGGTCATTGATCTGGAAGGGCTGTGCGATGAATTGGATGACCTCGCATCCAAAAACATCCAGCCCGTCATCCGGATTTCCGACCGGGCGACCATCTGCTTTCCCTTCCACCGCATTGAAGACGGGCTGGAAGAAGCCAGGCTGGGAAAAGACGCCTATGGCTCCACACTCCGCGGGATTGCGCCTGCCTACGGCGACCGCACCGTTAAAAAGGCATTGCAAATAGGGGAGCTGCTCCATCCTGAACGTTTTGAAAAAAGACTGCGCCAGATCAGCAACTGGAAACTGGAGCGGCTCGAAGCTTTTTACGGAAAAAAAGACATTTTTTCTGTCGATGAAATGATTGAGTGGGCAAAAAAATATGGCGACAGACTCCGTGAATATGTGACCGACACAACGGTTCTGCTGGAAGCGGCCGCAAAAGAAGGCAAAAACATTCTCTTTGAAGCGCAGCTGGGAACGCTTAGGGATCTCAACTTCGGCATCTATCCCTTCACCACTTCTTCCTGCACCCTTGCCTCCTATGCGCCCATCGGCTCCGGATTGATGGGCTATCCGCTGGATACCGTTCTTGCCGTGGTCAAAGCATTCTCCACCTGCGTGGGCGAAGGCCCCTTCGTCGCTCTTATGGATAAGGAAGAAGGCGACGCGCTGCGCATTTCCGCCCATGAGTTCGGGGCTTCCACAGGCCGCCCCCGTACAATAGGTCATTTTGACGCTGTCGCTACCAGATACGGTGTGAAAATGCAGGGTGCGACAGAAGTCGCCTTGACCAAACTTGACTGCCTCAGCGGCAAGAAAACGCTGAAGATCTGTACGCGCTATGCCTGGCAGGGAAAAGAATATGCCGATTTCCCGCTCAATGCCGTGCTGGAAGAAGCGACGCCGGTATACATGGAAGTGCCCGGATGGGATGAGGATGTGACACAGGTGCGCCGGTATGAGGATCTCCCGGAAGCCGCCCGCAATTATGTGGAAGAAATTGAAAAGCTGATTGAGTGTCCCCTGCGCTATGTTTCCGTCGGTCCTGAGCGGGAAGCCTTGATCGTACGCAATTAAAGAATTTAGAACAGCCCTGATTGCATGCTGCCGGCCGGTGCCCCATACCCGCCGGCAGTTTTTTTACACTTTCCTGTATCCGGGGTCACACTCCTGCCCTCTTGTTCTCCGTAGATGCTTTCCGCTCTTTCATTTTACCCACGAAGAAGTTGGCATGTGTCTTACTGAAGTGCTAAAATTTATTTTGTTTTCTAAATGTTTCACTATTCACACACTAACTGCAGCCTTTAAGAAAAAGGAGTCGGCAATGAGAAATGTTGTAATTGCATCCGCAGTCCGGACGGCGATCGGCAGCTTTGGCGGTACATTAAAAGATATCCCCGCTTCCGACCTGATGGGTCTGATCGTCAAAGAGGCAGTTTCCCGGGCAAATGTGCCTCCGGAACTGGTGGGTGATGTGATTGTGGGACAATGCATGCAGCGCGCCGATGAGTCCACTTCCGGACGGTTGGCGGCACTGAAGGCGGGACTGCCGATTGAAGTGCCCGGCCTCACCATTCATCGCAATTGCGCTTCCGGTATGCAGTCGATTATCTACGGTGCCCAGCAGATCATGCTGGGAGATCTGGATGTGGTTGTAGCAGGCGGTGTTGAAGTGATGAGCCGGGTTCCGTACACCTTGAAGGATGCGCGCTGGGGCAAGCGTCTGCAGCATGGCGTGATGTCCGACGGCATTTGGGACGGGCTTACCGACCCTTACTGCGGTCTGATCATGGGGCTCACTGCTGAAAATCTGGCGGAGAAATATGACATCTCCCGGGAAGAACAGGATGTCATTGCGCTGCGCTCTCACAACAACGCTGAAGCTGCGACAAAATCCGGGCGTTTTGCTGAAGAAATTCTTCCTGTTGCCATTCCGTCACGCAAAGGGGAACCGGTACAGTTCAAGGAAGACGAGCATTTCCGTCCCGGCATGACCATGGATCAGCTGGCCCGGCTGAAACCGAGTTTCAAACAGGACGGCACCGTTACTGCCGGTAATGCCTCCGGCATCAATGATGCCGCAGCGGCTGTGGTATTGGTTGCTGAAGAACGGGTAAAAGACCTGGGCGTTACTCCTATAGCCCGACTCAAGGGCTATGGTATGGCAGGCGTGGAGCCCGAGCTCATGGGCTATGGTCCGGTGCCCGCAACAAAGCAGGCGCTCAGCAGAACAGGACTCTCTCTGGATGATATTGAACTGATTGAATTGAACGAAGCCTTCGCCGCTCAATATCTTGCCTGTGAGAAACTGCTTTGCCTGAACCGGGACATTACAAATGTGAACGGTTCGGGGATCGGACTGGGACATCCGGTCGGCTGCACCGGCGCACGCATCATTGTCTCCCTGCTGCATGAAATGAAGCGGCGCGGCAGTTCGCTGGGTCTGGCAACGCTTTGTGTAGGCGGCGGCATCGGTCAGGCATCTATCTGGGAAATGTGCTGACGGCTGCTGCGGCAGCTATGCCTGCACAATTTTATGCCGGTTCTCAAGCAGTTTGCCGGTCATATTGCGTGTATCCACCACCAGCGGCGCATGCTCAACGATAAATGCGGGGTCATAACAGCTGTGCGCTGTTGCGATGAGCACCAGATCACTGTCTTTTAAGGCTGCACTTGTCAGTTCTATGCTGTTCCGTTCGGGACTGTTAGCGCCCATGGCGGCAATATGCGGGATAAAAGGATCGTTATACTGCACAATGGCGCCGTTTTCCTCCAGCAGATTCATGAGCGGAATACTGGGCGACTCACGCAAGTCATTGATGTCTTTTTTGTACGCTGCACCTAGAACAAGCACCCGGGAACCTCTCAGGGGGCGCCCTGTCATGTTTAACGCCTGCATGCAGCGTGACAGGACATACTGGGGCATGGACGTATTGATTTCGCCGGACAGTTCAATGAAACGTGTGGCAAATCCGTATTCCCGTGCCTTCCAGGTGAGATAAAAAGGATCAATGGGAATGCAATGCCCGCCCAGTCCGGGTCCCGGGTAAAAGGGCATGAAACCAAAAGGCTTTGTGGCGGCGGCATCAATAATCTCCCAGATATCGAGTCCCATACGCCCGCAAAGCATTTTCAACTCATTCACCAGTGCTATATTCACACTCCGGAAAATATTTTCCAGCAGTTTGCACAGCTCCGCTGCGGCGGGCTGGCTGACGGGAACTGTTTCGGTGAAAATCGCCCCGTAGAGCAACTGCGCCAGCGCAGCGCATTGCGGCGTCACTCCTCCGATCACTTTGGGAATACTGGAGAGGGCATGACTCTTGTTGCCGGGATCTTCCCGCTCAGGGCTGAAAACGAGGAAGAAGTCTTTTCCCGCCACTCTTCCGCCTTTACTCAGCAGAGGCAGAACAACTTCTGTTGTCGTGCCCGGATAAGTCGTGCTTTCGAGAGATACCAGTGTGCCCCTTTTGAAAAAACAGGCAATCTGGCTCGTCGCATGAATGATGTGGCTGAGATCAGGCTCCCTGTGTTTTCCCAAAGGTGTAGGCACACAAATTAAAATGGCATCTGCGTCTCTCAGTGCGCTGTAGTCACTTGTAAGAAACAGCGTCTCCGCTTCAAGAGCGGCAGGGATCCAGTCGGCAGGCAGATGATTAAGATAACTGCGGCCACTGCGCAAGGCGGCAAGTTTTTCCTCGTCAAGATCAACACCCAGCACCCGGAAGCCGCTGCGGTGGAAGTAAGTTGCCAGCGGCATGCCGACATATCCCAGCCCTATAATAGCGACCAGTGCTGATTTTTGCGATAGAGAGTGATGGAGGATATCGTAAGGACTGTTCATGCAGGAACCCCGCCCGTATTCTATTGAGGAAAGCGTCAGCCGCAGAAGAGGGCACAAATCAGTATAAATTATCAGTGCCCGATGCAGCAACTATACCGGTTTTGGACGGGAACCCTCAATAAAAAGAGCCTCTTTCTTCCGGCAATATGGAGAGAGGGGTAAAGACTTGTTAAAATGATTTCGCTTATCCCATAATAAGCATGAAGTATGAGTACCTTTTTGCGGTACATCGGGCATCATCTTTTTTTTAAACGTAACGGGAGACTTTCATGACCACTTCCACTCTTGCCCTGCTCGGCGGCAAAGCCGTACGCCATCCCGATAAAAACTGGCCTGCCTGGCCCCAGTACGACCAACGGGAAGAAAACGCACTTCTTGAGGTGCTCCATCGGGACAGTTGGCTTTTCGGTCCGAAGGTTCAGGAATTTGAAGCCGCTTACGCCGCTTTTCAGGGAGCTGATCATTGCATCAGCTGCAACAGCGGAACAGCAGCTGCCGAAATTATCCTGCAGGCAATGGGAATCGGTGCAGGGGATGAAGTGCTGGTTCCCCCTTATACATTCATCGCAACGGCGAGCGCCGTGCTACGCGTGGGTGCCACGCCTATCTTTGTGGATCTCGACGACAGCTGGTGCATGGATCCGGATCTGGCAGAGAAAGCCATCACTCCGCGCACCCGCGCCATCATGCCTGTGCATTTCGGCGGTCGCATCTGTGATATGGATAAAATGAATGAACTTGGCAGCCGCCACGGCATTCCCGTGATTGAAGATGCATGTCACAGCTGGGGCGGTCGCTGGAAAAGTCAGGGCACGGGAACGATCGGAGCCTGTGGTTTTTTCAGCTTTCAGGCATCCAAAAATATTACTGCCGGTGAGGGCGGCGGTATCGTGACCAATGATGAGGAACTGGCGACAAAAGTCCGATCGCTGACCAACTGCGGGCGTGGCAAGCCCGGCTCTCCCTGGTATTATCACCTGAATGTCGGCACCAATGCCCGCCTCAGCGAGTTTCAGGCTGCTATTCTTGTGTGCCAGCTGGAACGTGCAGAAGAACATATATTGCGCCGAGCAGAAAACGCTTCCATTCTCAATCAGGGGCTTGCGGAAATTGAAGGGCTCCATCTCCAGCGGAAAAGCAACAGAATCACACGCCGCGCCTGGCACCTCTACTGTCTGCGCCTGGATGAGTCCGCTTTTGGCTGTACCCGGGAGCGTTTTGTAGAAGCTGCCGTGGCGGAAGGGCTTCCCATCACGGCAGGCTATCCCATGCCGATTTATAAACAGCCCGTATTCCAGAATCTCACCTGCTATGACTACAGCACCGTGTCCTGTCCGTTCACGGAAGATCTTTGCGCTAAGAGTGGCATGTGGCTTCCCCACCAGATTTTGCTCGGTACGGAAGAAGATATGCACGACATTGTCAGCATCATTCGGAAAATCAAGGAAAATGCGTCCAGCCTGTAAGGATACGCCGCTCTGGCTTTTCTTTTTCTTTTGGAAAATAAATTGTTGACAATATGCTTCAAATTTGATAGACTTATTACTGGAAGTTACTGAACATACGGTTTTTTACCGGAGGGTTTATACCATGCGTAAGCATATAATCGGTTCTGCTGTCATTCTGAGTTTTGCTGTGGCTCTGCTCTTTGCCGCCTCTGCGCAGGCTCAGTTATATAATCCTGATGTGGATTTGCCCAAGCCCACCGGTATGGAAAAATCCCTCACCAAAATGGGTCGCGGCATTTCCAATATTCTTTTCGGCTGGGCCGAAGTCCCGGTCACTTTTGACCGCAATCTTAAAAAGGGCAAACCTCTGGGTTATCTGGTAGGTGTTGCGCCGGTGCTGGGCAGCGCCCGTGCCGTCATGCGTACCGGAACAGGCATGTTCGAAACCCTTACCTTCCCCTTCAGCGACAAGGATGTCAACTTCGAACCGGTACTTGAGCCCGAATTTCTGTTCTGATCAGTCCGGATCTTTTTCCTGTCCTGCAGCCTTCCTTTCGGCAAGAACTGCCTCTATGGTGTTCTGTGTCCGAAAGACCTGCCCCTGAAAAGTCGCAATCGACTTATGTTGCTCGTCTGTAATTTCCACAATATATGCAGCAATGGTCGCCCCGCAATGAATTTCCCGGGCTGTCGCCGTTAATACGCCGCTTCGGATTCCCCGGTGAAACGAAATGGTGCAGTTAATAGCAACCGCCACTCTGCCATGTGAATTCGATGCGACAGCAAAGCAGAAATCCGCCAGAGAAAACAAGGCTCCGCCATGAGCACTGCCCAGCCCGTTCTGATGACACTCGGCAAGAGGCATCGTTACTACCGCTGCGCCCGGCTCAATGCGTTCAATAGTCATGCCCAGCGTTGCCGCCAGTTTATCACCTTTAAAATATTCCCGTAAAAGATCCATTATTTTCCCTTTTTATTCAATCATTGAAAGAACGATGCTATCGGGTAAGCGAAGCCAGAAGCTGCTCATGGAGCGCTCCGTTTGTAACCAGTACCCCTTTCTTCTTATCAAAAACACGCAGAGGCTGCCCGTCCAGCCGTGTTGCCAGTGCCCCGGCTTCTTCTGCAATCAACTGCGCCGCCGCATAATCCCAGGGGTGCAGCCCGGGGTGAACATAGGCATCAGCATCACCCGTCGCTATCTGGCAAATAGCCGCTACCGCCGAACCGTGGCTTCTCAACTGGGCGGCTTCCCGGATAATCTTTGCGCCGCGCCGGAGTATGGTTCGCCTGTTTTTAACGGAACTGAAATCCACCTCCACACAGGCGCTCTCCAGATGCTGCACCCGGGAAACAGAAAGGCGCCGACCGTTGCAGAAAGAACCGCCGCCCGCTTCCGCAAAAAAATAATAACCGGCAAGAGGCATGGACACTCCTGCCGCCTGAACCAGCCCGTCCTGCATAAAAGCAATACTGATGGCAAAAGAAGGATTCAGGCCACGGACGAAATTATAAGTGCCATCAATAGGATCAATAACCCAGATGCGGCCATTGGGATCGGCAGGATAACGGTCATGCCCACTCTCCTCGCCTACCACCAAGTCATGAGGCCAGACCTCTGCTGTGGCATCGATAAAACGCTTTTGGATCGTCAAATCCACTTCGGTCAGCAGGTTAACCGGGCTGTCCTTGCTGGTTACGGTCACGTTCTGCTTTTCCTGGTATTTTTGCGTAACGTAGTCGCTGTTCGCCCGTAAAAATGTTTCGATAAAAGCTCTTTCGCTCATGAGACCGTTCCTTCCTGTATTCTACTGAGTCTCTATTCTACCGCAAAAGGCGAAGTAATGCACCCTGTTGCCAGGCAAAAAGAAAAACAACCACTCTTTTGAAAATTTGGACACCGTCAAATTGAAAAGCCACGCACGACAACGGGCATCGCTGAGCGCGCCGCTCCTTTTTTTATATTTTATTTTGCTTTTTAGCGGGGAATCATGGTATAAATTGACCAATGGATCACCTTTTCAGGTAATGGCTTCAGGCAGGGCCTCCTCTTCATATACCCCAATATAACCCCGCTCTGCCTATTCTAACTTTTCAGGAATGTGCCTATGCTTATCGGCAGCCAGACAACCAGCACCCTTTTGGACGTGTTCCGCATTGGTATGACCGAAATCATTCGGGCGACCGGCCTCCCCACTGAAGCGGAATTTAAAACGCATAACTGCACCATTTCCGTGCAGGGGAAAAATCTGTCAAATCGCATTGATACCATGCGCATTTACTTCACACCCCGTGAAGGCGTAGCACCGTCCGAAGTGGAAAATGCGCTGAACGCAACCCGGCTCGGCTTCCGCATGCGACAGGAAAACGGTCAACTCGTTATTAGTGTGCCTTCCTTTGAATGGCGCCAACTGCCTGCCCTGATTCCTCTTGATCAAATCATAGAACAATTTGTTTCAAAGAGTCTGCGCTCGGAAACCTGGGAACTGGAAGTCTCCGAATATGTGGACAATGGTTTCAATATCAACAGATTGATTGAAATCATGAAAGAAAAGAAGGCATCTGACCTTCACTTGCGTGCCGGAAACCGCCCTTTTATCCGTGTCGATAACGACCTGCTCCCTCTGGAAGATACGCCGGTCATTTCCAAAGATGACATGGAAAAGTTTGTGCTGCAGCTGGGCGGCGAGGCTGAATTACAGATGCTTGAGCGCGAACGTGAATCCAGTTTTCAATACCACGCCGCTGGCATCGGCTATCTCCGCTGCAGCGGCTATATAAAAAGCGGTGCCATGGCAATAGCATTGCGGCTCATACCGGAACAGCCTCTTCCCTTTGATGCACTGAATATCCCCGATGTAGTCCGGAAAGTGTGCGATAAACATCGCGGTCTTTTCCTCGTCTGCGGTATTACGGGAAGCGGTAAATCCACCACACTCGCCGCCATGATTGACTATATCAATGAGCAGCGACGTGCCCACATCATCACCATTGAAGATCCCGTCGAGTACGTATATGTCGACAAAAAGAGCATTGTTTCCCAGCGTCAGGTGGGCCGTGACACGCACTCTTTCGGAAACGCTTTGCGCGGCTCTCTGCGTGAAGACCCGGACGTGATTCTGGTCGGCGAGATGCGCGACATGGAAACAATCCGCGCCGGTCTGAGCGCAGCGGAAACGGGTCACCTGGTTTTCAGCACGCTGCACACGACGACGGCTGTAGACACAATTAACCGTATGATCAGTTATTTCCCGCAAAATGAACGCGACCTGATCCGTCAGGAAATCGCCTATTCCCTGCAGGGTGTTGTCTGCCAGCGTCTGCTCAAGAAAATCGGCGGCGGGCGAATCCCTGCTGTGGAAATTCTCCTTGGCGGGATGCCCATTGTCCGTGACGCTATTTTAGATGGCGATCTCGACAAGCTTCATGGTATAATTGAAAACGATAGCGACATGCGCAGTTTTGACCAGTACGCTGTGGAACTCTATCAGAAAGGGCTGGTCAGCAAGGAGGAAGCCATCAGCGCATGCGCCAACGAAGAGGGATTCCAGCGCATCATTTCCGGCATCAAGTCTTCAGAGGGACGCCGGCTGCTGAAATAGTCTTCTGTGCCGGCTGCACGCCTTTTTAATCAAGCAGCTCTCCGCATGCGTCCCAAGCGTTTTATCTGTTGCGGACATGGTGCGGCGGTACGTTGCCTTTGCCAATCGGTGTTGTCTGATTTCTGTTTTCAGACAGCGTTACACGGCTGATTTTTTATGAACCAAACCTTTTATCTCATTGATGCTATGGCTTTTATTTTCCGTGCCTTTCATGCCATCAATGCCAATCTCACCGACGCCAATCACCGCCCGACCAATGCGGTGTACGGATTCACCCGGATTCTTTTAAGAATTCTGCGCGAACAGCGGCCTGATTATATTGCCGTTGTCTTTGATTCACGGGAAAAGAATTTCCGGGAAGAAATGTTTCCCGAATACAAAGCAAACCGTAAAGCGACCCCTCCTGAACTGATTGAGCAGTTTCCCCGGATTTATGATGTCGTCGAGGCATTGAACCTCCCGGCATTGACGGTGCCAGGCGTCGAGGCGGATGATGTGATCGGAACGCTGGCAGTTCAGGCTGAAAAAGCCGGAATGGATGTCGTTCTTGTCAGCGGCGATAAAGACCTGCTTCAGCTGATCGGCAAACAGGTGCGTATGTTTGATCCGGGCAAGGATGAAAGTAAAGCCTGGTGGGGCCCCGATGACGTCAAAATGCGCTTCGGCGTTACGCCTGAATTTGTACCGCAGGCGCTTGCACTGATCGGCGACACAGCGGATAACGTGCCGGGCGTTCGAGGTATCGGCGAAAAAACAGCGGCAAAGATTCTCTCTCAATATCAGACGCTTGAAAATCTCTATGCTCATCTGGACGAGTTCAAAGGAAAACAGCGTGAGAATCTTGAAGCAGATAAAGAGCAGGCATTTTTCGCAAGAAAGCTGGTCACCATTAAAACAGATGTCGCACTTCAGGAAGATCTGGAAACTTTCAAGCGCAAGGAATGGAAACAAGAGGACGTAGAGGCATGTTTTCGCGCCCTTTCTTTCCACAGCATTCTGGAAGAACTTTTCAGTAAAGAAAAAAATGTCCCCGCAGCTGTGCAGCATCAGTATCATCTGGTAATGACCCGTTCCGAACTGCAGCAGACCGTGGACGCCTTAAAAAAAGCAGGTGCCTTTGCGCTCGACACGGAAACGACCTCCATCCATCCCATGCTTGCCCGTCTGGCGGGTATTTCCGTGTGTGCGGAAGCAGGCCGTGCCTGGTATATTCCTCTGGGACATGAGGCACCCGATCTTGATGCGCTCATGGCGGGAGTTGATTTTTCCGCACCTGAATTCAGTACCGAAGAAGCACTTGCCGCACTTAAGCCTCTGCTGGAAGATGCGCAGTATAAAAAATTCGGACACAACATCAAGTACGATATGATCGTTCTTGCCCGCGCCGGTATTCACCTGCAGGGCATTGCCATGGACACCATGCTGGCATCTTATTTGACTGATGCCTCCCGTCTGAGGCACAATCTGGATGAGCTCAGTCTGCTCTACTTGAACCATAAGATGATTCCCATCACGGATCTTATCGGTAAAGGCGCTCATTCCATTCCCTTCGCTCAGGTTCCCCCCGGCCCGGCGTCGGAGTATGCCTGTGAAGATGCAGACATGACGCTTAGGCTTGAAAGGCGGTTGAGGCCCGATCTGATACAAGAGGATTTGCTGCCGCTTCTGGACAACATAGAACTTCCTCTCATTAGCGTTCTGGCGTCCATGGAAATGGCAGGAATTGCTCTGGACACATCACAATTTACCGCACTCCAGCAGGAATTGGCGGTAAAACTCAAAAAACTTGAATACACGATTTATGATCTTGCCGGGGAAAGTTTCAACATCAATTCGCCTAAACAGCTGCAGTATATTTTGTTTGATCAACTGAGGCTGAAACCGGGCAGAAAAATCAAAAGCGGCTATTCCACGGATCTGGAAACGCTTGAGTCGCTTGCTCAGGAGCATCCGCTTCCGGCGAGTTTGGTTGAATACAGAGGATTGGAAAAACTGAGGAGCACTTATGTGGACGTGCTTCCGAAGCTGGTAAATCCGGAAACAGGGCGCATTCATACCTCTTTCAATCAGGCAGTTGCCGCGACAGGGCGCCTCTCAAGCAGCAATCCCAATCTTCAGAATATTCCGACGCGCACAGAACTGGGCCGACGTATCAGGAGCGGTTTTGTGGCGGGCGACAAGAAGAAGCGGCTGATTGCCGCAGACTATTCGCAAATTGAGCTGCGCATTCTCGCACATCTTGCAAAGGACGATGCTTTATGCGAGGCCTTCCGCTCCGATAAGGACATCCACCGGGATACGGCATCCCGCATCTTTCAGGTGCCGCCTGAGGAAGTTACGGCGGATATGCGCCGACAGGCAAAAGCGATCAACTTCGGTGTGATTTACGGCATGGGCGAAGTGAGCCTTGCAAAGAACCAGGGACTGACGCGGCAGGAAGCAAAAAGTTTTATCGACAGTTATTTCAACACCTATCCGGGTGTCACCGCATGGCTGGAAAAAACCAGACAGGAAGCGCGCAAAAACGGTTACGTTGTAACTTTGATGAATCGAAAGCGAATTCTTCCGGATATACAAAGCGCCAGCCCCATGCTGCGAAGTGCGGCAGAGCGCATGGCGGTCAATACACCGGTGCAGGGATCTGCGGCAGATATCATTAAAATTGCCATGATCCGCCTGCATGAGGCGTTGAAACCCTTGAAGGCGCAGCTGCTTCTGCAGGTGCACGACGAACTGGTCATAGAAGCGGACGAAGCCATAGCGGAAGAAACAGCAGAGCTCACCCGCTCAATCATGGAGGATGCGATGGCCCTGCTGGTTCCTCTGAAGGTAGATGTCGGCATAGGCAATCACTGGGCGGAAATACACTGAAAGAGCTTTCTCTGTTCTAAAAACAGTCATTATCAGTATTCATTTATATTTAATTGAAGGGAAACAGCAACTTGTCAGACAAACCCACCTCCTCTGCGGATCCCTCCCGACCCCGGGAACGCCGCTATTCCGAATCGAAGTCTATGAAAGGATCGTCAATGACGGATCACTCCTCCCAGGACAAACCCCGCGGACACAGACCGGGCCCTTCACAGCGGCCGGGCAACCCCAACCCGCGTAGCGGTCAGTCGAAATTAAACAAGCCAAGGCGCAATCAGCCGCCGAGAAGACCCGCCATTCTGGATGTGGCAAATGAGCCCATGCCCGATCTGAGCGACGGTCCGAGCATTGCCATGAAAGACATGAAGTCCATGACAATGCAGCAGCTCAATGATCTTGCGGAAGAACTGGGGCTCACAGAATACGGCGGACTCAAACGTCAGGACCTGATCTTCCGCCTGCTGCAGGCGAGCATCGAAAAAGCCGGCAGCGCCTACGGAGAAGGTACCCTGGAAATACTGGTAGACGGTTTCGGCTTCCTTCGCTCACCCGATTATTCCTATCTGCCAGGGCCGGATGATATTTATGTCTCGCCGTCCCAGATCCGGAAATTCGGACTGCGAACAGGGGACAGTGTCAGCGGTCATGTGCGTCCGCCCAAAAGCGGTGAGCGCTACTTCGCGCTGCTGAAGGTGGAATCAGTCAATCATGAAAGCCCGGAAGATGCGTATAAACGCATCAACTTTGATAACCTGACTCCTCTTCATCCCAATGAGCGTCTGCGCCTCGAAACCACACAGGATGAGACCGCCATGAGAATCATGGATCTCATCTCCCCCATCGGAAAAGGACAGCGCGGACTGATCGTCGCAGCGCCCTTCACCGGGAAAACGGTACTGCTGCAGAAAATCGCAAACAGCCTGGCAGTCAATCACCCGGAAACCACAGTCATTGTGCTGCTTATCGATGAACGGCCGGAAGAAGTTACAGACATGCAGCGGTCTGTACAGGGCGAAGTGATTGCCTCAACATTTGATGAGCCACCGGAACGCCACATTCAAGTAGCGGAAATGGTTCTCAATAAGGCAAAGCGACTGGTTGAGCATAAACGGGATGTGATTATTCTTCTCGATTCCATTACCCGCCTTGCCCGCGCCTATAACGTAATTGTGCCTGCCAGCGGCAAAATTCTCTCAGGCGGTGTAGATTCCAATGCACTTCAGCGGCCCAAACGCTTCTTCGGCGCAGCCCGAAACATTGAAGAAGGCGGCAGCCTTACCATTCTTGCCACAGCCCTGATTGAAACAGGCAGCCGCATGGACGATGTGATTTTTGAAGAATTCAAAGGCACAGGCAATATGGAACTCCATCTGGACCGGCGCCTCATGGAAAAACGCATTTTCCCCGCCATTGATGTAAACAAGTCCCGGACACGAAAAGAGGAACTGCTCATTTCTGCCGAGGAACTGGAACGCATCTGGCTTCTCTTCCGCGTCCTCAGTCCACTGGAATCCACGGAAGCTGCGGATCTCCTGATTGGAAAGCTCAAAAAGACAAAATCAAACGAAGACTTTCTTTCTCATATGCAGAAAATGTAAAGCCCTTTCGCTTCCTCATTCTGGCAACCAGGGGAGTGGCACCGTGCAGATGGTTCCACTCCCTTTTTTCGATTTGTAACAGGACACATCCGCCAAAGGAAAGTATCGCATTCATGGAAATCTGGAAAAATAGCGAACTTGTTTTTGTAGGCAAGGTGGTGGCTCTCAGAACCGGAGAGGTGCGCCTGGATGACGGCTCGGAAGCATACCGGGAAGTGGTGGAGCATCCGGGGGGCGTGTGCATTCTTCCTTTTACAGGACAGGCCTTTGTTCTGGTAAAGCAATTCCGTATCGCACTGGGAAAAGATATGATTGAAGCACCTGCGGGGAAGCTGGAAGTCAATGAAACGCCGCTGCAATGCGCTGTGAAGGAGATGCACGAAGAAACAGGATATCGGGCTGACCGCCTGATCAGCCTCGGAGTGATCCATCCTTCTGTCGGGTTCTGCAGCGAGGCAATTCATCTTTTTCTTGCACTGGATCTGACAGAAATCGGACAGAAACTGGAGAAAGACGAACGTATTGAAATGCTGCACGTGCCACTGGAAGAGGCTTCTGCATTGGCATGCAGCGAAAGCCTGCAGGATGCCAAGACCGTTGTCATACTCAACCGCGCTCTGGCGTGGCTTTCAGCCCGGAAGAAAGAAATCTAAGGCACGCTTTTACCCTGCCCAGACAGCACGGTCAATAATCGGCAGATAATCCGACCATTCCTGAGCCTTGCTGCGGCTCTCCCGGATAATCCGGGAAAAAGCGGCCGATTGGGCGTTTAGATCGTCTATATGGTGCAGCACGAGCGCCTCAAGACTGCACGGTTTTACAGGAGACCCGCTTTCCAGCGTGCCATGATGCGCAAGGAGACAATGGAGTATTTCCATTTTCAGGCGATCCGGAAAATCGGGAATCTCTTTCATTTTCTGCTGAACCATTTCACACCCCATATAAATATGTCCAAGCAATTTCCCCTGGGTCGTATAGTCAACGGCGAAGCCGTGCGCCAGTTCTTTGAGTTTCCCTATGTCATGCAGGAAAATAACCGTGAGCAGCAGATCACGGTTCAATTCGGGCAAAATTGTGCACATCGTTTCGGCAAGACAGGACATTTCATGGCAATGATGCAATAAACCGCCGACGAACTCATGATGCCATTTCTTTCCGGCGGAAGCCCGGCAAAAAGATTTGCGTACAGATTCATTGTCCCAGAAACTGCGAACAAGCGCCTTGCAGTGCGGGTTGGAAATGGAACCCAGTGTCTTGCCATAAGACTCCTCAACGGCACCTGTGTTTTCCGGCTCATACAGCAGGTCGCTGAGAGAATAGTCCTCTTTTCGCAGTGGCAAAATCTGCTCCATGCGCACCTGCAAACGACCCTGATGCGTTCCAACGACGCCGCGAACATGCACCACGTCACCAATCTCAAAGGCTGCAGCCGCCTCCACCGCATTCGACCACATGACCGCCCCGATCTCGCCGGTCTTGTCTTTCAGCGAACTCCCCAGAAATTTTCCGCCATTGCTCCGATCCCTTAAATCCTTGCGCATCGCCAGAAAATAATCGTTGACCCGATCCCCGTCATGCAGCATGCTTATATACTGATTTTTCATGCTAAATATGGTGCTCCCACACTCCTTTACAGGATAGGCAGTGCCTGCAAAGGCAGACAAACAGAAAAAGCGCCGTCTCAACGGCGGCGCACATGCATTTTTGTCGTCATCTGCCCTGCACTGGCTTGAATATTTCGTCGAGCCAATTCTAACACAACATCCTTCAGGGAATCACCCCCCTTTAATGGAGTCCAGGCGAGGCACAGCATAAGTACCCATGCGCATCTGGTCGAAAACACTCACATCCGTTGACATTTCCCGGGCATCTTCGAGCTTAACGACGCCCTCTTTGAACATTTTCAGCAGATATTGCTCAAAAAGCATGGAATGCGAAATGGTTTGCTGCATGCCGACCCGAATCGCGTCTGTATCCCCTTTTAAAATTGCGTCGTTAATGGGCTTGATGTCGTTAAACAGAAATTCCAGCGCCGGCACACGCCCGCCTCCCACTTTGGGAACAAGGCGCTGACAGATAACACCGCGCAGACAGTCCCGCAGCTGAAGCCGGACGAGATCCCGTTCTATTGGATCAAAGAAGCTCACGACACGATTGATCACTTCATAGGAGGTATTGGAGTGAAGCGTACTGATAACCAGATGACCGGTGGCGGCAGCATTTATCGCAGCACGAATGGTATCGGGGTCGCGCATTTCACCAATGAGAATAACATCAGGATCATGACGAAGGGCACCGGTCACCGCTTCGCTGAAAGAGCGCACATCTGTTCCGATATTTCGCTGGGAAACAATGGATTTTTTGTTGGCGTGAACGAATTCAACAGGGTTTTCTATCGTTAAAATATGAAGCGCCTTGTGTGCGTTAATCCAATCCAGAAGGGCTGCCATGGTAGTGGTTTTACCGCTGCCTGTCATTCCGGTAATGAGGATAAGTCCACGCGGCGTGCTGGCAATTGTCTGCATCTGCTGCGCTGGAACATTCAAATCTTCGAAGGAAGGGATTTTTTCCGGCAGGTACCGGAAAGTACAGTGCGGTGCACCGTTTTTGAGAAAAGCAGATACACGGGAGTAGCCCATGCCTGCCTGATGATAGCTGTAGCTGGTTTGCTTGAACTCCTCAAATTCGTCATAAAATCCGGGAGGCGCCGTCCTGCGGATCAGCGTTCGGATCTGCGATCCGGAAAAGGACTGCATGATATCTGAAAAACGGGCATCATTATCAATACGGAAAATAGGTTTCAGGCCGGCAGTCAGGTGCACGTCACTTGCTTTATACTGAATCATGGCCTGAAAGAGTTTTTCTACATTGATGATCTTATCCTGAAAGTCTGAGCCCTCTGCGTGCCAAACTTCGGGAAGGCGGATAATTTTTGTAAGCGCATCAAATGCCTCGTGGTGCTCTTCCTTTAACTCTTTGTCCGAAGGCGGCACCTGGATGCACCACTGATCCTCCCCTTCTTCCGCACAGACTAAATCGGGATAGTCTTCCAGGTATTTTTTCAGCGCTTCCTCATCAGTGCGCGCTTTGGTCACGCGGATCTCGTAATGTGTAAAATCGCCCTCGAGGCCGCTCCGCAGCGCAACAATGCTGCTTGAATTGGTCCAGGCACGAATACGCCCCGGAATCCCTTCCCTTTTGGTAATTTGTTCATCAAAGAGCCGAACAATGACGCGCACAGGTTTCTTGTAACCGACACCTAAAACGATTTCAGCCATCCTGCACCTCCCGTTGCATACATCCGGATAAAGAGCACCTTAGAAACAAGCGGACGAAGTTCAGACACTACTGAGATACGGCACCATAATACATGAATATTGCGAAAACGTCAAGCATTTTCTTCCGGCCCGTTTTTGCATGAACCAATAGGGGCATTGGGGATCATCTTTTTATAAAAAGGGCACACTGTTTTTTTTGACTTTGGGTACATCATAAAAAAAACGCACCGCAACAGAATGCTGCGGTGCAAAATTCGGACAAAGGATATGCGAGATCAGGCGCTCTGGATCTCGACGGTGGCTCCGGCTTCTTCAAGAGCGGCACGCAGTTTATCTGCTTCTTCTTTGGCTGCCTTTTCTTTAACGGTCGCGGGGGCGCTGTCAACGAGGTCTTTGGCTTCTTTCAGACCGAGACCCAGCAGGTCTTTGACAACCTTGATAACGCCGATTTTCTGGGAACCGAAGTCTTTCAGGATCACGTTGAATTCGGTGGGCTCTTCAGCTGCGGGAGCGGCGTCACCCATGGCAGGCATGGCGCCCATCATCATGGGGGCGGCAGCTGTCACGCCGAATTTTTCTTCGAGAGCGGAGACCAGTTCGCTGAGTTCAAGAACGGTCAGTTCAGCAATGCTGTTGATAATGGTTTCAAGTTTTTCGGACATTGTTTTGTTTCCTTGTTTCTGATCCGGACTTCATGCCGGCAAGAGTGTTGGTTTACTTGTTGTTGAGTGTCCGGCATCATGCCGCCGGGGTTTCTTCTTTCTGTTTGCGGATCTGATCGAGCACATTGACCAGATTGCGGGGAAGGGCACTGAGGACGCCGACGGTATTGCGCAGAGGTGCGGCGATAGTTCCCACCACCTGAGCAAGGAGCACCTCGCGCGGCGGAAGAGAAGCCAGTGCTTCCAGTTGCTGTGCATTGACGACGGCACCTGTCAGCACGCCGCCACGCATGGCGATAAACTGCACCTCTTTGGAAAAAGTTTTCAACACTTTGGCGGGGGCTACCGGGTCATCACAAAATGCCCAGGCTGTCGGGCCTTCCATGAAGGCTGCTGCGGAAGAAAGTCCCAGGTCGTCCAAAGCGATTTTAGCAAGATTGTTTTTGTATACTTTTAACTGAGCGCCCGCTTCACGCAATTGCTTGCGCAGCTGAGTCGCCTGCTCCACATTCATCCCTACAAACTGGGTGATAATGGAGACACTGCTACCGCTGACCCGTTCCCTAATTTCAGCAACGGCTTTGATCTTTTGTTCTGTTGGCAAGAGAATTCACCTCCTTTCACGAGTTCGCATCTGTCTGGCAGCAGCGCAGAAAAAACGCCTGTATTGTCAGAGAGACAACACAGGCGGGATACATCCGAATTATAATACGGGTGCGTTCCTCCGCGGTCTCGGCAGGATATTAAGGCACTAATGCCACCGGCTGTCTCTGACCAGCAGTGCGATTGCACATAGTCTGACCATATTCTAGCAAAAAACGCAGTAAGTGCGCAACTTCATGTCCTTTCAGGGCTATGCCTGTCAGCGGGCAACACCGTTATCCTTACAGACGGGCACCGCAAAACGCCGGATCTCATGGATGCCGGATTCCGCCGCAACTTCTGCATAGACCCATAGTTCACCGTCCACCCAAAGCCAGCTTGAATAACGCCAGGTGTGCCCGGCGGCAGAAGGCGTTGTGCTTAAAAGGAGCGGTGACTGAGGTGTAAGATCCTGTATGTTGTGCAGATCGAAGCTGAAGCCCAGTCCTGTGCCGATATTGTACACAGGCTCATACCAGCTCACGTTGGAGCCTTCATACACAAAAAGGTAGCCTATTCCCAGAGAGAGCACGGAAGCAGGCCTGACAAAAAAATCATGCCAGCCCTGCAGCTGCATAAGGGATTCATAGGGACTGCCGACAGGCTCCCATTTTTCTCCGTCCGGGCTTGAAAAATGGTAAATACGCTCGTTTTTGCGAAGATACCCGATGACATAGCAGTGATAGGCATTTTCTGCAAAGAGTATTACCGGATCTTTATACTCAGTCGGCACAACATCATGGTCATAGCTTTTGGCAAAGGGCGTGATGACCGGGCGTGCACTCGCTGCACAAAACTGATCGGGAGCAGGTGCATCATCAAATTTGATAACAGACCAGGGCCCGCCCTGCCAGGGTCCGCAGGCATACAGTTTCGCATTGCCGGTCTTCGGATCCCGGAGCAGTGCAGGACGTTCAAAGCCGGGGATAGGAACAGCTTCCCGCGCAATACTCAAGGCTTTTTCAAAATGGATTCCGTCCGGGCTTTTCAGAATGCGGATTTCATAGCCTCTCAGTCCCCGCGGATCCGTGGTATTTCGCATCCTGCACGCCATCCAAAACGCACCCTCGCTGTCACGCATCAGGGATGGTGCCCCGGCCCACCAGCCTTCCTCAAGCACATCCGGCTGAAGGATCAGGTCATAGCGCTGAAAAAAGTCAGGAACTTTACCAAAAACATTCTCGACAGCAGGTGAACTTCCGGAAAAATCGGCAGGTATCTGCGTTGCTGCCAACACCAGGAAAGCAAGCAGATTTGTCAACATGGCAAAGAATTCCTTCTAAAATGCCAGGAAGGCTTTCGGGCACTTCCCCTTTTCCGCACGAAATTACACAGCGTAAAAACGCTCTATGGCCGATGTAATGGCATCACTGGTAGCGACTGCCGGTTCTACAGTGCACCCCGTTGCAAGTTCAATATCCTCGATGGCAATCAGGTCAAGAGGGTTTTCCATGGCAACCCGAAGGCGCTTTCCGTCTTTTGAGATTGGAAGACATCGGTGATTTTTAACAAGATATGCGGGAACCAGGCGGATAGCTTCTGTGGTTGCCATCGTCTCCAGTTTTTCAACAAAAGGCAAGGACAGCTGGGCGGCAAGTGCCGCGGCAATCACTTCAGATGTGGCATAGCCCAGTTCAATAAAAACGCTGCCGATACGCCGTTTAAACCCTGACGCTTTAAAACGCAACGCCTCTTCCAGCTGCTCGCTGGTAACAACACCAGCATCACACAGAATCTCACCGAAAAGTTTACGCTGACTTGCTCTTGTCGACGATGGGCGCTTTTCCTGTGTCGCTGAAGACACAGACTCATATACTTGCCGGGCAGATAGGGGCACACCGGTTTTGTCGCCGGCGGTGTCCGAAAGACGCCCTGCCACTGCCACACGTGCCCGCAGCCGGATGCTATCCGCCCGCTCTTTCTCCAATGCCGCTTCCGCCTGCTTCAACTGGTCACGCAGCTCAGTCATTTCTTCGCGCTGCTGCTTGAAATTCTCCAGCTGATCCAGCAGCATTTTTGTCTGCACTTCGTATTTATCACTGCTTTCCGCCGCATCCTGCAAAGCAGACTCCAGACTTTGAATGTGCTTTTCTTTCTCTTCCAGTGCCTGCTGGATTTCATCAGCCATTTGCTTTGCTGCGGCAGCTGCCTGAATTTCTTCGGCCAGCTGTTGATTCTCCTGCTCTCTTTCCTGCAGCCGGGCATGCAACTCTTCCCGCTCCTGCTGTATCGCACTGTGCTCGTCTCCCAGTGCACTGTAATCCAATTTAAGCCGATCTAATTCCTCGCGGACTGCTGCACATGTCTGGCGGGACGCTTCCAGTGTTTCATTCACAGCGGCAATTTCCGCCTCTTTTTCCCGTAAAAGCTCTTCATTTCTCAGCAGCTCCCCATCTTTCTCCGCAAGAACAGCCTCCTTCTCCGCAAGCACTGCTTCTTTTTCCTGAATTATTTCACCCCGGCTCTGCAGCTGCTCTTCCAATGCACGTATCTGCTGCTCTTGAATCTGGTTATTTTGTTTAACTTCTTCATAATCAGAGAGCTGACGTTCCAGTAATGCCAGTTTTTCCGCCAACGCATCCCGATCAGCCAGTTCGGCTGTCAGCCGGCTGATTTCTTCTCGCAGCAGTGATTCTTTAGACTGCACTTCCTGCAGCTCTGAATTAAAAACAGCCTGCTGCTTCTCCGCAGCAGATGCATTTTCCCGGGCAAGCATTTCTCCGCGCCGCACAAACATGAGTTTGACTTTTTCAAGTCCTTCTACAATTGCGGCTACAGAATGGGCACGCTGTGCATCCAATTCGTCCAGCACAGCACTCATGTTTTCAAGAGTGCTTTTAGCCTCAGCATCCATAAATCTTTCCTTTACATGCCGGAGCACAAACCTTCACTTTTTCAGTGGAAGTGAAAAAACCGGGGGCTTACACGACATACCGCATTATAACGACAGGCGAAATAATCTGCAAGAACGTTGATCTTTTTTCGGCTGATATGTGCTATTTATTTTTTAGGTTTTGAGTGTATGCCTCTTCCATAATAGTCTTCAGCAGCCTCCCAGAGCGCTTCGCTCAAGGTCGGATGGGTGTGGATTGTAGAGGCTATCTCCTCCACTGTGCCTTCCACGCGCATGGCAAGTGCGCCGACAGCAATCATTTCTCCGGCTTCAGGACCGAGAATGTGTACGCCCAGAATTTCGTCCGTGGCAGCATCGCCGATTATTTTCACCATGCCTTCAGCGCTGCCGAGGGTATGGGCACGCCCGTTAGCGGCAAAAAGAAAACTGCCCGTTTTTACCGTATAACCCTGATCTTTCGCCTCCTGCTCGGTGAGTCCGACACTCGCAAGCTCCGGCGAACTGAAATTGCACGCCGGAAGCACCCGATAATCCATCACCGCATTTCCGCCGGTGCAGTTTGTCGCCGCAACAATACCTTCCGCCGAAGCACCATGGGCCAGCCAGGTGCGGTCAATCACATCGCCGATGGCATAAATGCCCGGCACTGGACTTTCCATCCGATCGTTCACAGGAATTCCGCCTCGTTTCCCCAGCGGAATATTCAATGCGGGGCTGTTGGCAACAATCTCGGAATTACACTGAAGCCCTATCGCCACCAGCACGATTTCCGCATCGACGCTATCAGCCTTGCCACCTGCAAAATGAACTGTAACGCCGTCTTCCTTCCTCTCTATCTTTTCAACCCGGGTGCCGGTGCGAACGTCAATTTTCTTCTTCCTTAAAATGCGCTCCAGCAGTTTTGCAGGCTCGGAATCGCTTCGGGGCAGAATGGTGGGCATCATTTCCACAAGGGTGACTTTGGCGCCGAAAGCATTCCAGATGCAGGCGAATTCAGTGCCGAGTGCGCCGGCGCCTATCACAACAACACTTTCCGGGATACGCTCCAGATTCAACGCATCCGTACTTCCGATGACCCGGGTTCCGTCAAATTCCAGACCCGGCAGCTGTGCCGGACGCCCCCCCGTTGCGATAATCGTGTTTTTGGCGGTGAGTTTTTCGCCATTCACTTCCACAACACCCGCTTCAGCAATGGAGGCTTTCCCCTTGTAAAGATCTATGCCGTTGGCCTTGAAAAGGGCGCCGATGCCGCCGGTATTGATGCCGATCACTGTTTCCTTGCGATCAAGCATTTTCCGGACATTCACCCGCACATCACGCACTTCTATGCCGAACTCTGCAGCATTCTGCAGCTTTCTGTAAAGTTCGGCTGTATGAATGAGCGTTTTCGTCGGGATGCACCCTTCGTTCAGGCACACGCCTCCCAGATTTCTGTATTCAACCACCGCTGTTCTGGCACCGCGCTGGGCGGCTCGAATGGCTGCGACATACCCGCCGGGACCGGCACCGATAACAACAACATCATAATTTTTCATAAATAGGCTCCCGGACTGCTTTCTTAAAAAGCGCCCTCTTCGAGGATGGATTTCAAATGACTCATAAACTGTGCCGCCACAGCTCCGTCGATCACCCGGTGATCGCTGGAGAGGGTCAGCTTCATTACAGGGCGAATATGGATACCGCCGTCAATCACAACAGCCCTGTCCTTCATCTGGCCTACGGCAAGGATGGCACTGTCGGGCTGGTTGATAATGGCGGTAAACTGATCCACACCGAAAGCTCCCAGATTAGATACGGTAAAACTGTTGCCCTGATAATCATCCGGCAGCAGCTTGCCTGTCTGCGCTTTTTCCGCCAGTGCTTTCGCTGTCGAAGACAGCCCCTCCAAAGACAGGAGGTGGGCATTGCGGATGACCGGAACAATAAGCCCTGTCGGCAGAGCAACGGCCATTCCGAGATTCACCTCACTCAATTCTTCGATAAAATCGCCGCACCAGCGGGCATTGACAGCCGGGAAGCTGCGCAAAGCACGCGCCGTCGCAAAAAGTACCAGATCGTTATAAGAGACCTTGAAGCCGCGGTTTGCCGCGCGGAAATTTTTGGCGGCGCTCATATCCACTTCTACAGTAATATAGTAGTGAGGCGCTGAATATTTGCTTGCGCACATACGGTCGGCAATAATGCGGCGCATGGGTGATAAAGGAACAGTACGAATGCCCTCCTTCGCTTCCGGAGCTGCCTGAGCGATGCCCTGCTCCAGCGAACGGGCAATATCGGCTTTTGTGATTTTACCGCCGATGCCGGTACCGCTCAGCTGCGCTACAGAAAGCCCGGCATTTTCTGCCATGCGTCGTGCGGTGGGCGTAATCTTGACTGCGCCTCCGCTGCGGGCTGACGCCAGTACATCCTGTTCCATCACCCGACCGCCCACGCCGGAACCCGACAGCGTGGCAGGATTAATGCCAAGCGCCTCTGCGGCTTTCCGTGCCCGGGGGGATACGGGTGATTTTCCTGTGGCACCTGTCCCGGGCGAAACAGGCGCAGCCGGAGCCGCTGCAGCAGGACCAGCTATCGGTGCGGAAACCTGTGCTGCAGGCGCCGATGCAGAAGGCGCGCCCATGTTGTCGGGCAATGCTTCATCGGCATCGCCCACCAGCGCAACTACAGTCAGCACCGGCACCTCGACCCCTTCCGGAACCAGGATTTTGCGCAGAATGCCGGAAGCGGTACTTTCGCATTCCACTTCCGCCTTGTCTGTCTGAATGGAAAAGAGCGGATCGCCTGTTTCCACTGCATCCCCCTCTTTTTTGAACCATTTCACAATCTCCGCCTCTTCAACGGAATTACCCATTTTCGGAAGTAAGATTTCATGCATAAGTACGGTATCCTTCAGTTGGTGGATTGCTTTTTATTATAGTATTTTTTAATCAGCCCGGCAGCATCGGAACCGGGATCGATACGGCAGATGTCTTTCAGGACGGCATCCAACCCGGAAGCACGCAGATATTTCTGCAGTTCCAGAGCGACAGGATCGACCGGATTGTCATAGGTCAGTGCTGCGGCGGTAACGGATGCAATAGAATCGGGCACAATCCCCTGATCCAGACAAAGAAGCATGGCACCGATAAGCCGGTCATCCCGCCCCAGCTTTCTCCGCGGATCCCGGGCAACCCTTTCCACCTGATCAGCCAGCGCACGGTTGTGATAGCGACGGATCAGATCCTGCCGGTGACTTTCCAGCGATTCAGCATCCAATCCGTGCTTTTGCACCAGTGCCCTGCAGCTTTCCAGCCCGGCACCTTCCACAGATTTTCGAACTTCCGCATCACGGATCGCTTCCGAGATATAGGTATAGCCGCGCCTGTAGCCCAGATAAGCCGTTGCTGCATGGGTCAGGTTATGAACAAAAAGTTTCCGCTCCACATATCCTTTGAAGTTGGCGGTCGGTAGCAGATGCTTTACAGGAGGAAGGGCGCCTCGAAAAGCATGCGCATCCACGGGCAGTTCGCAATAAGGCTCCACCGCAACAGCAAGAATATCCGCTTCCTGCTGGGCACGGGTGCGGGTCGGCACCATCCGGCCGATACTCGCTTCGACAAAGCCTACTTTTTCGTCAAGAACCTGATGCCAGTCCGCAGGCAGATGCTTGCGGACCAGTGCACGCATATGCGCCTCACCGTCATGTATATTTTCGCAGAGAATGATATCCAAAGGCTGCGCATGTGGATCGGAAAAGCGGAGAGGTATTGAAGCGGCAATTACAGGCGCAATATGAGGCAGTGCATGCATGCCCACGGCTGTAGAGGCAATAGAGGCCTGTGCGAGCGTTACGGCAGCTTTACCCGGATCAGAAGCATGTACAGCACTCACAGCGCTTATCGTGCGTGTTTCCGTCCCTTCGTCCGAAACCAGGTCGACCGTGTAGCTGCCCCGGCTATTGAGCGCATCCACCACTTCGGACACCACATCGATAAACACGGTGGCATAGCCGCTTTCACAGTACAGCTGTCCCAGAAAACCCCGGCCAATATTACCGGCACCGAAATGGACTGCCCTTTTTAGCAACATACTATCCTTGTACTGGGGAAATCGGAACATATACCAGCATGAAAAAGGGTGACTGCAGATGCAGTTCAACCCTCACTGCCAAAGCGCTTCTACAAATCTTAGTATAGCAATTTCTCCGGGACACAGGGAAACAGCCTGTTCAATACAAAAGACTAAAAGCAGCGCTCCCTGGGAAAGCCAACGACCTATTGGCACACAAGCGGGCCATGAGGAAGACAGCCACTCAGATTCGCTGCGGAAATACGTCCTGCGACATACCTCCATAATCACAGAACATAAAAGCCTCCTGCCAATAGGTCGATTGGCACAAAATTGGGTCAGGGCGAAGACAGTCACTCGAATCTGTATCGGAAATACGTCCTGCGACATACCTCCCAAAAACACAGACCACAACAGCCCCTGCCATTTTTCCCTTCCGCCGTCCCCCCCCCCGGCGTCATTCCTGCGCAGGCAGGAATCTTAACGCGAGATGCTATTTCTAAGGGACATACCGTTGTTAACAACTACGCGGAAAAGTCTTTTGAAGTAAGGATTATTTTGTGTTTGTACGTCCTGAAGTCTTTGGTGTGGATCAGGGCGATATGCAGATCATGACGTCCACACCCTGATTAAGATTCCTGCCTTCGCAGGAATGACGGAGGGAGGAGCAGGAATGACGGGGAGAGGCAGGGATGACGGGGAGAGGCAGGGATGACGGGGAGAGGCAGGGATGACGGAGAGAGGCAGGGATGACGGAGAGAGGCAGGGATGACGGAGAGAGGCAGGGATGACGGAGAGAGGCAGGGATGATCCCGGAGACATGCAATTCTTCCCCTGGGAACACCAATCTCCGCATTGGCACACAAGCGGGCCATGACGAAGACAGGCACTTGAATCTGTATCGGAAATATGTCCTGAGACATACCTCCTCCATCAGTCCTACACACGGCACTGCCATTTCTCCATTCCGCCTTTACGTCACCCCCCGGCGTCATTCCTGCTTTCTCCCGTCATACCTGCCCCCCCCGGCGTCATTCCTGCTTTCTCCCGTCATACCTGCCTCCCCCGGCGTCATTCCTGCGCAGGCAGGAATCTTA
>MWCY01000023.1 GCA_002070275.1 Candidatus Hydrogenedentes bacterium ADurb.Bin170
AATGACGTGGGGGGAAGCAGGAATGACGAGAGCGGAACCGGAATGACGGAGGCGAGGGAAGCAGGGATGACGTGGGGGGAACCGAGGGAAGCAGGGATGACGTGGGAGGAGCAGGAATGACGGAGGGGCTTTAAATGTTCGGGCCGGTTCCTAGTCCTGCTGATCAGGGGACAATACTTTCCTTGTGGAGGATTTCGCCGCCTTTACGGATGACCGTGACCTCCATGGCTTCGGGAGAAACATCCACGCGGACAGTGCCGTCGGTGGGATTGGTCATCAGGTGGAAGCGGTTGTCTCCGTTTTCACCGGGGCGGCACCAGCTGAAGCGATGGGTATGTCCGCAGAGCCAGAGCTGCGTCCCGATCTCATTGAGGGGGCCACGCCAGAGCCGCCGTATTTCCTGTTCGCCGAACCAGTCTTCCTCGGAAGTGGCGCAGGGCTGATGGGAGATCACCACTTTATAAGGCACCTTTTTCCACGCCTCTGATTTGAGTTCGTCGAGGAGCCATGCCGTTTCTTCATCTCTGAATCGGACAAAGTCAACCATACCGGCGTATTCATTATGATCATCAGGTTTGTCTTCTCCTGAATCAAGTGCGAGGAAATAGACACCGCCGTGCGTAAAAGCGTAATAGCTGCGCCCGCTGACCCCGGGGACATAATCGAAAAAGCGACGTGCCCAGGCGCCCCGGGTCTCATGATTGCCCCGCACATACACCAGGGGAATGGACGACCCGAACTGGCGTGCGCAGGCGTCGTAGAAGGCATTGAAAAACTGTTCATCGCTTTTGAAGTCATTGACAATATCGCCGTTCATAATCACGAAGTCGATGTCTTTCCAGTCCACGTCCTTGAACATGGCTTCCAGTCGCTCGCAATCGTCGTGAATGTCATTCCACATGACAAAAGAAAACTTTTTCTTTTCAGGATCGAGATGCCGGTAGGTAAAGATTTCACTTTCCACCGTTTTTCCGAACACAGGGACATAGGGATTATGAAAGTTGCGCATAGCCTTGGATATCAGCTGATAGCGGACGGTGGTGCCTGGCGTTAATCCGGTCAACCGCACAGCATGGCAGGTACTGTCGTTAGGGATCAGCCCGAGACTGCTTGCCACAGCCCGTTTGTTGAGGGTATCCCCTTCACCGTAACGCACTTCGCACAGAGCGGGCTTGCTGGTATGCCAGGTGACTGTAATTTCATTGCGCTGGGGCTGCTGCAGTACAGGGCCATGGGTGATGTGAATATTGCCCCGTTCTTTTCCTTCCGAAGCGAAGCCGCAGGCGGTGCCCAGAATCAAAGTCAGTGTTGCGGCGATAACGAGGGAACAGCGGTAATGCGGGGACACAAAGAACATCGCACAAGCCTTTCTTTATTTTTTTTGGAAGCACAAAAGTACCCGTAGCAAACAAAGAAAGTGCGTTTTCTTTGGACCAGGCACCGGGCACCTTCAAACCTGCTCTTCAGTATACCCAAGGGCATGGAGAAAATAAAACGGCGGAATTATTCGACTTCTTCCTGAATGATAAAAAGAGGCTTGCGCTGCGTTTCAATATAGATGCGACCCACGTACTCGCATACAATGCCGAGTGCACACAGGTGTACGCCGCCAAAAAAAAGAAACGCCGCAAGAATAATTTCGAGCTGGGAAACATTGTCGTTCATCAATCCGGAAATAATTCCATGCAGGGTAAGCAGCACGCCTGCACCCGCACTGAGCACACCCAGCACGCCAATGGTCTGCAGAGGCAGGATCGTCACGGTGGTGATCAGATCGAAACCGGTTCGAAACAGTTTGACCAGGCTGTACCGGCTGGATCCGTACTGGCGACGGGCATGGCGCACTTTGACTTCCGTCACCTTGCCTCCCAGCATGGCGGCATCGACAGGGAGATAGCGGCAGCGATGGGAAAATTCCGTCATGTGCTTAACCAGCTGCCTCCGGAAACCCTTGAGCGAACAGCCGTGGTCATGAAGCGGGAACCCGGTGGCATGTCCTGTATAGCGATTCAGAAATCGCGACATAATTTTCCGGAAGGGATTGTCATGCCGGTTGACCCGCCATCCGCCCACCATGTCGTACCCTGCCTCCAGTTTTTCATAAAGGATCGGGATATCTTCCGGATACACCTGCAGATCCGCATCGAGCATAAAGACATAGTCACCCTGCGCCTGCGAGAATCCGGCATAAAGTGCGGGGCTCTGCCCGAAGTTCCTGGAGAGAAGAAGGATGCGCCAGCGCGGATCTTTTTTCCGGATATCTTTGAGAATATCCACCGAGCTATCTGTACTTCCATCATTGACGGCGATAACTTCATAGGGCTGCCCCATCTGCTCCAGCGTGGCAGTGATCCGCTCATAAAGCTCCGCCAGACTCCGTTCTTCATTAAAGATAGGGATGACCACGGATATTTTCAGTGTGTCTTCGCTCATGAACGTGCTTCCTCATTGGCATTATGGGGAACTGGGAGCCGATCTTCCATTGATCTGCTTCTTTTGAAAGGCATCATATCGGAAGTGAACAAAGGAGTCAACAAAAATGTCTGTTTGCGGTTTACATAAGCGCTGTGCTGAAATACCGCTCCGCACGGTCGGGCAGGACGGTAACAACATTGCCCCGGATATGGGGAGCCGCCTGCCGTGCCGCCCAAACGTTGGCACCTGAGGAAATCCCTACCAGCAGACCATGTTCCGTGCCCAGTTCTCTGGTTGTCCGGATCGCGTCTTCATCGGTCACCTCCACGACCTCATCGATCATGGACACATCGAGTACAGCGGGGATAAATCCGTCACCGATCCCCTGAATCTGGTGCAGCCCGGGCTCGTGCCCCAGCAGTGCCGACACGTTTTTCGGCTCCACGGCAATGAGCCGGATGTTCGGATTATGTTCTTTAAGAAAACGGCCCACTCCCTGCAGGGTGCCGCCGCTGCCCACGCCCGCAATAAAACAGGCAATGTCACCGCCTGTCTGTTCCCAGAGTTCCCGGGCGGTATTTTCATAGTGCGCCCGGGGATTATCGGGGTTTTCAAACTGCTGGGGTACAAACACTCTCGGATCAGATGCTTTCATCTCCTGAACCCGTTTCACGGATCCGGCGATGCTGTCTTCCGCCGGGGTCAGGGTCAGCTGCGCACCGAGGGCACGGATCAGCCGCTTGCGCTCTTCGCTCATGTTTTCCGGCATGACAATATGAACATCATAGCCTTTCAGTCTTCCGACCAGAGCAATACCGATCCCGGTGTTTCCGGAAGTGGGTTCAACGATGAGCGCACCCGCCCGCAGTTCTCCCCGTGCTTCGGCGCCTTCCAGCATGGCAAGCGCCACTCTGTCTTTGATACTTCCGCCGGGATTCAGAAACTCCGCTTTGGCAAAAATCGCTTCGCTACCCAGCTGCAGCAGCGGTGTGTTGCCGATGAGATGTAAAACAGTGTCGGTAAGCATGCTTACGGTGATTCTCCTGCAATGGTTTCTAAAGCGCTACGATACAGAGAAAGAATCAGTCAATTCAACCCTGCTTCAGAAGGGCAGAAGAATTTCTCCGGCACCTGAGACGGCATGATTTGCCACAACCCATTCCTGAACCGGCGTGGAACGCAAGACGTCGTCGCCGCCGGAAACATTCGCATAACGCCGGGACTGCATGCACTGCAGAATCGCCTGCCGCACCTGCTCTTCTTTGCTGCGGCTGCACAAGGCAAGAACGGCACCGGCGATGCCTGCACCGGTAAGGGAGGCGCCGAATGCGCCCCCGTCAATGGCGGCGTCGACCAGCATATCCAGCGCCGGACTGCTGGCGCCGTACCAACCGGGAATCAGCTCCACAGGCAAGGCATGCGCCGCCTGATTCTTCAGAGCCGTGTCCCGTACATTCGCCTTGAAAGGATTTCCCTCCTTACTGGCTACCCGATCCCCTGCATGCCCCAACGACATAAGCCGTCCCGCCAGCGCGTAATTTTTTTCCTGCAGCACAAGGGGAAATCGCTGAGCCCGTGCCGATTCGGCGATACCGAAAAGAAGCGGCCCCCGCAGTGGAATCTGGTCAGGCTTTTCTTTCTCGGGCACCCCGTCGAAATAGAGGGCATAATCCCGTTCCAGATTATCAGGCGCATACCGTTTTTTCAGATCGGACAGCGAAATGGTCTCGGGGATTGACTGAAGCAGATTCATAAGCGCCGACATGCCGCCCAATGCCTCCGGCGTCACCTCCGACAGACGGTGCATACGAGAAACTTTTTCTGCAGGGTATCCGGCCCTGAACAGTTCCGCCTGCAGCACATTGAGCGCCATGGAATAGGCAAAACGGTTCAGGGAATACTGCACACGCTCCGCTCCGCTGAGCATCCGTGTAGTACAGGAATTGACCACCAGCAATGACAGGTCATCAGGAAAGGGAATATATTTACCGGCGTGCACATCCGGATCATCAGGATCTATCGCCACATGAAAAATCTGATCACGCTGCCCCGCGAGGATTGCCGCCTGATCGCTCAGCCCGCTGCGTGCTCCCGCATACCATTCCACATCGCGGCTTGCCAAAAGCAGATGCGGCAGGGAAAGGGAAAGGCCATTGAAAGCAGCAAACGCCATCAGTGAGACCAGATTCAGCGCCGTGGAAGAACTGAGCGAAGCGCCTACAGGAAGATCGCTTGCCACCATCGCTGTCACACCGGTCAGACCTTTGGCGGGAAACTGATGCTGCAGCCGCAATGCGGCACCGAGGCAGTATCTGCTCCAATCCGCTGTACCCGGCGTGAAGGAATCTGCGGTAACAGTCTGAAGCCAGGAAGCATCCGAGCGTATAAAACGGCTCTGATCTGCCAAATCCCATTCGGTTTGATTATAACCGGAAAGGCAGCTGACCAGAGTACAGCGTGACGAAGCGGAAGACGCCGCCACCATCACCACTTCCCGCTGGTGCGTCATGAGATTCATCCATCCGCCATGGGTGTCTACATGCATGCCCCGGAGGTTCAGCCGCCCGGGTGCCCGGAAAATTCGGACAGGGAGATCACCAAAGCGCACCAAAAATGCCAGTATAGCCTGATGCAGCAGTTTTTTTCTTTCAGCAAGAACCTGCTGATCTGATCCGTAGATATTCTGAAGAAAGACATCGTGACGGCTTTCCGTCAGTCGACTCAGCCATTCGTTGGCATATAAACTGCCAGCGTCGGACATAGACTCTTTAATCATTATTTGTAACCCAGAACACAGAATGCTTGCCGCATGAAAAATAAGGGAGAAAACGGTCTGATCACTTATTATATCTAAAAATCAATAAAGAAGGCATACTTTTAACCTGATCAGCGTTTACTTTAACAAAAAGACTGCCGGCATGAATTTCCGGTTTCGACTCATATGCATATAGTCAGCAGTTTAATGGTATACTTGTATATATTTATATTGCTGATACTGTGTCTGTGGTGTGGTCTTATATTTTTTTATTTTACTGGTCTTATATAAATTGAAGGAAATGGCAGACATGAAACCCGGAAACCGGAAGGGACGGGTCGTTGCCGCCGGTCTTTTGCTGGCAATGATCCTGCTCACGGGGTGTGGCGGCGGGAAGGGGAAACACGATCTTCTGGTCAGTGTGACTATCGATACACTGCCGGTGCAGGGCGCTTCCGTCCTGATGATGGGTGTTGATCAGGGGGTTACGCCGGTCACGGTGCATGAAGTACCGCCCGGCGACTACGAGGTAATCCTTCGCCTGGACAAGTACCGCCGCGCCATAGAGTCGATTAAAGTAACAGAGGAGCCCGAACAGATTTTCAGGATAGAACTGGAACCGATTCTGGGCTTTCTGTCCATTACCACCCAGCCTGCCGATGCGGAGGTGCTGCTGAACGGCGAGTCTCTGGGAAAAGCACCTATTGTCAAACATGCGCTTCAGGTAGGCGAATACAGTTATGAAGTAGTTCACCCGGACTATTATCCCGTTCAGAACACCTTCGTCATGGAAGACAACTTCAAAATGGAGTTTACTCATGAGTTGCGGCCTCTGGAATCGGAACTGATCGTGACTTCCCGGCCGAGTTCCGCCAGTATCTGGCTGAACAATCTTCCTCAGGCACAGAAGACACCCGCAAAGCTGGTACTGCGCCCGGGTCGTTATCTGGTCAGCACCTACACCGACGGCTATGTGCAGGTGGATGAGCTGGTCGATCTGAAAGCGAACGAATCTCATTCGGTGGAAATGCGCATGTCGCCGGGCAAGGTACCGCAGGGCATGACACTGGTTCCCGGCGGTGAGTTTACCATGGGTGCCGACGACAGCGCACCAGACGAGCGCCCCGCCCGTAAGATTATGGTAAAGCCTTTTTATATGGATCGCTTTGAAGTAACCAATCAGGCCTTCAAACAGGTTTTTCCGGACCACAAGTATCTGGAAGGTCAGGACAGCCTGCCCGCTCTCGGCATTTCCTGGACTCAGGCAGTGAAGTACTGCGAAACCGTAGGCAAGCGCCTGCCAACGGAAGCGGAATGGGAAAAGGCAGCCCGCGGTACGGACGGACGCATCTATCCCTGGGGCGAAGTGTTTGTGCCCGGCTATGCCAATACGTCGGAATCCGGCATCGGTGTGGCGACACGGGTCGGCAATTTTTTTGAAGCCTCCTCTGTTTACGGATGTATGGATCTGTCGGGCAACGCTTATGAATGGGTCTTTGACTGGTACGAAGCCTACCCTGGCAATACGGACGTCACCAAGGACTACGGTCAGATTTTCCGTGTCCTCCGGGGCGGCTCCTACAAGGGCGATAAATTTGAGGCACGGTCGGCGGCGCGCCATTTTGACCGGGTAGATTCGAACAGGCGTGATTATGGCTGCCGCTGTGCCATGGATGCCCGGGACTGATCCTTTACGCAGAAACTGACAAAGGCACTGATGCCCGTCCCGCTGTAGCACTTTCGCACAACGGTGTGCGTGCGGCTCTTTTTTTAACAGTAACGGAGTCCTGAAATACAGGTCATGAAAACAAATCCCCTCCCCCATGAGAAAATTTTGTACATATGTCTTAATGAGCGAGAAACGGGTGAGTGCTGCGGCGGAAAAGGCTCGGCCGCACTGCATGGGAAACTGAAATCAGCGATTCGGGAGCGGGGCCTTTCCTCACGCATCCGTATCAGCCGTTCGGGATGCCAGGGCAGGTGCGGAGATGGACCCAACGCACAGCTCTTCCCGGATAACCTCTGGTTTTCCGGCATTACCGAATCGGATATAGATCTGCTTCTGGATAAACTGACAGAAGACAGCCCTTCCCGTTGACACGTCTGATGTAAACAAAAAGGAAGACCCCATGGCGACACAGGAAACCCGTCCCGTGCAGACCCGCAGCAGTAACGGCATTCTGCAAATTATTATGAACCGGCCGGAAAAGAAGAATGCGCTGACACAGGAGATGTACGCTCTTATGACGGATGCCCTTACGTACGCCGCAGAAGAAGGGAGTATCCGTGTCGCCGTGTTTCAGGGCACAGATGGCGTGTTCTGTGCGGGCAATGATCTGCAGGATTTTCTGGGCACGCCCATCAGTGAAAAAAGCCCTGTATTTCAGTTTATCGAAAGCCTGATCGCCTTTCCCAAAATTCTGGCAGCCAACGTGGAAGGTGTCGCTATCGGCATCGGCACCACCATGCTGCTTCACTGCGACCTTGTCTACGCATCGGACAACGCTTTTTTTCAGCTTCCTTTCAGTCGGCTGGGCCTCTGTGCCGAAGCAGGATCAAGCGTACTCCTCCCCAGAGCGATCGGCATGACACGGGCGGCAACGCTGCTTACTACAGGCGACTCCATTGACAGCAGGACGGCAGCGGAGTGGGGACTCATCAGTGCCTTTTTCCCGGAGGAGATTTTTGAAACCGAAGCCATGAAACGGTTAGGCCAGGTGGCAGCCATGCCGCCTGCCGCGCTGCGTCATACCCGTGCCCTGCTCAGAAAGCCGCTGGAAGAGGAGGTGCGTGCAGCTGTTCTCCGGGAGTCAAGACAGTTTCAGGAATGCCTTCAGGGCGCAGAAGCAGCCGAAGCACTGCGCGCCTTTCTGGAAAAACGCCCCCCGGACTTCTCCTCTTTCGCTTGAGGGGGAGATCATCGATCATCGACCGCCGACCGGTTACGTACCAGAGAGATGGCACGGTTCATCCGGACAAAGCGCCACACACCAATGCCGCCGACCAGAATGCCGACAGGCAGACAAAAAAGCCCGACCAGCCAAAACCAGCCTCCGTCCAAAAAATGCAGGATGGTGAAACCCGCCATAAGCATGGCAACACCCGAACGCAGGTAGGCAAGCAGTGTCCGCTCATTAGCGAGCAGAGTCCGGTCTATGGCAAGATGATCTCTGAGAATGAGGGAGGCTGATTTAAATTCGGCGTACAGTTTTTCTTGCATGACGTGTTCTTCCGTGGCTGAAGGAAAATTACGGGGCACCTGTCATTCTGCGGAGAGAATCGTTTCCGCACGATAGGAACTGCGCACCAGAGGCCCGGACATGACAAAGCGAAAGCCCAGACGACGGGCTTCCTGCGCGTACAAGTCAAACTGCTCCGGCGCAATAAATTCCTGCACTTCCAGGTGCTCTTTGCCCGGTTTAAGATATTGACCTACCGTTACCGCATCACATCCTGCCGCACGCAGATCCTGAAGAACGGCAAGCACTTCCTCTGCCGTTTCTCCGCAGCCGACCATAAGCCCTGACTTGACAAAACTGCTCTCAGGAAGCCAGTCACGGGCGCGCTTCAGGACAGAAAGGCTTCGTTCATAAGATGCCACAGGATCCCGCAGCAGGCTGTGCAGACGGGGCACTGTCTCCACGTTATGCCCGAAAACTTCCGGAGCAGCATCGGTTACAGTTTTAATCGCCCCGTCATCTCCGCCGAAATCCGGCGTGAGCAGCTCAATGGCAACGCCGGGACACTGCGAGCGCAGTGCCCGGATCACTGCCGCAAAGTGAGCGGCACCGCCATCGGGCAGATCATCACGGGTCACCGATGTAATCACCGTATACCGTAGTCCCAGCCGGTTCACAGCCTCGGCCAGGCGCGCCGGCTCTTCGGGATCTGGCGGCAGCGGTACACCGCCATCCACACTGCAAAAGGCACAGTTCCGGCTGCATACGGCACCGAGAATCATAAAAGTGGCGGTACGCCGGCTCCAGCATTCACCCTGATTGGGGCAATGGGCGCTTCGGCAGACGGTGTTTAAAGACAAGGCGCCAAGCGTATCACGAACTTCATCCACGGCACCGCGCTGCGGCCACGCCGTACGTATCCAGGAAGGGAATTTCTGAGAGGAAGTGTTTTTCTGCATGGTTCAGTATATCACGAGTGAAAAGAAGAGAAAAAGGACTTTCATGGTTTTAGAAAAGCAACAACCGGACACACCGCAATAGTCCCCTGCACTGATCTGGAAATTTCTGCCGGCTCTTTTGCTTCACGAAAAAAAAAGCCCTGCGTCAATAAAAACCGCAGGGCTCCGTTGTTTCCCGCAAGTAAAAGAGCGACCGCTTATTCGTTCGCTTCAATCGCCTCTTCGATCTCTTTGTTTACAATAGCTGCATTCAGACTTTTTGCCGCATCAGTCACTTTTTGCGGAGGGATGCTCTGCAGTTTGGGACGATAAATATTGAAGGGGATATACACCTCGGGGTAATCTTCCCTGTTCGTTTTCACCACAACCCGTTTGCCTTCCAGCGCATCATTGCGTGGCATATTCTTCAGCACCAGACGGTAGACATTGGGTGCCGCTTTAATCAGTTCGTGCTCCATGGAATCCAGAGGGAGAATCACATCCGTAATTTCAAATTCAGAAATTCTGCCCTTGGTCAGCGAAATCTGCTGGGTTTCAACGGCCCCTTCCTCCTCTGTGTAGCGCAGATTCACAAGAGGGGGCATGATCTGCAATGCGCCGATGACCTGCATGCTGACAGTAAGCCAGATAACGGGGCGTTCCGTAGAATCCGTGCGAATGATAATCCGGCCGTTGTGATGTCCCTCGGGAAGTTTTGGCTGGGTTTTAACGACCAGCTGATATTCCTTGCCCGGCACCACTTCTTTGACTTCCTGCTGAATGAAAGTCATGCCGTCCACTTCAGCGGAGCGAACAGTAAAATTCACATCCTCTTTATTCGATTTGATGGTTACGGTCGCTTCCCGGGGCTCATCATCTTCAATGCGACCGAAGCTGACATTCATCGGATCAAGCGAAATGGAGGCGATCGCTTCACCTTTGATAGTCAGGCGGTAATTGGGATTCTCAGGGTCGTTGGAAAAGATGGTGATCGCTTTCGTCTGCGGACCCTGTCGCCCTTTCAGGTTGGTATTCGCTTGAATGATGAGCTCTTCGCCCGGTTCCAATTCTTTCTTTTTAAGCGCAGTGGTGGTGCAGCCGCAGGAAGCCCGGACACTTTCAATCTTCAGCAGAGAACCGCCTTCATTACGAATCAGAAAGCCATGCTCCACCATTTCTGAGTTATCCATTTTCCCGAAATCGTATTCCGGCTCGGGCACGACAAGTTTAGGAGCGCTTCCGGCAGGTGCCGGCGCAGCATCTTCTGCTGTCTCTGTCGCTGCCGCTCCCTCAGAGTCCGGTGCTTCTTTTACACTTTCGATCTGTGGCACTTCTTCTTCAGAGGAAGACCCGGACACCGCCGATTCGGGCGCAACTGCCTTTTGTGCAGTACTCTGCGGAGCCGGTGCGGGTTTAGGCGCACCACAGCCTGCAATCAGCACCAGTGCTGCCAATACAATCATCAGGGAATACAAAGAGCGCATAACTATGTACCTTTCTTTAAACACAGGCATACCGCCTGCAGCGTAAAACCAGCAAAGTCGCCCGCACTTTTTCAGCGCAAAAGACCGTTGACATAACGTTATAACTGTACTTTATTGGGACAGAAATCCGCAATTTTTTATCGGGGATACACATGACTGTGGGCACGCTGCGTATCGAGTCCGAAAGCCTCTGCCCGGAGTGCGCCCATTTTATCCAGACAGCGCTGTGCCTCCTCAGCATCTCCTTTTGCCCTATACCACTCAGCCATTTTTTCCATAGCACCAGCATAGACATAACGGTGACCTGAAGAAAGGGGACAGTATTTCAGCATTTCTTCAAAAGAAGCTTTTGCCTTTTCAAGATAACTTCTGTCGCTCTCTTCGTCTTTTTCTCTGCCAAGTACAAGCCAGAGGTAGGCATTCCCCTTGAATCTGTACAAGTCGGCGTGATACGGGTTCCGCCGGAGCACTTCTTCTGTCCATTCCAGAAAATTTGCTTCCCAGCCGGGACGCTGATCCGCCACAGCATCATTAAAAACTCGTTGGGCATATATTTCATACCAGCTGGCAATGTGGAGCGCCAATTCAGTGGAATGCGGGAAGCGCCTGTCCTGCGCGATCAGTTCATCAATGCGCTTCAGTCCGGCGGGAATCGCCCGTTTAAACAGATACCAGGGCTTCCGGACAATGGCAAGGGCGCTTTCAGGTACGATCTCACCCTCCTGAATCCGGTGAAACTTTCCGGGAACCTGCGGATCCGGACGATAAAAAGCAAACGCGGTAGTCAGTACTGTCTCATCTTCTATCAGCATCCTTGCCGCCGAAAGAGGCAGCCGGGGCGGTTTTTTAATATCTTCTCCCCGATCCCGTGCCAGCGCATAGGACGGCACTTCGAGCAGGAAAAACTGAAGGTTCTGGAATCGCATCTTCTGCTGCTCATCCCAGGACAGGTTCACAAGACGCAGGCGGTTGAGGGCAATATTCTGTTTGTACAGGCGAAAACTGGCATTGCCTGCCAGAAGCAGCCCCAGAGCAAGCACAACCGACATGAACCGCTGCATAAAAGGAAGACTTGGCAAAGCCCGTTCACCCGGCACTTCTCCTTCCGCTGTCGCCCCATGCATCGGACTGCCGGAGGAAACGCGTCCATAAAAAGCACCGCAGAAGAAAAGCGCAAGCATCATCAGCGAGGGATGACTGAAATTGATATCCAGAGCAGCATGGAGCGCAAAAGCCAGAATGCCCGCGTACATACCCGCAAGAATCCGCTTTTCCTTCTTGTCCTGCTGACGCAGCACACTGGCGGCACCCCAAATCACAAAATATGCCCAGAATGCCAGGAAAAGCAAACCACCCCCTAGTCCGGTTTCACAGAAAAACTGAAGATAGCCGTTATGCGCCTCCCGCACATCACCGGCACCCATAAACTGGTAGACAGGATACCCTATCTGAAAGTTGCCCAGACCTGTTCCCCATTGCCAGTTTGCAAAAAACAGGCGGGCGGCAACCTGCCAGTATCCGAGGCGAAAACCGAAGGTGGTGGGGTCGGCAAGATCAGAAGTCGTGACAGCCACACCTTCCGAAGTAATCGCCACGGAAGGTTTGCTTTCGCCAGCGCTGCCCGGCTGCTGCGCCCAGGACGGAGGGGCACAAAAACTCTGCACCAGTATGAGAGATATAAGAAGTACCAGCGTCAGCGTCATCAGCAGTGCCGCTGACCGCCTGAAGAAGCGCGGAAGCCCTGACCCGGGATTGATTTTATATAGCAGAAAACTGAAGCCGGAAGATGCGAGCAGCCCCAGAAAGGCACCCCGGGAGTAGGTAATCCATAAGGTGTACAGCAACAGCGGAAACAGCGCCAGCAGCGCCGGAAACCGAAGCAATGCCCACCAGCTGCTCAGCGACGAACAGCGGCACAGCAAAGAAAAGCAGAACAGTGCCGTGGCACATGCCAGAATCATGGCAAAAAGAATCAGCACGGAAAGGCTGTAATACCAGGGAAGGGGTGTTTCCTCAAGCCAATATTCTTTTGGAAAGTAAGTGACGAATAAAAAAAGGATGAAGACAAGCATGCCAGGAATCACGGATATGCCCAGAAGCAACGCCCGCTCCCGGAGTTCTGTAACCGTGCGTGCCTTACGGCGCAGTTCGCGTAAAGCCTGTTTGTAACTTCCGGCAGTTGCCCAGCATAAAGCAAAAGCAAAGGGGATGCCGAGAATAAGATAACCCGCCAGTGCATTGGGAAAAAGCATCGAGCCGAAAGCACGGTTAACCATAAAGCGGCGCGCCAGCTCAGGTGTGATTACATCGGTATTGAAATAGCGCTGCAGGATAGCGGGATTCTGAACAATTGTCCGGAGATAGGGAAGGAGAAAAGAAAAATGCAGGACACTGAAAAGCGCCTGCGCACCCATAGCCGCCAGAAACAGAAAAAGAAGCAGCTTGCGGATCCGGGGCACACCGGTGACATGCAGTGAAACGGCAAACAAAGTCAGATAGCCGACCCACAGCCATACAAGCGGATAACTCTGCCCGTATTGCCAGGAAAAAGGCAGCGTGAGAAATAAATACACAATAAGCAGTGAAAACACCACCAGAGGCGGCGGAAAGGTCAGCGGCCGGTCTTTGCCGTGGAACACCCGAACCAGCCAGATCAGAGCAAGCAGATAAATCGCCCATACAAAATACAGGTTGTCCAGCGGAAAGGTATAGCCGTCGAGCCAGGTGCGGGCAAGGATAATCAGCCCGATGCCGAGGGACGGATGAATCAGAGAAAAAAGAACCGTTCCGGACAGGGCGCTGATCACAAAAGCCATGTCAAAGTTGCCCGGGTCAACCTGATCAGGAAATTGAAGACCAAGAAGGGCAGCAAGTGATTCTTTGACTGCGGTAAAGGCGCCGAAAGAGGCGGCAGCACAAAGCAGCACAGTCAGAATCAGCCAGGAGGAAGCCAGAAAAAGCGCACGGGACGGCGGGGCAAAATGGTCGGGCCACAGGCTGCGCAGCCCCATATCGGCTTCAGCTTCGCCCCCTCCGCCGATCTGGATAAAACGCTCCGCAGGCGCGGCTTCGGTTGGAAAAGAAGATGATATGTTTTTTTTCTTTTTCTTGCCGATAGCCATAGATTTATTCCGATCCGTTGCGCTTGCCTGCATTCATCAGCAGGACAATAAGCAGGAAAATACCGAGGGTCTGCGCCAATATGATGCCGGTCCCCATCAGAGAAAGCATAGGCAACAGGGCACCGTTCAATCCGACCAATGCGGCAACCATATAAATAAAATAGACGGCCATGGCAGGGCGCATGCCCACTTCCACAAGGCGATGTGAAAAATGACGCTTGTCGCCCAGCATAATGGAATCTCCGTTGCGCCAGCGGATCCAGACAACGCTCAGCGTATCAAAGAGCGGTACACTCAGGGCAAGTACCGGGGAAACAACAGCCGCCCGGGAGTTTACTCCCTCGATATGAAAAGTGCCCACCACCGCCACAGTGGCAAGAAGATAGCCGTTGAACATGGCACCGGCATCACCCATGAAAATTCTGGCGGGCGGAAGGTTGAAGAAGAGGAAGCCGCCCACGGCACCCGCAAAAATTACGAGCATGAAGCGCACCATGAAGCCGGTGTCATAAGGCTGCACACTCAGGAAAAAAGTAATGGCGGCAATGATGGACACGCCCCCGCTCAAGCCGTCCATGTTGTCCAGCAAATTCATGCTGTTCACAATAAGCACGACCCAGAGCACGGTAATAAAGGAAGAAGAAAACACATCGTGCAGGTAAAAAAGGTGGATGCGCATGCCGAAGAAAACAAGTACAAGCGCTGCGGCAATCTGCCCGAGCAGTTTGAACCAGGGGCGCAGGACATGCAGGTCATCAACAATGCCCAGAATAAAAATCATGGCGCCTGCCAGCAGAATACCCACCATCTTCTGCCCGTGATCTTCACCGAGAAGCATGGCGAGTTTCTGTGCGAGCCAGGCAGGCCCCCAGGGCCAAAACCAGCTCACCGCCACCACATGACCGATAAGCACAATATAGAATGTGATGAAAATCGCCGCACCGCCCAGAAGGGGTGTCGATTTGTCGTGGCTTTTTCTGCCGGCAGGATGATCCAGAATGTTCCAGCGGCGCGCCAGCTTCTGCATGACCCAGGTCAGTGCCAGCGAAAGGGCAAAAGACAGGATCAGCACATAGGTAAAAACTGCATATTGTCTGGGAATCACAAAGTCAACCTGCCTTGCAGACATGAACCGGCAACAGTGCTGCGGGAGTTAGGGACAACAATACCACGATAAATGCTACAACAACACCGGCACGGGTTACAAATAAAACAGGCATTTCCACCCGGCCTCACAGCCCGGAAGAACGCCGCCGCGCTTCCACGACCCTCTGATAAATCTCATATTCCTGACGGGCAATCTTTTCGGCAGAGAATGCGCGGAACACCCGATCCCGCGCCGCTTGCCCCAGCCGGTCAGCCAATTCCCGATCCTGCAGCAAGCGGTTCACCGCCGCTGCCAGTGCCGGCGCATTTTTGGGCGGGACATTCAGCCCGGTCATACCGTCTTCGTTGACAAACTCCACGCCTGTGCCCAGCTGTGTGGAAACCACCGGGGTACCGCAGGCGTGCGCCTCCAGAATGGAAAGCCCGAAAGCTTCACTCCTTTCGCTGGAAGGAAAGGCAACCACTGCCGCGGCATGGAGGTAATTGACCAGATCCTCTTCCGACAGAGCGCCCGGAAAGAGTACTTCACCGCCGCAGCTTCCTGCCAGCGCCTCATTCGCTTTGCGTTCCGGCCCATCCCCTGCGATCACAACCCGCCCCTGGATCGCCGATGCCGCCTCTATCAGCCAGCGCAATCCCTTGTAGTAGCGGTGTACGCCGCAGAAAAAGACAAAGGAGCCGTATTTCTCCCGGAGCGCAGATACCGCCTCCGGATCGGGGGACTGGTACGCTTCCGGCACGATCCCCAGCGGCAGCACTTCGCATTTCTCACGAAAATGCTGCAGCGTCTCCGAGCTGTCCAGGTACTGGTGCGACGTTGGCAGGATCAGGTCCGCACGTCGCAAAAAGGCATGCTGAAAAGGGCGGTACACACGCATCGCCCGTGCCTGTCGGATGACATCGCTCTGATACCGGACAATGAGGGCGGCTTTCGGGCGGGCGAGGAGCCAGCTCATTTCCGCTGTGGGATTGGGAAAATGCACGACCACCACATCCGCCCGGGTCGTTCCCAGATACCAGGGAAAAAGCGGGGCGAGCGGAGCGCTCTGAAAACGGCACCACTCGCCCACTGCTGTTACGGGAACATCTTCATGAATGAAGCGACGGGTCCGCATTTCGCGCGAACAGACCAGCGCTTCCACATCACACCACTGTCTCTGATACCGGCACATGAGCGCAACATGACGCTCCATGCCGCCGCGAACCGGAGGATCATAATCCTTATAAACATGAAGGACTCTCAAGGCAATCCTCTGAGGGTATCACATTTGAATACCGGTGTTTTTCGCCGCACAGACTCAGAGTGTCATATCATAGTGATAGACACCTTCACGCAATTCTGTCTGAATGGTCAGACCGGAGTTGTTGAAGACAGCCTGCATGGATTTATTTTCGTCAAGCACTTCCGCTGTAAACCCGGCTATACCGTTTCGCTTCGCAATGGTGCACAGCTGCTTGAAAAGGAAACTGCCGATATGCTTCTGCTGGTAGTCGTCATGAACCACAAAAGCAACTTCCGCCCGGTTCGTTTTCAAATCCAGATAGTAACCGCCGATAGCGATAATCGCTTCGCCGTCCGCTTCAGGAATAGTGGCAACAATGGATACTTCGTTGCGGTGGTCGATATAGACAAACTGCTGCACCTGCTTGCGGGGCACCCATTTCATCCGTGCCATGAAACGTGTGTACAGGGATTTCTGCGACAGATCATGGAAAAGCTCGCGCACTTTCCCTTCATCTGTGGGATGAATGGGACGCACGGTCAGCTGCTGCCCGTCTGCCAGACGAAGCACGGTGCGTGTCTCTTTGGGACCTACAGTGATTTTGCCCGTATATTCGGAAAGTTCCGCCCGGACAAATTTATTGGCAATCGCCTCTTTCAGCAGTTGCTCCCGGAAATCCGGATGGGCGATGCTGATCAGGGCGAGGGCGCGTTCCTGAATGTTTTTGCCGTGCAGATAGGCAACACCATATTCAGTGACCACATAATGCACATCACCGCGGGTCGTCACCACGCCGGCACCGGGCGCCAGCGTTCCGACAATACGGGATTTGCCGTCTGTTGTTGTGCTGTACAGGGCGATAATCGCCTTGCCGTCTTCCGCACCCGCCGCACCACGGTTAAAGTCGACCTGCCCGCCGATACCGGAGTAGAACTGGGTTCCGATGGAATCGGCGCAGACCTGCCCGGTCAGATCAACTTCCAGCGCAACATTGATGGCGACCATCTTGTTCTGTCTGGAAATAATAAAGGGGTCGTTAACGTACTCGGTGGGGTTCATGGAGAATACGGGATTATTATCGATATAGTCATAGAGCCGCTTCGTACCCATTACAAAACTGGCAACGATTTTACCGCGGTCCATGGACTTCTGGCTGCCGTTAATCACGCCCTCTTCCACAAGTTCAATAATGGAATCGGTCAGCATTTCGGTATGCATGCCCAGATCACGTTTTTTCTTCAGAAAGGGTGCCACCGCCTGCGGAACACGTCCGATGCCGAGCTGGATGGTAGAGCCGTCTTCAATCAGCGCAGCAAGATACTCACCTATATCTTCCGTACCGGGACGCGGTTCCGGCTGAATGTTTTCGAGAACCGGCAAATCAACCGGAACGAGATAGTCAATATCGTACACATGGATGGTGGAGTTGCCGTGTGTCCGCGGCATTTGCGGATTCACCTGAGCAATGACGATGCGCGCATTTTCCGCTGCGCTTTTGACGATGTCCACCGATACGCCAAGACTGCACATACCATGCTCGTCGGGCGGGGAAACATGAATCATCGCCACATCCAGCGGAAGCCGGCCCGTAGTAAACAAACGGGGAATATCAGACAGGAAAATGGGCGTATAATCACCCATGCCCTGCTGAATGATTTCACGCACATTCTGCGAAATAAAGAAGCTGTTGACGGGAAAACTGCTTGACAGTTCCTTCGTGGCATAAGGGGCATCGCCCCGCGTCAGCAGCTGTACAATTTCAATGTCCGTCAGATCGCGCGCACGACCGACCAGCGCCTCAACTAGCACGGTGGGGGTGGCACAGCCTGTTCCGAGAAAAACACGGTCGCCGGGTTCGATAGAAGCAACGGCTTCAGCGGCACTCACAGTAATGTCAGCGTATTCCTGCTGCCAGTCGGGATTGTAACTGAGTTTCTTTTCCATGTTAAATTTACTCTCCACTTAAAATCATGCGCGCATCAGCAACTATCGGAGCGGTGCCGACTTCGCCGACCATAAAGGGGTTGATATCCATTTCTTCTATTTGCGGGAAATCGGTCACCAGCTGACTGATTCGCTGCAGGGCTGCGGCAATTGCGTTGAGGTCCACGCCTGCCTGACCGCGTACGCCACGCAGAAGCGCAAAAGACCGCGTATTCTTCAGCATCTCCAGAGCTTCTTCATGGGTAAGCGGTGCCAAGTAGAAGCTCACGTCTTTCATCACCTCAACAAAGATGCCGCCGAGTCCGAACATGAGCATGGGCCCGAATTGCGGATCTCGATGCATGCCGAGAATCACTTCGCGGCCGCCCTTGCCCATTTTTTCAACCAGCACACCGCGTAAATGCGCCTCGGGCGCACGGCGGCGAATACGAAGCATCATGAGATCGTAGGCATCCTGCACCTCTGCCGGCGTATGGAGATTGAGCTTTACGCCACCGAAATCCGATTTATGAAGCAGATCTGGCGAGACGATTTTCATCACTACGGGAAAGCCGACCCGCTGCGCTATGGCGACGGCTTCTTCTCCTGTGCGGGCGAGTGCGCCTGCGGGTACATTGAAGTCATAGGCTTTCAGAATTTCTTTCGCTTCAACCTCACCCATTTCCTTGCGGCCAGACCGTTCCTGACGGGCGAAAATACGCTCCACACGGTGCCGGTTTACCGGGAATCGGGTCACAATGCGGGAAGGTCTTCCGAGCCAGGAGGCATAATCGACCATCGACTTAAGCGCTGCAACGGCACGCTCCGGCGAAGGGTAGTCCGGCACACCTGCCGCCACAAACATGTTGCGCGCTTCGTTTACCTGCGAGCCGCCCATAAAGCATGTGAGCACGGGCTTGCCGTGATGCTCCGCATCAATAATCGCCTGAGCGGTCGCTTCACAGTCAGACATGGCCTGCGGTGTCAGAATAACCACGGCGCTGTCCACCTGAGGATCAGCGAGCACTTCTTTCACAGCCATGGCATAACGATCGGACTCGGCGTCACCAAGCACGTCAATGGGATTGGCTACGCTTGCCGCCGGAGGGAGTGCCGCTTTTACCGTGGCAGCAATTTCAGGCGTAAGGGCGTCCATGCGCATTCCCAGTGTTTCCACTGCATCCGCCGCCATAATGCCGGGACCGCCTGCGTTGGTAATCACTGCCACACGGTTCCCCTTCGGCAGAGGCTGCATCGCCAGGGCTGTGGCATAATCGAAAAGCGCTTCGAAATTGTCGGCGCGCACGATGCCCGCCCGGGTGAAAGCAGCGCCGTAAGCGATATCCGCACCGGCGAGACTGCCTGTATGAGAAGCTGCCGCTTTGCCGCCGGCGGCGGTAGTACCCGCCTTCAGAATGACAACAGGTTTTTCCTGCGAAACTTCTTCCGCCACCCGTATAAATTCGGGACCGCTCGTGATGCTTTCCAGATAAGCGGCAATAACCTTGGTCTGTTTATCCTGCGCCAGAGCACGGAGCAGATCGGTTTCGCAAAGATCCGCTTTGTTGCCTATACTCAGAAGTTTGGCAAGTCCGACGCCACGGCCTTCAGCCCAGTCAAGAATGGCTGTACAGAGCGCACCCGATTGTGAAAGCACGGAGATATTTCCGGGCTTCGGCATCTGGGCAGCGAAGGAAGCATTCATGCGGTTTTCCGTGTTGATCAGACCCAGGCAGTTGGGGCCCAGGATACGGATGGAATGCTTCCGGCAAAATGCCACCATTTCCTTTTCTTTGGCGGCGCCCTCAGCACCCACTTCTTTGAAGCCTGCTGTGATCACCGTAACCGCCTTGGCGCGCACCACCGAAGCACCGGCAAGGGCATCCATCACAAAGCGCTGCGGAACCACGATCACGCAATGGTCGATATTGATGCCGGCGTCTCGCACATCCTTATAGCAGGGAAGACCGAAAAGCTCATCTGTGGTTGGGTTGACAGGGATTATTTTCCCCTGATATCCCCCGTTAATGAGGTTGGATAAAATGGCAGAACCGACTTTTCCGGGGGTGCGGGACGCACCGATCACTGCCACCGAGTTTGGGTATAAAAGTCCGTCAAGCATGTTGTTGCACACCTGTTGCAGGAATACTGAAAAGTCCTGCGGTAATGCGCCTTATCAGGCGCCAGCCTATAGAAAACAACTCCCCGGCTTGCATCTCAAGCGTAGGGGTCAATCGTATCCCGGAGCCAATTCTTTGCGTCACAGTTGAGGTGACAGCAACGTGCGCAGGGCGGGCAATGGCGGTAGAACCGCTGCAAACAGAGACGCGGAGAGCGGTGAAGCTTCTCTCTTGCGATAACGCCTCTCGCTGAGTTTGCGGAAAAAAGTGCGTCGCAAGCAGGCGGCACGCATACCAAGCCCTGCCAGACCGTACCCTTTCAATGCCCCGATGCATGGAAAGCGGGATCCGGCAACATGACAGATTCCACCCTGAATGCAAAGGGAAGGCAATAAAAGAGATGGAGGCGGCACCCGGATTCGAACCGGGGAATAAAGGCTTTGCAGGCCTCTGCCTTACCACTTGGCTATGCCGCCTTTCCAGTGCTCATTGTATAGAGTTCAGGTATGAAATGTCAAACCTGCAGGTTCAGGATGCGCTGCTTTCTGTTTATTCGCCGATGGCGAAAGAATATTTGCGTGCCAGGAGGACTTTTGATGCGGGCGGGCAGTGCGTTCCGCTAAAACAAATAGAGCGAATTCGGCGGGGCGGGAAAAAGGCAGGCAGGACACTTTTGTATAATCATGCGGCGGAAGGGCAGGAAAATTCACAGAGAACCGGCATATGATCCGAATAGCGAACAGGACAAACCGCAAAATTCTGCATCTGAATTTCAGGACTGTGAAGAATAAAATCCAGTTGCCTCCAAGGCATAATGCTCGGAAACGTAGGCAGTTCCTCGCTGTTGGCGTTGATCAGATTGGCGGCATTCATGAACAGTTCCAGCTCGCCGGAACCGGTAAGCGCATTGAAATCACCGGCAACAATGATGGGCTTTGTGATTCCCTGAAAAATCCGGTTGAGACCGGTTAACTGTCGCTGTCGCGAATTGAAGGTCAGAGACAGGTGCACCAGAAAGATCACAAAGTTATCAAATTCCAATTCAATAACCAGGCGCTTCATCCCTGTTTCAAGAAAATGAAAGCGCTCTGCCACGACATGCCTTCTTGTAACAAAAGCGTTGCCCTGTCTGTTCAGAATAGGCATTTTGCGGGCAAGAGACTGCGTTCCGTACTTCGTTTCATGCACAGGATGATAGCCCAATTCTTCGGCAATCCATTGTGCCTGATTAATTTTTCCGGAACGGTAAGACCCCTCATCCACTTCCACCAGTCCGATAATATCGGGCTGGTTTTCTTTGATAAAATCGACGATTCGGGAAGTGTTTTTCACGCTGGGGCGAAAATATCCTGCAAAGGGCAGCGGCAAATGATAGCCGAGTCCTGTGCCGGTACCGTAACGGATATTATACAGAAGAAATTTAATCGTGTCGGTCACGTTGCAAAAAAACCTCATTGTGTGCAGGAAGCGCAATCAAGCGGGAGGACTGGCGCCGCTTCGAATGTAGATATACGGTCACCCCAAAACGTGAACAGTATACTACAAAAGACAAAGCCTCCGCAACAGGGGGCTGCTGCGGAGGCTGTTAACCAACCAGATAAGAATGTCAGGTCAAATTAGAAGGCAAGTTCGGTTTCGATGAAGACGTAGTCGTAGTCGTCTTTCTTCTCGCCGGGCCAGCCAAAGAGACCGTTGTTGACGATGACATCGCCACTCAGGCCTTTGCGGCCGAAGAAGTGGGAGTATCCGCCACGGATGACCAGGTCTTCGCTGTAGTTGTAGTCAGCAAAGAGACCGACTTCCCAGCCAAGGCTTCTGCCGCTGTTGCCAGCGCGCTGATCGGATTCGTAGAAGCTTCCAACCAGTTTCAGTTCAATGGCTTCGGTCGGCATGGCACTAACACCCAGCGTGTAGGCAAGGAAGTTACTCATGTTGCGGTTGAAGTCCAGGAACTGGCTGTACTGGTTGTTGGAGAACAGACGGTTGAAGGGAAGGTCAGCATCGTTGCTCCAGCAGCTGGTGTCGGGATCGCCGCCGCCAAAGTAGGCGAAGCGGGCGAAGACGCGGGGCTGAAGGGTCATGTCAAAGGTGTAGCCGACTTCGGCATTCACTGCCCACTCGGCGTATTCAACATCAGCAGAACGTTTCCAGCGGAACCAGGGCTGTTTGATACCATCAACATCACCAAACTGGTAGGCTGCTTCAACGTCGAAATCAAATCCACTAATAACACCAGCTCCGCGGAGGCCAAGTGTGTGAATGTCGACTGTGGTGCCGTTTCTCAGGATATTGGCCAGCGCACCCTGATCATCACGGATGAACACCCAGTAGGCATCCAGGGTCACATCTTCAATGCCGATGTAGCTGCCATAGACAGCGTACATATCAACATCATCATCACCGAAATCACTGACGGTTTCGGCCAGTTTGGCAGCGATGGCGTCAATGTTGACATAGTCATTGGCGAAGGTCAGACGAAGGGCGTCGAAGGACAGACCGGAGAAATTATAGGAGTAGTCATTGGTGCCGACCAGCATCTGGCTGCCCAGAGCGATTTCCTGGCGACCAACGCGCAGGCTGAGGGGTGTGCCCCACAGGTTGCGGGCTTCAATGTAGGCCTGATACAGAGCGACGTCAGAGTTGCCGCGGGCATCTGCACCGGTCAGGTAGTTGGAGCGAAATCCTTCGCCCCAGAAGCCGTAGGAGTCGAATTCGATGAACGCGGAGACGTCCTGGGTGAAGTCAGCTTTGACGTTCAGGCGTGTGCGCTGTTCGACATAGCTGCTGTCTCTCAGGGAATCCATGTTGAAGTAGTTGCCACGGATGCGGATGCTACCGCCGAGTTCAACATTCTGAAGTTCGGCAAAAGCCATGCCGCCCAGGCTCACGATAAGGGCTGCAATCAAGAGGGTTTTAAAACGCATATGCGCATTCTCCATAAATAAAATTGGGTTGACTACCATGATTCGCTTCGGAAAACATTTCCGCGCGGCATCTTGTACTGAAGATGCTATTTTTATATGGCGAACTTCACGAAAAACAGCACGCTGGATTGGTGTAATTTAACGCTTCCATCCCTCCTTTCCTTTATGAATTAGGTGCTGTTCGTGATTCAAATATCCGGTCAATACATACAACTACATACGGGACTTTTCTGTCCGTGAACCCTATTTTAACACAACCAATTGTCTTTGTCAAGTATTATCCCCCAAAATTCAGGCAGGGCAGCACATGCCTGCGAAGCAGCATTTTACTGCTTAACCTGACGGGGGCGCATATAGCCAGCAGGCAGATAAATGGTTCTCGCAAAGCGATTCAGCACCACGGCACCGCCCGTGCTCGCTGATTCATTGAGGCTCCACATGGCAACATCCAGGGAAACGGGCACGCGCCCCTGAGCGGGATTACCCAGTTCGTAAAAATCACGATCATTCAGCAAAGCAAGCAAATAGCGCGGATCCAGCGTTGTCATGGTTTTTTCCATAAATCCGACGCCGTCCGTGTCTTTGCCCGTGAGGTTGAAGAGCGTGTTGAAATAGGAATTGCGCTGTCCGTACTCTTCGACGGCATAACGGAAAATGGGCTCCTGCGCCGGTCCCAGGATATCAACAAAGGTATCGTCGCGATTTTTGATACGAACCCCTGTCTGCGGGTCGAGCAGGAAAGCATTCAGTAGAAAATTTTCCGCAACAACGTGCTGCTGCAGATGAAAACGCTGCGTATCGGGATAAGGCGGCACCGGAAGATGATCATCATACCAGAACTGATCCAGCAGAAGCGCTCCCTGTTTTTCCCGCCACCAGATGTCTGTTGCATCCCAGGCAGCCGCACCGGGAAGGCCGGGACCGTTCAGCAGCTGAAGCCAGTAATGGCACGTTTCCGCTGTTTTAAAAGCGTCTCTGGCGTGAGGCGGCACTGATGCCGCAACAGTGCCCGTCCACAAATAACTGGTGAGCCAGGGAAACCGCGCAGGCGATCCGACGCCGCTTTCATCGGAGAAAGCTGAAGGGCGGGGAAGGCGGGGCGTGGCACCCGAAGCCAGAAGCGCATTCATCTTGGGAAAATTCTGCAGGCCTGCCACATCCGTCTCCACAAAACGAAGCAGCACCCCGTAGATCACTTCCACTTCCACGTCCACCCAGTCCTGACCGGGCGCACGATAATAGAAAGCACTGAGATCGGTTGTGCTCAGAGCCTGTAACTGATCCCACCGGCGCGGCAGGGTAATGGTTTCTCCGCGACCGGTGACGGCCTGGGGCTCATCAATCCGTGCTGTATCACGATGCACCGCATAGGTGATGCGGCTGACCTTGTTGTACTCATCGATGCCCACAATCACAAAGCCGAAGGGCTCTCCGTAAAAGCGGACTTCCGTGCCGGAATTGGGATTGTTGAAAAGCGTTTGGACGTCACGCTCGATGGCAAGGACGGCATTATTGGTCTGCTCGAAAAGTGCCATGGTCTGATAACTGCGACGGACCGTATTTGTGACCGTGCTGAACAGAAGCACCACACCGCTCATAATGGTCGTGAAAATGGCGATCGCCACAATCAGTTCCACGAGCGACATACCGCGCCTCCCGGCGCTATGGGTATCAGCGGTCCGTAACATAAATCGTAAAATACTCCACAGATCCATCATGCATGCGCAAGCCGAGAGTTACCCGGTATAACCCCATATCGATCTCACCCACGGGCTGCCAGCTGACAACGGTTGCTTTGATAAAGGGGTTGGCGGTGAGATTATCTTCAAGCGCCCGGAATCGGTGCTCTTCCAACCATTCATGAAAACCGAATCCCGTCCCTTTTGCCTGAATCTTCGCCAACTCCGATTGAACAAAGGCTGTTGTGGAACTGCGCTGTGTGTTGACTCGCTGCCGGTCAAGGGTGATCGGAAAAAGAAGCAGTACCGATACCATGCCTGTTGCGAGAATAACCAGCGCAACAAGCGTCTCAAGCAGCGTAAATCCAGCCTGACGGCTGCCCGGTGTTCCAATCATTGCTCTAGCCTCACGTAACCGGTACCCCGGTTGATCTCCACCAGTGCCCCGAAGGCATCTATCTCGCCGTCAGGATAGGTGATCAGCCTGTCTTCCGGGAAAGCAGAAGGCAGCGGTGCCACCAGAAGCCGATATCTTTCCTTCACACCCTGCACCCGGGTCTTCAGGGAGCCGCGCGGTGTAAACACGTGAGCGATATGCGGCCGAACCAGATCCGGATCGAAAAGGGGCATAACCTGCGCCAGGGAGGTTACCGAATCAACATAGATGCCTTCTGAAGGTGTCTCCGGATACACATAAACAGGGCGCATCCCCAGATTTTCCAGAAGAGGCGATGTGCCCGCCCCCCGTTCCATCTGCCGGTTGTAATGAAACAGGAAGTTCTGTTTTTCGGGGGGCGCATAGCCCAGCGCACCGTCAACCTGATACACCGGAGAACCGAGCGCATTCAGTGCACGCTCCTGTGCTGTGCCCGATCCGCCTGGCATTTTTTCAAAATCTTCCCGGGGCAGATTCAAAAGAAGCGAATATCCGTCCGGAAAAGAAACAATATCGCCCATTCCCGGCGTAGGCACAAAAATTCCCGCTTTGCGCCAGTCGACCGCTTCTTCACTCCCCGTAATGGAATCGGAATCTTCCGCTTGCTGCACATCCGGCGGCAGTATCGGCCACACGGGCATCTCCGCCGGAAGCCGATACATGACCGTGGCAGCTACAATGGTACGCACCCAGGTATCCGACACGGAATCTTCCATCGGAGAAAAAGTAACAGTGCCGTCCGCTTCCTTCGAAAAAGGATTATCCAGAAAATAGACGACTGCTGTTTCCACGTTGTTATTCACGGCATAGACACGGGCGGCACGCAAAAGTGTGTACAGCATTCTGGCACTGTCCCGCAAGTCATTTCGTGAAAACATATTCACGACAGGAACAGAAAAAGCGGCAAGAATAGTAATGATCGCCAGCACGACCAGCAATTCGATGAGCGTCCAGCCCGAGCGACTGCGGGTACGATGTCTGTATGTTAAAAAGCGCTGCACCACGTTGAAACCTGCCTGTATAAGTGTCCGGTCTCGCTATCCCTGCCGCCCCACCCGGACGGACAGATCGTTGATCAGCAGAAATCAATAGAAAACTGCAGGCGGAAAAGGAAAGGACCCTCCCGCCTGCAGCACAACACTCTTATTGATAGAAACGCTGCCAGCTGCTTCCGTTGTCCCAGTTGTTGACGTCATCACCGCCCGCAATATCCTCTTCCGATTCGGAATAGAACCACTCATTGGGATCATTGCTGTAAACAGCCTGATACAGCATCTGGCTGCTGCGGGAGTTTCCGCCGTATGACCACAGATATGCCGGCTTGTTCGGCTGCGCCGGGCTGTTCACTTTGCTCGGCCAGGTCGCCGCATCGGGCACCGCATAGAGCATGGCATCCTGCGGGGAGAATTCAAAGCCGTCCGGTTTTACGGTAAACCGGGAAGCAGCGTCTGTATTGCTCATATCGATGCTGAAAATGCGGAAGGGAATAGGCCACCGCTTTCCGGGGGGAGCTCCTGCTGTGGAGAAGCGCCACGGCCCCGGCCACGCACGGTAAATCTGACCCCACGGATCCAGCCCGATATCCATATAGTTGGTGCCCAGTTTGGCAAGCACATCACGATCAACATACAACTGCGCAATGGAATCAGCACCCGTCGACAGCGTGTCTCTGCCAAGACGCAGCAGGTCATACAGAATGCGTGCGTAGACATTTGCCGCCCGTTCGAACATTGCGTAATCGAACCGACCGGGATTGTCCAGATTGGACGGCCAGCCGATCTGGATCACGTCTCCCGGAAAAGCGCTTTGTACATTGGCAACCTGCACGGGGGCGCTGTCCGGTCCGTCTGTAGGCACCACTTCACGCACCGAATTTTTCTTGAGCATCTGCCCGAAATTGCCACGACCCGCGTCAGTCGTAATCGCTGTCAGTGACATCTCCATGCCACTGATTTCCGCAACAGCCCGTGTGACGCGGGCTCGGACGATATAACGCTGCACATTGGGCACCACGATAGAGGCGAGAATAGCAATGATCGCCATGACCACCAGCAATTCCACCAGTGTAAAACCCCGGTTATTTTTCTTCATACCTGACCTCCTTTAGGGCGTGCATCAGCACGCATCTACCTGCAAAAAATGATTAAAAATATACCTTGCATACCGAAAGGCACAGTGCATTTCATGCCTTTTTCAAAGGCAATACAAGCGCCCAGCCAGTAAGTATACTATAGTTTACCCTATTCTTATAAAAAAGTGTGACTTTTTTTGTATTTTTTAACAAAATTCCAGCGAAAACTCCAGCGCACTCAAAGCAGAGCTTCTGCAGGATTCTGTGTTCAAATCCGATCAGCCGCCGGTAATGCTGTCGCCCAGCGTGAAAATAGGCAGGTACAGCGCGACGACAATGAAACCGATAATACCGCCCAGCACAATAATAATGAGCGGTTCCATGAGAGCAAGCATGCCTTCCACCGCCGCCTCCACCTCAGCATCATAAATATCCGCCACTTTCATGAGCATGGAGTCCAGCGCACCGGTTTCCTCACCCACGTCGATCATATTGACCACCATGGCAGGAAACACTTTACTGGCATCCAGTGGTGCGGCAATCGTTCCGCCATCCTGCACGCTATCGTATACAGCATCGCAGGCATTTTGAATCACTTCGTTGCCGATGGTTTCCCGGGTGATTTTCAGTGCCTGAAGAATCGGCACGCCGGAGGTGACCAGTGTGCCGAGGGTTCGGGAGAAACGCGCCACCGACACCTTCACAATCAGATCGCCCACAAGCGGAACTTTCAGGATCACCCGGTCGAAAACGCGTTTCACCTGCTTGGATCGCATCATCAGTTTAATGACGATGATAATCCAGCAGATTACGGTAACCAGCACCCACCATTTATAGATCATGAAGTCCCCGGCGGCAATCAGAATTTTTGTGGGACCGGGAAGATCGCCACCGAATTCCAGAAAGATATCCGCGAAAACGGGCACCACTTTAAGAAGCAGGAAGGCGACGATGCCGGCAGCAATGAGCAGCACCGCAATGGGATAAATCATGGCGCCCCGCACACGCCGTTTCAGTGCCTGACGCCGTTCCATGAACAGGGCAAGCCGTTGCAGCACGACTTCAAGCATACCGCCGACTTCACCGGCGCGTACCATATTGACAAAAAGGCGGTCGAACTGTTTGGGATGCTTGGCAAGGGCTTCGGCAAAAGTGGAACCGCTCTGAATATCAGCCGCCGTCTCCCGCAGGATATCACGCAGCTTGCACGGCTTCAATTGGGCAATAAGCACATTAATGCAGCGAAGCAAAGGCAGACCCGCATCAATCAGCGTGGACAGCTGCCTGGTCATCACCACAATTTCCTTGGTTTTGACGCCGCCGAAATAGAGCTCTTCAATGCCGCCCTTGCCCTGACGCAGCGCACGACGTTCATCGGCGCGGGTCGCCTCTTTAATGTGGGTCGGGAAAAGCCCGAGCGCTCGCACATCGTTCAGCGCCAGCGCTTGCGTATCGGCCTGAATAATACCGAACTGCTGCTTGCCGTCTCGATTCAGTGCTCTGTAAGCATATTTTGGCATAGCTGCTTCTCCTAGTCTTCATACCGGTCGGTTTTTGCAATGACTTCCGCCGCGCTGGTAATGCCCTGAATGCATTTCACCAGCCCTTCTTCCCGCAAAATAACCATATTCTGATGTTTACGGGCATATGTGCGCAATTCATGCGCCATCGCACGTTCAAGAATCAATTCGCGAACCGCCTCATCCACAAGCATCACTTCATAAAGTCCCGTACGGCCCATGTATCCCACATAATCACAGGCAGCGCAGCCTTTCGGCCGGAAAAAAGCGAATTTCGGATCGTTGCGCCAGGCCTGAGGGACACTCAACTCATCCATTTCCTCTTTTTCAGGCGTGTACCGTTCCCGGCATGCCTTGCACAGCACACGCACCAGACGCTGAGCAAGCACCGCTTCCAGTGACGCTGTAATCATGAAAGGCTCCACATCCATGTCGAGCAGTCGGGTGATCGTTTCAGGTGCGCTGTTCGTATGAAGCGTACTCAACACCAGGTGACCGGTAAGGGATGCCTCCACGGCAATTTTTGCCGTCTCAAGGTCACGGATTTCACCGACCATCACAATATCCGGGTCCTGTCGAAGAATGGCGCGCAGGCAGGCGGCAAAGGTAAGCCCCACCTCTTCATGCACCTGACATTGGACAAGCCGTTCTATCTGAAGCTCCACCGGATCTTCTGTAGTAATTATCTTTACTTCCGGTGTATTCAATATATTCAGACAGGCATAGAGCGTGGTGGTCTTGCCGCAGCCTGTCGGTCCGGTGACCAGCATGATGCCGTTGGGCTTATTGATTACGGTATCCACTTTTTTTCGCGCACCCTGTGAAAGGCCCAGCTGATCAAGGTCAATACGAACAGCCGTCCGGTCAAGAATACGCATCACAACACCTTCTCCGTAGAGAGAGGGCAGCGTTGCCACGCGGATATCGATAAGACTGTCACCGATTTTAAGTTCGATACGGGCGTCCTGCGGCAGGCGCCTTTCGCCAATATCCATATTGGATATGATTTTGATACGGGAAACAATGGCAATACAGGAAGCTTTCGGCGGATGAACCACTTCATGAAGCACGCCGTCAATACGAATACGAATCCGGAAATCTTCTTCGTAAACCTCGAAATGTATATCCGAAGCACGCTTCTGCAGCGCTGTCAAAAAAATAAGGTTGACTATCTTGATCACTTCCGGCTGTTGTGCCAGTTCAACCAGATTATCAACATTTGACAGAATTTCCTGCTGGCCCAACTCTTCCAGGGAGAGCTCTTCTGTGCCGACCAGTTCCTTCAGCTCGTCCAGCATGGCACCGACAGAACCGGTCTCGAAGGAATAATTCTTTTTCCATGCAGCACTCACTTCTTCGGGTGTGCTGATGGCACCCTGAACATCCAGTCCGGTGATCTGCCGAAGATCGTCCAGGGTCTGCATGTTGAGGGGATCCGACATGGCAACCGTCAGTGTATTGTTCTCAAAGCTGATCGGTATCACACCGTAAAACTGCGCCACATCGCCCGACAGCATTTTGATGATTTCCACGGGGATATTGCGCTTGCTGAGATCCACGCGAACCATGCCCTGCTGCATGCCCAGCGCTTCAATAATATTCTGCTCTGTGGCATGACCAAGGGAAACGAGAATACGCCCGATCAAATCCCCGGTCAGACGCTGACGTTGAAGCGCCTCGTCAAGATGCAGAGGAGAGATCGTTCCCTGATCAATGAGGATTTCACCGAGAGGGCGTGCTTTTTGTAGAACGGCTGGCATAAATAAAAACGTGTTTCCTTAATACGCTCAACCGGCGCGTCTGGCCTGGCCCGGAGCACCGCCGCCCGGAAGATCACCGAGCAGACCCAGCGCACGCGCCTGCGTTTCAAATTCGTCTGCCATCTGTGCCTTGGCAAGAAGGTCTTCGTATTTACAGACCCCTTTGCGAAGCAGCGCCAGAAGGTGCTCGTCAAGAAGATTCATGCCGTATTTGTGCCCGGTCTGAATGGCCGAGGTAATACGGTAGGACTTGTTTTCACGGATAAGATTCTGAATAGCAGGCGTAGTAATCATCACTTCAAAGGCCGCCACGCGACCGAATCCGCTCTTGCGGGGAATCAGCGCCTGAGAAATCACCGCCTTGAGGTTACCCGAAAGCTGCGTACGGATCTGCTCCTGCTGGTTCGTCGGGAAAGCGTCCACCAGACGGTCAATCGTACGTACCGCACCCGTTGTATGCAGCGTGCCAAAAACCAGGTGACCCGTTTCGGCTGCGGTTACCGCCGCTTCAATCGTTTCCAGGTCGCGCATTTCACCCACCAGAATCACGTCCGGGTCCTGACGAAGCACACGCCGGAGCGCCTCGGAGAAGGTGGGTACGTCCACGCCCACTTCGCGCTGCATGATAATACTCTTTTTGTGGGTGTGATAGTATTCGATGGGGTCTTCAATCGTCACAATATGGTGGTCATAATTGATGTTAATATAGTCAATCATGGTGGCAAGCGAGGTGGATTTTCCGGAACCTGTCGGCCCTGTCACCAATATAAGACCACGGGGTTGCGTTATCACCTCTTTCAAACCATTGGGAAGACCGATCTCCTCAAAAGTCAGGATTTTGCGCGGAATCAGACGAAGCACCAGCCCCACATAACCGCGCTGCTTAAAGATGGAAACACGAAAGCGCGCCACATCTTCAAAAGCAAAACCGAAGTCGGCACCGCCCACCTCCTGCAGCTCCTGCTGGTTATCCACAGAAGCGATGCTTTTCATGAGCCGTTCCGTATCTTCAGCCGTACATGGGTTGTCCCCGAAAAACTGAAGATGCCCGTGCACGCGACCAATTGGGGGGACCCCCTCCGTAATGTGCAAGTCGGAGCCGTCACGGTCAACAAGCATTCGCAGCAAACTTACAATTTCATAAGCCATAAAAAATTACCTTTCAGCACCGGCAGCAGCTGGTGCCGGCATCGCAGGGTGTGCTTTTGTTTCGGAATCCGCTTTTTCCGTACGAATAAGCGGTTCATCCACACGGGTACGCCGGTTGACTTCTTCCAGTGTTGTCAACCCCCGTTTGGCTTTGTTCCAGGCATCCTCACGCATGGTGATCATGCCGTCAATCCGGGCCTGGCGGCGCAATGCCGTAGCGCTTTCACCGCGCATCAGCATAACACGCAGGGCATCGTTGGTCAGAAGCAACTCATAAGCGCCCAGCCGTCCCTGGTACCCTGTTTCATTACAGCTTTCACAGCCTGCCCCGTGCTCAAGCCGCACTGTACTCCAGTCAATATCCATTTCCAGACGGTCTTTCTCAATCTCGGCAGGCTGATAGACCTCACGGCAGCCGTTACACACCGTGCGCACCAGCCGCTGTGCAAGAATAGCGCGTACACCGGAAGCCACAAGAAAAGGCTTGATGCCGATATCGATCAAACGGGTAAAAGAACTGGCCGTGTCGTTGGTATGCAGTGTAGAGAAAACAAGATGCCCGGTCAGTGCGGCCTTAATGGCTATTTCCGCCGTTTCCTGGTCACGAATTTCACCGACCATCACGATATCGGGGTCCTGACGGAAAATAGCACGAAGCGCCCGGGCAAAGTCCCAGCCGATTTCATGGTTGATCTGAACCTGATTAATGCCGGTCAGCTGATATTCGACCGGATCTTCCACTGTAATAATTTTGGTATCCGGCGTGTTCAGCGTATTGAGCGAGCCATACAGCGTGGTTGTTTTGCCCGAACCCGTAGGTCCGGTCACCAGCACCACACCGGTAGCATGACGGATCAGACGCTCCCACTGCACCTGATGCTCGGCACAAAAGCCCAGCTGACCCAGACCCAGCAGCAGACCGCTCTTATCAAGAATACGCATCACCACGCTCTCGCCGTAAACGCCAGGAAGCGCACTGACACGCAAGTCAATATCTTTGGCACCGACACTCATTTTGATGCGCCCGTCCTGAGGGATACGACGCTCGGAAATATCCATACCCGCCATAATTTTAAGGCGGGAAATTATGGCGGATTGAGCACGTTTCGGCGGTGTGGGCATTTCCTGCATGACACCGTCAATACGATAACGGACCGTCATGGTCGTTTTACCGGGCTCAATATGAATATCACTGGCACGCAGGCGGTACGCCTCCACGATCAGCTGCTGCACATAACGCACGACAGGGCTGTCGTCTTGGACATCGCCAACCGTTGCCATCGTTTCCTGAGCATCGCCCAGATCTATGCTGTCAATGCTCATATCATCAGCGGACAGAGAGGCAAAAGAGCCCATGGAGCCACTGGCACCGGAGCCGAGATTGGAGAAACTGCTCAGAGAACTCACACTGGAGGCGCTGCTCGCCGAAGAAAGCATGGACTCAACGGTCTCTTTCTGGTGACCGTAGTAACGGCCTAATGCCTCTGTGATGCCTTCGGGCGTGGCGAGTGCCGGTTCAATCGGGCGGTCAAGCAGGCGGGACAGGTTATCCAGCGTGTTAATATTGGTAGGGTCGGAGGTGGCTACAATGAGCGTGCTGCCACGCTCCTCCAAAGGCACCACACGGTACAGCGTGGCAATGGAGCCTTCCATCAGTGCCCGGATACGGGGCGGAATATCACGCTCCGCCAGATCAATCAGCGGAAGTCCCAGCTGTTCGGCAAGTGCTTCGATAATCTGCGATTTGCTGAGATAGCCCAACCGCACCAGAATCTCGCCCAATTTGCGGTTGCTCATGGTCGTTTGCTGGCGGTGCAGGGCTTCTTCCAGCTGCTGCTGGGTGATAATTTTTTTATCAACCAGCTGTTTTCCGAAACTAGAATACATCGTCTGCATGCGAGATTACCTTTGCGTCACTCGCCTCAACTGTACCAAAAAAGCACTTTCGTGTCAATATTTTCACAGTAAAGACAACACAAACTGCCGAGAAAACAAGGCTATTCCACCTGGTCTCCGGCAGAGAAAGCATTTCTTCTGTTCTGAAAAATTCGCTACTTTATGTCAATAATTAACCTGATCATACTGGCTCCGGCATCCGACAATACGGACACCTCTATACTATTGTCTCTCATAAATAGGTCGGCTGTCAACTCTAAAAGTGTTTATAGCCGTAACTTATTCAAAATCCACCTTCTATGGCGCCTCAAAAATTGATGCTCTTTTACCTTCTGGCGACGTAAAAAAACGCCTTACTCCGGGAGGGCAGCGCAGCCGTGTGTCTGAAAAACAGGCTTCTGTGACTGTCAGCAGTGCCTGCGAAGAAAGGCGGCAACGGTGTCTCTGCAGGTTTCGGGGACTTCCAGGTGGGGGCAATGACCGCTATGATCGAGAATCTCCAGAGTGGCGGCGGGCAGGAGGGCATGCATACGGCTACTGATTCCGACGTATTTCGGATCGTCTTTTCCGGCAATCAGCAACACGGGCATGTTTAATTCGGAGAGACGGTTCCAGAGGGAAGGGAGCGTGCCTGCACCGAGGCTGCGCAGGCACTGTGCCAATGCAGGCGGGCTGTTCTGCATGCGCCTTGTGATCAGTGTGCGGGTGAGCAGGGGCTTTTCCGCCAGCGATGTAAAGACCGGCTGCCGGTACCAATGGAGTAAAAAAGTCTGAAAAGCGGTACTGTTTGCCGTCAGGGTATCCAACTGTCGGGCGAGCTGCTCATCGGCTTTCTGTCTTTGTGTGCGTGCGCGCGGATCTTCAATGCCCGGCGAGGCGGAAATGAGAACAAGACAGGAAAATCGGCGGGGATAACGGAGCGCCAGATGAAGTGCAATTCTGCCGCCCAGAGAATAACCGACAAGGGCGCAGGACTCCGCACCGTGGCTGTCGAGGGCTGTACTCAACTTCAGGAGCACCGTATCCAGATTCAGCGCAGGTGATATATTTCTATTCCAGGCGCTGCCATGCCCAGGCAGATCAGGACATAAAAAAGAGTAAGCGGCACCGAATGACGCCGGCAAAAACTGCCAGTCTTCTCCGCTTCCCATGAACCCGTGCAACAGGAGGACTGTTTTTTTCGACTCGGGATAAGAGGAAGCTTCAGTCATTCGGTGCCGCTTTTATTCCGTATTATTTTTTACCTCTGATTTTGGAGGCGGCATCGTCGAGGCTGCGTTTTTCGCTGTCATCCGCAGTGAATTCCTTTGCCTCACGCAGTGCCTTTATCTGATCAGATTTGTCGGTAAGGGTACGCTGCACGGAAGTGATGTAGCATTTCAGTGCTGTTTTGCGGAGGTCTTCCGATTCCTGGCCTTTCCAGAGATCCAGGAGCGTGTTCCGCGCATCGTCGAGAGGCCATACAGCCAGCACTTCCAGCCCGTTCCGTGCCCATTTGGCATCAACATCACCGGAAGCGAGAGCGGCGCTGACGCTGTCCTTCACGGGAGCCAGCGCTTCGGCAGTACCGAAGGCGGCAAGTGTTCGGATAAGACGCAGCGCCGTGCCTCTGTCTGACTGTCCGAGCAGTTCAGCGGCACGGGCGATACTCTGTTCTTTGACGCCCAGACGATCGGCAAGCGAAACGAGAGACGCGGAAGCGGCTTCGGCCTCGGCATCCCGCTGTTCGTGCTGGAGCCGGTCGAAAAGCATGGTCAGGTCTTCTTCATTGCCGACTACGGACAGAGCGGAAAATGCACTGCGCCGTACTTTTCCGTCAGCATCTTCAAGACAGGCGAGCACAAAGTTTTTAAAGTTTCGGGCATTACGCTCTGCGATGATGTCAAGACAGATGATCTTTCGTGTATCGGAGAAACTTTCGGAAGCGAGCTCATCGGCGGATGCCAGCGCCAGCACATGTTCTTCAAGATTCGGCACACGCAAAAGTGCGCCCTTCACCGCCTGCAGCTCGGCATCGGTTTCCGCTGTCTCAAAAGCATCGAGCAGTGGCGATACGGCACTGGCCCCATAGGAAGCGCTGACTGCTTCACAGGCGGCAATACGCTGATCGGGCTGTCCATCGCGAAGCGCTGCAAATACAGCGTTGCGTGCAGACGCATCGCTGCGCTCTCCCAGAAGGCTGATCACGGCGGCACGCTGCGCATTGTCCAATTCGCTTAGTCTGAATGTCCACGCCTGCGACACATCTTCGCCGGGAAGAAAGCGCACCAATTCGCGGGCACAGCCCTGATAGTGTCTGTCCGGTGAGGTCTGGGCTGCGATCAGTTCGGGCAATGCCTCTTTGCCGATGAGCGTCACGAGTGCACGCAGCACCATGCATCGTGCAGAAGAAGAAAGAGTCTGGTCGACAAGAAGTTCTCGGCAGCGCTCGGCGCTTTCCGTCTTGTTTTCGCATGCATCAGGATTCAGGACTAGTCGGAGCACGTCATCCGAAAGCCCTGCCGCTTCAGCGGTATAAGGCGCCTGTCCCTGCAGTCTGGCGGTCGCCTGTGCGATGGCTTCCTGCATTTCGGGGCAGTCGGCGAGGCTGAGGGCAGTGAGGGCGGCATCGCCTCCGATACTTTCAATGGCACGGATGACATCGAGGGCGATTTCCCCGTCGCAGATCCAGGCTGCCAGTGCGGCGACGGATGCATCGTCAGCACAGAAGTTCAGGATCGACAGGAAAAAAGATTTTACCTCGCCTGAATCTGCCTGCCGGACGGCTTCTTCCAGAATACGCGCCATAAGGGTGCGCTGTGCGGTACTGCCGGGTCGCCCTGCGTGTTTTGCCAGCCCGTAGAGGGCAAATTTGGCTTCGGCGTCCACCCCATCGGCAGAAGGGGTAATCCGGGCACAAAGTGCTTTGATAAGTGCAGGCCCTTCTTCAAAAGCCTTGTCAAAAAGCAGGCTTGCGGAGGCGGCATTGTCGGGCGGCATGGCGGACAATACTTCCTCCACGGTCAATGCCGATGCTATCGGTGCGCTGAGCAGCAGAACCAGAACCAGTTTTACAGTGGTGTATGAATACTTTTTCATGATCTTGTTCCTTCCCTTAGATGGTCCACGGGCTGCGCATGGGCTGATGGATGAGTCGGTTTGCCGCATCATCATTCACGAAGAGCTCTTTTTCGGGGTCATACTGCAATTCTCTGCCGAGGCGCACGGCGATGACACCGAGGTTGACGAGTGTGCAGGACCGGTGTCCGTTTTCTTCGTTGAGCGCAAATTTCCGCCGGTTTTTCACCGCCCGGTAAAAGTCGGATTCCTGCCATACAGGCTCGGGCAGCGATGCGAGTTTTTCTGCAAAGCCGTTGATGTCGGAGCGCATGCCTTTGTAGAGATTGCCTTCCGGCCCGGAGATATAGGGCACGTCTTTGCCGGTTTCCTCGGAGGTACAGATGATCTTGCAGCCATCAGCATAGGTCATTTCGATGCGGCGCCAGCTGCTTGCCGCTTCGGGATGCTGCAGCGGAGCATCAACCGTAATGGCTACGGGGCTTGTGTTGTCCTTTTCGAGGAAATACTGTACCGGATCCAGATAATGCTGACCCATGTCGCCGAGACCGCCGCCGTCATAGTCCCAGTAGCCGCGGAAAGTACTGTGAACGCGATGCGAATTGTAAGGTTTCCAGGGCGCAGGACCGAGCCAGAGATCATAATCCAGCTCTTCCGGGATCGGTTCGGGCTGAAGATCGGTCTTGCCGCTCCACTGAAATTTGAAGTCGAAGCCGGTATCCGGACCGACCGTGACAGTCAGAGGCCAGCCGAAAAGCCGGTTTTCCACAGCTTTTTTGATAGGCTGCACGGGTGTATCAAAGTCGTAGAATTTATCTTTAAAACGGAACCAGGTGTTGAGCCGGAAAAGGACACCGTGGCGCTGCACGGCTTCCAGTACTTTCCTGCCCTCGCCGATGGTGCGGGTCATGGGCTTTTCACACCAGATATCCTTGCCTGCCCGTGCCGCTTCGGCACTGATGATGCCGTGCCAGTGCGGCGGCGTTGCGATATGCACCACATCGATGTCCGGACGGGCGAGCACTTCTCTGAAATGGCGGTATCCGTCCACACCTGCCTCGCATTTGGCAAGTGCCCCTTCCAGATGTTTCCTGTCCACATCGCAAAGAGCGACGGTGCGCGCGCCGGCATAGCCCAGATGACTGCTGCCCATACCGCCTACGCCGATGATGGCGCGGGTGATTTCTTCGCTCGGTGCCGTGAACTGGGCACCACCGAGGACGTGGCGGGGTACGATCGTGAAGGCGGCAACAGATTTTCCTGTATTTTTCAGAAAGCTGCGCCGTGAAAAAAGGCGGTCGGATTGCATATCAGACTCTCCTGTGTTGATGTCTTTTCCTCAATGCGGTCCGTGCGGACCTGGAACCGAAAAAAAACAGGCGCACTCCGATTAGCGGTTCAAACCGGAACTGCGCCTGAAAAGGATTCAAAATAATGGAGACAACGCTTGCTGAAGGCAGCGAGTCGAGGAGGTTTTTTTGAATTAAAAACACACCTGCGCGCCTTACTCGCCGGACGTGTCTTCTTTTTTCTCGGCAGAAATCTCTTTTTTATCTTCGTTTACCGCTGATTTGAATTCAGAAATTGCCTGACCGAGCGATTTGCCTACGCCCGCAAGTTTGCCGCCGCCGAATAAGGTCAGCACTATAACAAAAATAATTACCAGCTCTCCCAGTCCAGGGGCCCACATAGTTTTATCTCCTGTTGTATTGGTTTTCAGACACACCTCTTGTGTGTCGGTTTCAGTATCAACGTTTCCGGCAAGACAAAAGAGAACACTGCGAAACGGTGAAGATTCTAAAGTATAGTCTTTTTTTTTGCCAGTAGCAAATAAATAGCGGCGCCGTCTCTGTCCCGGTGTAAAGAATCAAGGCTCCGGATGATTTCTGCTGTTTCGGATGTAAAAAACAGCAGAAACCCGCTTTCTTGTTTTTGAGTCAAACATAGAGTGGAGCAATTGTCATCGTTTTTTGTCGTCCCTTTTTGCAGTGCGTTTTTATATGAGGTATGAGAAGATGTCCCCTTATCTGCTGACCCGTCGCGCCTTTATCGCTTCCGCCACCACCTCCGTACTGGCGACAGGTGCTTTTGCCGCACGGCCCAATACTGCCCGTGTCGTGCCGGGCAAACTTTCGCCCAATGAAAAGTTGAATGTGGCGGGGATCGGTGCGGGGGGAAAGGGCACTCAGGATATTCTTTCTTTCCAGAGAGAAAACATTGTAGCCCTTTGTGATGTGGATGCGGGCCGGGCGGCAGAGGCCTTTTACCGCGTTCCTGAAGCGCGCCAGTTTCAGGATTACCGGAAGATGTTTGATGAAATGGGATCAGAGATTGACATGGTCACCATTTCCACACCCGATCACACCCATGCGCCCGCCGCCTACAGAGCGATGAAGCTGGGCAAGCATGTGTATGTGCAGAAGCCGCTGACCCATACCGTTGCCGAGGCGCGCCTTCTGACGCGAACCGCCCGTGAAATGGGTGTCGCCACTCAGATGGGCAATCAGGGTCATTCGGGCGATGGCGTACGGGATCTTGCCGAAATGCTCTGGAGCGGCGTTATCGGTACGGTCAGCGAAGTACACGTCTGGACAGACCGACCCGGTTCCCGGTGGCCTCAGGGAGAACCGACTGCCTTGCCTCCGGCAGAGCCCGTGCCTGAAGGTCTGAACTGGGATCTGTGGCTGGGCGCAGCGCCCTGGCGCGAATTCAACGGGCTTTATGCGCCCTTCAAGTGGCGTGGCTGGTGGGACTTCGGGTGCGGCGGTCTGGGTGATATGGCGTGCCATGTCATGGACCCCGCTTTTTTTGCCCTGAAGCTGGGAGAAGCCCCTTCTTTCACCGTTGAGCCTGTCCGGATGGAAAGTGCCAACGGGCAGACTTATCCGAAAAATATTATTCTGAAATATGCGTTTCCCGCACGTGCCGATATGCCGCCTGTCGATCTGTACTGGTATGAAAATGGGCTCATGCCGCCGCGCCCCGAAGGGATCCCTGAGGGTGATGTGCTGGGCGACAAACAGAACGGTTCACTTTTCATCGGATCCAAAGGTTTTCTTACAGCAGGCGAATACGGTGGCAATGCGCGCCTTCTTCCCGACAGCATCATGGCGGACTACAAAAAACCGGATCAGACGCTGCCCCGGGTAAGCGGTGCCAACCATTACCGCAACTTTCTCGATGCGTGCAAAGGAAATGCGCCTGCCGTGTCCAATTTTGATTATGCAGGACCTTTTACAGAAATGGTGCTGCTGGGCAATGTTGCTCTCCGGCTGAATAAAGCCATCAGTTTCAGCACAGAATCAATGCAAATCACGAACGATGCCGCCGCTCAGACGCTGCTGACCAAGCCCTATCGCGCCGGTTGGGAATTGCCTGTTTAAAAAACATATAATCCCTTAAATTCAACCACTTTGAAGAAAGGGATTGTAATGAAAACAATTTTTCACCTGACGCTGCTGCTGCTCTTTGCTGTCTCTGTTTCCGTCGCTGCCGAGGAAGCGCCTCTGAAACTGGGGCTCATCGGGCTAGACACTTCTCACGTCATTGCCTTCACCCAGGTGCTGAACGATGCCAGCCGTGAAAATCATGTGCCCGGCGGACGTGTTATTGCCGCCTACAAAGGAGGCAGCGCTGATCTGGAATCCAGCGCATCCCGTGTTGACGGGTATACAGAACAGCTGGTCAAAGAGTACGGCGTGCAGATCGTGTCTTCCATTGAGGAACTGTGCACGCTGGTCGATGCTGTGCTGCTCACGAGTGTGGACGGACGTCCGCATCTGGCACAGGCAACCCCCGTCATTAAAGCGGGGAAACGGCTTTTTATCGACAAGCCTCTTGCCGGGTCGCTTGCCGATGCCCGGGCTATTGCCGCTCTGGCAAAAGAACATAATGTCCCGTGGTTCAGCTCTTCGTCCTATCGTTTTTACAAAAGCCTTCAGGAACTGAAACAACAGGATGTCGGCGAAGTGCGCGGTGCCATTTCCTACGGTCCCGCCTCTCTGGATCCGACACATCCCGACCTTTTCTGGTACGGGATTCATGCGACTGAAGCACTCTTTACCATTATGGGCACGGGCTGCCAGCGCGTCACCTGCTTTGTAAGCGATGATTTTCATGTTGCCACAGGGGAATGGGAAGGCGGCCGCATGGGCACGCTCTACGGCCTGCGCACCGGTGCCGCACCGCATCGTGTCACTGTCTTCGGCAGCAAGGCAGTCGCAGATCAGCAGGGCAGCGGCGATTATGCGCCTCTGGTGGCAGAAATCATTCAATTCTTCCGCACCGGTGTACCGCCTGTATCGCCGGACGAAACACTTGAAATGTTTGCCTTCATGGAGGCGGCACATGAGAGCATTCGACAGGGCGGTGCTCCTGTTGCTCTGGATGAAGTGATCAGGCAATCTGAGTGACCATTCTGATGTTTAATATGATATTCCAATACAGTGGTAAACTGAATACTATTGACAAACCGTAATTCCTGCGGTATACTTTAGTACCCCTGCAAAGTGTGCAGGGGCGCCATGATTCCGGCGTTCACCATAGGGGTGCCCGCCATCAGTTTCCAGTTTTTTTACTTAATAAGGAGTCTTGCTATGAAACGCAAAGGATTCACACTCATCGAGCTGCTGGTGGTTATTGCGATCATCGGTATTCTTGCTGCGATTCTCTTGCCGGCACTTGCCCGTGCCCGCGAAGCCGCACGACGCTCCAGCTGCCAGAACAACCTCAAACAATGGGGCATTGTCTTCAAGATGTATAGCAATGAAGCCCCGGGCGAAAAATACCCGCCCCTGCAGACCTACAGAGACCGCACCAAATTTGCCAGTGCCACCTGCAACCCCGGTGCTAACGCCGTTAAAGACGCTCTCGCAGGCGGGCCTTCCGTGTATGCCATTTTCCCGGAATATCTGACTGACACCAACATTATCTGGTGTCCCTCGGATCCTGAACTGGGCCAGCACAAAGCGAGCATGTTTGCGAAGCCCGGTGAGTTGCCCGGATGTATCGAAGACGGCGGCACAAAGCTCGGCTGGAGCCCTGATGCCATCGACGACAGCTATTTCTATCTTGGCTGGGCCTTTGACCGGCTCGAAACCTCCGAGCGCACCAGTCAGTTCGGTGTCGTAGGCGCCCTGCTCTCCGGCACCTTTACCGGTGATCCCTGGGTTCCCGTGCAGATCGGTGCCGCTCTGGACGGTCTTGCCTCCAAATATGCGGCTGAAATCGCTGCCATGGGCGGTGGAGATGTCTACGGCGCTGCAGCAGCGGTGGACAAAGACATTGAACTGGTCGCTCCCTGGAAAGGGATGCATGCGGGTAATGGCGAAAGTGACACAGTGTATCGTCTCCGTGAAGGGATTGAACGCTTCCTGATCACCGACATCAACAATCCTGCCGCAAGCGCCATGGCACAGAGCACGCTCTTCATCATGCTCGACACGATGGGCGCCGGTGCCAACACCAAGTACTTCAACCACGTGCCCGGCGGCTGCAACGTGCTCTTCATGGACGGTCACGTTGAATTCCTGCGCTACACCGGTGTCAGTGTTGATAATCTGACGAATTCCGCCGAAGTCTCCCAGAAGATGCAGGGCTGCCAGTCTCCCGTGCTGCCCACACTTGCTACGCTGGTTGCTGCCTTCAACTGAATTTCCCTGTAGTTGCTCTTTTGTGCCCGGAGTCGTGAGGCTCCGGGCTTTTTATTTTTATCCGGCGTCTTAAATAAGTCCCGTCTCTGTGCTTTCTTCTTCCCGTGTGGTTGTGCCACCAGTTTGACAAAAGGCGAATTGTTCGGTATAGTGTGAGATGTGCCGGTTGCCGGTTTGTTTTTTAAATGATTGCTTTTTATCCCCTGCCCGGCAGGGATTCTTCTATATTTTTCAACAGGGAGAAGGCATCATGAAAAAACAAGAGGGCTTACACTTATTGAACTGCTCGTAGTCATTGCGATTATCGGTATTCTGGCGGCCATCCTGCTGCCGGCACTGGCACGGGCGCGGGAGGCGGCACGCCGCACCAGCTGCCAGAATAATCTCAAGCAGTGGGGCATTATCTTCAAGATGTACGCCAACGAGTCGCCCGGCGAAAAGTTTCGGTCTATGCCATCTATCCGGAGTATCTTACAGACACCAACATTATCTGGTGCCCTTCCGATCCTGAACTGGGTCAGCACAAAGCAGACCTTTTTACAAAACCCGGTCAGCTGACAGGCTGTATTCCGCCGGGAGGGTCGCGACTCGGGTGGGACCCCGGCGCCATAGACGACAGCTATTTTTATCTGGGGTGGGCCTTTGACAATTTGACGCACAGCGGGCGGGCGGGCGAGCGAATTCGCGATTATTCAGGCACTGCTCAGCGGAAAATATACAGGAGATCCGTGGGTACCAACTCAGATCGGAGCTGCGCTGGACGGACTTGCAGAGCAGTACTCAGATCTGATTGTGACACTCATGAGCGGGCAGAATGATGCGGCGGTCATTGATGCCGCCAAAGTCTTCGATAAAGACCTGCGTGTATCTTCCGACTATATGGGTGCCGGAGTGGGGAACGGTCATGGCGATACGGTCTACCGCCTGCGGGAAGGAATTGAGCGTTTTCTGATTACAGATATCAATAATCCTTCGGCAAGCGCAAAAGCGCAAAGTTCCCTTTTCATTATGCTGGACACCATGGGCGCCGGTGCGGGCACACGCTTTTTCAACCACATCCCCGGCGGATGCAACGTTCTCTTCATGGACGGGCATGTGCAGTTTAAGCGGTATATCCCGATGAATATCGACGCCATTGCCACGGCCGCTGAAATGGCTGCTAAAATGCAGGCGTGCGAAGAACCTGTCCTCCCGACATTGGCAACGATGGTCGACGCTTTCCGTAGTGCACAGGATTAATCTTTTTACCTGATCGTGGTGGCGGGACAGTTTCCGATTCAGAAAGATAAGAAAAGGGAAGAGCACGTAAGACTCTTCCCTGTATTTTCCGGTGCAGTGGCGGGGAAAGTCAGCAGAACC
>MWCY01000024.1 GCA_002070275.1 Candidatus Hydrogenedentes bacterium ADurb.Bin170
ATACAGAAGTCGATATCAATATCAGGCATGGTTTTCCGCTCAGGATTTAAAAACCGCTCAAAAAGCAGGCCATACTGAAGCGGATTCACATCGGTGATAAAAAGCGCATAGGCAACGAGACATCCCGCCCCGGAACCGCGACCAGGCCCGACAGGAATGCCTTCTTTCCGGGCATAATTCAGCAGATCCCAAACCACCAGAAAATAATCAACAAACTGCATCCGGGAAATGACTCCCAACTCAAACTCCACACGCTCCACCACGGCAGAGGGCAGTTCATCGCCAAAACGTTTGTGCAGTCCCTCAAAAACCTGTTCCCTTAAATACGCTTCTTTACTTTTTCCCTCGGGCACAGGATAATTGGGAATCAGTTTCAAGTTTGTCGGGATCTCTGCATTGCAGCGTTCCGCAAGAAGCAGGGTGTTGGAAACGGCTTCCGACCAGCGGGAAAAACAGCCCGCCATTTCATCGCCTGGCCGGAAATAAAAATCGTGGTTATAAAAACGCATCCGATTCGGGTCGTCAAGCGTTTTTTTAGTCTGAAGGCACAAAAGGATATCATGCGCCTGCCAGTCGCTTTCATCAAGATAATGGCTATCGTTTGTGGCAACCGCCGGAAGACCGTACTGCTGTGCCATTTCCCACAGCATGGGATTGATACGCTCTTCCTGGGGCATGCCGTGGTTCATCATTTCGATGTATACATGGTCGTTTCCGAAAATACCCAGATAGGTATCCAGCGTGCGCGCCGCCTCTTCCTGCTTTCCCTGCTCCAGCAATGAAGGAACCCTGCCCTGCAGGCATGCAGTCAGCAGGATCAACCCCTCTTTATGCTCCTCCAGCGCTTCAAGATCAATCCGGGGCCTGTAATGCCAGCCCTCCAGATAGCCGATAGAGCTCAGACGACAGAGGTTGTGGTACCCCGTCTCATTTTCGCAGAGCAGCACCAGATGATTGCTTGCCTCTTTGGCGCTTTTTCCGCTTTTGCTCTTGCGTGACCCGGGGGCAATGTACATCTCGCAGCCAAGAATAGGTTTGATGCCCGCCTGTTTGGCGGCACCCTGAAACTCCAGCAGTCCGAAAAGTGAACCATGATCTGTAAGCGCACAAGCAGGCATGTCATAATCGACACACCGCTGTATCAGTTCCGACGGCTTCGATAGACCGTCCAGAAGGCTGTAATGCGAATGAACGTGCAGATGGACAAAGGGTGTGCTCATAATGACTCCAGTACTTTAAGGATCAGTAAAAAAGCGGCATCTGCCGTCTGCGCTTTAATGGCATCCCGATCACCGGTAAAAAAGTGCTTTTGTGCCAGGACGCTGCCGCGGCACGCCGCAGCAATCCACACGGTGCCCACAGGTTTTTCAACTGTGCCGCCACCGGGACCGGCTATTCCGGTCACTGCGACGCCGACATCGGCGCTCAGGCGTGAGCACACCCCTGTAACCATGGCGCGTGCCACCTCTTCACTCACAGCGCCTTTAGCGGCAATCATTTCTGCCGGGACGCCGAGCAGAGCTGTTTTCGCACTATTGGCGTAGGACACAACGCCTCCCAGAAAACACTCGGATATTCCCGGGATATTGGTCAGCCGATGAGCAATCAATCCGCCGGAGCAGGATTCGGCAACCGCGAGGCGCAGCGATAAAGCGCGGCATCGTTCTGCAACTGTCTTCTCTGTCGCCATAGTAAAAACCCTCATCATTTGTCTTCCGGGAAACCCCCTGCTTCCGTACACCTCAGAGGCTCAGGGCACTCCAGAGAGTTATTGTGCCACATCCATCCCCTCTTTTTACAGCATTGAATTTCGTATTGTTCTTATTATGGAAAATGAAATATTCTCAGATGCCCCCGTGAATGACTTGAAATAAAGAGATGGCTGCGGGTACAGTGAAAGGCACTCTATATAACCAGTGTCAGGAGGCGTTCTATGTTATTCCCTGCTCATACCCGTTCCCTTTTTGCCCTTCTCTGTCTGACTCTCCTGCTGACAGCCCCCTTCCCGGCAGTTGCCGCCGAATTCTCCATTGATGCGGATTATCCGGGTGGCAATATCCTGATTAAGAAGATCGAGGGCGATCAGGTTCTGTTGGCACCGGATCTTCGGGACACAGCCGGGTGGTGGTTTTACTGGAATTTCAGGGTAACAGGTGCTGCCGGCAGAACAGTGACTTTTCAGTTTGACGGGCAAAGCCCTATTGGCGTAAGAGGGCCCGCTATCAGTCAGGACGGCGGCGCAACCTGGGCCTGGATGGGTGCGGAATGTGTGACAAAAAACAGTTTCGACTATACTTTTTCTGCCGATGCCGGTGAAGTTCGTTTTGCATTCACCATTCCATACCTGCAGAGCGATCTGGACGCTTTTTTGAAAAAGCATGAAAAATCCAGTTTTCTCTCCGTTACCACCTTATGCGCTACAGGAAAAAACCGAAGCGTTGAAAAACTCCATATCGGCAACCTTGAGGGCGATCCACGCTTTCGTGTGCTGATTACAGCAAGGCACCATGCCTGTGAAGCCATGGCTAATTTTGTACTGGAAGGGCTGATGGATGTCATACTGGCCGATACGGAAGACGGCTGCTGGTTCGGCCGTAACGTGGAATTAACGGTTATTCCCTTCATGGATAAAGATGGCGTGGAAGACGGCGATCAGGGGAAAAATCGGACACCCCGCGACCACAACAGAGATTATATAGGCGTGAGCGTGCACAAAGAAACCGAAGCACTGCGCACCTTTGTGCCCAATTGGGCAAATGGAAAACTCAGGGTTGCTCTGGATCTGCACTGTCCGCACATTCGGGGCAGGCACAATGAAGATATCTACATTGTCGGCAGCCGTCACGAGGAAATGTGGGTGGAAGAGCAGCGTTTCGGCAGCCTGCTTGAGGAGGCGAACCGCGACGGGCTTCTGCCCTACAGCTGCAGCAACAATCTGCCTCACGGGAAAAGCTGGAATGTTTCACGCTCCTACTCGGCGGGACTCTCCTTTGACGGATGGGCTTCAGGACTCGACGGAATTCAGCTCGCAACAGCCTTTGAGATTCCCTACGCCAATGCGGGCGGTACTGCTGTAACGCCAGAAAACTCCCGGAATTTCGGCAGCTCCCTGGCGAAGGCACTGCGCGCCTATCTCCAGGAAAAGGAAAAAGTAGAGAGAAGAACCTCCGAATATCCTGTTTTCTCCGGCGGTGTATTCCCGTCTCTCACGGTAATGGCACAGGGCAAAGGCAGCACCTCTGAAGCAGGCATCGGCGCCCTGATTCCCTGGGGCAACAGGTTGTGGGCAGTGGGCTATGTCGCCCATATTAACGGGCAGGGGCTGGGCCTTTATGAAATCCGGGAAAACATGACCATGGAACGCCATCCTGCATCCATAACAGGCACCTACGCCAACCGGATGGCGCATTGGCCGAGCGGACAGGCATTTATCGGCCCCTATGCCATCGATGCTGACGGGCAGGTACGCACCATCGAAGCCTTTCGGGAAATCCGGCTTGCGGCAACCTGTGCGCATCTGACAGATCCCAGAAACAAGGTTTACTTTCTCGGGATGGAAGGCGGTTTCTGGGAAGTTGACGTAAAAAGTCTGGAGGCAGTCTTTCTTTTTGATCTGAAAAAAGAATTGGGACTTCAGGATGTGCTGGTGCATTTTAAAAGCGCCCATACCGCTCAGGGCAGGGTTGTTGTGGCTAATAACAATTACGATGAGCAGGAGTACCTGGGCCTGCGTCAGGCGGGGCGTCTGGCAGAATGGGATGGCTCGTCCTGGAATATTGTCGAGAGAAATCCTTTTGTAGAAGTTGCCGGCACTTTTGGCAACGACAGTTACGGCGGCGACACACTTTACGCACTGGGCTGGACTGATTCCTCCTTGGTACTTCGTGTGCTGGTTAAAGGTGAATGGCGCCGCTACCTGCTCCCCAAATCGAGTCAGTGCTGGGATCATGCCTGGAATACGGAATGGATGCGCATCCGCCACGCCAGCACCGAACGGCTTATGATGGATGCCCATGGCACCTTTTTTGAGCTCCCTCCATTCGCCTACGGCGGAGAAATCTGGGGGATCCGTCCCGTCTGCACCCATCTGCGGGTCGTTCCTGATTACTGCCACTGGCGTGGATTCTTTGTGATGGCATCAGATCAGATTGATCATGACCAGGGGCAGCCCCAATCAGGGCTCTGGTTCGGCAATATTGATGACCTCTGGTCAATGGGCAAGCCTTCGGGCTGGGGTGGCCCGTGGCGGAATACGGCGCTGCAGGCGGGAGACTGCTCAGACCCCTACCTGATGACCGGCTATGATGCCAAGGGTTTGCATCTCCACTGCCAGGCAGATGAGCCGGTCCGGATCGATGTGGAAGTGGATTTTCTGGGTAACCGGCAATGGGTACCATATCACTCTTTTGAACTGACTCCCGGGCAGACATACCGGCATCACGAGTTTCCCGCCGGCTTTTCCGCCCACTGGGTACGCCTCCGTGTGAATCAGCCCTGCACCGCTACGGCGCAGTTCTTTTACAATTAAAAATCCGTCAACAAGCAGCAGGAAACAAAACACCTGCCCTTTTTGTTGCATTGATTTAATGCTATTTTCCGTAGATAATAGCAAAATAACCGATAAATATAATTTCAATAGAGGATAAATATTCAGGGTTTACTTTCAGCCGACCCGGGTGGTTTTCCGCCTGCTCCCTCCTGATACGGCTGTAATGGTGTTCCTTGCAGTCTTCGCAGGATTTTCCCCCAACCTTCAAATCCGGAAAGGGATTACTATGAAAAGTACGCGTGTTTTAATTGGTCTTCTGACACTGGCACTGTGCATGGCCATGGCTTTTCATGCCACTGCACAGGAAAAGAAATTTAAAACGGAAAATATTATTTTTGTTATGACCGACGGTCTGCGCTGGCAGGAAGTCTTTCAGGGTGCTGAAGAGTCCCTGCTGCCGGAAGCAAAATCAGGCATCCATCCCAGTCGCGCCGCCTACTGGCGGGACACACCGGAAGAACGCCGGGAGATCCTGATGCCCTTCACCTGGAAAGTCATGGCAAAAGAAGGGCAAATTTTCGGTAACCAGAATAAAGGCAGCGTCTCTCAGGTATCCAACGGCTACAACTTCTCTTATCCCGGTTTCAGCGAGGTGGCCTGCGGTTATGGCTTCCGTGATGTTGACAGCAACAACAAAATTTACAATCCTCATCTCAATGTTTTTGAATTCCTTAACAATATGCCTGCCTACAAAGACAAGGTCGGATGTTTCGGGGCCTGGGAACTCTTCCCCTGGATTCTCAACCGCGAACGCAGCGGCATGCTGGTCAATGCAGGCTATGAGCCGCTGGATACAGGAAAGTCCTTTCCCGAATATGAACTGCTCAACAGGATGAAAAAAGAAACAACACATTACTGGGGCGGCGAGCCTTTCGATTCCATTACTTTTGAAACCGCTTACGCCTATTTTAAACGTGAGCAGCCCCGGGTTCTTTTTCTGGCACTGGGCGAAACAGACGAATGGCCTCATGGCGGACGCTATGACCTCTACCTTGATGCAGCAAGACAGGCCGACAATGCTGTGCGATACCTTTGGGAAACAGCCCAGTCACTGGATCAGTACCGCGACAAAACCACGCTGATTTTCACCACAGATCACGGCCGCGGCTATGCACCTCTGGAATGGAAGAGTCACGGTGAAGATGTTGCAAACTCGGAAAATACCTGGATGGCTTTCCTGGGACCCGATACGGAACCTCTGGGCGAACGCGAAAAGGTGGAACGCGTCACTGCCAGCCAGCTCGCTGCCACGATGGCGGCTTTTCTAGGTGAAGATTTTCGGGCGGCTGCCCCTGAAGCGGGCAAGCCCATTGATGACGTGCTGGGCAGCACAAACAACTAAGGTACAAAAGAAAGATATCGAATGACACACAAGAAATACACCAGAATTATTTTTGCTCTTCTTTTCACCATGATCTGGACAGCGGCAGCCTCAGCGGTGCCCCTCGCCAGCCATGTTTTTATTATCAGCTATGATGGGGGCGCTCCGTATGTCATGAAAGACTGCGACATGCCGGTTCTGAAAGGCATGCTGGATCAGGGCGCCTGCACCTGGGAGGCACAAACTATTTTTCCCAGTGTCACCCTCATTGCACACACTTCCATGATGACCGGCATGGGCCCGGCAAAGCACAAGGTAACCTGGAACGGCGATGAGCCGGACAAAAAACTGGAAGTGACGACCTGCTTTGCGGAGGCAAGAAAAAAAGGACTCCATACAGCCTTCTTTCCGGGAAAAGACAAACTTCTCCTGATCGCAATTCCTGATTCGATGGATCACGCTGAATGCCCCGGCTATGAATCAGACAAAGTGGCTGCCGCTGCTGCCGAATACATTGTCGCAAACAAACCCAACCTGACTTTTGTGCATTTCGCTGAGACGGACGGACTCGGGCACAAGCGCGGGTGGGGATCTGATGAACAGAAAGCAGGATTTGCCAATGCCGACAAAGCTCTGGGCGTCCTGAAAGAAGCCGTGGAAAAAGCCGGTATCGCTGATGACAGTGTGTTCATCATCACGGCAGATCATGGCGGTCACAAAAATACGCACGGAAGCAATAAACCCGAAGACATGACTATTCCCTGGATTCTGTGGGGTAAAAATGTCAAGCCAGGCCACACCATCTCTGAAGACGTGACCGTTTATGACACGGCCGCCACGGCATTATGGCTTCTGGATGTGGAAATTCCGGAATCCTGGGACGGGAAAGCCATCACCAATGCTTTTAATACGCCAGAATAATCAGGCGACGACAGCAGGTAGAAAATATCGGACTGCCCACCTGACGTAACAGCGACTGATCACCCGAAAAAACACCTCCCGCCCGGGCTGAAGTTCTCCCCCCATGAACACAGCCCGGGCTTTTCTTTTCCGTGTCGGACACCTTTAAGAAAAGACAAGGCTTTTACGCTTGGTGCTCTCCAGGACAATGTGCTATCATTCCCTAAGGAACATAGTACTCGCTCAGTCGAGAGTCTCTCGAACCATTCTAAAGCAGAAGGTATAACGCAGATGGCAAATGAAGAAAAAGGCTTATGGGGTTTTCTCAGTTATCCCTGGATGTGGATCATGATGATGGTTGTGGAAATTGTGCTGATGCCGGTTAACTGGTTCTGCTATGCCGTTAATCTTCCGCCCGTTAACATAGAAACTCCTTTTATTTACTGAGCGCACGGGCAAAATGCCCGTTATTTCCTCCTCTACCCCTGGAGGGAGGATAATCTTTTTTTTGCAGAGCCTCGGAATTTCTTGTATTTAGTATTTCATTTTCCTGCGCATCACCCACATTCCTTCCTTTTCACGATCTGAAACTATTTCAGTATCTGAACAGTCTTTAATTTCAGAAGCAACCTGTACTGCAGTAACATGCAAAAGGAGTACCCATGCCTTCTGAAATTAAAACAGGAAAACTTTCTGCTCTGCTGATCCTTTTTTTATTGCTGGGAACAGGATTCCTGTCCTGGTGGATGGCGCAGGCGCCTGCCCCTCTGAATGCGCAGGCTCCAAAGGAAGATTTTTCGGCAGAGCGTGCTTTAGAACATATTAAAATCATGGCTAAAGAACCCCACCCTGCCAGCTCTCACGCCAATGATCGGGTTTTTGAGTACCTTCTGGATCAGGCTGCTGCTCTGGGCCTGGAAATCGAAGTGATTGATACACCCTTCATTCACGAAGGACGGAATTCTGCTGAGTGGGGGCGTGCGATCCTCGGGCGTATACGCGGCACAGACTCTACCAAAGCCTTTGCCATGGACGCGCATTTTGACTCAGTGCCTTACGGTTCCGGTGCTGCCGATGATCTTTCAGGCATTGCGACCATGCTGGAAACGGCGCGCGCATTGCAGGCCCGCGCTCCCCTTAAAAACGATTTGATCTTTGTTTTTGCCGATCAGGAAGAAGTGGGTGCCAATGGTGCCAAGGCATTCAGGCGCCACCCCTGGTTTAATGACGTAGGTGTCATGCTGGGTTTGGAAACCAGAGGTGTCTGCGGTCCTGCTCTCATGTTTGAAACCTCTCAGAACAACGGCAAACTCATCCGTGAGCTGAAAAAATCCGGCGTCTCTGCCCGCGCCAATTCCATTATGTTCAGCGTCTACGACCGGCTTCCATTCGGAAGCGATTTCGGCCAGTACAAGCGTGCTGTACCGGGGTATAACGTTGCCTACATCGACGGATTCGGTTACTACCACACCCGTCTGGACAACCCGGAAAAAATCTCTCTTGCCAGCCTGCAGCACCATGGAGATTATGCACTGGGGCTGGCACTGCATCTTGGCAATATGGATCTCAATGATTTTTATGAGCCCAATGCCACTTTTTTCAATCCACTGGGCTCCTATATGATTGTGTATCCCCAGTCCTGGGACAACGCCTTTACTTTTGCAGCACTGGTGCTGCTTGTTATTGCGCTGGTGATAAATCTTAAAAAGGGCGGAATTCGAATCTTTCGATTTCTGGCCGCCCTGCTGGTGACAGTCTTAACCTTCATCCTGGCCGCCCTGCCCGGACTTTTATCGCTGATCGCTTTTGTGGTCTACCGCGAAGCAAGTCTGTATCAGAACACGCTCTACTGTCTGGGTATTATTGTCGCCGGGATGGGAATTATTCTGCTTATTTACGGACTTACAACCAAACTCCTGCGCGCCACCGAGCTTCTGGGAGCGGTACTCTGTTTTTGGGCGCTTCTTCTCTATCCTGCCCATAGCTGGCTTGCAGGGGGCGCCCACATTGTTATCTGGCCGATGATTTTCGGATCCGTCCTGCTTCTGGTGCTGGGACTCTTATATCGGGAGGGCAAGGACTTGCAGCCCGGTACTGTTCTTCTCCTGACTCTTCCTTTATTGCCCGTTTTGGCATTCCTGGTACCGCTTCTGCAGATGCTTTCCTTTACCTTGACTCCTATGGGTGCAGTGTTGATCAATCTTTTCCTGGTAATCATTGCCGGGCTTTTCGCCACACAAATTCAATTACTGGTTAAAAAACGCTTCCTCCTCGCCGGTGGCACCGTTTTTCTTGCAGGACTGCTTTTCTTTGGGTGGGGGCTTGCAGCCAACAGACCCGGTCCGGACAATTCCCGCCTGAATTCCCTCGCCTATGCCGTGAATTTTGACAGCGGCGAAGCGTGGTGGCTCAGCGCCGACCGGACTACCCGCGAGTGGTTCAAAGATATTGTAGGACGTGAGCTTCCCAAAGGGCTTTTTGAAAATGAAAGCCCCCTCGATGAATGGACATCCCAGTTCTTTCCGACAACAGACCGGGCGCCGGCACCGGAGTTCCGTAGGGGAGATATGCGCCCGTATCTGAAGGCAAAAGCACCCGATCCCAATTTTGAGCCCTTCACCATGGAGGTTCTTGAAGACCGTCGGGAAGCAGGCAAAAGCCGGGTCACCATGCATATAGCGTCACCGCGTCTTGCCGGAGAAATCGCCCTTAAAAAAGTGTCAGCAGGTGCCGTATACAGTGCGGCATTGGACGGCGAGCCGATCGCAGGTAAAGATGAATCCTGGTCTTTCCATATGAATTTCCTGCCCGCCCGCGGTGCCACGCTAACATTGGAAGTGGACGCAGACGATGCACTTCGCTTCTTCGCCCGGGAAGAGTCCTGGGTTCTGCCTGTGTTTGAACAATACAAACCGCGCACCGCGTCTATGGCTGCCGAGCCCAACCGTGTTATCGACTATTACAGCCGGCTTCACAGCGAACACTGCTATTCGCTGGCGACTGTCGTTCCGAAAGCATTACCCCCGGAAATCGCTCCCGAAGGCGCATCCGCCGATGAGACTGGCACGGAAGAGGGTGTGTCTGCTGAAACACCTGATGCCGGAGGCGGCGGCGAGGTGGAAAGCCTGAGCGAAACGGAAGATGAAACGCCCGACTCAGAACAGACTGAATCAGCGGCAACATGATCTTTTCAGACATCCATGCCTTGCGCTGTTTACGGCTTCTTTTCTGAAGCAAAAAAGCGGGGTGCGTACCATAGCGTCCGGACGTGTCTCCGCTTTAGCCTTTTTTACGCCCGACCTGCTACAATCATGATAAGAAGATTCGGGGTCTTTTCACCTGCACAGCCCCGGCAATTCGATCTGTTTCTCTGAAAAAACATTCGGGTCGTTTTTATCATGATATCGTCTAATACTCAGGAAAAACCTGTACGCACAGCCGCCCTTGCTGCCGAACCGCGCAATCTATACCTGATCAGCCTGCTTCTGGTAGGTGTCATCACATTCTTTTTTTATTTCAGCATGACCGGCGTCCCGCTGCAGGGCGGAGATCTGGAGCTGCTCGTACTCCCCCGGTATCTGCACAAGCCGATCAGCAGTGCCGCACTCCAGCAGGAGCTGCCCAATGCGCCTGCCGCAAGAGCCGTATTAACTTTTTTGTGGTCTCTCTCAGATGGATCCGCGAAGAACCTTCGTCTCTTTTGCCTCGTGCTTCATGTACTGTCCGCGCTTTATTTCTTCGGAATTGTACGACGCTGGACAGGAAAACCAACATCTGTTATCCCGCCTTTACTGGGTGGCTTTCTTTTCTGCGTGCTTCCGACTGTGCCGCCGCTGCTGGCAGGTGCCTCCGGTCTGTCGCAGCTTCTGGGCACTTTCTTTGCCCTCATTTGTGCCAATTCCTACCTTGCCGTTACGGAAGATCCGGACCGTCGCAGACCGCTGCACCTTTTCGCAACACTCGCTTTCGCTCTGTTGGCGGCAGGATCCTATTACGGGCTCATCGCCCTGCCTCTTGTTCTTCTGCTGCTTGATGCGACACGGCTTGAAAAGCACCGTGAAACAAGAATGTCACCCGACTGGATCATGCTCTTCTCCGTCACAGGCGTCCTGGCGGCCCTCGGAATAGTTGTCTGCTTTTCAGACTCATTTTCTTTCCGACGTTTATATATCCCCTATCATCTGCTGTTCATGGTATGCATCCTTTTTCTGATAAGGACGCTTCTTCTCTTCCGGAGTAAAATTTTAAAAAACATACTGCTTGTTTTACTGAACCTTCTGCTCATTGCAAGTGCTGTCATTTCCTTTCAGCAGACTATGGCATTTTGGGAACCCTTGAGCCGTATCGAAAAAACGGATGCTCCCGATAAAATCATGCGCGGTGCTTTGCAGTGTATTGCACTTGCAGAAAAAGAGGATATTCCGGCTGAGCGAATCGATCAATTGCGCCAGGCAGCGACACTCTGGAAAACATCGCCGCCCGACTTGAGCGGTGAGGGCATATATAAGCTTGCCTTTGCGCGAGTTCTGGAAGAAACGAATGCTCCTGACGAAGCTCTTGCACACTATGCCGAACTGCGGGAGCACTTTTCTTTCACTGAAAACGGGCTGGAAGGTGCAGCCGGAATGGCAAGACTTCAGGAGCCAGGAGAAAATGCCTCTTTTATTCTGGAGCTGCTGGAAAGTATTTCAAGACACAGGGACCTTTCGCAGGCGGAGGAACTGCAATCGGCCCTGACCCATATGCGCCTCGGTGATGCCCGAAATGCCGCCCTTCATTTTTCACGGCTGTCCGGGCTGCATCCTCAATCTCCTGAAGGACAACTGCGCGAACAGAGTCTGAAGATCCGCAGTACCATTGACGCCCTGGCAGAAGAGTCCCAAAAGAAAATCGAGGCTGATGCCAAATCCATGGAAGGGTTTGTCAGCCTTGCAGAAAGCCACTTGCTTGCCGGAAATCATCTTCAGGCTTTTTACTGGCTGGAATTTGCCCTCAGACGGGATTCCTCTGTCCCGAAAGCCTGGGAATTGCTGGGCGTTCTCAGTGCAATGAAAGGCGCCGAAAAGAATTTTGTTGAGAAATGGGGCGCCTTAAAAGCAGCCGATGACAAGGCCTGGATTGATCTTGCCCATAAATCTGCTTTCTCTCAGGCCTGGGATGCTGCCTTTGTCTATTTGAATCAGCCCGGAAAGTCACCCGATTTTTCTGCTGAAGAATTAATGGCTGTTTTTTCTTTGGAGCAGAAACGGCTTGATCAGGCCGAAAGCTGGTTTTTAAAAGCGGCGGACCTGATGCCTGATTCATTTCGCCCCAGACTGTTTCTCGCAGATCTGGCTCTCGTGCGGCAGGACAAAGAAAAAGCAGAAGAATGGCTTAAGGCTGCCCGGGATCTTCAGGCGCCGCAAGCCGAACTTGATCGGCGGGAAACCGTTCTGAAGACGGGGCTGCCCGCGCCAAATGCGGTGCCTGATTCCGGGGTGCCTGTTCCGGCGCTGCCTGCGTCGCCTAACACCGGTGCAAGTCCCGGGGTACCTATGCGTACACTGATAGAGTGAAGCCGGATCGGGGCAAAGGATCAAAAGAGATGGAGTACTTTCTGACAGACACAGGCTTTCATATAGAAGCGGAAAACTGGCTGGAAGTGCTGTTCAAACTTCTCGCATCCCTCTTCCTCGCATCCGTCATAGGTATCGAAAGGCAGCGTAAAGGGCGGAGTGCAGGTCTGCGTACTCATGTGCTGGTAGCGCTTGGATCCACGCTCCTGATGCTCGTGAGCGCATACATGTATGAAACTTTCGGAGCAGCCGCACAGCCCTTTGACCAGGCACGGATTGCGGCAGGAATTATGACCGGCATCGGTTTCCTCGGAGCAGGAACCATTATCACATCCGGGCATGATAAACTGGGGCTCACAACGGCCGCAACGGTGTGGTTCACTGCAGCGCTGGGCATTGCTGTGGGGGCGGGATACCTCATCACAGCCTGCCTTGCCACCGCTTTCGTTCTGGCTGTTGTCATAGGCTTCGCAGCGCTCTCCCCTCTGCTTCCTCAGTACGGATCCTTTCTGCTGAGCATGCAGCTTCCCGCTTCGGAAGGAGATATCTCCCGAATTCTCCGACATATCGAAGAGGCAGGCAGGTTTGAAGTGCATACTACAGCCATACAAAGCCTGGAGGAAGGACACAGGCTTCAGTATACCTTCCATATCCACAGTCGATCCGACAAGGATTTCTTTCGTCTCACAGAAATGCTGCACCGCCATTACAGCCAGGCTGCTAACGTCAGTCTTGAGCGCATCCAGCTGTAAAATCGCAGCCTGATCAGAACCCTCTTTTTTTCACGGGGAGCCGTCGGAAAAAAGGCTGTACCTGAACAAAAAGAACCTCCGGCAACAGTGTCATCTGCTGCCGGAGGCAGTTTCATTTTGCAGGGTACAACCTGCCCTGAGTCCGGACTCAGGGAAGCAGCAACTGCATATTCATGTATTCAGGGATATCCCACCGGGCGCTTAAACTGCTGCTCGCAGTCTGAATAACAACTGTCAGCGGCTCGCCCTCATAGACAACATTGAGCGTATTGCGCTTTGAATCCGTCAAAGCATTGTTGTTCGTTACATTTAACAGCACTTCCGAGGTGAAGGTGCTGATGGTGGAATTAAGCAGGAAACTCAAGGTCTCATAGGGATCCTGCGAGGTGCCGAAAACCAGGCCAGGCACGGGGTACCTCATCTGATCCAGCGTCATATCAAAACGCGTGATACCCGGTGCTGCCGGTACATAAGCAGAACGATACTCATTGCGCCCGTCAGAAAATACCAGCGCCGTACCGCGGGAAAGACCGGTGCGCGCTGTCGCAACGGCTTCCCTCAAGTTAAGGGAATCATAGAGTGCTTCACGCAGCAGCGGCATACCCGTAGACAAGTCGGCATCGCTGGTAAGATTGGGGATATCAACACCTGAAATGCCGCCCAGATTAATGCCTGTACGCCCGAAGGTCAGCCCTGCATAGGTAAACACTGTATGCGGAATGCCCTGATCCGGAATGTACATGACAGCACACTGGTAAGGCGCTATCTTCAATCCCATAGACTCATTCACCGTGGCGCTGTGCATCGAATGAATCCTCGGCGCCTGGTCTTTAATCAGATTGCCGTATGCCGCCGTCGAATAAATACCGGAAGCGCTGGACGCATGGATTATGGCGGCATGTGCCATATTGAGCATGTCTTTGGTCACGGTCACTTTACGCGCCCGTGCTATGCCGCGTATCTCTTCCTGCAGTCGGTTATCCAGAACATTTCCTTCAAGCTCTTCCCAGATATCCAGCAGCACTTCCTGAGAAAGTCCGGATGCCGCGATGATTGCAGGAACAGCATCGTTGATCTGATCGCCAAGCACTTCTCCGTAATAGCGCCCCATTTCATAAGGCGTGCCATACACCACAGCGACAGGAAGTTTAGTTTCGCTGAAGGGTACTGCATCGGGCCGCTCGGTATTGGCGAGATACCCTGTAAATTCAGGATAAACAATTTCGCCGTTCACAATAGGAAGCGTCCGGACACCGGTTGTGAACACCAGATTGGGAACAGGAATACCCGGAATTGCCAGCGTGCTTGTGTTCGCATATTCCAGCTGAATAAAGAAGGCGGTGTAATGCCCGGCCTTAGGTGCGGGCGGCAGTGCACGATACACTGTGCTGCCGGAAGTTGGCGACAGCGTGGTATAAGTCCACTCAACGCCCTGTTCTTTCATGACTTCATTCCTGAAGTCCCTCTTATCAGAGGTTGCCTGACACAGACGCACCCGGACAGGCAGCCGTTGAGGAGATACCCGGACGACAATAGCCCCGTCCTGCTCGAAACTTTCGGTAAATCCCGGAAGTGCTTCTCTTTGGGTCACACTGAGATACCAGGCGAAAAATTTACCCAGGGGATTTTCGGGATCAGAAATGTCCACCCCGTCGATGCCGCCAAGATCATGACCTGCATTCGGAATGTAGCAAAGATGTTTATCCCCTTTAAGGTCATTGAAATAGAACTGTGTCGAGTCAGGAACAAAGAACTGATCGCCGGTGCCGTTCATCATAAATTTCGGCATCGGATAGCTGCCTTTAAGCGCATACTCATAGGGATCAATCCGGTTCAGAAGCGACTGCGCCTCTTTCGAAATCGTTCCGTCTTGCTCATTGGGAAGCAGCTGATCAAACACACCTTCCTGCGCATAGGGATAAATGGCAGGTGCCCAGTAGCCATACGACTTGCGGTGGTGTGCCAGATGCTCATCCATATTCAGCACGTTAATCACAATGGGGGCGATCGCTTTAATACGGGAGTCGGCAGCACCGGTCAGCCAGGTTGTCCAGCCCCGTTTTGATGCGCCGGCAACGACAAAACCGTCCAGTGTAATGCCATTTTTGGCGAGGACATCTTCAGCCGTATCCATGCCCTTCACCGCTGATTTAACCATGGGGAAAAGAGCGGGCCACTGGAAATTCGGCTTACCCTCTGTTTCCCGATATGCCTTCAAATACTCATCGTAAGAGTAGGCGATAATATCGTCCTCGGTACGGCGGCGCAGGATGATATCTTCTCCGCTGTAATTATCCTGCCGCCCGGCGGGGATCACTTCATCCAGAAAAACAATGGGCTGGCAGGGGATATTGCGAATATGAACGATGGTGGTACCGGACAGCACAGACATCCGCGCAAAAGCAGGCTCCACTTTCGCCGGAGAGGTGCGACTGCCGCCATCAATGAACAACATGGCTGTTTTCGTCAGTTTAACAGCAGGCTCGAAAATGGTCATGGGATGGAACCATTCAACATAATCCGGATGGACACTGTTATCGGGGTTCCACCGCTGGGAGGTCATTTTATCAATGAGATAGACGGTACCTGCTGTCCTTCCGTCAACCCGGAGCGGCTCTACCCGCGGCGTGGAATATGTATAGGCGCCATCATTAAGGGCAACATAGTGTTCGAGATCAAGGAGGCCGTTGTCCTCTTCGTCCTCGCCCTCGCCTGTGTCTATTGTATCAACTATGGAAATATACCCTTCCCGGGTGAATGTGTCGGTCAATCCATCCGGATCGCCGCCCGTCACAGTAAGCGTGACAGTATACAGTCCTTTTTTCGTATAGACATGGGTCGGATGCTGCACCGTGCTGGTGTTACCGTCGCCGAAATCCCACGCCCACGCCACATTGCCGTCATGACCGGGAACAGACCGATCTGTGAAGCGGATTGGAGCATCCACTTTCTGCTTGGTGGGCGCAGCGGTAAAATTTGCCTTGGGAGCACGGTAAGTGAGCGTTAGCGTCTTTTCCTTTGAGCTGTATCCCTTTTCTGTCTGCACGCTCAGCGTTACTTTAAACTCGCCCTTGCCGTTGTACCGGTGCACAGGAGATGCTTCATTGCTGATCGTACCATCGCCGAAATTCCAGCTGCGGTCGGTAATGGTGCCTGTCCCCGGGTGGGAACGATCATAAAAACGAATCTCCTCTTTTACGTAGAGTGCCCCTGCATCGGATTCAAAACTGAAATCCGCAACCGGACCGCTGCCGGAACGGACGATCACAAAGTTTTCTTTAACCGATTCAAGCAAACCATGGCTGGTTTTCAGCTGCAGCGTTACCGTAAAGACGCCTGTTTTCGCATAGCGATGAACGGCTGTTTTTTCTTTGGAAAAATTAGTTTCCGTGCCATCGCCAAAGATCCATTTCCGGCCTGTGACTGTAATGTTGTCCAGCGAAGAACGGTCTGTAAAAATAACTTCTTCCCCAAGACCCGGCGCCTTGGTGGAGACATCAAAATCAACATGTGCCGCCGGGTTTTCAACACGGATCAATGCCGACTGCAATACCGTGCGTTTTATGTTTTCACTGGTCTGGATGGTCAGACGAACATCATAAACGCCCGGCCGTTCGTAAACATGCACCGGATTGATTGCCGTTGACTCGTTGCCGTCTCCAAACTCCCATTTCCAGGAAACAAGCCTTCCGGCTTTCTCGGACACCTGACTTGCGTCGATGAACTCAACCGCTTTTCCCAGCGCCACCTGGCTCTGCCGGACATAAAAATCAGCCTGGGCAATCTCTTCCGCAACCACCTCCACTGTCTTGGGGGACGCCGGATTTGCGTGAAGACGAAGGGTGCCCGTATTCAAACCCATCGCAAGCTTATCCCGATCAATACGCACCCTGATCTGCAGATCGTGATAAGGCCCCTGACTGATGCAGCCGTCTTTGAAATCCAGACAATTCTGCGGAATAATCCAGGGCTGATCGGCAGAAACTTCCAAAGGCTCCGTACGGGTGCCTGTGTGGTTCACATGCACAGCCAGTCCGTCTTCCGTGCGGTCATGTCCGAAATCAAGCGTATCTTTGGAAAGCACCAGTTCCACGCCCACTTGCGGCGGACAGCCGGGCAGTATCAACGCCATAAGGAACAAACCGGCGATCATGCCGGCAACTGTACGCCTGTTCTTCATAAAATGCACTCCTTGCGTCTTCCGACGAAGCATTTAAAAGATAATCCCCGGGCGGATTAAAAACAAAATTCACAGCTATTATAATGCCATTTTCCGCCCTCTTTGTCAAGAATTTATTCTTGCCAAAAAAGAGCAATATTGCGAAAAAAACAAAACAGATTACTGAAAACTTACCGGACCAGCCCTGCTTCCACTTCTGCCCGGCGGGCTTTTCCGGCAAGCAACTCAACAAGATAAAGCGCAAACTCCATTGCAGTACCCGGTCCGCGGGAAGTGATGATATTTCCATCCGCTTCCAGCACGGTACCTGTGTAACAGGCATTTTCAGACAGAGCGACATCCAGCACACCCGGATAGGCGGTATAAAGCTTTCCGGACAGGAGCCGTTCCTGATCCAGAATAAGCGGTGCCGCACAAATAGCGGCGACAGGCATGCCTTCCAAAGCACGTTTTTTTAGCCAGCCCGTAAAGAAGGGCGCATTCATGAGCGCCCGTGTACCACCCATACCGCCCGGCAGCACAACAACAGACACCTCTTCATTGAGAATCGCTTCTTCCAGAAGCTGATCCGCCTGCAGCACAACGCCGCGGCTCGCTGAAACAACGGTTTGATTCAATCCTGCGCTGATAACCTGAAGCCCGCCACGGCGCATAATATCAATGACTGTAACAGCCTCGAGTTCTTCGCAGCCGGGAGCAAGGGGTACCAGAACTACACTCATTCGACAATAACCTCTCAGGATTTTTAATTCCCGGTAAATCGGGCCGACGGCCTGCAGTGCACCTGCAATTATCGGACTCAGCCCTAGTTGTGCAACAGTTTCAATTTTTCCTGGTATTGTTGGATGCGGGCCTCAAAAAAAGTCAGCAATTTATCGTGGAGCGCCTTATTTGCGGCAGCAATCAAAGAGCGGTGATTACCCTCTGTCGTATCCGTCAGCAGAAGATCATCAAAAGACTGACCATAGGCATCTGTAACGATGCAGCCGGACTCCTGGGCGATCAGCAGCGCCGCTGCCATATCGTAAGGCGCGATGCCGATTACTTTTCCTTTGCCTGCAAAATGAAAGACCTTCCGCAATTCCTCAGGCATATCGCGATAGTATCGGTTGGCAAAATCTACACAGGCATCCATTTGATTGGTGAGAAGACGGGTCAGGCTGAAGGAGGTGCTGTTGCAGCTGAAAAACCCGCCTTTCAAACTGGAAAGATCGATGAGCCGCGCCGCTGTCGGAAAAATCAGTTCTGCCGGTCGGGCGGGAACAGTCATGGACCAGGTGAGCGCCTCAAGATCGGTATTTGCGGAAAGTTTCGGACGTTTCAGACTGCCATTCACATAATACTTGGCACCTTTACCCCGCTCAGCGACAAAGTAGCGGTCTGCTGTGAGTTCCATAACACAGGCACACTCAATATCGCCAATGGTCGGCCTTTCCAGCACCCGGGTGGAGGCGAGGGCAACGACGCATCCTTCAAAGCCATTTTTTGCCGCTCTGGTGCCGTCGATGGGATCGACAATAAGCAGGTGTTTAGGGGGTTTACTTGTAATGGTGGAATACCCGACGTCTTCCGAATAAAGGGACAGTGGCAGATTGGCTGACTGCAGGTAGGCATTCAGTGCTTTTTCCGCCACTCTGTCAATTTGAAAAGTTACATCGCCGCTTGGCGCATCACTGACAATTTCCCTGCCTTTCAGGGATTGAATCATCGGCAGCACCGCATTCTTAATCGCCTGTGCAACGCTGACCAAAAACTGGGTGTTCACTGTGGTGAATCGGGCTTTATCCGAAGTGACGGGGGCTTCGCTAACTTCGACGGCCTCGGCAGAAGTCGTTTTACCCGCTGCTTTAGGCGGTGTTTTCTTTGCGGCGGGGCTGCTCTTCGCGACTGCCTTGTCCGGAGCTGCGTCCTCTTTTGGTGTTTGCGCTGCAGCGACAGCAGGCGTTTTTGTTCGGGGCGCTTTCTTCTCAGGCGCAGGCTTTACCGCTGCCGCCGGCTTTTTTGCAGTTGCAGGCTTGTCGGCTGCTTTAACAGCAGAAGGTTTCGCTTGAATTACCTTCTTTACTTTTTTTTCTGCATCTGCCTTTTTTCCGGGCGTTTCCGCACCTGCTTTGGGCACTTTTGCCGCTTTCTTTTCAGGATGAGATTTTACCGCTGTTGCCTTCTTTTTTACGGGGGCTTCTTTCGCTCCGGAAGAAGCCTTTGCTGAAGTTTTTTTCTCGTCTTTTCGGGCGGTTTTTTCTTTAGGAACAGCCACTTGCTTTTCTTTTCTTCCTGAAGCCATAGAGGTTCCTTGCGTTGCTCGCAAACCTGAGAGCACGATGCGTTTTTACAGACCCCAGCATTCTATCGCATAGATCCCATCCGGTTTTTATGCCTGCCTTCCCGGCTATAGGGTGCCTGTTCTGATTTATCCACGCCGTCTGAAAAGGGCCAGTGCCAGCATGCTGACACCCAGCAGCAAATATTCACCCAGAAAGTTTTTGGGAATTTTCCGGGCACCGCAGCATCCTGTGCGCCCGAAGCAGCCTACGCAATCATCATCTTCTTCGCCTTCAACAGGGGACTCGCCTTCAATTTCACCTTCGACAACTTCAGGCGTCTCGCCTTCGGCATTCGCCTTCTCTTTTTCAACAGTGACCGTACGGACAGCCGTTGCCGTGTTGCCGGAAGCATCCGAAGCTCCATAGGTTATTGTGTAAACACCTATCTTTCCGGTGTCTACCTGACCATCTACGCGGAGATCGACCTGCCCGCTGCAGGAGTCATAGACCCTGGCACCACGCTCAAAATAGACACTGCCTTGCGTCAGCTTCAACGCTGACTCGCCATTAAGTTGAATAACGGGCGCTGTTGTATCCCGGACAATCACGGTACGCTGCCCGACCAGCAGTTCCGTACCGGCAGGAGTCGTGGCATAATAATTAACCCGCACCGTACCCGTAGTCTCACCGATGACTCCGAAGTAATCCACACTGCGGGAGTAGACGTTCAGCTTCTTCTCTTTGTAGCGGACTTCAACGCCGGGATCCGTAAAGTGCGATCCGCATTCCAATGCAATTTCCGCTTCGCCCAGCATCACGATTTCAACATCATCGGCAGTCAAATCAACAATATTCACTGTGCGAGTCACTGAAGCAGTGTTGCCCGATTTATCTTCGGCGGAATAGGTAATCGTGTAGCTGCCCGGCTTTGAAGTATCTATTGCTTTTGGCAGAGGCTCCTGCTTGATACTGTCGAGAACACCTTCGCATTCATCCACGGCGCTGCAGCCCAACTCCACATATTTTGTACCGCAAAGCAGTGTCACCACGGCGTCACCTTTAAGCGTCATCACAGGAGGATCGGTGTCCTGAATCCGGAAACGCATCAGGTACGGTGCATCAGGATCAATAAGAAATCCTTTTTCATTCAGAATATCGGCGAAGACTTTCTCGTTAAGCAAAGGCTGCGTCTGACGATCCAAATAGGAAACCAGAACCGCCACATAATCGCCAAGACGCCCTTTCAGCTGTTCCGGCACATATTCCGAAGGCTCTCCGGTTCGTTCCCGTTTGATACTGCCGTCATTCTGGAATTTCCAGACAAAACGGTCAACCCGGTCGGCAAAACAGTTATTGATCACACTGTTGTTCAGAAGAGTATTTATATCTTCCGTACAGCTAACGAGATAAAATCCGTCTTCGTCATCCATCGGCAGATCCGGAACAAGACGCGTTGCCGCTTGCGTGCGAACTATGCGCACAGATTCTTCAAAGCGCTTGGAAAGGACACCGGGACTGGCAAACACATTAACGCCGCCGTTGGAATGAAACACATTCGGCAAGCCGTCGGATGCAAGGGGTAAATTGGTATTGCCTTCAGCATCCGTGACAACATAGACAATGATATAAGAGCCCGGGTCTTTTTTGAAGAGGTCATTAGCGCCGTAGTCGACCGGTCTGCCCTTCTTATCACGAACCACGTCAGGCACCGCATCCGTCGCCAGATCACCCAACAGACGCCAGACGTATTTCTGCAGTTTCAGATCAGTCGCCGGACTGCAGCCATCGGTAAGCGTATATGCATCCTGTGTTGTCGTATCAAAGCACGGAATAAACCACTCGTTGTTCTGCAATGTTCCGAAAGTGTCCAGTATTACTCCAGGTTCCTGATTGTCTACCACTTCTACTTGCACTGTCAAAGCAAGCCCTCTTGCCGGATCGTCAGGAAAACTTCTGTACGTTACCGAGTAAATACCGACTTCCGGATTTTCCAGATCCAGTCCCCCTGTATCCGTGACATAAGCAGGTACATTCAGGACATTACAGCCCAGAAGATCAAATTTTCCCTGGGAAAGGGTAATCGACCTGCCACACTGAAACTTATTGGCTTCTAAATAGACCTGCGACGGTATCCAGGAGCTGCCGCCGCTTTCTTTGAAAGAAAGAATCGGCGGCACATAAACAATTATGGCGGGGCGTTCTTTGTATGCCCGATTGTTACGGGGATCCCTTGCCTCATACCAGATACGTTCATAGACGGTATGCGCTTCGGCAATGCCGCTGGCAGCGAGCTTAAGCAGCTGTTTGGAAATCTCACCGGAACCGTACGCCTGCGTCTGCGATGAAATCACATAACCGTCATCGCATCCGTCTGTCGCATAGAAACCTTCATCGGGACGCAAAGGCCACCAGCGCTGTAATCCGTATTCATCCACAATGACAGCACCTTCCGCCGATGGGTCAAGCTTGATGTACTCACACCAGTTAAGTGTCACCGCCGAATCTTCCGGGCTGCTCACCGGTGCTTGATTCTTGTCAAGAAGCGTGATGACCGGCATGGCATCATTCACCTGAATCGTCCGCTTTGCGATGTGATTGCCTGCTTTGTAGACAAGGTGGTAGGTGCCAGGCACGTTCCAGTTTACTACGCCACTTTTGCTGATCTTGTAAGACGCATCCCCTTCACAGGAGTCATAATAACGATCCAATTTCTCCAATTGTAAAATTGTGGGCCATATGGAATCGTCGCCGCAGTTCACGGAAAAATTAGGGTCGCCCGCCAGCGTCAGCCATCCGCCATACCGGGGGAGTACATCACGAACGGCAACTCCGATATTTCTGGAAGTGTCGGGAGCATAGTAATAGAGGCGATATCCTGCCAGATTGCGTTTGCTTCCCGGAGACTTGAGTTGATTAGGATTTAAGTCCGTATATTTCCCGTTCCAGAGCTCCTCCTCCCAGACATAATTATCCTCAATATACACTTCCACCATGAAAACATATACTTCATCCAGCGGCACAGCAATATCGCAGGCATCAAAGACTTTCACCCCCGGGTCTTCCCAGGTTTTGCCGCTGCACCGCCACTCCATCGGGTTGGCGCCCCAATCAGGAATTTCGTAAACTACACCTCTCCCTATAGGGAAGAAATACCAGACCATTGCCATTCTCTGCGCCCATTCGGGCCAATTTGCAATGTCTGCCAGAGTAAGTTCAAACTCATCCGGTTTCGGATGTTCCTCTTCTCCCTCCTGATCGTCAAAAGGTCCGAACTGCTGTTTCAGCCAGATAAGCCATAGCGGCGGAACAGGCTTCTTATCCGGATCGAAGGAGACAGGGATCAGCCGGAGCGGCACTTCACCCGTCACATTGTCCAAATCTTTTTCGAGGGCAAAAATCGGGGGTATTGTGTCCACAATTATGACGCGCCGGCTTGCTGTTGCCGATGCGCCCGTACTATCCACCACCCTATAAACAATGTCGTACTCGGCATTGAGAATCGATGTGTCCAGGTTGTAAAGCCCATCAACAACTATATCGCGGGTTATATCCACTCCGTTACTATCTGTTGCAATCGCTCCCTGATCATCGTACGCAACACTGCATTCCCAGTAATGGGGATTGGGACCATTAATCTTAATTGTCGGCTTTGCCAGTGCGGGAAGGCTGCAGCATACTGTAAGCAGGACAAGAGAAAAAAGACCGCTCTTCCACCCGAACGCTTTCGCTGTCATAAGGGTTTTCCTTTATACGATATCAGGTATTGCGTTGCAATTCCGCATCAAAAAACATTACCTCCCCGGGCTGATACAGCCCACCCGAAGGTATTCCAGTGCTGTCAAGGCACTTATAAATATACATAAGTGTAACAGTATTCTGCACATTTGTCAACTATCTGTCAACAATAAACCTCCTGGGAAACCCCCGTTTTTCCATGCATAAAAAAGAAATCCCCGATGGATTCCAGCCACCGGGGATTCATTCAATACCGGGCATAAATTACGAAATCTGTCAGGAGGCGGAAGTTGCCTCGTTGGTAAAAAGCCCCTCGAGCACTTCGAGCAGAACACTGACTTCGACGCCGTAGGCACCGCAAACCTGCTCAATTGTTTCGAAGGCGTTGATATGACAATGCGCACAGCCGCCTAAATGAAAAGCGGCAAACACTTCGGCGGCACGGGGGTGCAGCTTCATTGCATCGGCTACAGTCATATCTGCTGAAAAACGGGAAGTGTTATCTGACATAGCAAGTCCTTTCTTGTTGTTGCAAGTATAACGGCAATTTTTCCGGGGTTATTCCCGCAGTTTTGTTATTTTATAGACACCGCCGGTGAATCACTGAAAATGTTCATCCGGCAGGGCGCCAGGCACGGAGCAGAACACCGGTACCCCGGCGTCCGCAGGCTATTGGCAGGGCAGAACAAATATTTGTCCGGGCGCAGAAATCAATATCCTTTTCCATAGAAATCGCCCTTAACCGGGCAGCATGGGGCGCGCTGTGAAAAAGACCGGATAGCCCTTCTTTGCTGATACGTTCCTGATACCGGCGGAACGCTTCCGCACCTTCGCCCAGAGAAAAAACCGCGCCGGGTGCCGGATGTTCGAGACATAGACCCGCCAGCCAAACGGCCGCTGTCCAGTCTTCCTGGGCATCAAACCCCGGATCGCCCGCCAGACCGGCAGGAATGATCACCGCCTCGGCTGCATCCGTCTGCTGGAGGAAAGATAGGAGTGCGGCACCGTTGACTGTGGTTGCCATCACTGCCGCAAAAGCACCGCTGGCACTGATCAGCCGGCTTACACCCGTTGTTGTAGTAAAAATTACAGACCGTCCTCCGGCACAGGCGGCTTCTTCCGGGCTGTTTCCGTAGTCAAATCCGGCAGGCGGGCGTCCGCCCCGTTCTCCAAACAATACCGCATCCGGCCAGTGACGCTTCATTTCCAGTGCTTCTTCCACCTCACGGACGGCACAAATCTTATCGGTCCCTTTTTCAAGCAGCAAAGCGGCAGTCGCACTTGCCCGCAAAGCGTCGACAATTACGGCTACCGCCTTACGCTCCACAGCAAAGCGGCATCCCTCCTCTCCTTCTATCAGGTGAATACAGAGTGTCTTTGACATAATTTAGCGTCTCCTTCCAGGCACTTCGTCGCTTGCTTCGCCCTTCAGGCTCAGACGCCGCAAACGGATAGCGCAATCATAACTGCCGGGCACTTCCCAGCCCAGATTGAAAGACGTGAACTGAAGGTCCTTCAACTCCGAGTGCGTCAGGTGCCCATGCTCCTTCGAAGCATCGAGCGCATCCTGCAGCAAGGGAAGCAGATCAGCACTGAGGGTATGCCATTTCCCCGGAAGAACCGGCTCCGAATAAAAACGATCGCCCGACAATGTGCAGATAAATTTACCTGTTGCGTCATTTTTGCCGATGTCCAACGCCTGATGCCCCGGCGAAATGCCAAAACGCACATCATACACGGGCAGCCCGAACCATATCATGTCTCTGAAATCAGCACTTTTCTTATTCAAGTTATGAACTGTAAAAAATACACCTACCTGTGCCGTATGAAGGGACGGGTCCTGAGCTGTGTCCCGCACCGGAATACACTGCTCAACAAAAAACTCCAGATGAAATGTGAGCGATTGCCAGTCAGAACAGGCAACAGCGCGCAAACGCTGCTCCACCAGCAAATGAGGCCAGGGCTCTCCAAAGCGCCGCAGCCGGTCAGGATATTCCGCACCGCCGTTCACACGAAGCGTCACGCCTTCGCCCGCCAACCCGCCTGGATGAAGCAGGACTGTTTTTCCGGCGTTTGACAGACTGCGGGTACCGTCCGGCAGTTTTTCTTCCTCCGCCGTGACCAGACTATAACGGGTCCCCCATTGGGCAAGCCGCCATCGGGGTCCTTTAAAGGAAGGATGGGTCACAAAAATTTGGGATACAGTGAGCGGCTTTTTCGTGGATGCCACAGCGGACAATTCAAAGCCGTGGCGGAGGGACGCGTCTTCAAAAAGTTCCTTTCCGTCCGATACGGAAGCGATAAAACAAAGGGACAATACCCAAATAATATGCTGATTCATTTCCGGATTCCTTGATTACTGATGAAGACCCGCCATTCGTTCCGGAATAGCGGGACTCATCAACCTGCCACCGGGGATGTCCGGTGCGGAGAGGCATCACTATACAGGAGAACTGAAAGCATGAACAAACGCAGTGCCCGGACCATTTCTTTTTCCCGGTCCGTCCGCTGCAAAGTTTTCTGATGCCGTCCTTTTGCTGTACCATGCTCTCATCATTGCGGCACTATGGAGCAGGAATAAACGGCATGAACTTCGGTATTCTACAATTTTCTGAACAGTATGCCCCCCGATTATGGGGCGGAAGCAGACTTGCAGCCCTGGGCAAAATGCTGCCGGCAGATCAATGCATCGGCGAAGCGTGGCTGATTGCTGATCATCCGCAATGCGAAAGCCGGGTTATTTCAGGCGAACGAAAAGGCGACACGCTGCGCACGCTTATGGAAGAATGGGGCGACAGGCTGCTGGGCACTGCAGCACACCCGGCGGCAAACCACCGCTTCCCGCTGCTCCTGAAACTGATCGATGCCGGGGATATGCTTTCCGTGCAGGTGCATCCTGACGACGCGGCGGCAAAGGCACTCCACGAGCCTGACGGCGGCAAGACAGAAATGTGGCACATTCTGAATGCGGCACCGGACAGCCGGATAATCTCAGGCACCAGACACGGTGTCACCGCCGACAGCTTCCGCACCTCTCTACCTGAAGGCGGCTGCGGAAAACTGCTCCGCGAATTTCCTGTTTCTCCGGGTGATTCCATCTTTGTCCCCGCCGGGGCGGTACATGCCATAGGTGCCGGTATCCTGCTTGCGGAAATTCAGCAGAACAGCGATATCACCTACCGGCTTTACGACTGGGGTCGGGTCGATGTCCGGGGAATTCCCCGGGAGCTGCATGTGGACAAGGGGTTACAAGTTGCCCGTTTTGGCGAGGACACGAGCGGCCGGATGGCACCTCTCCGCTGTACCGGAGAAACCTGCGTAAGCGAATATCTCTGCGCCAGCCGCTTTTTTGCGGCACAACGGATTACCCTGTATCACAAAACACGTTTCACCATGACCGGAAGCTCTTTCAGAATCATTCTGGCGCTACAGCAGCAACTGGTTCTGGAAGACCAATTCGGCACCGCTTCGCTCCAGCCAGGAGAGGCAGCACTCGTTCCTGCCTGGCTTCCCTGGTGGGAAGCGTCGGGTACCGGCTCTTTTCTGTGTTTTTATGTGCCCGATGCGACGGCAGACATTATCGAGCCACTCCGGCGACATGGCTATAGCAACAGACAGATTCTCTCACTTGGCGAGGGCGACCCCGGCAGGATGTTGCAGTCCCTGCTTCAGTAAAATCTGATCGTGTCGTCTCATCGTCTTAATCCGCGTCAGGCGTAGCAGCGCATTTCATAGAGCCGCACGATATCACAGCCGTTGGTGGCAGTCACCTCCAGGCGCACCGCCTGTGCCTGGACCGGCGAGAACGCATGGCGGCGCAGTCGCTGATAATTCCCTTCAACCTGAACAAGCTCTTTCCATTCACCGCCCCCTGTTTCCCTGTAGAGCAGGCGGTAATCTCTGGAAGTTTCCGGTTGTGCCGAGCGCTTCTGAGGCGTGCGCACACTCTGCTCCCCGGACAGCGTCAGCTCTCGACTGAAACCGGAGTCATGGGTCAGCTGTATCAGAGAAATAGTGTGAGGACTTTCCCAGCCAAGTTCGATCCAGGCGGTTCCTGCCTGCAGTTCAGCGCCCCACCGGTTGTTCCACTCTTCGCCCATATCACGCACCAGACCGTTAATTATATTCTCCGGGCGGCTGCCTTCCACCGTATGAGAGGCACGGACATAGGAAGCACGGCGAGCCAAATCGGCAGCATCTTCATTGGCAAGCCCGGGAATGGTTTGGTCATCCCGAAGCAGCTGCTGCTGATACTGTTTCAGAAGCTCCTTGTCTTCATAAAGCGCCTGAGGCGTCATGTTCCGGGCGGCACAGAAGGCGGCGGCGGTGCCGATTGCCTGACCCTCAACCGCACAGGTACCCATAACCCGGGTAGAAGTAAAGGCAACGTGTGAAGCACTGATATTGCGTCCGGCCATAAAAAGATTCGCGATATTCACGGAATAAAGGGCGCGCAGCGGAATACCATAGACATTTTTGATATTCTGCGAATCGCTCGGAACCAGATCAACTGCATCAAAGCCGCCCGGCGGATGATCATCAAAAGGCCAGCCACCTACGGCGACAGCATCCTCGAAAGAACCGTTCATTCCGAGCAGGTCCTGTTCCGTAAGCACATGCGGCCCGACAAGACGACGGCTCGCACGTTTTCCCGGAATCATTCCTATCCAATCCATGCCCCAATTGGCACTGTCGGGATGGTCTCCTGAATTTTTGATGTAGTCCCAGACACCGAGCACAATGGACAGCAGTTCCTTGCGAATGGCTTCATTATTGCGGATGGCATCATCTTCACCGCCCCACTCAATCCACCAGTATCCATATTCCCAGGATCTGATTTTGCGCAAACGCAGCTGCTCCGCCTGCACTTTGCGCGCCCAGGGCGGCGGCGTAAAGGGAATGGGGTACCCGTAGTCTTTTGCCATGAAAAGAATGCTGCTGCCCAGCGTTTCTGTGCCTGCTGTTTTCGGAGCGCGGACTTCATTATATTTATCTCTGGATTCATGCCCTACTACATAGGCAGCACCTGCCTCCACCCCCAGCCTGCAGTCACCGGTACAGTCGGCAAAAAGAGGCGCTTCAATACGATAAAGCGTTTCGGTAAGATCGCTGCGCGCCCAGACTTCCCGGATACGATTGTCCGATACCACTGCGCGGAATACGGAGGTGTCCAGAAGCAATGTAATATTCGGCTCACTGACCACTTTGTCGTAAAGCAGCAGATCCCAAAGTTCAAAAGACCACTGAGGATTATGTTTCGCATCTTCCAGACGCAGCTCTTCCAGAATGCCGCTTTCCCGCCAGCCCAGTCTGCTCCGGTGACAGCTGGCACCGACTATGTGCATACGCACCTCGCTGCTGGCATTGCCGCCCAGGCGTGAGCGATTCTGCACAAGTACCACCCGTGCGCCCGTCCGTGCAGCAGCAAGGGCAGCACACACACCTGCCATTCCCCCGCCGGCAACAAGAAAATCGCAGTGCAAATCCACCTGCACCATGTTCGGCTCATGGGGAGGCGGCGCACCGGGAGAGGTCGGCACGGCAGCAACAGCCTTTTCCACCCCCGGCGGCAGCGGTGCATCGGCGCCCTCCGCCCGGTCTGCCCGAATAAAAAGACTGTAGCCCGCCGCCATTCCTGATCCGCCGGCCGCTTTTAAAAAACCGCGTCGGCTGGTGTTTTTTCTGTCAGACATCTAAGACTCCTTGTATTGCACCGGATCTTCTGAAGAAAAACCGGCATCCCGTTGTTCGATTCAGTATAGCCTCTCTTTGGAAAGGCATGCAAAAGCCGGAGAAACGGAATAAAACAGTTGCCAGAAAGCATGTCCTCAGGGTACACTTAAAGCGGCTCGTTTTTGTGGTTATCCGGAGCAGTGCCGTCTTTCTATTCACAGGGGCATCTTTATGAAGCGGTATTCCTATTGGCTTGTCGTTGCAACAGTGGCTTTCATTGCGCTGCTTGTTGTCGGCTGGCGTTATCTGGATCCGCCCAATCAAGGTTTTCGGATTTACACAAAGCGCATGGTTTCCTATACGTTGGAACTGCTGGAAAATGACCCGACCGTGCAGCTTCCCGAGACCCGTGCGTGCGTGCGGCTGGTGGCTGCCAGCGCCGAAGCGAGCTGGCTGAATACTCCGGAGGCTCTTTATATTCTTGCGCTGCAGTACGAGCGGGAGAACTCGACGGAAAACGCTGAACTGTGGTTTCGCGAGGTAATCCGGTTGGCGCCTGGCTGGAGCTGGCCTTATGTGAATCTGGGAATATTACTCGCGCGCACCGATGCGGGCAGGCTGGAAGAAGCGGCAGAACTTCTGACTGCAGCGATTGCACTGCAACCCGACTGGGTTCGTCCCTACAACAGCTTGAGCGTGGTGCTACGCAGCCTCGGCAGGCTGGAAGAAGCGGAGGCAATGGCGATTGCAGCGATCACACTCGAACCACAGGATGTTGCGGCGCACAACAACTACGCCAACCTGCTGGCGGTGATGGGCAGGTATGAAGAAGCAGAGGAGCATTACCGCTATGCCATGGAAAACGCTCCGGAGAACTCCAAGCCACCGTATAACCTTGCCTGCCTGTATTGTGCACGGGGACTTGATGAAGAGGCGCTGGACTATCTTGCCTTCGCCATCACACTCAGCTCCGATGCCCGCCTGGATGCTGCAAGCGACCCCTGCTTCAGTGCGCTGCGCGACAACCCTTACTTTCAGGAATTAATTTACGGTGAGCCTGAGGCTGTACCGGCAGAGGAGACCGGGCTGGAAGAAGGAGCAGCATCCGAACCCCCTGAAGAAACAGAAGCGGATGCTGAAGAAGGTGACCCCGGAGAAAGTACGGAAGCGAGTGAACATGAATAACAGCGGACGACCTCAGCAGTTAGAATTTGACTGGGGGCAGGAAGATCCCACTTTTCTTTGCCCGCCGGAGTTGCATGCCTGCCCTTCCACCGAGATAAAAGCCAGACTTGAACACCAAACCGGGCTGCAGATCGATTTGTCTATTACCGAATGCAGTCAACTTATGCTCGCCTTTCGCATAATCGAAGAAAAAAAGAAGGTGCTGGTTCATATGCACTCTATGTTTCTTTGTGCATCAGAAGACGTGATTAATCATATAGCGAAGTGGCTGCTCAACCCCAATTCAAAAAGGTCTTGCTCTTTTCTGCAGGAACACATCAGAAAGTACGAAATCATTGCCCGGCAAAATCAGGGGGCAACACACCGCTACAAGATAATTCATCAGGGGCGATTCTTTAATCTGGGTGAGATCTTTAAACAGGTTAATCAGTCTTCTTTCAATAACGAGGTCACAGCGACGATTACCTGGAGCCGCCATACAAAAGGGAAAGCCCGTTCCATCAGACTCGGTTCGTATCGTTCCTGTTGTCATCTGATACGCATCAATCCCCGGCTCGATCAGAAATTTGTACCTCTCTTTTTTATCCGGCATGTTATCTATCATGAAATGCTGCATTCCATTTTTCCACGCCAGAAGACGGCAAGCGGCAGAAACAGCATCCACTCAAAAGAATTCCGGGCATTGGAACGGAAATCACCCGACTATGAAGCGGCCACGCAATGGGAAAAAACGCCGGGCAATATCGGGCGTCTGCTCGGCAGACAGAAACCTTGAATTCATCTGTCGAAAAAGGATGTCGTACACAAAGCAGTTTACCGGTTCCGTTTCTTTTTCCGGCGTGACGCCAATGGCTTGCTAAGGGGCGGTTTCATTCCCAGCCAGATCTGACGGGGATACCAGGTCTCGGAAAGGCTATGCCGGACAAAAAGAAGATATATTTTTGCCAGCAGTCCCCGAATCCCCCGGAGCTCCGCAACAATCTGGCAGGCGCCGCGCCAGCTTCGCTCACTGAAACGGGAAGCAAGAAAGGCGCGCAGCCGGCGAGGCTTATTTGCCCTCAGCGCCGCGCGCTCTTCACGATGAAAAAAATGCATCACGGCGATGAGCGGGCTGCGGATATTAGGTTCCAGAACAAGCAGGAGCCCCCCCGGTTTAAGAACACGCCGTATTTCCTCTATCGCCCCTTCCCGGTCTCCTGTGTGATGAAGCGCATCCAGCACAACAACGGCATCGAAAGTCTCGTCATCAAAAGGAAGTGATTCTGCCGTTCCTTCCTGCAGATAAACACCCTGCAGTTCCCGGGCAAGGACGAATTTCCGGGCTACAGCAAGCATTTCCTGCGAAGGTTCGATACCGTCAAGCCGCTTCGTCAACGCACACAGCCATTCAAAATACAAACCCGTGCCGCATCCGACATCCAGAATGCGGTTGTATGGAGCCCCTTTTGTCAATTCCGAAAAAACATCCTGATAGAATGCGGCGACATGAGGAAGCGCGCTCATGCGAAAAGGGTCGAAGCGATCGCTGAACCCGCAGCAGGAAAGCCGGGTACGCCTGTTCCCTTCCACTATTCCTTTAAACTGATCGTCCTGCTCAGGCATATTCCGGATCTTTCATCCTTCTTTTGACGAAATCGTTTTCTTGTTTTTACAAGCCCCCGGCATTTAAGTCCCTTTCGGCTGCTGAAAAATAGTACCGGCTCCGGGATCCGACAGGAGCCCGAAGCCGGAAAAATCAGCCGGGAAAAATACAATCAGAAGATGGAGGAAACGAGAGCGACTTCCTTGGTAACCGGCGCTTTTTCACTGGGATATTTCAGGAAGGAAACATGACCATCCATATAAAGCACATTGGCGCCGCCCGGGATATGGTTGAACCGATCCACCTTGGAAGAGACAAGATCCCACATGATGGCTACATCGCTCTGTGCCATATTGCTTGCCGCCGGATTGTTGATATCCGTGATGAGGAAGCGTTCTATACCTTCACGGAGACGGTAAACCACATCGCTTCCGCCATTGCCCACAGGCGACACGCCTTTTGTATCTTCTTCAAAGGGAGGCCAGGGACCGCGGCGGTTATAGGGCATGGCTCCCATATTGTTTTCCTGGAAAATCTTCAGCCACTGTCTCTGCAGCTGTGCCGGTGCCTTCGTATTGGCAGGCACTGTAAAACCCGGGCTGGTAATCTGAAGTATGGAGATCAGCGCCGGATCAATATCTACGAGATTGGCAGGGACGCTGTCGCAAAGGTCATAGGCAAATCCGAAATAGGAGTAGGAAAAGTTTGCCTTGTACCAGTCGTTGTAGGAAGTGTCGCCGTCCTGGCCGATAAACTGGAGGATTGTTGTCCCGTTATCGTAGTACATATCCTGTATTTTGTGGGAAGCACTGGAGGGACATACATAAATGTTCGGGTCAGAAATGTATTCCGGATACACTGCCACACAAAGAGGTGTCAGCAGTACACCAAAGCAGGGAGAGCAATAGGTCTGATGCTGGACAGGCGGGTATTTTTCACCCGGTGCTTCATTGGCATACATCTTGAAGGACAAACCGAATTGCTTCAGGTTGTTGGCGCAGCTGGAGCGGCGTGCCGCTTCACGGGCGCGTGCCAGCGCCGGCAGGAGTATCGCTGCCAGAATACCGATAATAGCAATAACGACCAGCAGCTCAATCAACGTAAATCCTTTTCGTTTCATGCCAGCATTCCTTTTTTGGTTGGAACAATATGTATAAAGAAAATACTATAAACAGTATAACAGATTTTTTCAAAAAAGCAAGTAAATCAGCAACGGCACACAAAAGCCTCTTTTAGTGAAGAAAACAACAGAAAATGAGCCTCTTCTCCAGTTTTTTCAAGGCTCATATTCCGTAACTGCTCTTTCATCAAATACGGCAAGCATGATGGAAGTGCGGCTATTGGTTGTATAAATCAGATAAATTTTATCATCCGAACCCTGGATGGCATAGGGATAAGCAAAGTCATTGTCCCCTCCGGCAATCATCCGTCGGAAAGGCCAGGTTTCCCCGTTATCCGTGCTGACCGCCAGCGTAAGCGGCGTACGGTCGGACATGCTGTCATTGTAAACCAGGAGCAGGTGACCATTCTTCAGTTTAATCAGTTCCACAGCGGAGTTGGGGTTGGGAAAGTCAGTACGCACGGCATCAGTCCAGCTAAATCCACCGTCTTTTGAATCTGAACGCAGCATCCAGCCGTCTTCTGTGGGGCCGTATCCGCCGCCGCGCCGCATGAAGCAGAAGAGGTCGGTCGCACTGATCTGCACGACCTGAGCCTGCAAATTACCCTCAGGGGAGCGGATTCTATTTTTGGATTCCGTCCATTCCTGCGTTTTTGGATTGTAGCGCAGAAAATAACTCACGGAACTGGAATCTGTGAATTCCCGGTCGTCCCCTTTTTCATTGTAAAGGGGCAGCAGATATTCCCCTGTATCCAGAACGATGGGCTGCCCCCGCACCATGGACCCTTCCTCCATGCAGAGCATGAATGAATCAGACCAGCTTTTTGCGCCGTCCAGGGAAATTTTTGCTTTCACCCTTGCATTAGACCAGGTATCGCCGTACTGATTGTTGTAGAACAGCCATACAACGCCATCCGGCGCCTGCCAGACCACGGGGTTCCCCACGCCCTGAAAGGGTGTTTTGGCAATGATTTTCGGAGCCGACCATTTCTTTTTTCCCTGCTTGCAGCGGGATCCGTACACCGCTGTTTCTGCAGAATATTCATTTTCACCGCCGTAATAGGCGACATAATAATCCCCGTTTTTCAACTGGGTGATCGATGCCGGATGTTTGTAGGGTCCGGGATGCTCTTCACCGAAGAGTCTGTAGATTTCGACATTGGTCTCGAAATGGGGCAGAATCAGATCCGCTTGAGCCGATCCGACGCAGACAAGCAGCAGTAATGACATGGTAATCAAACGACGCATTTTATTTTCTCCTTGTGCTATACAATCTGAAAACTTAAGATCAGGCAGTCGGACGCCAGCAACCACTAAACAGCAGCAGGCCCCTGCATATGTGAAGGATCCGGCAGTTTATCCTCGTATATCTCCACTTTATTATCTTCGCGCAACAGGTGCATCATCTTCGCTTTAATAAGCGGCACGATAACCTGCGGGCGCGCCTGCTCATAAGGCAGCAATGACTGAGGACGGCTGGCGATCACTTTACAGATGAGATAATAGGGCGGCTGTTCCGTAATCACTGTTTTTCCGGAAGAGTCTTCGGTACGCTGCTGGGAGGCGCGCAAAAATACCGGACCGACAATATCGCCGGGCTGAGCCCCCGACGCAGCTTCCCAGAAAGCACGAAGATGTACTTTCTGCGGGTCATTAATAATGCCTGCCGTGATTACGTAATCGGTATTGTCTTCCTTCTCTTTTTCCATATATTCCTCAAGAAGGCTATCAAAACTTTCCCCCGCCTGCAGGCGTTCACGAAGTGCCGAAGCACGGGCGGCCGCATCGGGCGCATCCACAAAACGGATACCTTTGAACTCCAGATACTCGGGAACAATGAACTGTTCCTTCATAAACCCGTACTCCCGTTCGACCTCCCCTTCATCAAGCGTTATGCGGCCGTCTTTAAACGCCTCGGCAGCAAGTACTTCGACTGCCTGCTCACCCTGCAGTTTGATGATCATGCGGTCGGTTCCTTCTTCGACCTGATCCTTGTTGAACTGGAGCAGTTCGGGCGTCAGTCCGTATACACTCATCAGCGGGGTAATTACACCGGGTGGCGGAACCTCCATAGACCACATGTTGCGAAGGCTTTCTTCCTCATCGCCGCTGTCCCGGAAAAACATTTCCCGCGCCAGTTCTCTGTCTACAGCAACTCTTCCTTCTTTGGCAAACTGTATGCCCAGTTTTCTTTTGATGCTGTTGTCAATATGCTGGTTGAGAATGCGTACAAGATCGCTTCTGTTGCGGATCATGGGGCGGACATTGTCCGGCATTTCCCGGATAATTTTAAAAAGGTCACCCCGGGTAATGTACCGCTCCCCCACTTTTGCCACCCGGATACGGTCTTTATCCGTCATTTGCCCGCATCCGACAGACAAGATCAGACAAAGAGCGAGGGCAGTCAGGCGTGTCCTCTTCTGGAAAAAGCATCGCATCATATTTCAAAACTCCCTGATCTCATACAAGGAACCGATCTTTCAGGATGTACATCATGAGCGTCGCCGCAGTGCTTTAATAAGTTCAAACAACCGGTTTTCCACTTGAGTATATTGAACTTTGCCCTGTTTATCAATCATTACTGTCTGAGGGATGTAGTTAATCCCGTAGTTGACAAAACTGAAGAAGGGATCGTCATCTTTCCCGACGGGAAAAGTCAGCCCGTAACTGCGCACATATTCGGCAATTTCGTCTGCTTCGTTACTGGCATCATGAATACCGAGCACTACCACGTCTCCCTGATCTTTGTACAGTTCCCACGCCGCCTGCATCTCCTGGAGCCGGTTCATCGCAAAAACGCTGTTGTCAAAGCCGCCCCAGAAAGTCAGTACGACTACTTTCCCCTTCAACTGTTCCAGTGTCATCGGATGGCTGTTGAACCAGTCGGTGCAGGCAAAAGCCGGGGCTTCTTTTCCAAGAAGCCGCTCCATATCATTCCGGGCCTGTTCCGGCGGGCGCCGCTCCAGATCCGGCTCAAAGGTTTCAAGCACAGCTTCGGTCACAGCGGACTGATCGAGGGCAACAGAAAAGTCACACCGTAAAAAACGGAAGGGATGCTCCAGCCTGAAGGCTATGTTTTTCTGTTCCGGCTGATAAAGAAAATGAATTTCGAAACTGCCGTCCTTTTCTGTGATCAGATGAATGGGCGCGGGCAGATCCAGAGAATGCAGATAAAGCTTTTCCGGTTCGACTCCGTCGGGAAATTTCGTCTTTCCACGGATAACCGGCAGCGCTTTCAGTTTTATGGGAGGCAGGGTCGTTTTCATGGCTTCTCCCATCTGAACAGGAATATCCGCAAGAATCTCTGTCATGAATCCGGGCGGCGGTACAACCCGCACAATACCGTCCGGTCTGCCGATACGTAATTCAAAGGTGCCTGTACTGTCTGAAACAGCCTCTTCAAAAACAGTTTCTGCCACACGAAACAGGACGCCTGCTCCGGGACAGGGCTTCCCATCCGGGTAAAGAATCGTACCACGGATCACATGGGGCTGCGTCAGGACAATATCCTCAGACGCCGCTTCCTCGCCTGAACGAAGCTGCACCGGCTGTGGCTGGGGTGATGCATACTCCCGGTGATGCGCAACAAGCAAGTAACTGTCTTCAGGGGCCCGGAGATGATAATAGCCTTCCGGATCACTGAGCGCCTCGGCAAATACTTTCTGTTCGCCCACCCCCTGTTGAAACAAGGTAACCCGGGCACGGGCAACGGCTTTTCCCGACGCTGTAATCCTGCCACGGAGGCGTACGCCTTCATATAAAACAATATCTCTTCTGCGTGAATCCACCGGCAGATAGGCGACACTGGAATCGGCGTAATGGTGATGTGCCAGCGTCAGCTTCACATACCCGCCTGCCGGAATGCATGACAGGTTGAGCAGCCCTTTGTCATCGCTGCGCAGGAAAGGGAAACCCGCCTCAACCAATTCGTCGACAGGCACATGGAAAAGATCATTCACCCGCATGGAAGTGACACGGGCACCGGCAATGGGCAGAAAATTGTTGTTGATTACCCGGATCAGAACCTCACCGGGAGGCGGCAGGATCAGATTCAATTCCAGGTCACCTATGGGCAGACAGGTCTGACCACCCAGAGCGTAGCCCTCTTTATAAACTGCCAGCGCCATCATGCGCACGGAAATGTTGTCAAAACGATAACTGCCGTCTGCACCGCTCACTGCTTTGCGTGCTTCCCGATCCTGGGTGCAGAATACTGCTGCGCCCGACACGGCATTGCCATGAGCATCAAGTGTGAAACCTTTTACGGAAAAAGAAAAGGCAGCTGCGGGAAAAAGACAGACCAGGCAGAAAACGGTAATGTAAGAACGTAAAAAGGAAGCGATCATAGGGCTATTCTTTCACAGCTGCACGGAAAGCGCTGAACGGAGGGATACCGGGTGTTTCCAGAAAAAGTGCTCCGGAAGGGGTGTACAAACGTGTCACCGTTTCCGGTGTTTCCGACCGGTACACAGGCACTGCGGCACGTTCCGGCTGATAATCGCCGGACACGGCAAGAAGGGTATCCACGCCGATACCGGACAGCTTTTCCACAAAGCCAGAAAGCGCCTCCATAAAAAGCGGCGCCTCCGCAACCGTGCAGAAAAAAGCGACAGCTGCACGATCGGGCCGGGACGATAGCGCCGGGCCGCTCTGCCAGGGAAGCTCTGTCCAGTGTACGGGCTTTTTCAGTGCCGATCCCTGCGTGGACGGGACAGCGATCTCTCCCAGATCAATCTTTTCCCCCGGCGCCGGATTAAAATCTTTCGCAGCCTCGGCGGAAAGGCTTCCCAGAACAGCCACACAGCGTTGAGGTACCCCTGCAGGCGCCCAGCGCCAGTCGAAATATCCGTCTTTATCCGTAACCTGGCGCCAAAGCGTCAGGGGTTCTTCGAGGCTGTCATCGGCATAGAGCGAACCGACCACCACTCCCGGCAGGGCCTGTCCTTTGCTGTTCACCACCCGGCCCGTCACCCTGCCGAAGGCATGCAGCGCCACCGACGCATCAGCCTTCAAGGGCGGTACAAGCGAAAAGAGAGCGCCGGCATCTTCCTGCGGATGCTCGACAAAACCGATGAGCCGTCCGTCTTTCGGCTGTGCGCCAAACTGAAGGAAGAGGGAGCCGCGGGCATCGGCATACTGCCAGCCGAACTGCCGTGGCTGCAGTAGTGCTGCGCAGGCGCCGGGCACCGGAGTCGCAGTATCCGATTGCAGCACCTGCACCCTGTAATCAGGCGTCGGCGCAAGCCAGAAGCCGGGCAGTTTCAGCGTACCCGAGGGCGGTACCATCACCTGCAGCGCGGCGGGCTCCGGTGCCTGATAGCCGGGCACAGGATCGAGCCGGATTGTATTGCTGCCTTCCGGGGCATTCAGCTGAAACTGACCCTGTCTGCCGGTACGCGCCACGCCGCCCGCCTGTCCCCGGGTTTCCAGAAAAAATCTCACCCCTGCAAGAGGCTGCCCCGTTTTTGCATCATGCGCCGATCCGGTGATGATGCCTGTTTCGGAAAGGGGCAAACGCAGGGAAACTTCAGGAAGTTCGCCCGTAAGATCCACCCGCTGCATGCCCGGGCTGATGCGTCCCGCACTGTGCGCCTGCAGCAGATATACACCCGGCTTAAGAAGCAGCCGGAAACTTCCGGTGCTGTCTGTTGCCGTTGCCGCCGTATCATGGGGAGGCTGGGTGTTATGCGCAATTACAACCGCACCGGAGACGGGCCGGTCTGTCCCGGTAATCAGCACAGTTCCCCGCAATGCAACCCCCCGGTGCAGCACGACGCGCACATCACCGCTGCCTGAAGCAAGCCCGGTCACGGCTTCGCGTGCATACAGCGGGTGCTCAAATTTCAGAGCGACCTGTCCGTTCTTCGGAAGACCGGACAGATGGAAGAGTCCATTGTCATCGGAACGGGAAAGAGGAAAACCGAAGGGCTCGAGTTTTGATAGAGGAATACCCACCTTGACAGGAGCGGTAATCGCCAGCGTGATAAGACGGGCGCCGGCAATAGCATGCCCTTTTTCATCCACCGTTTTTCCGCTGAGCCGCACTTCCTGCCCCAGACGAATCTGTAGATGCCCCGGATCATCACCCGCCGCCAGTGTCAGGTGCGTACCGCTGAAAGCATGCCCGGGCGCCCAGGCGAAGATGCCGACACTGCCGAAAAAGTCTCCGGGAATGACAAAGGTACCGTCGGCGGAAACAACTCCTTCGATGACCTCTTTTTCCACGCCCGGCTCAGCGAACACCCGTGCCTTCGCCAGACCGGCACTCTCCTCGTCGGTAACACGGCCGGTAATATCCGCCGGAGCTAAAGAACAGCACAAAACCAGGAGCAACGCGGACAGTCCGCACAATACAGTTTTCATATCACTCCTCTTCTACTCGTTGCCTTCCAATTCGTTCAGCGAAGCGCGCAATACCGCCGCCGAGCGGGCTAACGCCTTCTGTTCCTCCGGATTCAGCCTTGCCTCCATGATCCGCTCAACGCCGCGTCCCGACACGACAGCAGGCACACTGAGGCAAAGCCCTGACACCCCGTATTCACCTTCAAGCAATGTGGAAACCGTGAGCACGCTGTTCTCGTTGCGGAGAATGGCTCCAGCAATTCGCACCAATGCCAGACCGATGGCGAAATAAGTGGAACCTTTATAATCAATAATGTGGTAAGCGGAATTGCGCACCTGCTCTTCAATGCTCTTCCGGACACCAAGCCACTCGTCCTGTTTGCCTGTAGGTGTGCACATCCTGCAGGATGTGCAGTATTCATCGATGGGAATGCCCGCGACATGCGTCATCGACCAGGCGGCAAATTCACTGTCGCCGTGCTCGCCCAGTATATAGGCATGGATATTGTGGATATCGATACCGCAGTTATGGCTGAGCAGACTCCGGAACCGGGCGCTGTCCAGCACCGTGCCCGAGCCCAGAACACGGCCTCGCCGCCATCCCGTTTCTTCTGCCGCCACCTTGGTCAGGATGTCCACAGGATTGCTCACAATCACCAGCGTGCCCGGCGAGTTCGCAAGCGCAATATCCCGCGCGACCTGCCGCACAATGGAAGCATTGCGCCGGAGCAATTGCAGCCGCGTTTCCCCGGGCTGCTGCCTTGCCCCTGCTGTCATTACCAGAAGGGTCGCATCGGCATAGTCCTGCTGATCCCCTACCCGGATCGTAACGGGCGGGAAAAATGACTGGCCATGAGCCAGATCCAGCACCTGCCCGCGGGCAAGGTCTTTATTGTGATCAATCAGGACAATTTCATCGGCAAGCCCGCTCTGCGCCAGGGCATAACAGAAAGTGGCGCCGACTGAACCGGCACCGATTACAACTACTTTCCGTTTTGGATTGAGCTCAGAAAAATCCATACAGTTCCTTGAAAAACAGCTGCCCCACTCCGCGAAACACGCCTGATTTCAGCGGCATTCCGACAGCCTGCACAGAAATACGGACAGCTTACCCGCAGTGTGCGGGTAAGCGCCCGTAATTCTGTTTCCAAACCGGACACCCGGACAGCAGTCCGGGCCACGCTGGCATTTATTCAGCTGAAGAGCGGCGCCAGCTGTTCACATAGGTAAGTGCCCCTGCCAGGGCCAGAGGCGCACAGCCAAGACCGAGAAATACAACGTCGCCGGGCATACGCAGCCATTCGATGGTGCGCATCAGCCCCTGCGTCAGGAATTCCGGACTCCGGGCATGCCAGTAGCCGTTGGCGAGGACATCGTAAAGCTGAAATACACCGCCCGGGAAAAGATTCATCACAACCATCAGCACCAGGCCAATGTTAAGTCCGAAGAAGGAAAGGCCTACCAGTTTCTCCAGTTTCTTCCATTCCGCATCCGTAGATGACTCGCGGAAGGCGAATACCATGAGCGCCACAGCCAGCATGCCGAATACACCCATCATGGCGGCATGACCATGGTTGGGCGTCAGCAGCGTGCCTACTTCAAAATAACTCACCACCGGCAGATTGATAAGGAAGCCGAAGACACCGGCACCCAGGAAATTCCAGAAGCCCACCGCCATGAGAAAGTAGAAAGTCCAGCGATGCGGAATGGGCACTTTTTTGCCACACTCGTCGCAGTCATTGCGGGACAAGGATATGAAATCCCAGGCGTCCAGCGTAAGCAGCGTCAGCGGCACAACTTCCAGTGCGGAGAAAACGGCTGAAAGCGCCATGGTGATGTGACCCTGGCCGGTCCAGTACCAGTGGTGCCCGGTGCCGATAATGCCAGCACCCAGATACAGAATCGCATCCATATAAACCACACGGAGCGCTGTCTTTTTGGATACCATACCCAGAAGGAAAAACATAAGGGCGACCATGGTCGTGGCAAAAAGTTCAAAGAAACCTTCCACCCAGAGATGAATAATCCAGAAACGCCACATATCCACAACGGTAAAGTGGGAGCGGCTGCCAAAGAACATGGCAGGCAGATAAAAAAGCGGAATGGCAATAGCTGCATAAAGAAACAGCGACGCAATTTGACCCCGTTCGGGATCTTTGCGCACAGGAAGAATACAGCGGGCAATCAGTACCAGCCAGATTACAAGCCCCACCGCTAGCAGCACCTGCCAGGCACGGCCCAGCTCCAGATACTCCCAGCCCTGATGACCGAACCAGAACCAGAGACTGCCGAGCAGGCGTTTGATGCCCAGCCATTCGCCGCCGAGACTGCCGACCACGATGGCAACCAGCGCCCAGAAAAGGACATGAATACCCAGCGCCTGCTTTTTCGGTTCATTGCGGTTGACGGCGCCGGCAAGAAAGAGACCACCGGCAACAAAACTGGTGGCCACCCAGAAAATGGCAAGCTGCAGATGCCAGGTACGCAGAATGTTGCTGGGCAGCAGCGATGAAAGGTCAAAACCGTAGAAATCGCCGGGCTCAGCACGGTAGTGGGCGAGCCCTCCTCCAATCGTTGCCTGCACAAGAAAGAGCAGTGCGGCAATAACGAAATATTTCAGGACAGCCTTCTGTCCTGTGGAGGCTTCACCCGGAAGCAGCTGGGGATGAAGATGATCTTTCTGCTGCCAGCCGAGAAAATCAAAACGGCCGAAAACAAAAAGGGCAAGACCTGTGCCGCCCAGCAGTGCGATCAGACTCAATGCGCTCCAGAGCAGTGTACCGTGTGTCGGCACATTATTCACCGCCGGAGCATAAGGGAAGTTATTGGTATAGGAAAATTCTTTTCCGGGCCGGTTGGTCACGGACGCCCAGGATGTCCAGAAGAAAAATGCCGTGAGCAGGCGGAGTTCTTCGGCGTCATCAATATACTTTTCGGGAAGTCCAAAATTCTGGTGCGGCTCGGAGAAAAATTTGCGCCATACCGCCTGCTGCTGCTCGTAGCTGTAGGCTTCGGCAGCGCTCAGCGTGAGCACGCCGGTGGAAGGATCATAGCGGTTGACTCTGGAATCCTTTGCCACATTTTCACGGATGCCTTCCTTCTGTTCCTCATTAAGATCCGACCAGCTCTTCTGATATTTCTGCTTTGCCAGGAGCTCATAGGCATCATTGGTCTGATGGTACAGGTAACTGGTGGAAAAATCCGGACCCAGATACGCACCGTGCCCCCAAACAGTCCCGTTGTTCATCAGTCCCTGGCGCAGAAAGATCTCCTGACCGGAACGGATATCATCGCCGGTAAAAAGAATATCCCCCTGCTCATTTCTGATCTGGTCGGGTATAGGCGGCGCGTCCTGATAGGACTTGACTGCCAGCCAGATCAGGACGCTGAAACCGGCGATGAGCACAAGAAAAACACCGTTTTTCCACCAGGGCGACAGCCGTTCCTCATTCTGCGGATTGTTTTGCATGCTCTTTCCTTTCTTTTTGCAGCCCCACCCTTTACTACTTTCAGGCTGTTAAAATGGAACTTCTATGCATAGAACAAATTTATTTTCCAGCAAAGCCGGCAGTGAATGAATTATAGTACAGACAAATGAGGTAAAAAACAAAATATCCGGGATGACAGTCACTCGGATTCGCCACGGGTTTATGTCCTGCGATATACTCCCATAAACACAGACCACAAAAGCCCCTGCCAATACGGAGATTGGCGTTCCCAGGCTGGCGGATTTTATGTTTTAAGCCAGAGTATTTTGGTATGGGACCCATATAAGTCTCAGGTAATTAGAGGAAAAATATGCGTCTCTAAAGGAAATTTCACTATTGATCACAAAAGCGGGTAATAGTCCGTTCCACACCAAAGACTGAAAGCGGCTCCCCTGGGAACGCCAATCTCCGCATTGGCACACAAGCGGATCATGGCAATAATGGTCACCCGGATTCGCCGCGGAAATACGTCCCGTGACATGCCTCCTCCATCAGCCCGGCAC
>MWCY01000025.1 GCA_002070275.1 Candidatus Hydrogenedentes bacterium ADurb.Bin170
ACTGCCGGGTTCGGGGTCACTTCGAGTTTGTACTTCAGCTGGCAGGCATCGCGGCGAACCTGGACATCGCGTTCAGCGGTGGCTTCGTTGCCGGCTGCATCAACAACCGTGTAATAGACTTTGTAGTCGCCAAGAGCACGGTCATTTACAGCAGCGGCATCGATCATGAGCGCTGTGGTCAGACTGCCGTCACAGGCATCTTCAGCAATGGCACCGGGTTCTGCATAGGTATCGCCGTTATCCAGCACCAGCGGGTTGGCTCCGGTCAGCGTGATCACGGGCACCGTCTTGTCCACAACGGTAACCGTGCGGGTGACTTCAGTCGCCGCATTGCCGGCGCTGTCGGACACATTGTAGGTAACGACATAGGTGCTCGCAGCCGCTGTGTTGACGGCATCGCCGCCAACGACCACGCTCTGGCTCAAATCACCCTCGCAGAGATCGGTAGCAGAAGCTCCGGCTTCCTGGTACCCGGCGCCACATTCGATCTCAACAGCGGCGTCGCCGTTAAGGGTCAGCACAGGAGCGCTCGTGTCTTTCACGGTAACCGTGCGGGTGACTATGCTCTGGTTCCCCGCTGCATCCTGGGCGGAATAAGTGATGGTGTAGGTGTCGACGGCAGCTGTGTCCACGTCAGCATCTCCGGTAATGACCACGGGAACATTTCCGTCTACCGCGTCGGAAGCAGTTGCACCCGCTTCCGTGAAGCTGTCAACACTGCATTCCAGGACTTCATCAGCGCCGTTCAGCGTAATTACAGGTGCTGCACCGATACCACCGGTAGAGTCTTCGCCCACATTGTTCTGTATGAGCGTGCCGTAGACGTCTTTCAGCGCCGGGTCAACTGTAATGCGGATGGCACCGCCGTTGAACATTTCGTTCGGCAGCAACCAGTTCAATTGTACTGTTGTTCCGTTGACAGCAACCACGGTGGCGGGATTGGCATTGAGCGTACCTTTGCCGCTGCCGGAAACTGTATAGGTAGCCGGAATAAGCAGACCGACAGCACCGGTCATGTCTTTGGTGAAGGTGACCTGCACGGACAGAGCGGATGTGACGGTAACCGCGTTAACATTGGGTTTAGAAAGGTCAATTACGTTCACCGTCCTGGTCACTTCAGTTGCCGGGTTGCCTGCCGCGTCACTGACATTGTAGCGAAGGACGTAGGTGCCAAGCGTACCAGTATTTACAGAACCGGTGACGATAATTTGAGAGGTGAGGTTCCCGTCTCTATTGTCGGAGGCGGTAGCGCCCTCATCCATATAGGAGGAACCCTGCGCCACGTTCAGAGTGGCGTTGCCTGTCAGAGTAATAACCGGGGGCGTATTGTCCACGTCAAATGTGGCGGAAGGTGCCGAAGCACTTGCCGGATTGCCGATCTGGTCTGTTGCTGTTCCGGCGCCGATACTGATACCCAGCGTTCCGTCGCCACTGATGCCGGACAGGGTTACTGTCCTGTTTGCACCTGACCCGGAAACGGAAACCGTCCCTGTTGCAGTACCGGTTTTTTGGAGGGTAACAGCCCCGGCAGTCAGCGTAACCGTACCCAGTCCGCTGCCCTGTGCTCCATCGGCATAGGTGACGGGGAAGCTGATGGGGCCACTGGTGGCAAGGGCTGCAGAGGGTGCGCCGATGGCAACAGTCGGTCCGACTGTATCTACCAGAAATGCTTCACCCGTATTAAAGGGTGTTGTGATTTTCGCTCCTGTCAGGACAGATGTTCCTGTACCCGTACCGGTACCTGTAATTTTGACTGAGCCTTCACCGGATACCTCAAAGCCCAGCCGAATGCCCATGGGATCAAGTGCAGCGAAAACGGCAGGAGTGCCAACGGCTGCGGTGCCTGTAGTCGCAAAGGAAATGTCGCTGAGATCGGGCAGGAAACGCTGGTTAAAGCGCAAGTCCCAGACAACTGTAGTACTATTCGTGAAGCTGGGCGGTGCAACCTGAGGGCTCTGTCTCCGAATCCATTTGAATGCCGGAGCCGGCGGGCCCTGATTTGCGGGCAGCAGGCTTATCCGGTCTATTTCGACTCGGGTTCCGTTGGACGCCAGCGGGTCGTCGGCTGAGTCCGGAAAGTCCAGCCGGAGCTGTTCAATCGTGGTAGCGCCCGTCCAACTGGCTACGGTATTCAGATCCGCCCAGTATTCTGTCATTTCATCATCACGGGGGAAAATTCCGAGAGCAACCTCATGTCCGGGGGAAAAGCCGGAAATTGTGTTGTCATCCCAGTACAGATTGGCAAGGTGGGCAACGGTTCCGTTTTTGGCAATGATGCGCAGCCAGCGAAAATCGGCGGTGGGAAGAGAGAGGGGCTGTGATGTCCAAGTGGGGTCTGTAGCCGTGGCGGTGATGTCATAGGCGAGTTGTCCGCCTGAAACAGTTGAGCCCGGTTCAATATCCTGTACGGCATTCCAGCCTTCAAAAAAACCGTCCGTATCAAAAGTCCAGTCCGGTCGTGCGAAAGAAACGGCGACGGTGCTATTCACTTTGACATTGTTCAAAACGTAGTTTAAAGGCAGGTCATTAATGCGCGTACCATTTACTTTTATTTCAGAAACGCGATATCCCGGGGAGGGGGTCAGGGTAAAGGGGACATTATTACCATACAGGACTGTCTGAGTCGTGTTGGGAGAGATGGTTCCGTTTCCGCCGACAACGCTGGGAGTTACCGTGCGCGTAACAGGAACTGCCATCAACTTTACGTTGTCCAGGAGAATAGTATTGTCTCCTCCTGGATTGGTGAAAATAAACATAAAGGCATTGGTCCAGGACTCATCATAAGCAAAATGGACAGTTTCAGTAGTGTATGAGCTTTTGTGGGTCACAAGAGCCGGGCCCCACAGGGTACGGTTGCCCATTCTTACTTCCAGATTCATGCCGGGGTTGCCTACACGCAGATTATAGGCAAAAGACAGGGCGCACGCCGTGCCCGTGGCAAGACCGCCGACATATTGACCGATGAGCCCGCCTCCCTGGCATCCGTATACATAGGTGCCGTCAGGAACCGGGCCTGATCCCCAGTGGAATGGGGACGTGGCCTGAACATTTTCATTAATAATATGAGAGCCGCCAAGCTCTACCCAGCCGGTTGGTGCCTTTCCAAGATATCCCGGCCAAGCCGGTAATGGATCCGCTTCAAAGGATCCGTTCACGATCAAATTCTGCTGTGCCAGTGCGGCAGGCATTGCCAGCGCCAGCAGCAGAGCGCCCACTGCTGTGATGCAGTGCAAAGACGCATTGCTACGAGTCTTGCTGTTCATCCGGAGTACTCCTTATACCTGTTTTTCTTTTATGGATAATTATCTGCATAGAACACAAGGGGGAAATAGATTACTGTTAAATAGTGTAACATTCATACCAGGCTGAAACAAAAGCCTACGAGTGCCAATTCCTTCTTTGGCGGTGGCATTTCATGCCGTTGCCTCACCCCGGGGCCCAAAGAAACACAGGATCAGGAGAAAAAAAGCCAAAATCAGATCCTGCCGGAGAACCGCATTTCTTCTCCATAAGGGCAACGTCTGGGACTGCTCTTCAGTTGTCGCTATTGCCCGAATCAACTATTAGCACGAAAGTACCGGCCCATACTGCTTACCCGGGAAGGCACCAGAGAATTTTAGTGCAGAGGCGGCATTTTCCTGAATGCCGGGATTTCGGCATAAAAGTCAAAAGAAGGGATCCTGCCTTCTCCGGCCATTCGATCTTTATTGTCTGCTGCCGCCGAAATAGAGAGCATCTCCTCAGATGCAGGTTCCGCTGTCAAATCGTTTTTCGCCTTTCCGATCTTTTTGCATTTCCTGTGCCAAAAGGGCTACTATTTTGGCAGGTGTTTTGCAGGCTTTCCGTCAGAGAATTCGTCTCGCTGCCCTCTTTTGAGCGGCTGCAAACCTTTTTTAACAAGCGAAAACTATCAAGGAAAAACGCTCATGCGCCTCAGCATTGTGCACGAAGGCTCCGGCAACCTTAAATATGAAATCCGTGAAATCGTAAGCGTAGCCAGAGAAATCCGCTCTCTGGGACAGAATATCACCTGGGAAAATATCGGTGATCCTATTGAAAAAGGCGAAGTAATCGTTCCCTGGATCAAAGAAATCCTCCGGGATCTTCTCGAGCAGCCCGAGTCCTTTGGCTATTGCGATACGGCAGGGATCCCCAACACCCGTGCTTTTCTTGCCGATACGGTGAATGCCCGGCCGGACGGTGTCAAAATTACGCCGGAAGATATCATTTTCTTTAACGGGATTGGTGACGCCGTCGCCCGCATTTACGGTTTTCTGAAACGGGAGGCCCGGGTACTTGGCCCGTCTCCTGCATACAGCACCCATTCCTCAGCAGAAGCGGCGCATTCCGGCTACGGCCCGGTCACGTATGATCTGGATCCGCAGAGCAACTGGATGCCCAATATTGAAGACATCCGCAACAAGGTGCGGTACAACGATTCCATCGCCGGTATTCTGCTGCTGAGCCCGGACAACCCTACAGGCGCTGTGTATCCCCGGGAGGTGCTGGATCAGATTGTTGCTATCGCCAAAGAACACGATCTCTTCATGATTGCCGACGAAATTTACACCCACATCACCTATCCGGGGTTCCCGCAGATGCATATGAGCCAGTGGATTCAGGATGTACCGGCCATTGCCATGCGCGGCATCAGCAAGGAATACCCCTGGCCGGGCGCACGCTGTGGCTGGATTGAAATTCTGAACCGCGACAAAGACGCCAACTTCTCTCAGTACGTGGACAGCCTCCTCGCTGCCAAACGTCTGGAAGTGTGCTCCACCACCCTGCCGCAGATGTCCATCCCCCGGGTCTACAGTGATCCCCGATACAAAGGCCATCTTGCCAACCGTGCGCTCATGTTCAGCAAGCGGGCCGACGAAGCAGCCGCCGCTTTTGAAGGCTGTGACTCCGTCATTGTCAATAAGCCCGGCGGCGCCTTTTACATGACTGTAATGTTCAAGGAAAAACTGCTCAACAATAAACAGACCCTTCCCATTGAAAATCCGAAAGTGAAGGAACGTATTGAAGCGCTTGTAAAAAATGTCAGCAATGATAAACGTTTTGTGTATTACCTCATGGGTTCTACCGGCATCGTCGTTGTGCCTCTTACCGGCTTCCAGTGCTCTCACCCCGGTTTCCGGGTAACGCTGCTGGAGAGCAATGAAGAAAAGCGCCGCTGGATTTTCCTGACGCTGCGCGAAGCGATTGATGCCTATATCGCCAGTTGATTGCAGTTTTGTGTATTGCGAAGAGGAGTTAAGCCGTGAGTCAATCTGAAACTTTTACGTTTAAAACAGAAGCACGCCAGATTCTGGAGCTGATGGTGCATTCCGTCTACTCCAATAAAGAGATTTTTCTGCGGGAGCTCATTTCCAACAGCTCCGATGCCCTCGACAAGCGCCGTTATGAAAGCATCAGTAATCCTGCTCTGGAAAGCGCATCGGAACTGGAAATCAGAATTGAAGCCGATTCGGCAGCAAGGACGCTTTCCATCATCGACAACGGCATCGGCATGAGCCGGGACGAAGTGCATCAGTTCATCGGTACCATCGCCAAATCCGGGGCCCGCGAATTTCTGAACGCGCTGAAAGAAAAAAAAGAAGGCGACAGCTCCCCTGATCTGATCGGGCAGTTCGGTGTCGGCTTTTATTCTTCTTTTATGGTAGCAGACAAAGTTAGCCTGATCACCCGTCGGGCAGGCACGGACGAAGCCACACTCTGGGAAAGCAGCGGCCAGGGTGAATACACCATCGGCGACGCGACAAGAGAAGAGGCGGGCACCACGGTCACGCTTTATCTGAAAGATCCCGATCAGGAAGACAGTCTTCAGGATTATACCGATTCCTATGAAATCCGGCGGATTGTAAAGAAATACAGTGATTTCGTTTCCTATCCCATTCGCCTGACAGTAGTCAAAGCCGAAGAAGACCTGGCAGAAGATGCAGACGCCGATAGCGACACCGATACAGCAGCAGCTTCGGACGAACCTCTCAATTCCATGAAAGCCATCTGGCTGCGCTCAAAAGAGGAAGTAACCGACGAAGAATATAACGAGTTTTACAAGCATCTCACACACGACTGGAATAATCCCCTGTTCCGTATTCAGGCGAAAATAGAAGGCACGCTGGAATACAGAATGCTGCTTTATATCCCCGAGCGGATGCCCTACGACCTGCTCTATTCACAGCAGGCGCTGCAACACGGTCTGCATCTGTATATTAAGCGCATTTTCATCATGGACAACTGCCGGGATCTGCTTCCTTCCTATTTCCGTTTCGTCCGGGGTGTAGTGGACTCCGAAGACCTGCCCCTCAATATTTCGCGTGAGCTGCTGCAGGAAAACCGGCAGGTGCAGCGCATGAACAAAGGGATTGTTGCAAAGCTGCTGCAGGAGCTGCAGTCCCTGCAGGAGACTGACCGGGAAAAATACCGGGCTTTCTGGACGCAGTACGGCGCCATTCTGAAAGAAGGGATTACCATGGATCCGGACAACAGAGCGGCGCTGCTCAATCTGTCTCTGTTCCAGACAACCCGTTCCGGTGACGAGCCCGCTTCTCTGAAAGAATATGTTGAGCGCATGCAGGAAGGGCAGAAACACATTTATTATCTGTCCGGTGAATCTCTGGCAGCACTGAAAGACTCGCCTCATCTCGAGGCGTTCCGCTCCAAAAATATCGAGGTGCTGCTTCTCAGCGATGGCTCCGACGAATTCTGGACACACCACGCCGACAAATATGGTGATTACGAATTTAAATCAGCCGCCCGTGGCGCCCTGGATCTGGATGAGGTGCAGCAGGAAGACAAGGAAGAGGAAAAACCTGAGGCTAAAGAAGATCGCTTCCGGGGTCTTTTTGCAGTGCTCTCCGAAATCCTCTCCGATCATGTGAAAGAAGTGCGCGCGTCTGCCCGTCTTGTAGACTCAGCGGCTTGTCTCGTCATCGATGAAGCTGACCTCAGTCCGCAATTAGAAAAAATGATGAAGCTCATGGGACAGCAGATGCCGAAAACCAAGCGTATCCTCGAAATCAATACGAACCATGCTGTTGCCGCCGGACTGCTCAAGCATTTTGAAAAAGACCCGTCCAAAGATGCCAACACACTCTTTGCCGAAACGCTATACGGCATGGCGCTTCTTGCGGAAGGCGGGGAAGTGGATAACCCCGCCGCACTGAGCAAAAATATCGGCATGCTGCTGGCACAGGCGCTGGATCAGTCCTGAGGAGTCAGGCAATACAGCAGTTTCGAAGCCGCCTGAAAAAAAAGACGGTCTTTGGTGTGTCATGTGTCGTTGCGGTAGTATATAAATTTGATTCAAGACACAGCAGCAGCGCCGGCAAGAGAAATGGAGAGCATCATGACTTCCGCCAATTCTTTAGACCAATTAAAAGCAAGATTGCGGGATGTTCATCATCTCAGAGCCGCGGAAGCGCTTCTCTCCTGGGATCAGGAGGTGTATATGCCGCCTAAAGGCGCGGCGGCGCGGGGTGCCCAGATCGCCGCATTGAGTGCCCAGGCGCATACGCTCTTTACTGCCCCTGAAACGGGTGCCCTCTTTGATTCCTGCCTGTCGGAACAGGATCGCTGCACGCCTGACGACCGGGCACTGCTTCAGGAAGCTTTTTACGAATACAACCGGGCGGTGCGTATTCCTGAAAGCCTGGTTCGGGAATTTGCCGAGGCACAAAGTGCCGCTTATCATGCCTGGCTCGAAGCCCGTAAACAGGACAATTTCCCTCTTTTCCTGCCTCATCTGGAAAAACTCATTGCGCTTTCAAAAAAACAGGCGGCGTGCCTCAATCCGGAGCTGCCTCCTTATGATGCACTGCTGGAAAATTATGAACGGGGCATTTCTGTCGATGAAGTGGACAGCATCTTTTCATTACTTGAAAAAGAGCAGACGCCGCTTCTTCAGGAAATTACAGAAATGAAGGCATCTGCCCCTCCGCCGGTAATCCCGGAAGGCTGGGAGATAGAAGCACAGCGGCGTTTCACCGAGCAGATACTCGCCGATATGGGTTTTGATTTTGAAGCAGGCAGGCAGGATGTTTCCGCTCACCCCTTCACAACCAATTTTTCCATTGGCGATGTGCGTGTTACCACCCGCTACTCGGAAAAAGAACCCTTCTCCGCTCTCTTCAGTTCCATTCACGAAGGCGGTCACGCCCTTTATGAGCAGGGCTTTCAGGAAAAAGATGAAGGGACGCTTCTGGCTGCCGCTCCTTCTCTCGGCATTCATGAATCCCAGTCCCGGCTCTGGGAAAACATGATTGGCAGAAGTCGCGCTTTCTGGAGTCATTACGGGGCTGTCTTTCGCGCGCATTTTCCCGACAGAGGCGGGCATCTTTCCGATGAGGATCTCTATCGTGCGGTCAACCGGGTCTCGCCGTCACTGATCCGGGTTGATGCAGACGAATGCAGTTACAACCTGCATGTGATCATCCGCTTTCAAATAGAAAAGGCACTCTTCAACGGCGATCTGGAAGCAAAGGATGTTCCGGCGGTGTGGCGTGAAAAAATGACAGATTTCCTCGGAGTCACAGTTCCCGATGACCGACAGGGATGCCTTCAGGATATCCACTGGTCCCACGGCGCTTTCGGTTATTTCCCCACTTATGCCCTCGGTAACCTCTATGCCGCCTGCATTCTGGAAAAAGCGGAAAGCGAAATTGAAGGCTTCTATGAAAAGATTGCGTCCGGACAGTTTCAGCCGCTGCTTCACTGGCTCCGAACACATGTTCATGAAAAAGGACGAAGAGCATTAACCCTGCCGCTTCTCACTGAAGTATGCGGTAAAACACCGGAACCGGACAGTTTTCTCCGGTATCTGAAGAATAAATATCTGGCGGCGGACTGATCCGCTGAACCGGATGTGTGAAAGAAAGCAGAGCCCATGCCCGAAAAACAGAATAATGAAACTTCCTCTCTCATGAAGGGACTCTCCTTTCCTGAATTCATTCAATCCCGCAAGATTTACGTAAAGGGAAGCCGGCCCGGCATTTCCGTAGGCATGCGCGAAGTGTCACAGCATCCCACGGTCAACGAAACCGGAGAATTGGTGGAGACCAATCCGCCTGTCGTTCTTTATGACACCTCCGGCCCGTACACGGATCCGGATTTTACAGTGGCCTACGAAAAAGGGCTGCCACCTCTGCGGAAAGGCTGGCTGGATGCCCGCACCGATCTTGAGACAAGAGAAGAGGCGCCGCACGCCCGTTCCACAGCCTTTCCAGGCAAAAGAACAGTGCGTCGTGCCCGTTCCGGAAAACATATTACGCAGCGCTATCTGGCGCAGCAGGGCATCATCACCGAAGAGATGGAATATGCCGCCATCCGGGAAAATGTGCTGATGGAGCGATACAGTGACACACTGGCACACAGAACATTCCCGCCCCGGCAGTACAGCGCCATCACTCCGGAACTGGTGCGTGAAGAAATTGCATCGGGCAGAGCCATCCTGCCTGCCAATATCAATCACCCCGAAGCGGAACCCATGCTGATCGGCAACCGCTTCGCCGTCAAAATCAATGCGAATATCGGCAATTCAGCGCTGCACAGCAGCATTTCGGAAGAAGTGGAGAAAATGGTCTGGGCAGTGCTGTGGGGTGCCGATACAGTCATGGACCTGAGTACGGGTGACGATATTCATGATACACGGGAATGGATACTGCGCAATGCCCCGGTGCCTATTGGAACTGTGCCGCTCTATCAGGCGCTGGAACGTGCCGAAGGAAAGCCGGAAGCACTCACCTGGCCTCTCTTTAAAGAAGTACTCATCGAGCAGGCGGAACAGGGGGTGGATTATTTCACAATTCATGCCGCCGCACTGCAGGCGCATTTTCCTCTGACCGAAAAACGGATGACAGGAATCGTCAGCCGTGGCGGTGCGATTATGGCGCACTGGTGCCGCTATCACCAGAAAGAAAACTTCCTTTATACCCATTGGGATGACGTTTGTGAAATCCTTGCGGCCTATGACATTGCCGTATCCATCGGCGACGGGTTACGTCCGGGCAGTATTTATGATGCCAACGATGATGCGCAGCTTGCAGAACTGAAAACCCAGGGAGAGCTTACGCTCCGTGCCTGGGATCAGTATGTGCAGGTGATTAATGAGGGACCCGGCCACGTGCCCATGCATCTTATTGCGGAAAACAGGCGCCTTCAGGCCGAATGGTGTCACGAAGCGCCTTTTTATACCCTCGGTCCGCTGCCCACGGACGTCGCACCCGGCTATGACCACATCACCTCGGCTCTGGGCGGCGCCATGATTGCCGCCGAAGGTGCGTCCATGCTCTGCTATGTCACACCGCGGGAGCATCTGGGACTGCCCGACAGAGACGATGTGCGCCGTGGTGTCGTGACTCATAAGCTTGCCGCACACGCCGCTGATCTTGCTAAAGGACTGCCGGGTGCACAGATCAGGGACAATGCCCTAAGCAAGGCGCGGATGGAATTCCGCTGGGCAGATCAGATTGCCCTTTCCCTTGATCCCGATCATGCCTTGCAGATCCGGTTGCAGTCCTTTCCGGAAAGCAAGTCCTCTCTGGAAGACGGGTTCTGCAGCATGTGCGGCCCGAAATTTTGTTCCATGCGCCTTTTCCGGCAGAGCTGCGCCGTTCACAACAGGCCTTCGTGACGTTTCCTTGCCTGCTCAGCTGCTTTTAAACTGTTCCACCAGAGTAGTGATACTTTCTTTCGCATCACCGAAGAGCATGCGTGTATTTTCTTTGAAGAAAAGAGGATTTTCAATCCCTGCAAAACCTGCACGCATGGAACGCTTCAGCACAAAGCAGGTGCGGGCAAGATCGACGTTAATAATAGGCATGCCGTAGATGGCGCTGGATTCGTCTTCCCGTGCACCGGGATTGACCACGTCATTGGCACCGATCACCACGCACACGTCCACACTGCTGATAATGGGGTTGATATCGTCCATTTCCACCAGCTGCTCATAGGGCACATTCGCCTCGGCGAGCAGCACATTCATATGGCCGGGCATGCGCCCAGCCACGGGGTGCACGGCATACTTCACTTCGGCGCCGTTGGCTTCGAGCAGATCGCCCAGCTCACGTACCGCATGCTGCGCCTGGGCGACAGCCATTCCGTAACCAGGTACGAAAACGACGGAGCTCGCCGCTTCAAGGACATAATAAGCATCTTCTGCGGAGATGGGCTTCACTTCGCCTGTTTCAGTGCTTCCGCCGCCCGTCGAAGATGCAGCGCCGAAACCGCTGAAAAGTACATGTGCCAGAGAGCGGTTCATGGCTTTGCACATGATGCTGGTCAGGATAATGCCGCTTGCACCGACCAGAGAGCCGGCGACGATCAGCACGGTATTGGAAATGACAAAACCGGCAGCGCAACCTGCCAGCCCTGAATAGCTGTTGAGCAGGGAGATAACTACGGGCATATCGGCACCGCCGATGGGGATGGTTACAAGCACGCCCAGAACCAGAGAAAGGACGACCGTAATATAAAACAGAATCTGGGACAGACCGGCACCGGGGTTCATGATGTAGAAAACACCGCTGATAACCAGCGCTGCCACAATGAGTGCATTAACCGCCTGCTGTCCGGTGAAAAGGGTCGGCTTGCCGTCGATACGTTCCGCCAGTTTCGCATAGGCGATCATGCTTCCTGTGAAGGTGACCCCGCCGATGAGCACCGCCAGAAAGATGGCGACTACAGGCACGACTTCCAGCGTTCCGTCCGGTGTGCTGAGAAATTTGTTGTATTCAGACCAGCCTACGAGCAGGCTGGCAAGGCCGCCTGTCCCGTTAAAGAGAGCGACGAATTCGGGCATGGAGGTCATGGGCACGCGGATGGCGGCAACAGCACCGATGCCGCTGCCGATGACAAGCCCCACAATGATCCAACGGTAGTCCATGCCACTGTAAAGCAGGGTTGCAACAATCGCCACCAGCATGCCGATAGCGGATATTTGATTGCCCCGCACGGCAGTGGTGGGTTTGCCCAGCATTTTCAGCCCGAAAATAAATAGGATGGATGCGACAATATAGGAGAGATCAATCAGGATATTCACTTTTGGCTTCCTTCCCGGGTTTTAAACATGGAAAGCATCCGGTCGGTTACAAGATAGCCGCCTACCACGTTGATGGTGGCACAGATAACCGCCACCAGTCCCAGGATCAGACCCAGTGTGGTATCGGAGGAGAGTCCCGACGCCAGCAGCGCACCGACAATACTTATGCCCGAGATGGCATTGGAACCGCTCATCAGCGGCGTATGCAGCTGGGAAGGCACTTTGCTGATGAGCTCGAAGCCCAGAAAAATCGCCAGCACAAATGTGAATAAAAGAAGAGTGATATCCATTATGCCTGCCTCGCTTTCCTGATCATTTCGTTGCGGAGGGCGCCGTTCAGAATAATAAGGCAGCCGTCCATGATTTCATCCTCAAGATTCAGATGAATGTCCTTGTTCTCTTTGTCCCAGAAGTGGGTAATGAAATTCACGCTGTTGGAGGAAAACATCTGGGAAGCGTGTCCTGCAACCCGACCGGCGAAGTTTTCCGCACCGATCAGGCGCACCCCGTTAATATTCACTTCGGCGCCTGCCTGCGCACCTTCCACATTGCCGCCTGTTTCCGCCGCCAGATCAACCACGACACTGCCCGGTTTCATGGCTTCCACCATGGCGCGGGATACAATTCGTGGGGCTGATTTTCCGAAGACCTGTGCCGTTGTGATGACAATATCGGACTGGGCGATCACTTTCGCCATGCCCGCTTTCTGCAGTTCCTTCTGTTCTTCCGTCAGCTCCTTTGCGTACCCGTCTTTGGTCTGGCCTGTCTCACCGAGATCGATCTTCACGAATTTTGCGCCGAGGGAGTGCACCTGTTCTTCCACTGCCGGACGTGTATCAAAGGCCTCGACCCGCGCGCCCAGTCGCTTCGCTGTGGCGATTGCCTGAAGCCCTGCCACGCCCACACCGATGATAAAGACCCGTGCGGGTTTCAGTGTGCCTGCCGGTGTCATCATCATGGGAAGTACCTGGCTGAGCCGGTTTGCAGCTGTCAGTACCGCCACATAGCCCGCCAGATTCGCCTGGGAGCTGAGCACGTCCATCTTCTGCGCCAGCGTTGTCCTCGGAATCATTTCCAAAGAGACAGCATTTACTTTTTGTTTTTCCAGCGCATCCAGCACGTCAAAAGAAGTGAAGGGTTCGAGCAGGCAGATAAGCAGCGTGCCTTCTTTCATGAGGGCGACATCTGCCACGGAGGGCTTGCAGACCTGAAGCACAGCAGATGCTGCCTGCAGTGCGGCGTTGCGGTCGGAAGTCAGCCGTGCACCGGCGTTTTCGTAAAGAGCATCTGGGAATCCGCTCTTTTCACCGAGCCCTGCTTCGACGGTGACCTCCGCACCCAGTTTGATCAGTTGTGCGGCACCATCCGGGGTCAGCGCGGTTCGTGTTTCCCGGCTGTCGTGTTCCTTTGGGACAAATAGATGCATGAGAGGCTCCTCTTCCTGTCGCCTTGCGGCATTGGGGATCTTGGTAGTTTTTAACATATGCAGTTAAAAAATTAATCCCCGGAAGCCCGCTTTTGTGCTTCCGGGGATTAAAAAACTGAAAAATGGGTGAATGCGCCGTATTTGCTCTTATTTTCTGATGGTCAGCTCGTCCACAAGAGTTCCTTCCTGCGTATAGGCGCGGTAGGTCAGCACATCACCGCCTTCCGTCTGAATATCGATATGCTGCCAGGTGGCAGTGTGATCAAGCGTTTTTTCCGCATAGGAAAAATCACCGACGGCATAGCGTTTTGCCCCGGAGACAGATACGACATAGACGGTGCCTTCTGCAGGCGAGGCTGCCACCAGCCCGCCATGCATGGGTTTTGTGCGCAGGTATCCGTGGTCATGCCCCTGCAGCGCCATATCCACATGGTAGGTGTCGAAAAGACTGCCCCAGACTTTCCGTATCGTGCGGTTGTCTCTGTTGGCTTTGCTCGAATAGGCGGGATGATGGAAAATTGCAAATTTCCAGGTTGCCTTCGTATTTTTTAGCTGCTCTTCCAGCCAGGCTTTCTGTGCCCGGATGAAGCGATTCGAATCGAGTACGACAAAAAGAGCGTTGCTGTAGTGAAAGGCATAGGATAATTCAGGACCGGGGCAGACAGGGCCATTTTCGGGAAGCGTCAGCAGATCCAGATACATCTTCGGCTTCCACCGTCGTGCGTAGTCATGATTGCCCGGCGCCGGCACATAAGGGCGTCTGTCGAATATTCCTGTCGCCGCACGGAAAAGTTCGTCCCATTCATTACGATGAGTGCCCCGGTTGACCTGATCACCTGCTACCGCATAAAAAGCGGCATCGGGGCAGCGGGTAATGGCACTCTGCAGCAGCTGTGACCACTGGTCAAAGCCCACCTGTGGATCGCCCAGATAAACAAAAGAGAAGGGAGCCGTGCCTGCAGGGGCAGTGACGAATTCCGACCAGTCGCTCCAACGGGATGCCGCACCGACCCGGTAGCGGTACACCGTGCCCGGGATGAGATCGCGAAGCACGGCAGTGAAGCGATGATTCACCGGATCATTGATTACGCCGCTGTCTTTCAGCACGAACAGGGAGGCATCGGCGGTGTGTGCGTTTTCTTCGCCTTCTGCCGCCGGGTGATACTGCACCTGCCCGGTGCGTACAGCAGGAGACGTGCGCCACTGAATCGTCTGTGTGTGCTGCGGAGAGTCGCTCCAGGTCAGGCACAGCTGATCAGGCATTTCTGATGAAGGAAAAGCCGTTTCGCGGGGATCTGTGTCCTGTTCCGCCAGCACGGCGCCCAGCGCATACAATCCCGCTGAGACGAACAGCAGCAGGCTGATATAACAGAGATAACGGAACGCCCGTTTACTGTTCAATGGTTACGGCCTTTCATGCTGCATCGTCAGTGGCAACGGCGTCGGCTTCAGCAGCTCCCGTTTCTTCCTCGGCAGGTGCGGGCAGGGCTGGGGGTTCCGGAGCTGTTTCGGTTACCTCGATGGGATTTGCATAAATCCACGGCGTCCATTCACCCAGAATGTTCAGGTGCGCTTCAATACGGTATTTGCCGGGGCCGGGGATATCAAAAGTGCAACGGGCACCTTCGGCGCGGGCGATTTCTTTTCCATGATTCAGGAGAAGGAAGCGACACTGGTTCGGGGCCGCCGCCACCAGCTGCATACCGGGTTGGTAGGCGATGCTTTCGCCCATGACCACTTTGCCCTGATCGCCTTCTATATAGGTAATAAAACCTGTTGCATCGGCAATGGCGGTAAATGCGACAAAGGCGCGCCCGGCGCGCAATGCATCAAGAATGCTTTCTTCTGTCAGGTCTTTTGCCAGCACATGGGTGTTCACATGGTGGCCGGAGACGTGATAGGCGTCCAGTTCAAAGCGCCAGAATTCCTGATCGGGTGTCAGCGGTCCGCAGCAGAGTTTCAGCAGAGCACGGGTCAGAAAATTGAGTTTGAATTCTTTTATGATCTTGTGTTTCTCGCCCGTTCCTTTAAGAATAACGGTGTCATTGGGTGTATAGATGGCGCGTACACCCACATTCTGATGGGTGTCATTGGCGGCAATACCTGTGATGTGGCGGGTACGGTTCAGATCATCCCACCGGGCAAGCTGACCTGCAGGGGGATCAAAAATAATACGCAGAGACTGCTGCGGATAGGGCTTGACCGTGAGCAGCAGCTGTGGCAGCATCTTCTGGATGATTCCTTTAGGCTCTTCCAGATAGTCGGTGTGAATGTTGTAGATCTCCATGCCTTCCAGTTCAGGAAGATCCCACATACGGTCTTTCTCGGTGTGTGAGTAAAAAAGCACGGCGCCCAGTTCACGAATGCGTTTTGCAAGTGCGCGCGGTTCATCAAAGGCGGCGAAAACGGTTCCTTCCGGAATACCCCAGGGCATGAGTCCGTGATCCAGCTCGTACCCGCGGATAAACAGAATGCCGTCATGCATGCCGTTCCAGCCCAGCGAGTAGTCGGCAAGCCCTTTCTCATAGTGATCAGTCATACAGATGAAATCGACATCGATTTTCTTCAGAGCCGCCACAATCTCCGGAAAAGCGGCGGCGGAATCGTGAGACAGTTCCGAATGGCTGTGAAGCATGCCCCGGTATTCGTGCCAGCCTGTGGCAATGCCCGGCTCGACACGCTCTGCTTTAAACTGAGCCCAGGCTTTGGCTTGTTTCGGGAAAAGGAAATATCGTTTGTAAATCCCTTCCCTGAAAAAATAGCCCAGAATACCGGCAAGAATCAGGACAATCAGAAGAAAGATCCGGAAGCCCCACTTTAAACAAAGCCGGAAGCGACCGCATTTCTTTTTTTCGGACATGAGATGGATCTCCTTTGCGTCTTACCAGACGCCTGCAGGGATGAAAGAAGGTACAGATGATCTGCGTCTTTGTCTGCACAGCAGAAAACACGGCGCAGTTGAAAAACACAGGAAGGAATCGGATTCACACAGCGAAATGTTATGTGAACTTGCTTTTGCAAGCATGCCAAAAGAATAAAGTATCAGGAAACGGTACTTCAACTCTTTTCCGGAGCGAAGCCAGAGCAGCCACAGGAGGCTTTCCTGGCAGGATCAGGAGGAATGTATCGGCCGGCTAGTATGGCAGTCCATTTATTTTGTTTAGATGACCTTTGTTTATTTGAAAAATCAGCTTCTTCGCCCCCAATGCATTGCTTATAACAGCATATCTCCTTCGAGATCGCCGGGCATGTCGACGCCCAGCAGATGCAACGCTGTTACGCCCAGGTCCTGAATGTGCGGGTTCCCTTTTTCGAGCGGTCTGTTCGTGAAGAAAACACCGGGGCAGTGCCGGTAATCACTGGAGGCATGCTCTCCGCTCCATTTGTCGGTAACGGGCTCAAAGAGAGCTTCGCCGACACCGCCGCGCGAGGTCTGTCTTCCGCTCTGATACGTTGCGGCATAGCCGAGGGAGATGTCCGGTGCATCAGCCATCGCCTCGCCCCGGTATTCGCCCGACAGATACAGCGTTGAATATACCTTTGCGCCTGTTGCGGGATCTTTCACCTCGGCGAGACGTGCGGTCAATTCCTGCGCCAGAGCGTCCGCCTCATCCTTTTTGACAGTGCCGAAGCGTTCTCTGCCCTGCAGATTGATATAAAGAGAACTGAGTCCGACCGAATAAGCCTTTGTTTTTGCCCAGTCGATGCCCATGAGAAAACCGGTGTTGGCGGCTTTTGGATCAGCAACGCTGAGATAGCCGTTTTCCTGAAGCCAACTGTTGAGATTGAATCCGGTGCGCCAGGTACCGAAGCCATGGTCGGAAAAGACGAAGAGGGTATCCTCGTCGGTGATTTCGTTCAGCATCTGTCCGACAAAGGCATCTGCCTGCTTGTAGGTGTTTTCAAGCGCCTGTTTCCATCTGTCCGGTACATCTTCTTCATAGAGCGGATGTTTTTCATCCCGAAACCGCCAGAACATATGACCGACCCGGTCGGTAGCCGTCCATCCGCTGAGCAGAAAGTCATAATTGCCCCGGCGGTGTTCGTCCATCGTCAGCTGTTCCCGCCAGGTCATGGTGTATTTAATGTCTTCCAGAAAAGCATCTTCGTCCAGATCATTCTGTCTGAGCGCATGGGTGTCGTATGCCCAGCCGATGGTTTTATAAAGACCCAGCCGTCCTTTCAGCTCAGCGCTGTACGCTTCGGGCTGCGTCAGGGCGGTATAGGGGTGCTCCGGATGGTACTGGACGCAGGACATATACAGCCGGATCTGCTCGCCGATTTCCGTGGGAAAAAAGCGCGCAATACCGAAGACCGCGTCTTTTTCGGTCATTTTGAAAGAGAACTCGAGCCACTCCGACCATTTTCCCTGGTTCAGCTCAACCTGATGCTCACCGCTTGCGGCGAGACCCTGCCGGTTCTTGCGATCCATTTTCAGAGAGAGCATCGCCTCGGTGTAGGCCTTGGGATCAGAGAAGGGAAACCGGGCATCCCGGGGCCCGGGAATGGGCAACTGTGTCTCATCGGATCCGTCAAAAGAGAGGAGGATCCGTTTCCCTCCGCCCAGTGATTCTGAAAGCTGCCCGGCAGTAAAACGATCGCTCAGGGAATAGTAAGTGCTGGTGGTGCCGCGCAGATCAGGCACGCCCAACGCACAGAGCATGAGGCTGTTTTTCAGCGGGTCGGGCGGAAAAGCAAAGGGAATATTCAGGATTTTGCCTCTTTTTCCCTGTTCATCGGCAATACTCCAGAAGGGGGCGCCTTTCCGGAAATTTTCAGCCTGCGCTTTTTTCTGCATCACTCCGTCCGGCGTGATGGCAGCTGGGTGTATCTTGCCTGTACCGACCAGCGGCATGGGGCCGGCGGCTCCATCGGGGGTGCGGCGGATAAAATCAAAAATATTGTGCGCACCGGGGTTTTTGCAGGTTGCGAAAGAAGACCAGGCAACAGGCGACTGGGGCGGAATGGTTGTCGTCAGTGTGTAGTCGCCGCCGAGGGCTTTCAATCGGGCGAAATGGGGGAGATCGCCTCGTTCCATCATGGCAGAGACAATGCTGCTTTCCATGCCGTCATAGCCGAGCATTATGACTTTGCCCTGACGCAGGGCACGGGCTTTGCCGATATGAAAACTGCGACCGAGGGCGGCACCGGCAAGAGTACAGCCGCTCTGTTTGAGAAAGGTGCGACGTGATATTCCGGATGTGCCGGCAGAATTCTGTTTCAAGATGCTGCATGCTCCTGTATTGGATCTTTAGAAAAAGAAACAGTTTGTTTGTACAAGTTATTCATGCGCCGTTTCGGGACCGCTGCAGCTTTACCAGATAAATATGCAGCACCGCCACGTCGGAGGCGCGGACGCCGGGGATGCGTGACGCCTGACCGAAGTTGGCGGGGCGTACTTCTTTCAGCCGCTGCCTGCTTTCCCGGGGCAGCCCTGAAATGGCATCGTAATCCAGATCATCGGGAATGGCAAGTTTTTCCGTTTTGGTGAAATGCCCGATCATCCGGGCTTCACGCTCCAGATAGCCGCTGTATTTGACTCTGATTTCCACCTGCTCTCTGCTTTGAAAATCCAGCGTTTCGGGAGGAGGCGAAAAACGGTGAAGTTTCTCCAGAGACATGCCCGGACGGCGGAGAATCTGTTCCAGGGGCGCAGCCTGCACGGCGGCGGCTTCACCGCATTCCTGCAGAAGGCTGTTTAGCGCAGGAGACGGCGTCGCGATGGTCGTGCGCAGCCGTTTTATCTCCGCTTTGATACGCTGTTCTCTCGCTTCGACAGAGGCGGCACTGCAGTTTCTCTCCAGTCCGTAGGCGGCAAGGCGCTGATCGGCGTTGTCATGGCGCAGATGGAGGCGGTATTCTGCCCGGGAGGTAAAGAGGCGATAGGGCTCCAGCACACCCCTGGTCACAATATCATCCACCATAACGCCCAGATAAGCCTCACTCCGGCTGATGACGAGCGGCGGTTCCTGCCGGAGATAGCGCATGGCGTTAAAGGCGGCATAAATGCCCTGTGCCGCCGCTTCCTCATAGCCTGAGGTGCCGTTGATCTGCCCGGCGTGGAAAAGACCGCGCACCGCCTTGGTTTCCAGTGTGGGCTTCAGCTGGGTGGGCGGGATAAAATCGTATTCGACGGCATAGCCCGGCCGGATGATCTCCGCCTCTTCCAGTCCGCGGCAGCTGTGGAGCATGGCATACTGCACATCGGGCGGCAGGCTCGTGGAAAGTCCGTTGACATACATCTCATCGGTGTCGAGCCCTTCCGGTTCGAGAAAGATATGATGGCTGATGTTGTCGGGAAACTTGACGATTTTATCTTCTATACTCGGACAGTAACGGGTGCCGATGCCTTCAATTTTCCCGGAATAGAGAGGGCTGCGATCCATATTTGCAAGAATGATATCCCGGGTGTTTTCGTTGGTACGTGTGATCCAGCAGGAGATGAAGTTTCTGTTGAAGTTTTCAACGGGCGTTGAAAAAGAAAAAGGGCGCGGGTTGTCGTCGCCAGGCTGTTCCTGGAGCAGGTCATAGTTGACGCTGTCTTTATGAATGCGGGCGCAGGTGCCTGTTTTCAGACGGCCCAGCGTGAAGCCCAGACGGGTATAGGCACTGCTCAGGCTGTTTGCAGCGGCGGCATTGCCTCTTCCGCCGGGTCTGCTTTCCATGCCGTAATGCAGCAGACCGCGTAGATAAGTGCCGGTACAGACGATGACTGCCCGTGCTGCGATTTCCGCGCCGTCAGTGGCAACGACTCCGTGGATTTTTCCGTCTTCCACGAGAAAATCCGCCACTTCCATTTCTCTAAGACTCAGGTTTTTCGTGGTGCAGCAGACCTCGGTCATATAGTCGACATAGCGGAAACGGTCTGCCTGAGCACGGGGCGAATGGACGGCGGCACCTTTGCTTCTGTTCAGCATTTTGAACTGAATTCCTGTTGCATCGATGGCGCGTGCCATTTCACCGCCCAGAGCGTCGATTTCCCGGGTCAGTTGCCCCTTTGCCACGCCGCCGATGGACGGGTTGCAGGGCATGCAGCCAATGGCATCCAGGTGCATGCTGGCAAGGAGCGTGGAGAAGCCACAGCGCGCACTTGCGAGAGCGGCTTCAATACCGGCATGCCCGGCGCCTATAACGAGAATGTCAACGATATTCATGGGAAGGGTCTGGGAAAGGTTGGGATGAAATGAACACGGTGACTTAGATCTGTCCGCCGCGTCCGATGAGTTGGAGGAACTCCTGGCGGGTGATTTCATCGTCATGGAAACTGCCGAGAACGGACGAAGTGGTCATGAGAGAATTCTGTTTTTCAACGCCACGCATCATCGTGCACAGATGCTTGCACTCGAGCACAACGCCCACGCCTTCCGCCCGGGTATTGTCCATAATAGCCCGGGCAATCTGGGCGGTGAGCCGTTCCTGAATCTGCAGACGGCGTGCGTAAAAATCAACGATCCGGGCGATCTTGCTGAGGCCGATCACTTTCTCCTGAGCAATATATCCCACATGGGCGCGACCGAAGAAGGGGAGCATATGGTGCTCGCACAGACTGTACAGCTCAATGTCGCGCATGATGATCATGTTGTTTGATTCAGCCTGAAAAATCGCACCATTGATAATGGTGTTCATGTCCTCATGATAGCCCTTTGTCAGAAACTTCAGGGCTTTTGCATAACGGTCCGGCGTTTTCAGCAGACCTTCCCGGTCCGGATCTTCACCAATTTCAATCAGCAGCTCACGGATGAGCCCGGCAATACGGTCAGTGTTCATAAATAAACCTTTCTTTCAGATAAGAGGAAAATTCTTCCTCTTTTTTCAGTGTCACGTCTGCTTCCGGCCGGCAGAGCGCCCTGAGCGGTGTGTTCATGCCTGGCAGGCAGAGCAATGGATCCAGTTCCAGCAGCGGAACAAATAAAAAGGGTCGAAGGCAAATGTCCGGATCGGGGATATTCAGTTCTGATCCGCTGATCTGCTCATCGCCGTAAAGGAGAATGTCAAGATCAATGGGGCGCGCCGCATATTTATCGGCACTGCGGCATCTTCCTGCATCGGCCTCTATTTTTCTCAATATCTCATATTTTAACGCAAAAGGCGGCTGGTCTGTCTTTATTTGTGCCACCCCGTTGATAAAATCCGGCTGTTCAGGTCTGTTCAGTGGCGGCGACAGATAGAAGGAGGACAGAGCGGCGATGGTGCATTTTCGGCTGAGCGCATTCAGTGCTTCTTCTATATTCTTTCTGGGATTGATATTGGATCCCAGTGCGATAAAGGCCTGAACAGGAACAGCGGTGTCCATGGTTACTGACCGTCTTTCGTCCGGATAATTTCCACCGCGACACTGCGCGCAAAACGGAGAGCACCGGGTTTATCAACGGTTACCTGCACTTTTTGAACCCCCTCCGCATTCAGACAGCAGTCTGCTATCTGCTGCGCCAGTTTTTCCACCAGAAAAAAACTGGACTGCTCCACCAGTTCCAGCACCTTGTTTTTGATGGCTTTATAGTCCACAGTGTCTTCGATGCAATCTGTTTTTCCTGCCTGCCGGGTGTCGGTAAAAAGTACCAGATTAATGAGTACTTCCTGCGGTTTCACACGTTCCTCAGGAAAGATACCAAGAATGCAGCGGGCTGTCAGATCCCGGATAAAAATCCTGTCGTGGGCATAATCAGTCATACATTTTTCCTCGCAGGTTCCGGCCGCCGTCCACATAAAGAATCTCACCTGTGACAAAAGCGGCACACAGCAAATAGAGTCCGGCATCAACGATATCCTGTGCAGCGCCGAAGCTTTGCAGCAGGTTGGTGTGCGCCAGACCTTTCAGATAAGTTTCGTCTTTTCCTTCAGGAGGCAGAATCAGCCCCGGGGCAATGCCGTTCACCCGGATGCGAGGCGCAAATTCCACTGCCATGATTCTGGTCAGATCGGCAAGCATTCTCTTGCTCAGATGGTAGGGCACATGCTGCTGATCATAATCAGCGATGCGTGCATCGACCATGTTGAGTATGGCGCCGCATCGCTGTTGTGCTGCAAAGGCACGGCTTAACAGCAGCGGAGCGGTCGCGTGAACAGCGATATTTTCCTGCAGCGACGAAGCCGTTGTTTCTGAAAAGTCCGTTTCCCTGAAGATGGATGCATTGTTGATCAGAATATCCAGCGGACCTGATTGCGCCACCGCTCGCGGGATGAGCGATTCCACCTGAGCAGGCTCCGCCAGATCAGCCTGGATACAGGAGGCTTTTCCGCCTTGCGCCCGAATCTCCGATGCCAGAGCTTCCGCATCTTTTGCTGAATGGTTGTAATGCAGCACAACGCTGCAGTCCGCTGCGGCGAGTGCCCGGGCAAAGGCGGCGCCCAGCCGCCGGGAAGCCCCGGTAATCAGTGCATTTTTCTGTGACAGACTGAAAGTGTTCATGGGCCGACTGTTTCTTCATGGGCAGTGCTGCCTTCATTTGAGGGCGGCTCTTCCTGCTTCGGTTCCGTTGCTTCGTCGGATGGCTGATGCAATGCGGCGAGTTGTTCCTTGAGCTGTTCATTCTCAGGATCCAGAAGTAACGCCAGGCTCAGGTATTTTTCGGCAAGAAGGAGATCGCCGTGGCTCAGTGCATGCCTGCTCATCTGGGTGCAGAGTGTGATATTTTCCGGGAATTTTTCCAGCGCACGTTCAAAAACCGCCATTCCTTCTGTATAACGACCGGACTCGATAAGAAAATTTCCGAGATTGGCACGGGCGATGAGCAGGAAGGGATTGGCTTCTATTGCCTGTTCGAGCTTTGCCAGAGCATCTTCCATCTTTCCTTCATCGTGATCGAGAAGGGCAAGATTATTTAGCGCCCGGGCATGTTTCGGTGCAAGGAGAAGTGTTTGTTCATATGCCCGTCGGGCTTCATCCGGTTTGTTCAATGCCGAGCAGTGGATAGCGAGGTTATAGAAGTACTCCGGCTGGTCGGGTGCGAGGGTCGCAGCGGTACGAAAGGCCTCAGCAGCTTCTTCATGTTTTCCCAGAAGGCCCAGCAGATTTCCAAGATTGCTTTGAGCCAGAGCAAACGCCGGGTTACTCTGCACAGCCTTTTCATAAGAAGCGAGCGCTTCCTCCAGCTTTCCTTCCTTTTCCAGCAATACCCCGAGATCGTTGTGTGCCCTGGCATCCTTCGGATTCAGTGCCAGTGCTTCTTCAAAGTTTTTTCGCGCCGCTTCATTTTTACCCTGTGCCGCCTGAATCGCTGCAATGTGAAAATAGAGATCTTCCCGGTAGGCTGCAGGCTGGTGCTGCGGGTCGGGACTCAGGGCAGCGCTGAGCAGCCGCTCCGCCAGAGCCGGACGTCCTTTTTTTGCCATGGCGTGACCGATCCGGAAGGGCATGTAATAAGAATAATCTTCTTTCAGCAGGGCTTCCGCTTCCGCAGCGGCAGCGTCCACTTTGCCTTCACGGAGCCAGGAATCAGCACGGGCATAGTGCCAGCGTGCCTTATCAGGCAGGTAGGGATAGGGTTCCACATGTGCCGCAGCAAACAAAAGGGCGATGAGCACCGCTGTAAGAATACTTTTCCGACATTGTTTTGCGAGGAGGAGCGAAAAAAAACGATACAATCCGTAAGCACCGAAAAGGAAAAGCAGCCCGACAATGGGATGGCGTGCACGGGCATTGACAAAAAAAGGCAGGAAGGAGATCCAGTACACTCCAATAAATGCGAGAATCAGCCAGAGCAGGGGCGTGTTTCGGCAGGTGCCCGCCTTTTTTCTGTTTTTGCCGACAAAATCCAGCAGGGTGAAACCCAGTCCCAGAATAAAAAAAGTCAGTACATAAGGGAAGCCGGGCAGATATTTCAGGGGTGCGTAATGGGCTTTTTCGCATTGCACCACTTTGTTCTCCGTGATTTCCACGGGCGACCAGAACAGCACGGCTTTTTTCAGGGTAACCTTTGCCGCTGCCATCGGTTTTTCACGGATCCAGTCTATAGCCATGCGTGCAAAAACTTTTGACGCCTCAGAATGAGTCAGACCAGGCTGCCCGATGTCTTTGCCCAGGCCGCGGACAATTCTGGCGTACTCCCAGACGGAAAACTGACCGCCGCCTTCCAGCTGCTGGAGGTAAGGCGTCCAGGAAGTGTAGCCGTCCGCATCATCGCAATTGCCGATATATAGATTTTCGCCGAAGTAGGTGGAAATGGGCACAAATTCTCCGGATACCAGATAATTGCGGACGGTGACAGGTGCAATGACAAGAAAAGTGAAAAGCGCAAGAATGACCCAGGCGGCGGCAATCCTGAAAGGAGTTGTTTTTTTGAATCCAGTCCAGAGAATCCACGCCGCCATAAAAGGACCGAACAGAAGAATATTGGGGCGCATCAGGGCATAGGAGCCGGTGATGATTGCTGCCAGAAGAATCCATCGGAGATGAAAAGTCTGCTGCCAGCGATAAAGTGCCAGCAGAAGGCAGGGAATCAGAAACACAAAAACAGCCGGGTCGTTCACCTCTCCTTCATAGAAAATGAATCCCCAGTAGGTGCTCATAAGAAAAGCGGCTATCAGGGCAACTCTGCGGCTCCAGAGGAGGATACCAAGAAGATACATAAGTGCAATGGCGACGAGTCCCATGAAGATATTGACGATGCGGGGCGCCAGATAACTGCCGTCAGAAAGATAATAGATGCCTGCCAGGAAATAGCAGTAGCCGGGAGGGCGGTAATAGGGCGTGGTTGGAATTTCGGGATCTGAGCGCCCTTCCGGCAGTGTCCAGTCGCCGGAGAGCATGGCGCGTGCCTGATAATCCTGCACAGACATATCCTGCCGCATCTCGCGGAAATCGGGTGCCTGGCGGATCTCCGCCAGAAACCACCCGCGCAAAACGGCCGCTATAAGAAGGAAGGCAATAAGCAGGAAATAATGAAGTCTATGATAACTGTCCGGTTTCACGATCTCTCCTGAGCAGAGACAGGTTTCAGGTTACGCGCCGGGGGATATACCAGGCAAGTGCGGCGAGGCTGTCGCGGTAGGGAGACGGCGGCAGGGCATCCAGACTGTCAATGCCTTTGCGGATGTACCCGTTTACATATTCCTCTACGGCCGATTCCACGCCTAGTGTTTCCAACTGTTCTTTTATCCAAAGGCATTCTTCTTCGGAAAGTGTTTTCCCTGCCAGACTGTCCAGCATTTTCAGGTCGGCACTGTTCATGCGGCTTCGCAGCAGGATGATAGGCAGTGTTTTCTTTTTTTCGCTGATGTCACCGCAGGGCTGTTTGCCCAGAGTAGTGAACGGCTGCGTCAGATCGAGCATGTCATCGGTGAGTTGAAAGGCAATGCCGGTATTGATGCCGTAGTTTTCCAGAATATCATAGTGCTCCGGGGCGAGCAGTATCGCGGCTCCGGCACAGGACGCTGCAAAAAGAGTTGCCGTTTTAGCCCGTGCCAGATCGAGGCAGTTTTCCTCACTGACCGAATCCCAGGACTTGTCGAGGAAACGAAGTTCTCCTTCGGACATCTGGCGTACGGCGGTGAGGATTCGGGCGATGAGACCCGTGTTTTCATAGGAAACCATCAACTGCAGCGCCCGGGATACCAGATAATCGCCGCCGAGGATAGCGCCATGTTCGTTCCAGTACATATGCAGCGCCGATTGACCCCGCCGGAGGGCAGCGCGGTCGACCACGTCATCATGGACGAGCGATGCCAGATGCATGGTCTCATAAGAAGCCGCCAGCTGCACGAAGCTGTGAAGATCCGGCGCCTGCAGTGCGCCGGCACCCAGCAGACAGGCCGTAGGTCGCAGCAGTTTTCCCTCCGATTGTTTTGGTGGGGCGCCCCCGGAGGTCGGCTGGGCGAGGCACAGCACATCCTGCCACAGGTCCGTCAGAATCGCCCGGACCTCTTCCAGCGGTTTCTGCACGGGAGCATAGACGGCGCTCAGCGCCGGCGCATTATTTTCAGGTATGGACATGGTTTTGTTTTTGTTGGCCTTTTAACCTTCCCGAAGGGAGAAGAAAGGTCTTCTCACTGCTGGTTATCCAGTTTGAATTTTTCGCCCAGGTAAATCTGCCGGACTACAGGGTTTTCCGCAATATCCTGCGGACTGCCCGTCGCCAGAACAGTGCCCTCATTGATGATATAAGCACGATCCGTTATTTCCAGTGTGTCACGGACATTGTGATCGGTAATTAAAACGCCGATGCCCAGTTCTTTCAGATTCCGGACAATCTGCTGCAGATCCGCCACGGCAATGGGATCAATACCTGCAAAAGGTTCATCGAGCAGAAAAACTTTTGGCTGAATGGCAAGAGCACGGGCGATTTCCGTGCGGCGCCGTTCTCCTCCGGAGAGTGTAAAGGCAGGGCTGTCGGCAAGGTGGGTAATGTTCATCTCGGAGAGAAGAAGGTCTATCCGTTCTCTGATCTCTTTGCGGCTGATTTTCTGGTTTTCCAGCACAACCTGCAGGTTCTGGCGCACCGTCAGCTGCTGAAAAACGGAAGGTTCCTGCGGAAGGTATGCCATGCCTGCCCGTGCCCGCCGATACATGGGCATGGGGGTCACGTCACGGTTGAGGAAAAGAATGCGCCCCTGATCAGGTTTGAGCAGACCTACGATCATGCTGAATGAAGTGGTCTTTCCTGCGCCGTTGGGTCCAAGCAGACCGACCACTTCTCCGGCATTGAGGCTGATGGACACGTCACGCACCACCGTCCTTTTTTTAAAAGACTTTCTGATAGCGTCGGTGTAAAGAAGGGCTTCCTGTTCTGACACGTCCAAGCTTTCTGTTATTCGTTAAATGCAAAGGGATACGCCGCTTTAAGCAGCGTCTTATTTACTGCTACTCTGTCTTCTTTGGAAAGATCTTCCTTCACGAGCGATTCTTTCACCGCATCGGGAAGCGTAATGCCCTGCCAGGCATCGGCGCTGTAAAAACCGGGCTGAGCCAGTACGCTGTTGATGAGCCGAAGAAGATCCTCTTTTCTTTCCACCAGCAGGGCAGTATCCATCTTTACCAGTAGCTGCTGATTCTGTGCATTCAGATGCTTCATGATCTGCTTGCCTGCCGAAGGACGATCCTGCCCGGCATCTTTTTTGATGGCATCGATGAGTGCGGACCAGTCTTTAATTTCCCGGGCAGTCAGGTTCTGGGAGGGGGCAGATGCAGCAGCAGCACCTTCTGAGGCTTTCAGCGGCACTTCATCCGCCCGAACCTGCAGCACTTCAAAAGTGTTGTTTTTCAGGTTGAGCAGCATTTTCTCGCCACGAAGCCCTTTCAACTGCTCGCTGTTGACGACCGGATTGCCGGAAAAAACAAGATCGCCTGTTTCAAAATTCCATTCCGCCCGCTGCGCAGTGATGGATGCCTGCGGATGATCCACTTTCACGTCTTTTTCCATCACGATGGTAGCGGGAGTGGTTTTGCCTTCGCCCCAGGTGAATTTCATGCTGCCTGCTGCAACGGGAAGGGGCTTTGTCGCCGGATCTTCCGAAAGAAGTTTCAATCGTACTCCGCCCGTCATTTCGTCAATGGACCCTGTGGCAAAGTTGCCTTTCATGCGCCCCGCTTCAATCTCCATGGACGAATAACCGCCCATGGATGTCTGCGCCAGTACGGGCAGTGCAATGCAAAGCAGGAAGAAGGCGGGCATCCATCGTATCATGACATTTCCTTTCCAAAGCGGACAACGCCGGACACATTGTCCATCTCGAATATTTTTGTATCAGGCACAAGCCGGAGGGAAGAGGCATTCAGCTGCAGGTCAGGATCATCGATGATTACAGGCTGGTCTGAATGCACCACACCAGCGGCATCCTCTTCTGATCTGTCCCATTGCAGATCCAGCAGAAAGATTTTCATGGCACCGGCTGTCATCCGGATATCTCCGTCCATTTTGGCAAAGTGATCCTGCTTGAAAATACCCTGATTGGCGTGCAGCCGTATCTCTTCTGTCTCATCTTTGCCGTAAAGTACAGCAGTCGCCTCTTTAAAAGCGTACACTTTGTCATCACCGATGGAGAAAGACTCCGCCTGCACCCACAATTCCGGACGGCTGGGAACCCCTTCATGATTGTCCGGGCGGTGCATGTATAAATTGATTCCTTCCATGGTTATATCGGCGTTCTGCAAAGCATTTTCGGCTGCCTCCGCTGTCGGGTTTTCTGCCTGTATTTCAGGGACGGCAGGCTTGGGGGTGCCACAGCCTGCAGTCAGGCAAAGCACCGGAAAAAGAAGAACTGAGAGAGACCGTATTTTCATTTTATTTTGCCAAGGTTCCGTTCATAGATGGCGCACAGGCCTTTGAGCGTCAGAAGGGGATCCACGCAATCGATGCGTGTGGCAACCGAAGCGATTGCGCGGGACAGCCCCCCCGTTGCAATTACATAGAGGGGGACACCCATTTCCCCTGTAATGCGCGTCACCAGACCGTCCACCATATCAGCATAACCGTAGGTGAGGCCCGCCTGAATATTGGTAACGGTGTCTTTTCCGATAGCGCTTCGGGGCGCTTTAATCGGAACCCGCGGCAGCCGCGCACAGTGTTCAAAAAGTGCGTCTGCCGACAGCTGCACACCCGGAAGGATCAGCCCGCCCAGCCACTCCGCTTTTTCGGTCATCACATCAAAAGTGGTAGCAGTTCCGAAGTCGATAATAATCATGGCATCGGTACATTGCGCCCGGGCTCCTGCCGCATTGGCGATGCGGTCGGCACCCACCTCTTTGGGATTGTCGCACTGAAGGATAATGCCTGTTTTGATGCCCGGCTCCACCATGAGCGGCTCCAGCCCGAAAGTATGCTCGCATGCCTGCTGCAGTGAGCTGTTGAGATGGGGCACCACACTGGCGATACAGCAGCCCCGGATATCTTTCCGGGAAACGCCGATACTGTGCAGCAGCATGCTCAGAAGAATATGAAGTTCATCCCGGGTCCGGTAATTGGTAGTGACGACACGCCACTGCCCGATGATTTTATTCTCATCAAAAAGCCCGACTTCTGTTTGTGAATTACCTGCATCAACGACAAGCAACATGTTTTTTCATACCTGAACCGCACTGCCGAGCCCGCGTAACGGGTGCGGCAGGTCTGTGCTACCGGGCGCCCAACTGCGCCCGCCCTGAGACTGACCCGCATAAAAACAAGCAGAACCGGAATCTAAAACCGGTCCACCAGCAGAGACAGATCCAATGCCGGTGCTGAATGGGTCAGCATTCCCACCGAGATATAATGCACGCCTGTTTCCGCCACGGCACGCACCCGATCCAGCGTCATGTTACCGCTCGCTTCCAGAAGAACGGAAGACAATTTCGCGCGCCGGACGGCTTCCGCCATTGTATCGATGTCCATATTATCCAGAAGAATGACATCCGCACCGGCAGCCATAGCTTCATCAAAGTCCGCCAGTGTCGCTGCTTCCACGGCGATACGGAAAAGATGGTGTGCTCCTTCCCGCGCCCGGGTAACAGCCGTGCCGATGCCGCCTGCCATGGTGATATGGTTTTCCTTGATCAGTATGCCGTTAAATAGCGTGTGCCGGTGTGTCGCACCGCCGCCATGTACAATCGCCTGTTTCTCAAGATGGCGGATGCAGGGACTGGTTTTCCGGGTGCCGCAGATCCTGGTGGGGAACCCCTCAACAGCAGTCACAAAACGCCGGGTCAGCGTGGCAACCCCCGAAAGCCGCTGCAGAAAATTCAATGCCGTGCGCTCGGCGGTCAGTACAGCGCGGGCGTTGCCGGTGAAGGTGGCGATAATATCGCCTCTGCCGAAGGGGCTGCCGTCTTCCAGAGACTGCCAGTCCTGCACCTGGGCGTCCAGCAGGTCAAAGGCGCACTGAAAAACATGTATACCGCTTAAAATGCCCTCGTCTTTTGACACAAGCCGTACCTGACATCGAATTTCAGGACCTACTGTCAGAGTTGTCGTCATGTCTTCCGGCCCGATATCTTCATCAAGAGCGTTTGCGACAATGGTACGTAGCATTTTATCCATAATTCTGTTAAATCCGTTTAAAGCAAGAGTTTAGCACAGGCAGGCAGGTAAACGCATGTTCACTGCGGCTCCCGAATGGAGTATACTGTATCAAAAGACCTTTACCGCGGTATAGTCTGCTATGCGGTCTTTTCCGCTGCGCAGCAGGAATTCCCGTTGCTTTTCCCTAAATTGCGGAGTTTTATATGCCATGCCCGGACAAAACACTTATTTTCTGACAGTTATTGCCGTTTTGGCGGTTGCCGCGAGCATGCTCATGCCCGGCTGCGAACTGCCTTTTGAAGAAACGCCGATCACCCCCGTCAGCAATCCCGCTATCCGCGCTTTTGAAGGACGGCTTGCTTTCCCTGTAGGCGAAGCCCCTTATGAAGTTCTGTCCGCTGATCTTAACGGAGACGGCATGGAAGACCTGGTCACATTGAACTGGCTGGGGGAGAGCGTGTCGGTGCTGCTGGGCAAAGTGAACGGGTTTCAGAAAAAAGTGGATTATCCCGTCGGGCAGACGCCCCGTTCAGGCGTGGCGGCACGGCTGACCGCTGACGGCATTCTTTCTCTTGCCGTTCTTAGCGAATCGCTGGAGCAGATTACAGTGCTCTTCGGTGACGGGCAGGGCACTTTTCCTGAGTCGGGGATTATTCCGCTGACCGCAGGCTCCCGCCCTGTCGCGATGGCATCTGCCGATTTCAATCTGGATGGCGCCGCCGATCTTGTCGTGGCGAACAGCGGAACAGACAATGTATCAATTGTTTACAGTCAGGGCAACAAGTTTTTTGATGCGCCTTTATCCATTCCAGTGGGCAAAACACCTGCCGGTATATATGCAGGCGACATTAACCGTGACGGAATTCCCGAGATTCTTGTAGCGAACAGCGGTGATGATACAGTTTCGATTATTTCACTTACGGCGTCGGGCTATGAAGAAACAGCTGTTCTGCCCTGCCCGGCACGCCCCCGCAGAATCCAGTGCGCTGATGTGAATCAGGACGGCATACTGGATATTTGTGTTTCCCGTGAATTTTCCCCGGACGTTGCGATATTTTACGGAAGTATAAGCGGGGCCTATTATAAAACGGAAATCACTTACAGTGCGCCTGTTTCCCGTTTTGTCGTTGCGGAGCTGACGTCGGACGCTTTTCCGGATTTTGCAGCCATTCTTTTTATGGAAGGCAAAGAAGAGTATCAGCCTTCCGGTGCCTTTGAGGTGCTTCAGGGCGGACTTTCCGGCACCTTTAAATCTCTGGGGCGATATGGAACGGGCTGGGGCTCCAATGCGCTGATTGCGACAGATATGAATCGGGACGGCCGTGCAGACCTGGTGACGGCAGACCTCGCCACAAATATGGTGTCTCTCATTTATAACCGGGGCAACGGTTCTTTTCAGACGGAGAGGCACTTTGCTGTGCCGGACGAGCCCGGAGAGATCCTGCTTGCTGATTTTACGCAGGATGCTTTTCCGGATCTGGTTGTAACAGGCAGAAAGACCAGTTTTCTCTATCTGTTCACCAATCTTGGCGACGCTTCCTTTACCCATACACTGACGCTGGGGCTTGGGGCGCAGGCACTGGCACTGGCGGCAGGGGATTTGAACGGAGACGGGAAGACCGATCTGGTCGTGTCGCTGAACCAGCAGTTTGACCTGCTGGTTTACATCAATTCGGGTAATGGAAAGTTTATGCCTGCACAGCGCCTGAGTATTCTCGGTACTGATAAAAAAGTGCTGCCTCAGGTGCGGTCCATTGCGCTGGGCGATGTGAACGGAGACGGCACACCGGATATTGTGACAGCCAACAGCAAGGTGGACTCCGTTTCTGTACTGCTGAACAGCGGCAATGCTGTCTTTCAGGCGGCAAAAGTGATCAAAGTGGACAATTATCCTCTGGATCTTCATCTTCTCGACACAAACCGGGATCAGAAAATGGATCTTGTTTTTCTGAGCAGAAACGACCCTGAATCTCCCACAGACAGTGCTGAACCCCGGGTCTGCCGATGGTTCGGTAAAGGCGATGGTACCTTTGATCTGGATTCGCATATACGCATCACGACCGGTGCCGGCCCGCGCGCTTTGCGGATGGGAGATTACACCGGGGAAGGCAACATGGATTGCGCAACGATACATCCGGGCGACAACAGCCTTTATCTGTTGAATGGCGGGAGTAACGGCAATTTTGCCGTTGGAAAACGTTTTCCCATGGGCATCGCCGCTCAGGATATGGTTTTTGTAGATGTGAAAAAAGACGGCAAGGCTGACATGCTGTGCACCAACGATCAGGGATCCTTTTATCTTCGTTTCAGTCGCGGCGCCGATCAGGGATTCGAAGGGGCCAATAATTACAATGTCCGGCCCGGCATCGGCAGAATCCTCGCCGCTGATCTGAACAATGATCTTTTCCCCGATGCGCTTCTTCTTGATCGCGGGCGCAAAGCATTTTATGTTTTGCGCGGTTGTTCTCTTCAGTAATTATTGTTATGCCTTTTTTTATTTTGTGAGAGCACCCGGAACTGGTGATGATTAAACTGATCGGACTGACAGGCGGCATCGGCAGCGGAAAATCGCAGGCGGCGGCTTTTTTTCAGGAAGAAGGCGTGCCTGTGATCGGCATGGACGCTGTTGGTCACGAGCTGTTGCAGCATGATACCGCTATCAAAGATGCTCTTGTCGGTATGTTCGGTTCCGGGATTCTTGACGGAGAAAGACCGTCAAGAGAGAAAATCGGCAGATTGGTTTTTCAGGATCAGGAAGCGCTGAAAAAACTCAATGCCCTGCTGCATCCCGCCATTGCACAGGAGACCGTCAGGCGCGCCCGTGCTCTTGAGCAGGACGGTCATGGAGTCGTGCTGATAGAGGCGGCGCTTTTCGCCGAAGATTACGAGAAAGAAAGCTGGCTGGACGGTCTGATTCTGATCAGTGCACCGGAAGCGCTCCGTATAGAGCGGCTGCAGAAATCGCGGAGTATGAGCCTGCCGGAGATTCGGCAGCGCATGGCACAGCAGGCCGATCCGGAGAAAAAAAGACCTCTCGCCGATCGGGTGATTCACAATGACAAATCACAGGAAGATCTCCGCAGACAGGTGCAGGAAGCTGCCCGGGAACTGCTCTGTCGTTTCCCGCGGAGAAAAAGTTAAGTGCCCTGTCGCAAAGCCCTTTTGGGTACTGATGCGCTCTTTTAGTATCATTCCCGGAAGGCGGTGCGCCGGCACCGGCTGACTTCAGGTTTTATTTTCATAGGAAAAATCAGGAAATCACAGCAATGGCACTTGTTTTCTATAACACGCTCGGAAGAAAAAAAGAGGCTTTTACGCCGATTACGGAAGGGAAAGCAGGACTCTATACCTGCGGTCCGACTATCTATAATTATGCGCATATCGGTAATTTCCGTGCCTATATGTTTGAGGATCTGCTCAAGCGCTATCTTCTTTTCAAGGGGTACGAAGTGCGTCACATCATGAACCTCACCGATGTGGAGGATAAACTGATCCGCACCTGCAAAGAAACAGGAAAGCCCCTTTCTGAAATTACCCGATACTATGCTGATGCCTTTTTCAAAGATATCAAGACCCTGGATATTCTGCCTGCGGATGTATATCCCGCCGCCACCGAACATATTCATGAAGTGGTGGAGATGATCAAAACACTCCGGGATAGAGGGCATACCTACGAAGAGCAGGGCAGCATTTATTTCCGGCTGAGCACATTTGATGAATATGGCGCTCTCAGCGGTATTAATCTGGATGAACTGCAGGCCGGTGCCAGCGGAAGAGTGCAGGCGGATGAGTACGATGCGGAAGAGGCACGTGATTTTGCCCTGTGGAAAGCGTGGGACGAAGAAGACGGTGATGTTTTCTGGGAAACAGAACTGGGCAAAGGCAGACCGGGCTGGCATATTGAATGCTCCGCCATGAGTATGAAATATCTGGGTGCTCATTTCGATATTCACTGCGGCGGCATTGACAACATGTTTCCTCATCATGAAAATGAAATTGCGCAGTCACGCTGCTGCAGTGGTGAGCCATTTGTGAATTACTGGCTTCATTGCGCCCATCTGGTTGTGGAAGGGAAGAAGATGTCCAAGTCGCTGGGCAACTTTTATACGCTCCGCGATCTTCTCGAAAAGGGGATTGAACCTCTGGCAATCCGATGGGTGCTGCTGGCAACTCATTATCGTCAGCCCAGCAACTTCGCCTTTGATGCACTCGCAGCTGCAAGTCAGTCTCTGCGCCGCATCGCCGATTTCCGGCTGCGCATGCAGGAAATCAGGGGAGAGGGGAGTGATCTTCAGAAAGAATGTGCCGCCTGCGAAGCGGACTTTGTCCGGGATATGGATGATGACCTGAATATTTCCGGCGCCCTGGGCACGGTCTTTACCTTTATTCGTGAGGTGAACCGGCAGGCGGATCAGGATGAAGTAGGCGCGGAAGGCGCAAAGAATGCACTGGCGCTTCTGGATAAGCTGAATGCGGTTACCGGTCTTTTTGCGGGAGTCCGCGAAGAGGCGGTGCCCGAAGAAATTCTGGAACTGGTCGATGCCCGGCAGAAGGCGCGGCGCGCCAAAGACTTTGCCGCCTCCGATGCTATCCGCGATCAGCTGGCGGCGGCAGGGTGGGTGGTGGAAGATACGCCTGACGGGCCCCGGGTCAAAAAACTCTGATTTTGAAATTTTCCGCCGACAGCCTTAAAAAGAGGAGGACTGCGGAGCTTTCAGGTAGAGCACGCCCATATGGGTGTTTTCGCCTGGAGCGATATACTGCTCCGGAGTTTCCAGTGTTGCGCCGGATTCCACTTTCAGACGCAGGATGAAACTTCCCGGCGGCAGATTGGGGAACACCACCTCACCCTTCTCATTGCTTTCCGCCTCTGCAGGCCACCAGGGACCGTGCACCGGGTGGAACATCATAAGTCCGACATTTTCTCCGGCGGCGGGGGTTCCGTCCGGAAGAATCAGTACCGCTTCCAACGTGCCCGCCTCCACCATCACGACTACCAGTGGATCTTTGGCATTGCCCGAGCCGGGAAGCACATCAAAAAAGTTATTCGGAAAAAAGAAAAGCTGGGGATCCCAGGCACGTAGCGCAATCTTTTCCGTTAGTGCGAAGCGGATGCTGCTGAGCCCATCCGCATCGGTCGGCTTGCCCTGTGCCAGAGGCTTGTCAAAGGCGTTTGGCGACCGCGTGGCGATGGGGAGCATGCCCCGCAGCGGATTGCCCGCACGGTCTACCGTTTTCACGGGTGCATAAAAAACAAGGTAGGTTTCTTTGCTTTCCTGAGGCGGAGCGGCAGGCGGCGTCCGGGGCGGATCTTCTTTTTCTCTGCAGCTGCAGCCGCTGAACATGCCGACAAAAAGCAGACCTGCCAGACCGATAAACAGAAGGAGGGTTCCGGCACGGTGGAAGTGTCTTTTATGGCGTGTGTCTGTCTGAAAAGAAAAACAGAAAGGACTCACTGTTCGCCCTTTGAAAAATTGAATTGCGTGTCATGAAGCCGCTTATAGGCACCGTTTAACGCCAGCAGTTCTTCCAAAGAGCCCTGCTCGATAATTTTCCCCTCGTCAAGCACAACAATGCGATCAGCCTGCTGAATGGTAGACAGACGGTGGGCTATGACGATAGTAGTGCGCCCTTTAACAAACTGATCCAGTGCCTCCTGGATCAGCCGCTCGCTTTCCGTGTCCAGGCTGGACGTCGCCTCATCCAGAATCAGGAGCGCCGGATCTTTGATGATAGCGCGGGCAATGGCGAGGCGCTGCCGCTGTCCGCCGGAAAGAGAAGAGCCCGATTCTCCGATGATGGTGTCGAAGCCTTCGGGCAGATCATCAATGAAAAGGTCGGCATGCGCCGCTGTCGCCGCTTCACGCACCCGTGCATCAGTGTAACAGTCACGTCCGAAAGCGATGTTGGAACGGATGCTTTCGGCAAAAAGGATGTTCTCCTGGGTTACATAGCTGATCTGTTCGCGCAGACTTTGGAACGTGGCATTCCGGATGTCTTTGCCGTCAAAGGTGATCCGCCCTCCGGTAGGGTCGTAAAAGCGGGGGAGCAGTTTGACAAAGGTGCTTTTGCCGGAACCGCTGGCACCGACCAGAGCAATCATTTCACCGCATTTTATTTCAATGTCTATGCCGTCCAGGGCATTTTTGCTGCCGTCGTAACTGAAGGTTACATTTTCGAAACGGATGGTGTCGGTAAGCGCCGGCAATGTTTCCGCATCGGATGACTCCAGGATATCCGGAACCATGTCGATGAATTCGAAGCACCGGTCTGCGCTGGCAATGCTGGTCTGGATCATATTGTTGACATCAGAAAGTTTTCGCACGGGATCCAGCATCATGGCAAGAGCGAAATAGAGCTGCACCAGATCACCCGCATCAAGATAGCCCGTTTCCACGCGGTGCCCGCTGACAAGGACAAAACCGATAATGCCAAGCACAAGCGTAAATTCGGTGAGCGGACCGGTGGCGGCGTGCAGTGTAATCATGCGCAGCAGAAATTTGCGCAATCGTCCGATTTCCGCTTTCACCCGCCCGATCTCATATTCTTCCATGGTGAAACTTTTGACAATGGCGATACCCTTGATGGTCTCGTTGACCACCGTCGCCAGTCCCGCTATTTTCTGCAGCGAACGCTTTACACTGTTCCGCATTTTTTTGCCGATACTGATCAGAAGATAAAGGACGAGAGGGAGCACGCCGATGCCGATGAGCGTCAGCTGCCAGTCCACATGCAGTGCCACGGCAAGAAACACAAGCACTTTAATGGGCTCTCGCATGAGCTTTACAAAGACACCCTGCAGACCGCTGTTGACCATAAAGATATCATTTGTAAACCGCGCCAGCACTTCTCCCGAGCTTTTCCGCTCAAAAAAGCCCACCGATTGTTTCATCAGATTGGCGTACATGGCTTCACCCAGCCCCGTTGTCACATGCGTGCCGATGGAACCTGCGAGATACTCCTGCAGAAAACGGGCGGAGCTCATGAGTATAGTCAGAAACAACGCAAGTCCTGATGCGAAAGTGACCGCCTTCATTTTGTTTTCGCGCATCCCGTAGGAAAGGGACAGCACTCTGTCGGGCAGGGAAGAAGGCGCCCATCCGATCATTCGGCGCATGGTATCGTTAATGCCTGCCACATCCTTTGCAAGCTTTACAGCCGGGTCTGCGGGAGAAGCGGCGCTTTCCTCAATTGCGGCGGGTGCCTCGTAAAAAGTGATGCGGATGATGGTGCCGACACTGACCAGCATGGCGCCGAAAGAAGCGGCAATGATGAGTGAGAAGAAAAGAGAAAGCAGCAGCCGGTATTTAAAATGCCACGCCAGACCTACCAGCCGGAAATAGGATGACCAGGCGGAATAGTCGGACGAGCAGTCACGCGGGGTAATGGGCAGCTTGGTGTGTGACGGAGAATTCATGAAGCCTTACTCTCTAGGGGGGATTGAATATACGAATAGTAGCACAGCCTTTATGATTTCGGCAAACCGCTTTCTTTCGCACTGCCCGCAGAAACAGGGATGCTGAAGAAAAAGGAAGTGTCTGTTTTCAGAAATTTCAGAGGTTATTTGAGAGGCAGCCGCCGGATGTTTTCTTTTACACAAGCAGGGTTTTATAATAGGGGCTGCTCACATCCTCTATGCGGGAGTCGCTAATGTTGTCCCTGAAAAAAACTGTTCCGATCCTCTTCTGTTTCTGTTTTCTTTTCGCATCTTCGGCTTGCGCGGCTGTTCCGTTGATTTATTGCAGTGATTTGTTTCACCCTCACGATGATCCGGACGATCACTTTGATCTGGCGTGTATCTATGCTATTGAAGAATTCGACCTGAAGGCGATAATTCTGGATCAGGGTCTGAAACAGAAAGAGCAGCCCGGTTTAATTCCGGTGATGCAGATGAACGCATTGACAGGAAGAGAGGTTCCTTCCGTTTCCGGGCTGGAAAAACCGCTGGTTTCCCCGGAGGATACCGGAGAAGACCAACCAGCAAGCGCACAGGCAGGTGTCGAAACCATCCTGGCGATTCTTCGTGAAAGCCCCGAGCCGGTCACCATCATTACAGTAGGCAGCCTTCGGGATGTGGCGGCAGCTTTTAACCGGGACGCCACATTGTTTCATCAGAAACTGAAACGTCTCTATGCATTTATCGGAAACACCGGCGGCGGTTTTCGCGAATATAATGTGAACCTTGATCTCAATGCCTATCGCTGTATCATGAATGCAGGTCTGCCGCTCTATTGGACGCCCTGTTTTGATGGCGGTCTTTGGGAAAACAATGGGCGGGCATCCTACTGGGTCTCGCCGCATAACCAGCTGCTGGAGGGCGTGCCTGAAGCGCTGCTTAATTTTTTTATCTACATGATCGAAAAAAAAGACAGTGCTGATCCCGTTGCCGCAATTTTTGAACCGGTTAACGAAAGAGAGAAAGAAGCCTTTCTTGCGGAAAAGCGGAACTTATGGTGCTGCGCTGTTTTTCCCCATGCCGCAGACCGCTTCTACATCTGCCGGAAAGGAAAATGTCTTGCCCTGCCGCCGCACAGTCTCCGGCAGGGAGACCTTCCTGCAGCGCCATTCAGTTATGTTCCTGTAAAAGTCCGGCTCGACGAAGAAGGCGTGGAACATTGCCCGGACCCGGACGGCACAGAAATTCTTTGCTTTCATATGACCGATCCTCAAAACTATGCCCGTCATATGACGGAGCTTTCCGTGCAGCTGCTTCACGAGCTCGCCGGCCTTATACGCACCTCCGAAAAATAATCTGCGAACAATACCTACAAGGACACCTTCCGTGAAAAAATGGATTCGCCGTCTGGCTGTTTTATTGCTTGCCCTGCTTTTAATCCCTCTGGCGGCACTGTCTTTTATAGTGCTCACCTATTACCGGGTCGTTCGTGCACAGCCGGGCAGCCTGCCTGTTCCGGTCTATGCCGGTCCCCTCGGCTCACAGGTAAATGTATTCAGCGGAACAGGCGGATACCCCTGGCTTTGCCCGCATAATTCTCCGGCGGCAACAGTTCCTTTCGGCATGGTGCGGCTGGCGCCTGATACAGCTTCCCTCTTTATCAAAAAACCAGCACTTAACCTTTCGGGATATTACTACGGCGACAATAAAATATTGGGGTTCAGCCACACCCGGCTTATGGGCGCCGGAGTTGTCGAAGGAGGGAATTTCAGGATTTTGCCCACACGAAAAGAACGGATGACGGGCGGACAGCACCCGGTTATGACCCGTTTCAGCCACACCTACGAAACAGCCTTTCCCGGGTATTATGCCGTTCGCCTGCCGGAGGAGGATATTCTGGTTGAGCTCACTGCCACCGGGCACACCGGCATTCACCGGTACACCTTTCCTCCTTCTGTGCCCCCACAGATTCTTTTTGAAGCGACCAGCGCACTGGGTAAAGGGAAATGCAGAGAGAGCCATTGCCGTCTCCTTCCGGACAGTGGCGAAATCGAAGCATCAATCCGTTATTACGGCGGTTTTTCCAGCCGCTATGATGGGCTTGATCTTTTCTGCGTCCTTCGGTTCAGCAGACCTTTTCAATCGGCTGCCCTCTGGAACGGGGATGCTCTTTATGAAGGCGGCTTTTCTGTTTCCGGCGAAAACACAGGCGCCTGTCTCAACTTTTCTGCTGGTGAGCCCGTGGAAGTGCGACTGGGTCTTTCCAGTGTCAGCGTTGCCAATGCCCGGATGAACCTGGATGAAGAGGCAGGCACTCTGTCTTTTGAAGAAATTTACGACCGTGCCCGAAATGCCTGGGAGGAACGCTTCGGCGCAATCCGTGTTGCCGGAGGAACAGAATCAGACCGGCGCATTTTCTTTACCGCTCTTTACAGAACTTTCCAGCTGCCAACGCAATTCAGTGATGTGAATGGTGACTATCGCGGATTTGATAAAGAGATTCATCGCAGCGAAGGCAGACCCTACTTTACCGATATGTCTCTTTGGGACACTTTCCGTTCTGTGCATCCACTTTATAATCTTATTGCCCGGGACGAGCAGAACAGCATGATCAGATCTTTGATCGAAATGGCAAAAATAGGGGGGAGCCTGCCCCGCTGGCCTGCCGGCTGCGGCTATTCCGGAAGTATGTTCGGGACCCCGGCCGATATGATGATTACTGAGGCGTGGCTGAAGGGTGTCCGGGACTATGATATTGAAACAGCGTGGTTTTATATGCGAAGAAGTGCGCTGGAAGGGCCGCCTGTCGATGTCCGATGTGCCCGGCGCAACGGTCTTGAATACTATCTCAAATACGGATATTGCCCCGATGATCTGATGAAGGGCTCTGTAGCCAATACACTGGAGTTTTGCTGGGCGGATTATTCCCTCTCGCTGCTGGCTGCATCTTTGGGCAAGCAAAACGATGCGGAGCTTCTGGGCAGGCATGCCCGGTTTTATCGCAACCTGTGGAATCCGGAAACAGGGTATTTCCAGCCGAAAGACAGTGCCGGAACTTTTTCGTCCAATTTCAAACCCGATATTCTGACCTATATCGATTTTAAAGAAGAATATACCCGTGCTTTTGTGGAAGGAAGTGCTATGCAATGGCGCTGGGGCGTGCCTTTCGATGGCGATGATCTGGTCAGACTCCTGGGCGGTGCAGAGTCCTTTGTAAAAGAGCTGGAAAAGTACATGGAAGGCGTGAATCCGAAATTGGGTGACTGGAATCCCGGGCCCTATTACTGGCATGGCAACGAGCCATATTTTCATGCGCCCTATCTTTTCCTCCATGCGGGAAGGTCCGACCTTACCCAGAAATGGGTGCGCTGGATATTGAAAAATAAGTATGCCGACAATTATGTCGGGCTCGAAGGGAACGACGACTGCGGTACTTTGTCGGCGTGGTATGTCCTGAGCGCACTCGGGCTCTATCCTGTCGCCGGTACAGACCGGTACTGGATTGGCTCACCTCTTTTTGACCGGGCGGATCTTAGACTCGATGAGGGCAGGGTGCTCACGATTACGGCAGAAAACAACACGCCGGAGAACTGTTATGTGAAGGCACTTTACCTCAACGATGAACCGCATAGCATTGATTTTCTGTACCACCATGAAATTGAAAACGGCGGCTCGCTGCGTTTTGTCATGTCGCCGACACCTGCGGAATAAAGAAGGAGTGCTTCTTCGATAGACTTTTTAAGCCTTCTACGGCCTGATTCGCACAAGAGACAACAGATTTTCTATAGGTTTCCCTTTGGAATAGAAGAGACGGTTTAGCCGAGGCGGGAAGTTTTTAAATTAAGGCATGATGAAGTCTTTTACAAAGATAAGCCTTTAATTATGCACTTCAAAGCAAGGGTTTTAGCCTGGAGTTTCCGGGTTGTTTGGCATGGCTTGCCAAAAATCTTCGTCCAGTTTTTTAATATGAATCACTTCTTCCAGCTGAACCCCCACGTCATATTTATAAAGATATTCAGCCAGTGTATTTCCATCTATCAGTATAATAGCCTTGTTGCTTAAATTCATGGCATAGTCTAAAGCACCTTGAGTAAAAGACGATGTGGTAAAAAAGACACCTTTATTCGATTGGGCGGTGGCCAAAGCGCCTACAAAGCTTTGAATTTCGTCGCGTTGCACCTTGCGCATTGGATTGTAGCGCTTGGCCTGAATATAAATCAGGCCGAAGCCAAGCACATCTTCTTTAATAATCCCGGCAATTCCATGGTCATTGGAGTAAGGTGTTACCGTACCGGATTCTTTTACTGTATCGCCATAGCCCATTTTCTGGAGGAGCTGAACAACCAATTGCTCAAACGCTCGTGGTGTTTTCATTAATATAATATCAATCAGCTCCTGATACCGGGCTTGTCGTATTTCATAAGCTGAAGCATAGAGTTCCTCTTGAGGGGTGAGGGACTCTTCCGGTACTAGTTTTTTCTTCTTCTGTCTGATATCCATCCCATCCCTCTCAGAGAGAGTATCTTCAATAAATTTGTTAATATCTTCCGGGAATTGCAATTTGTCTCTACCCAAATCGCTAATCTCATAAAAGCCACGTCTGGGTTTATTGAGTAGACCGGCTATATTCATACCACTGAGAGCCCAGCCGATACGATTATAAAAAATTTTGCCATTGCCGGACTCGTATTCCTCCTGAATTTCCTCTTCCGATAATTGAAAGTGCTTTGCGAGAGGGGCTTCAAAATCTCTCAGGTGTAATTGCTTGTGCTCGGTAAGAAGACGTAAAGCTGGTAAACGGATTTCATCGTGCTTAGGAATCATCAGGGTTCCTTCCTCTAAATGGGTTTCTTGACTCATTGTAATACACAAGCGGTTTTATATTAAATCTGTCGGCGGGCCGCGGGTTCAAATTCGAAACGCAATTATTGAGAAACAAAAAAGGAGACATTGCGGCTCTTTTCGGTAGAATAAGATTTTCAACAAAACAACCGAAGGAGTACACAATGTCCCCACACCATTTTACACAAG
>MWCY01000026.1 GCA_002070275.1 Candidatus Hydrogenedentes bacterium ADurb.Bin170
CTTGTGTAAAATGGTGTGGGGACATTGTGTACTCCTTCGGTTGTTTTGTTGAAAATCTTATTCTACCGAAAAGAGCCGCAATGTCTCCTTTTTTGTTTCTCAATAATTGCGTTTCGAATTTGAACCCGCGCTTTTGACGGAGACAATCTCTTTTTCTACATGGAAACGGCGGATCCCATTACACCGCATAACGATCCTTATTGGATGCTTTTACTGATGGATGCTGACCGGAACGGTACTACCGGATGGCTGGGCTATGATTTCATTATTAATCTGGAGATTATGGACAGCGGACGCACTACAGTAAAAATGCGGCGAAATGACGAATGGCATACCATAGGAGATGCGCATTACGCTGTACAGGGCAACAGAATGGAGCTGTCTGTCCCCCGTAAACTGGTGAATCAGTCGGAGAGCACGCCTTGCTTTGATTTTCACTGGGCAGACAATATTCAAAGCTTCGACAGCGTGGCGGAACTGGGGCTGAATGGCGACCATGCACCCAACAGGCGTTGGAACTACCGATTTCAGGTCGCGGACTGACTTTCACCCAGATGGTTTTTCAGCGTGCTTTATCTGTAACGGTAAAGGCAGCATCCGCTCAGCATTTTTAAATAAGCCTCTTTCAGATGCTGTTGAAAAGCCGTCTCCTTTTTTCAGTTTTGCGCTTTCTCTTTCAGGCACTCTGTAAAGCGTTTCGGCTCATCGGTTGCAAACCAGCGGATTCCAAGATCAAGCAAGGCACTCAGGCTCGCACAATCAAACTCGAAGGGGAGGACTTCCAGATCAATGCCATGCGCCGCTGTTCTTTGCATCGCTTCCTGCAGAAATTCAATCGGCATCAGATATTCGATTGAATCCGCCACCTCTTTGTTTCGATGCAGATGAAGCTGTACCTGATTCAGCCCTTTAAAGCCTTCATCAGCGACAGTATTAAATTTTTGCCGGATCTGGTCTACCTTGCCCCCTATCCAGAGCATGGTACGCAAGCCCGGTACCGCTTCCGCCATGGTTCGGCAGTTTTCCTCTTTATTGTGGCAGAAAATGATGCGTTCGGCAGCGTCATACTTTGCAATAAGGGCGGCAAGCTGTCGGAGATCCACATTTTTCAGATCCAGATAAATGGAAGCCGTGTCGTGCTTCATCATCTCAGCCAGCACCTCTTCGAGTGTGGGCACTTTCTCCCCCGCATATTCAGGTGAAAACCAGGAACCGGCATCCCACTGGCGAATTTCTTCAAAGGTCAGTTGTGACACCGGCACATCCTGTTTTTCAGTGGCATTGGTTGTACGCTTCAGGGTGTCATCATGCAGGCAGATGATTATTTTGTCAAGGGTAGAACAGATATCCACTTCGGGAATGGCACCCAGGCTCCAGGCATAACGATAGGCGGCGAGGGTGTTTTCCGGCACTTCACGCAGACCGCCCCGGTGCGCCTGAAAAAACACTTCATCGGGCGAAAAGGCAGAGACAGACATAGCCACGAGCATATACAATGACAAGCACAAATTCATTCAAATTTCCTTTACTGACTGCTGCGGTTACAGTTTGTTTAAAAAGAGTAACTGCAGGGAAGAGGCTTTTTATTTCTAGATGTCTGCTAAAGGAGCGTCACTTTTTCGGAAGATCGAGAAAAGTCCCTGCTATGTGGCTGACATTGTTCTGATCATGGAAATAATACACCACAAGAATTCTTCCGTCAGCCGTCATGGTTGCCCAGGGATATCCCAGATCTGTGTTTAATCCGTCCGCACGAAGAACAATTTCATCGGCTGTTGCCGCATCCGTGCATTCAGCGTTCAGGACACGGGCACGAATACCCCAGGGATCGTGCCTGTAGCCGTACACCAGAAGAACCCGGTGATCGGGCAGAGGAAGCGCAAAATGAGGATGGCCCTGCCAACCGGTATCTTCCAGAGGGAGAAAACTTTTACCGCCATCAACAGAACGGGCAAGTACGGTGTGATCGTCCATGGATTCTGTCCGCATAAAGGCAATCAGCGTTCCTTCGGGGCTTTCATACATTGATGTTTCGTTGAAGGCGACCTTCTCATCAGAAGCAATCGGGCAGGCGTAGTCCCAGTTCAGCCCCCCGTCCGGAGATATCATCAGGTGAGTTGCCGTCCGGCGGGTATCTGTGCCCGACTGACCTGCCACTGCCCAATAAATACGACCATCCTTCCCTTGAATCGGTGCCCCGCGGTTATATGCGGGAACGGGTTTGCTGAAAGCGGAAACAGCGGTATCTCCAGGGAGAGGCGGCGGCAGGATGGCATTGCTCCATTCATGCCCTCCGTCTTCAGAGCGAACAATATAACCACCCATGAATACAAAGGCGCCATGACGAAGCGAAGCACTGAAGTTCTCTTTGACTGAATCATCCACCCTTGCCCATCCGTAACTGGTGCAAAGCAGCGTGCCATCTGTCAGTTGAAGCAGGCAGGGATCCTGAGAACCACCGAAGGGGTGAGCATAAATCAGTTCCGGTTCGCGACTCCAGGTTCTGCCGTTATCCGTGGAACGCACCAAAACCAGGTAGCTGTTGGGATCGGTGTGGCTATTGCCCTTTTCGCCGAAGACTCTGCGGTCGGGCGCCCGCCTGAAGGCACAGATCAGCTCACCGTCGGTGCGCTGCACTATAGAAGGAAAAGCGGCATAAAACTGCGGGTCGTGATAAAGAATAATGTTTTCTGCCGGAACCGGATCCCCCGTTTCCAGACCCGGGCTGTCTGAACTTCCCGCAAAAAAGCCTGCAAGCAAGAGGAAGCATAAAGAGCAAATAACTTTATTCATGAGAAAGACCCTTTCCTGGTCGCAGAAGCGCAACAGAACAAAAACAGCGTATCTATACCTACAAAAACGCGCCGGGATGCAACAGGAGTTTTTCTTCAATTGTTTTTCGTCGACGGAAAGACAATATCTTCACCGCGCACATATCTGTTGATGGTCGCAGCCGCCGTTCGCGCCTGGCCCATGGCACTGATTACAGTTGCGGCACCGGATACTATATCTCCGGCAGCAAAAACGCCGGGAACAGAACTTGCCATCGTCTCTTCATCAACCAGGATTGTTCCCCAGCGGGAGACGGCAAGATCCGGCATGCTTCGTGGAATCAGAGGATTCGGGTTGTTTCCGATTGCAATCACCACGGTATCCGCTTCGATAACAAACTCAGATCCCTCCACAGGTACAGGTCTGCGGCGTCCTGAAGCATCGGGTTCGCCGAGCTCCATCTGAATGCACTCTATCCCGGTTACCCGGTGCTGGTCATCTCCGATGATTCTTTTGGGATTGGTCAGTAATTTCATATGCACGCCTTCTTCTTCGGCGTGGTGAATCTCTTCGATTCGTGCGGGCATCTGTTCTTTTGCACGGCGATAGACGATATGCACATCCCCGCCCAGGCGCAATGCAGTTCGGGCTGCATCCATGGCAACATTACCCCCGCCGACAACTGCCACACGCTGTCGCCGGATCGGGGGCGTATCATATTTGGGGAAAAGATAGGACTTCATCAGGTTTGATCGGGTCAGATATTCATTGGCGCTGTAAACGCCCACCAGATTTTCTCCGGGAATACCAAGAAATGCGGGCAGTCCAGCACCGCTTCCGATGAAAACAGCGTGATATCCTTCTTCCGTAAGCAGCTCCTGAATGGAAGCATTTCTGCCCACTACGAAGTCCATGACAAACTCGACGCCTAGTTTGCGAAGATAATCAACTTCTGCCTTGACAATTTCTTTGGGAAGCCGGAACTCGGGAATACCATAAATAAGCACCCCGCCCGGTTCCTGAAGTGCTTCAAATACTGTAACGGCATGCCCCATGCGCACGAGATCTCCGGCTGCTGTCAGCCCCGCCGGACCGGCACCAATCACGGCTATGCGCTTCCCTGTAGCAGGCGGAAGTTCAGGTATCGCCACTGCGCCTGCGTTGCGTTCGTAATCGGCAACAAAGCGCTCGAGTCGCCCCACAGCGACCGGCTCATTTTTTATACCGATAATACAAAGGCTTTCACACTGCTCTTCCTGAGGACACACGCGTCCGCAGATGGCGGGCAGCGCATTCTGTTCTTTCAGGTGCTGCGCAGACTCTACAAATTTACCCTGCTGAATGAGGCGGATGAAGCCGGGGATATCCACATGCACCGGGCAGCCTTCCACACATTTGGGCTTTTTGCAGTCGAGGCAGCGGCTTGCTTCGACCATCGCCATTTCCGGTGTGTACCCGTAGGGCACTTCACGGAAATTCCGGGCACGATCTTCCGGCGCCTGCTCGGGCATGGGCTGCCGTGGAGGCCGGACTTTTTTGGGCTTCGGTGCAGCAGCATTCTCTTGTTTTTCCATTTCTGACATGGCTTGCTTTCCTATTATGTTCAGGATCTGCCGCAGCCGCAGCCGCCGCTGTGGGCATGGTGGGCATGAGCAACAGGTTCTGTTGTAAGGAGAGAGTTCAGTTCAGCATCCGTATAAGCATTCCGGCGGTCTTTCAGTTCATCCCAGTCTATCTGGTGCGCATCAAAGAAGGGGCCGTCAACACATGCAAATTTAGTCTCGCCCTGCACTGTGACACGGCAGGCGCCGCACATCCCTGTACCGTCCAGCATAATGGGATTGAGCGCCGCAAACATGGGCAGCCCTGTTTCTTTAGTTTCTTTGGATGCCACCATCATCATGAAGGGACAGCCGACCGTAATGGCACGGTCAATCCGTGCACCTGACTGCATCCGGCGAAGCAGGGCATCAATGGCGTGGCCTTTAATGCCGTTGGAACCGTCAATGGTCGTAACAATTAATTCATCTGCTACCGCCGCCAGCTCTTCCAGATAATAATGAAGATAATGGCTCCTTGCCTCCATAATGATCAGCACTTCGTTACCCGCCTCTTTCAATGCCTTGGCGTTGGCGATATGAGCACCGATTCCATAGCAGCCGCCCAGAAGAGCAACCGTGCCGAAATTCTGAATATCCAGAGGTGTGCCCAGGGGTCCGACTATATGGGCGGCACATTCGCCTGCCTGCATCAGCGCCAGTTTGCGGCTGCTTCTGCCCTTTTCCTGTACCACAAGCGTGATGGTTCCCGCCTCTGCATCCCAGTCACAAAGTGTATAAGGAACCCGTTCTGATTTTTCATCTGCCATCACGATAACAAACTGCCCTGCCTGGGCTTTTTTCGCCACAGACGGCGCATAAAACACAATCTCATGGTTATTGGGGGCTACTTCGCGCTTGCGAATAATCTGGAAAAGCTGCGGAGGCGCAGCAGGATCTCTGTTATCGGATGGAAGAGGCGCCGGTTTTTCTTCAAAGGAGGATCCGTCCTCCAAACTGCGCAATCCCCCTATAAGGCCGGGGAGGTAGCGTCCTCTGAACCAGTCCCTGCGCAGAGACGGATCAGCAGCGGCTGGCGGCACAGTTTTGCGGATACATTGCAGAACAGGATCCCCTGTTGCTTTCAGCGAAGCGGCAAGTTTTTCTTCAAGATCGGAAAGCACGGTTTCGTGCATTGCTCCTGCAAGATCCATCACTATTTGTCTGTCAGACCTGGCTTTTCCTGGCGGAACAGTGGCAGCAAACAAAGGCCGTGCCGTTCCTGAAGCATCGACGGTTGTTCCGGCAACTTCCGTAAACATGGCAGCCGGAAAAACAACGGATGCCTTTTCGATGAGTGCGCCGGGATACACATCCTGCAGAATAAGGAGCTCAAGACCTTCTGCTTCTGCGGGATCAATGAAACTGCCTAAAGAAAGAACCGCTTTAACTCCGTGAGGCAGTACAACCTTGGCTTTCCCTTTTGAATCGGGGACTGCTTCCAGCGCATGGGGAGACTGCATCACCTGCTCTGTAAAGGCTTTAAGATAGAACTTATCTTCCAGAGGCAGGGCACTGTCAAAGACAAGCGCAAAGGTCTCCCCTTTCCAGGGAAGCAGTTTCTCCCCTGCTCCGGCAAGCGCTTCATCCCAGGAGACTTCGCGCAATGAGTCTTCCACACGGAGCTGAGGCACAGAAAGCCTGTCAAAGCCGTTCATAAAAGGCGCAACAGCAAAACGCCCCAGCACACAGAGGGGCTTGTCGGGGTCCACAGCCTGCGCATGAACCACTTTTCCTTGCTGTATACCCAGAGAAAGCGCACAACCTTCATCACAAAAAAGACAGGTCGTTTCTGCGGTGCTTTCTGCTTTGCCAAACCATTTTGCATAGCGGTCGGCAAGGCTGCCTGTCGGGCATACATCCACACAGGAGCCACAGAAGCGGCAGTCCGCTTCGAGCAGTGTCCGGCCGAAGGCTTCCCCAATTCTCGAAATACTGCTTCTTCCAACAAATTCTATAATGGAAGTGCCGTGCTGATGCTTGCATACCCGGACGCATCTGCCACAGAGAATACACAGGTTCAAATCACGGTCGATAAAAGGATCAGATCGTTCTATGGGCCGGTGGTGATACAGGGGAGGAACCGGCAGTTCGGAAAAACCCAGTTCTTCGGAAAGGCTGCGGACCTCGCAGACTTCCTTATTGTTACAGGTATGGCAGCCTGTGGTGCGTCCCACTTTCTCCGCCTGCGGCCGGAATTCATCACAGAGATCCCGACGGCCGCATAACAGGCATGCGCTCGGATGTTCCAGCATCATCAGCCCGAGAATATTGCGGCGCAGCTCCTGCAATGCCGGCGTATCGGTACGAACGACCATGCCGGATGCAGCAGGCGTGGTACAGGAAGTCGGAAACCCGCGCATGCCCTCCACTTCGACCATGCAGATACGGCAGGCACCGTAAGGAGGCAGGCTCGGATGGTTGCACAAATGCGGAATCTCAATGCCGTGCCTCAAGGCACATTTCAGGAGGGTTTCCCCTTCTTCGGCATGTACAGAATTTCCGTTAATGGTAAGTTCAATCATTGCTGGATTCCTGTCATTCATGATACCGCTCCCTGCCGATTAAGATCGTCGCCGCAAAAGTCACAGCGCAGACAACGGGCTGCCTGCCCGGCAGCAATTTCTTCTGTAAAAGGCAGAACCAGTTCTTCAAAACTGTCTTTATCTTTTTCAATCATCTGCCTGTCAACCACCATCCTCTTCGTCAGCGTCAGATCTGCTTCCGGATCAAAACGTATATCCAGCGTATGCCTTTTCCGCCAGAAAGCGTGTTCGCCACCGCACAGAAAACGGTCGATGGCTACGGCAGCCCGCTCGCCCTCCGCTACGGCTGAAATGGCAAGTCCCGGACCGGTCACCACTTCACCACCTGCAAAAATCCAGGTTTCCCCGATAACAGATGCACGGGAATCCGTTTTAATAAATCCGGACGCATCCCGTTCCAGCGATGCAATTTCTCCGGACAGAGAAGGATCGGCTTCACGCCCAACAGCAAGAATAACCAGATCGGCATCGAGATCAAATTCTGATTGCTCGACAGCCCGCGGTATCCGGCGTCCGCTGATATCGTGTTCCATCAGTTCCATGCGGACACAACGCAGTGCCGTGACATATCCAGACTTGCCAAGTACTTCCACAGGGCTGACCAGCGAATAAATTCTGATACCTTCCTGCTCGGCAATCTCGAGGTACTCATCCCGCGCTGTCATTTCACGGCGGGTGCGCCGGTAGAGGAGCGATACTTCTGCCGCACCTTCCTGCTTTGCCCGCCGTGCAGCATCAACTGCCGCATCATTTCCGCCTACAACAAGAACCCGTTTTCCTGCCGCTATCCCTTGCTTCTTTTCACTGTCGCTCAAATATGTCAGCGCTTCCACAACACCATCGAAATTTTCTCCGGGGATTTTCAGCCCGGCGCCGGAAGCAGCACCGCAAGCCAGAAATACCGCTTCACAGCCTTCTGTCCGAAGGGATTCCAGTGAAAAATCTCTGCCCAGGCGCTGTCCTGTCCGCACTTCAACGCCGAGACTGCAAATCATCTCTATTTCCCGGCGCAGCGTTTCTTTGGGAATCCGAAAGTCGGGAACAGCACTGAGCAGCAGACCGCCCGGCTCTTCACCTGCTTCATAAAGCACGGGCTTGTATCCAAGGCGCGCCAGAAAATAGGCGCAGGACAAACCGGCAGGGCCGCCGCCTACGATCGCCACGCTGCGCTGCGCATTTTCAGGGTTCACCTGAACAGACGGTGCCATCGGAGCAGACTCATGGGCAAGAGCAGTACGGCTTATCCCCTGTATGGAAACGGACGCATCAGTCAGGCGGCGCTCGCATCGGTTTTCACAAGGATGGGTGCAGATACTCGCGCAAACAGATGCGAAAGGATTACGCTCCCGATGCAGCTGCAACGCTTCATCATAGCGTTGCTGGCTGGCAAGGGCAAGCATGCCGGGAATATACACGCCTGCCGGGCAGGCGCTCATGCAATTTGTCCGGGTCAGCGCCGCACAGACACCGGCGGGACAGCGTTTTTCCAGGATATGTGCTTCGTATTCTTCGCGAAAATACTGCAACGTGCAGAGAACAGGATTAGCCGCTGTCTGGCCCAGCCCGCAGAGAGAGCCCTGCTTCACCGTCCGGGCGATACTTTCCAGTGTGGCGAGATCCTGACTGGTGGCGCGCCCTTCGGCAATGCTTGTAACAATGGCAAGCATTGCCCGGGTACCTACCCGGCAGGGCGGACATTTTCCGCAGGACTCGTTTTGAGTGAAGGTAAGAAAATAGCGGACGAGATCAACTATACATGTCTGTTCGTCGAGAACAATCATGCCGCCGGAGCCCATGATGCTCCCTGCTTCCGCCAGCGCCTCATACTCGACAGGAAGATCAAATTTTTCGGCAGGGAGACATCCGCCGGAGGGTCCGCCCGTCTGCACGGCTTTAATGGCACGCCCCATAGGCGCACCGCCGCCCACATCATAAATGATGTCTTTCAGCGTCATGCCCAGCGGAACTTCAATCAGACCGGGATGCCGTATGCTGCCTGCCATGGAAAACGAACGGGTTCCTTTGTTGTTTTCCGTACCGCATTCGGTATACCAATCCGCACCGTTGCGCAGGATCAGAGGCAGGTTGCCCAGCGTTTCCACGTTCTGTATGTTCGTGGGATATCCCCAGAGACCGCTTGCCGCTGGAAAGGGCGGCCTGGGCCGGGGCATGCCTCTCCGGCTTTCTATGGCGGCGATGAGCGCCGTTTCTTCACCGCACACATAAGCCCCCGCTCCTCGTTTCACAATAATATCAAAAGAAAAATCGCTGCCCCCGACAGCCTCGCCCAGAAGCCCGTGTGCACGCATCTGATCGATGGCTGTATTCAGGCGATTGAATACCGTCGCATATTCCACACCGCAATACACATAGCCTGCCGTGGCATTCATGGCATATCCGGCAATCAGCATACCTTCCAGTACGGCATGAGGATCGCCTTCAATAAGGCTTCGGTTCATGAAAGAGCCAGGATCGCCTTCCGAGCAGTTGCAGATGAGAAAGCGTTTTTCTCCCGGAGAATTTTTGCAGAACTCCCATTTTTTAAAGGTGGGGAAACCTGCGCCGCCTCTGCCCCTCAGACCGGAACGCCGGACTTCATCCAGCGTTTTTTCTCTGCCAATTTCCAGCGCATGCAGAAATCCCCGGTAACCGCCCCGGGCAAGATAATGATTAAAATTCTCCGGATCGATTATACCGCAGTTGCTGAAAATACGGCGTACCTGCCGTGCCATGACCGGGTGCTCAGACAAGGGAGCGATACCGTCAACTTCGGCGTCGTCAAGAGTACCCAAAGCCCATTGTCTGCAAACATCGTCTCCTTTGAGGAAGCGGGCGACCAGCCCCTCCATTTCCGCAATGCCAATATTTCCGTAGCAGATACGGGGCATCCCCGGCTTCTGGACAATAACCAGCGGCTCCAGATAGCAGGGGCCCAGACATCCCACTTCAATGATCTGAGCGGTCAGTTGTCCAACAGTGACAGCATCACAAAGATAATCAATCACCGCTCCTGCACCGGCTGCTCTGCCGCAGGTAGCGGCACCAACATAGATAACAGGATGTGCCGCTGCTCTCAGATCCTGCCATTCTTTACGGGCTGCTTCATAGCGGGTATTTAAAAAAGTCATGGTGGTGATCCTGTTCCTTATTGATCCTGATAGGCCGCAAGAATGGAAGGCAGTTGGCGAACGGAAACACGGGGGTAGAACTTGCCGTCTATGGCGATAACCGGCTCAAGCGCACAACAGCCGAGACAGGCAATACGCACAAGTCCGAATTTCCCGTCAGCCGTCACTTCGCCCACTTTAATGCCCAGCAACCGTTCCAGTTCGGCCAGAATTTTTGCGCCTCCCCTCACATGGCATGCCGTACCCAGACACACCTGAATGGTATGCTTCCCGGGCGGGCTAAATTTGTAAAAACTGTAAAAGGTAGCCACGCCGTACAGTTCATTGACGGAAACGCCGGAGCAGCGTGCCAGTTCATCCAGTGCTTCAGGCGAAAGACAGCCTTCCCGTTCCTGGATTTTCTGCATAATTGTAAGGGTTCCCCCTTTGTGCTCCGGGTATTGCGCCACCAGTTCCTCAATGTAGGAAAGATCCTTTGTTGCTGTGCTCATTTGAACCACTTTCTCCGGGCATAAAAAGAAAGATGCGGGTGTTAGATTGTATTGCAGTAAATTATTACCGTTTTCACCCGCCTGGAAAGCAGGACTCCATAGTTAGAATACCACCGCTTCCCCTCTCTTTTCAAAGCATCGTGCCTGCAAAACAGCACGGCGGCGCAGACTCCTGCGGTTGCCCGGTTTTTTCTGTTCCGACGGCATGGCTCCGGAATACATAGATCCAGTGTAAAAATCCGGATGCTGAGAAGGTGAATCGGTCGGGCGGGTGTGAAGCCGGAGGGGATTTATCGCATGGAACGATTAAATTGCTGCAAATGATGCTCAAAATGCAGCATATGGAGTCTGTCCCATTCATCAATGGTCAGCCTGCCATATCTGGGATGGGGTGCTGGTTCCAGATCTCCCGTCTGCACCAGATCCAGATACTCCTCCATGAGCGCCTGAAGCGTTTCAAGATCTCCCGTTTCCTGATCGCTAATTCCCTGTTTGCAGAGATGTGCCGGCAGACACCTGTTTTTGGGCAGTGCCCGCACGCCGGAAAGCACCAGTTTCTTCGACAGTGTCCGGGAAAGAAAAGTACTGTAATCGGGTACCAGAAAAGAACGCCCCATGGAATGACGTATCATCCAGATGAAATGATTTATCATCGCCGATTTTGTTAGCGTGCCCCAGCGCGGCAGGGCATCTTCCTCAATACTGTGCAAGGCATTGCAGAGTCTGGTAATGCAGGTGGAATCGAAATGATCCATGGTTATTGTTTTTCACTGCAGGCTGCGACGCACTGGCGCAGTGCTTTTATTTCCAAGTCGCTGAGTCGTCGCCATTCCCCTGGACGGAGCCCGGTCGCTTTGATATCGGCAAAAGTCGTTCGGTGCAGTTTTTCCACCGGATAACCCACCGCTTTGAACATACGCTTGACTTCCCGTTTTCTGCCTTCGTGGATAGTCAGTTCAACCAGTGATACTCCCTTTTTATTTTTTAATAATGAAGCTTTTGCCGGCGCCGTGAAGCCGTCTTCCAGCGATACGCCCTCGCGCAGCCATTGCAGCGCCTCTTCAGATATGTGCCCCTTCACCCAGGCATGATAGGTTTTGTGAACCAAAAACTTGGGATGCGCGAGCTGATAGGCGAGATCACCATCGTTGGTAAAAAGGAGTACACCGCTTACGTCCTGATCAAGACGACCGACAGGAAAAACCCGTTCGTCAAGTCCCTGAAGACAATCCATGACCGTCCGGCGTCCGTGGGTATCCTTCACCGTAGTAATGACATGGGCGGGCTTGTTCAGCACTATATACACTTTTTCCGCTTCATCCTGCTCCAGCGGCATGCCATTGACAGTGATTTTCTGGCGCTCCGGCTCAATCTGCTGCCCCACTTCAGCGACGCTGCCGTCCACCGCCACCTTCCCTTCAAGAATCATTCTTTCACAGGCGCGTCGGGATCCCAGTCCTTTTTCTGCGAGATATTTTTGCAAGCGGATAAGTGCCATGGTCAATCCATGATTTTTAGTTCGTCAAGCGAGGGCAGTTCCTTCAGGCTCTGCAGCCCGAAAGCCATCAGAAATTCCTCGGTCGTCCGATACAGTTTGGGACGTCCAGGCAGATCCGCCACACCGCTGATCCGGATGAAGCGTTTTTCCTGAAGCTGATCAAAGGCATACGATACACTTACGCCGCGGATTGCTTCCACTTCAGCACGGGTAACAGGCTGTTTATAGGCAATCACAGCCAGTGTTTCCAGCAATGCCTTGCTCATGCGGTTGCTTTTTTTGATCTGGAAAAACCTCCGGATGTAGGGGGCATATTCCGTTTTGGTAATGAGCTGGTACCCTCCGGCAATCTGCTGGAGCGAGTACGGGAGCTCTTCGCGGCTGTTCAGTTCCTGCATCAGTTCATTGAGCAGCACACCCGCCATTTCCTCATCCATGTCTCCCAGCGCTTCCGCCAGACGTTTAACACCAACAGGCCTGTCACTTACAAAAAGCAGAGCGTACAGCGTCCGGCGCGATTCTTCACGCCCCAGCGACTCCACAATCTCCGGAAATTCGTCTTTCTCCAGCGGTTCCTGGCTCATCTAATCTCCTTCCAACCGTTCAGGATATTTCTTTTTTCATGACGGCAAGAAGCGGTTTGAGCGTTTCCACCAGCCGTTGGAATTTTTTCGGACGCAAAGACTGCTGCCCGTCCGACAATGCCACTTCAGGATTGGGATGCATCTCGACTATGATTCCGTCCGCACCGGCTGCCACAGCAGCGCACGCCATGGGAATAATGATGTCCCAGCGTCCGGCGGCATGGCTCGGATCCACAATCACCGGAAGGTGGCTGTGCAATTTAACAACAGGAACCGCCTGTATGTCCAGCGTGTTTCTGGTTTCAGTCTCAAAAGTGCGAATACCCCGCTCACACAGAATCACATGGGGGTTGCCCTCGGAGAGAATATACTCGGCGGACATCAGAAATTCATTGATCGTGGACATCATACCCCGCTTAAGCAGCACGGGTTTGCCTGCCTTGCCTGCCGCCCGGAGCAAGCCGTAATTCTGCATATTTCGGGCGCCGATTTGAATCATGTCGGCATACTGCGCCACAACAGGGATCTGCTCAGGCGTGGTTGCCTCTGTCACAAAAGGCATATGATAGGCATCTGCCGCTTTTCGAAGGGCACGCAGCCCTTCCATTTCCATGCCCTGAAAACTGTAGGGAGAGGTCCGCGGTTTGAATGCGCCGCCGCGAAGAATATTGGCTCCGGCTTCTTTGGCAATGCGCGCCGATTCCATGATCTGTTCTTCAGACTCTACTGAGCACGGCCCCGCCATCAGTGCAAAATGATTTCCGCCTATGAGAACGCCGGCGCATTCTATGACGGTATTTTCCTGCTTCACTTCCCTTCCGGCAAGTTTAAAAGGTTTTAATATTCTGATGACCTGCTCAACATAAGGAAGAGATTCAAGAGAGGTTAACCGCTCTTTGCCGCGCTCGTCGCCGACAGCGGCTACCACGGTACGCTCTACACCGTAAATGACATGAGGCTTATATCCGAATTCTTCGACGCGGGCAACAACATGATCAACATCTTCCTGCCGTGACGTGGACATGACAATAATCATGACTATTTTTCCTGTTTAGTATGGGATTTACACCCGGAAGTTCGTGTCAGCCGCTTTAGTGCTGCTGCCGTGTTGAGAGAGCAGCACGTTGCGGCTATCCCCTTCAAGCGCAGATACACGTCCCTATAACAGGGCAATACACCCTGCGGCGACGCCGTTTGCCTCTGAATTATACTATTTCAGCCGTACCAATGTAAAAGATGAGAGAGAAAGGGATAAGCAGATGTCTTACTGCTGTCGCTGCTCCAACTGACGGCGCATTTCATCACGTACACCCTGAATAGCGATGATTTCCGGAGCGCGCTCTACGGCTTTCTCGTACTGCTCCAGTGCCTCCTGCCGTCTATTTTTACTTTCGTAGGCACTGCCAAGGTTGAAATAATCATTCCAGCGCAAAAGCAGCGTATCATCACGGCTTTTCAGAAGGACACCACCACAGCTCCACAAAAGCAGCAGCAGCAGGATCATTGCCACAGGGCGCATGCTTCTTTTTACCCGGGCTTCTCTGCATAAATCATGCATTTGCGATAGGGCGCCTGCCGCAAAAATAGTCAGCACTGCCAGAGCAGGCATACGAAGTCTTGCCAGCACAAAAACCAGCACAATACCTGCCATATATACGGCAAAAAAAACGCCGAGAATCAGTACGGGATCCGTCCAGGAAAAAGTCTTTTTTCGGAGCACCGTCCAGAAAAAACCCAGAATACCCAGAGGTGAGATCATACCCCAATACAGCGGTATCCGGAGAAAAGGCGAGAACGGCTTTTTCAGATAGACATTGATATTATGCGGAATTTCGCCGCTCTGCCAGAAAAGTCTAAATTTCAGCCAGAGGCTGCGCGGCAGCAGGAGGGGATCATCCAGCAGCGCTTGCCTCATATAGCGGGACCAGTTAATTTCAAGATCAGGCTTTTTCTCTTCTGCGCGGATTTTCTGCATGGAAGGAGGCGACCAGAAAACGCCGGTACCGTCCGGTGCATTGCCGATGTAGAGGTTGAAAGGACCGCTCCAGCTCACCAAAGCAAAATGCTTTCCTGCAAAGTAATTGGCGCATGTGGCGGGAAGAATACATGCGACAGCGGTAAAGGTAAACAACACGGCGGCGGACGTCTTTGTTTTCCAGGTCTTCTTCACACTGACCCAAAGCCATAAAGCAATGACAGGTATCAGGATAAGCGCATTGGGTCGACCCAGAGCAGCCACTCCCGTTGCAAGCCCAAGCAGAAACCAGGCTTTTTTTGTCTGACTTTCAGCCGCATGAAAAGCAGCCCACAACAGCAGGAGATTCGTAAATAAAATCAGCGTATCGGAAAGAATCTCGCACTCGTATAAGAGAAAAATAGGACAGAAAACAGCAATAATCCCGGCAATCCATCCCGTTTTTTGATTGAAGGCCTTCCTTGCGAGATAGAAGACCAGGACGGCGCTGAGCGAACCGATTCCGTGCTGCATCCACGCCGCCGTCAGAGGCGAATATCCGAAGCGAAGGTAAAACAGACCCAGAACATAGGGATACAGGGGACCATGAAAAAATGGGGTGCGATCCCAACCCAGCCAGAAGGTTTGAGATATTTCCAGCGCCCATCGGTCAAAGGTATGATTGTCGCCGCCGGTGAGCAGGTACCCGAACATGGGATCGTTTTGCTGAATAAACCACTGATGTACTGCACGCACAAAAAGAGCAAGAAAAAAAATCACCCAGCCGGGCAGTGCCTCCCGTGAAAAAAGCCCGGTCAGCCATGCCGGATGTTTTATGTGTTCAGTCAATTGTGTCTGCTGTTTTTTACTCATTTTTAAGAACTGTCTCGTCATGCCTGATTCGGGCGTTTGACTGTAAGTATTTCATAAGATTGCACAGGATGCTGTTTTCCTTTCAAGGCGACAGCTCCTAAAGGCTTTGCCTGTGCACGGTCATGAATTTTCTGCCACACATCTTCTCCGACCACCACTTTACCCGGTCCCGCCATATCGCAAAAGCGTTTTGCCGTATTTACTTTGTCTCCAATCACTGTAAAGTCCATGCGTTTGGGCGAACCGATAAATCCGGCGATCACCACTCCTACATCAATCCCTATGCCTATCTGCAGCGGGAACCGCCCTTCGGACTGGCGCACTGCATTGAGTCGCACGTTACATAGCTGCATTTCCACAGCAGCACAGACGGCGCGGAATTCTTCGTCTCCGGTCGGGAGGGGTGTGCCGAAGATCGCCATGATTTCATCGCCTATGTATTTATCCAGTGTGCCGCCGTATGCAAATACAATTTCAGTCATGGCGGTAAAATGTTCATTCAGCAGCGTGACAAGTTCCTGAGGCGACAGCTGTTCCGCTATATGGGTGGAACCACGGATATCACAGAAAAGGGTTGTCACTCTTGTTTTATTGCCTCCGAGCGTCAGTGCTTCGGACTGATTCATCAATTTTTCCACAAGCGGCCCCGGCAAAAATCGGGAGAGTTCCCCCCTTTTCCTCTCAAACTCCACGGTCTGTTCGTGAAGCCGCACATTTTCGATTGCCAGTGCCGCCTGGGCTGACAGAGATAAAAATAACTCCAGATCTTCTTCATTGAAATTGACATTATCCTGATCGGTATCCACATAAATGGAACCCAGCAGCTGTTCTTTTCCCCGTAAAGGCACGCACATGGCGCTTGTAATCTTATTGGCAATAATGCTTTGCCGTCCGCCGAACTCCATACAGTCCTGCCGGTCTTTCATCAGTACGGGCTCTCCATCGAAGGCTGCCCTTCCGGCAATCCCCATACTGGGAGCGCTGGCATTCAGTTCCGTTCCCATTTGAAGCGACACTTCTACCTGCAGCGTGTGATTCTTTTCATTTCGCAGCAGCACAAACCCACGGCATGCGTTCAGCGTCGTCATCATGATCTTGAGCATGCCGGTCAGGCGCGTCTTCAGGTCAAAATTGGAGGCAACAGCCTGTCCTGCCCGGAATAGTGCATCAAGCCTTCGGTAGGCATGGCTCATGCGGGCAACCTCACCCGGCGACATTGTAAAAGCACTGGCATCCCCCATCAGTGTTGTGTCTGTCTTCTGTTGCTGCTCCTTCATTTGCGCCACATGCTTGTCTACCTGCTGCATTTCGCTTCGAATATGGCGAATGCTCTGGGCGAGACGCTCCTTGATCTCCTGCGATGAAGCAACGGGAACAGGCTGCGTCTCATCATCCCGGTAGACAATCCGGCACTTGCTGCCCAGCCAGACTTCATCCATATGGCGGGCAATGCCGGTAGCGATCCGCTGCCGGTTTATGTAAGTACCATTCAGGCTTTTGAGGTCAGTAACAACACATTGCCCGTCCACTATGGCAAAGGTCGCATGATGCCGTGACACTTCTTCAGCCGTGAGCGTAATATCATTATTTTCCGCTCTTCCGAGGCGGATCTCCCCTGTAGACAGTACGGCAGTAACAGGAGCGACTCCCGGCTGCTCAATAATAATCTGCTTCATAATTCGTCTCTTTCCTGTGCCTGCATCATGACGCTTTAATACTGCAACAAAAAAGTTTTGCACTGCCCAGTCGTTTACACTTCAAATCTGGCGGACATTTTTCCGACCGTGCGTCCAGGTCTCATTCAATTATCAGTATATATAACTTCGATTGTCAATTTAATTTGTGCGTTCCGCTGTGTAAATGGTATTCTTTTACGGGGTGAACTCATTATTTTCCGTTGCGGCAGCAGAGTGTTTCAGCCGTATCGACATACTGATTCAATAGCGGTTTGGGAGACAACAGGTGAAAACAATTACCGTTGAAGTACGGGAAGACCATCTGGAGACACTTGCCCAGACAAAGCCCATGGCGGCACTGTCTGAGCTGATCTGGAATGCCCTTGATGCTGAAGCCACGGAAGTGCGTGTTGCGTTTATAGAAAATGAGCTGACGGGTCTGGAAACGATCCGCATCAGCGACAACGGACACGGGCTCCATTATGACGATGCGCTTCTTGTCTTCAGAAACCTGGGCGGATCCTGGAAACGCCATGGCTCCCGAACCCATGAGCGTAAGCGTGTGTTGCACGGGAAATTCGGAAAAGGCCGCTTCCGCGCTTTTTCTCTCGGCAACAGTGTCTGCTGGCATTCTGTTTACAAAGATGGTGCCGCACAGGCTTCATTCAAGCTGAGCGGACACGCTGCCAAACTGGGAGAATTTACTGTTTTCGACCGGAAAGGTCAGGTACAGCAACCTTCAGGCATGACTGTTGAAATTCAGGATGTCAGAGACACGTCCAATCTGCTCCGCGGCGTAAAGGCAATGGAAGAAGTAACCAATGTGTTTGCCCTCTATTTACGCCAGTATCCGGATACGCACATTATTTACGACGGCATACCTCTGGATCCTTCCAATGCCGAGACCCGATTTACCACTTACCCCCTGGGAGAGATGGTGACGGAGGACGGGAAGCGCATTGAAGCAACTCTGGACGTGGTGGAATGGCGTCTCCCCGGGAAACGCGCCCTCCTGCTGTGTGATGAAAACGGATTTATGCGCATTCAGGCTCAACCTCGTATATATTTTCGCGGATTCAGCTATTCCGCTTATCTGAAATCGGCACATATCGCTGCACTGGACAGTGAAGGCTTTCTTGAAACAGGGGAACTTCATCCCGACATCCGCCAGCTGCTGAACGCATCACGATTAAAACTACGTGAACACTTCGCTCTTCGCGAAGCGGAATCGGCAATTGAAGTGCTGGACTACTGGAAAGAAACCGGACTTTATCCGTACAGCGGCACGCCTGCAGACAATCAGGAAGCGAATGAACGGCGGATTTTTGATATTTATTCAACTCATCTGGAACGAATTTTTTCCGACTTTTCCGGTGCCACCCTTCGCACCAAGCGGCTTGTTCTCCGGTTGATGCAGGAACTGGTGCACAGTGATCCTGTTCGGATGGCAGGCATTCTGGACGAACTGATCACTTTCACGGAAGAAATGGAAGAGCAGATTCTGGAACTGGCAGGTGCCGCAGATGCGGACGAGACAGAAAGCAGACAAAGGGAGACTTCGCAGGAATGACAGCAGCATACGAACCTCAGGCGATAGAACTGAAATGGCAGAAATACTGGCTGGAAAACAAAACTTTTAAATCCGTAATCGACCACAGCAAGCCCAAATATTACGTACTGGATATGTTCCCCTATCCGAGCGGCGACGGGCTGCATGTGGGACATCCGGAGGGGTATACCGCCACCGATATCATCGCCCGTTATAAACGGATGCGCGGGTTTAACGTACTGCATCCCATGGGCTGGGATGCTTTCGGTCTTCCGGCGGAACGGCACGCAGTTCGCACAGGCGAACATCCCGCCATCATTACCAACAGCAACTGCGACACCTTCCGCCGCCAGATCCAACGGCTGGGACTTTCTTACGACTGGGATCGCGAGATCAACACTACCGACCCCAAATATTACAAATGGACGCAGTGGATTTTTTCCATTCTGTATGAGCGCGGCCTGGCTTATGAAATTGAAGCACCGGTAAACTGGTGCCCGGCGTTGAATACTGTGCTTGCCAATGAGGAAGTGAAAGACGGGCGGTATGTGGAAACGGGTGACCCTGTGGAAAAACGCCCGCTGCGGCAATGGATGCTTAAAATCACTGATTATGCCGAACGCCTCCTTGCCGATCTCGATCTGCTTGACTGGCCCGAAGGGATCAAGGCAATGCAGCGTGAGTGGATCGGGCGCAGCGAAGGGGCGGATGTCAATTTTACAGTCGCCGGCTCGGGTCAGGTCTTCACTGTGTTCACCACCAGACCGGACACTCTTTTCGGTGCGACATACTGCGTGCTGGCACCGGAACACCCGCTGACTCTTGAAATCACCACACCTGAGCAGATGGATGCGGTAAAAGCCTATGTGGAAGCCGCCTCGAACAAAAGTGCTCAGGACAGGATGAAAGAGGAGAAAGAAAAAACGGGTGTGTTTACCGGATCCTTTGCTGTCAATCCTGTGAATGGCGCTCTTGTACCCATTTGGACAGCAGATTACGTGCTGGCGGAATACGGCTACGGTGCCATTATGGCCGTGCCTGCCCACGACACGCGCGATTACGAGTTTGCAAAACGCTTTGATATTCCTGTGATCGAAGTCATTTCCGGCGGCAATATTGAAAAAGAAGCCTGGACAGGCGATGGCGTGCTCGTAAATTCACCCCTGATCAACGGGCTCCATGTGGACGAAGCGAAAAAGACCATTACCGCCTGGCTGGAAGAAAAAGGACTGGGCAAGGGAACTGTCAACTACAAATTACGGGACTGGCTTTTTTCCCGCCAGCGGTACTGGGGTGAACCCTTCCCCCTTATCCGCCTTCAGGATGGCACAATCAAGACGCTTCCCATGAAAGACCTGCCGCTGCTTCTGCCTGAACTGGACGACTACAGACCGACTGCGGACGGAGCGCCGCCCCTTGCCCGGGCTGCAGCATGGGTCAACACAACCGATCCTGAAACCGGACAACCCGCTATCCGTGAGACCAATACAATGCCTCAATGGGCGGGTTCCTGCTGGTATTTCCTGCGTTTTTGCGACCCGACCAATGAAAACGAAGCCTGGTCGGAAGAAGCGGAACGTTACTGGATGCCTGTGGATCTGTATGTCGGCGGTGCGGAACATGCCGTACTGCATCTGCTCTACTCACGATTCTGGCATAAAGTGCTGTACGATGCCGGATATGTGCACACCAAAGAACCGGCAACAAAACTGTTCAATCAGGGCATGATCCTCGCCTATTCTTTTAAAGACAGCAACGGCAAATACCATTATCCTCATGAAGTGGAGCGGGACGGTGACCACTGGCGGCTGAAAGCCACAGGCGAAATGGTGGAAACGCAAATCGAAAAGATGAGCAAGTCCCGGTATAACGTTGTTAATCCCGATGATGTAGTTAAAAGCTACGGTGCAGATGCCATGCGTCTTTATGAAATGTTCATGGGGCCGCTGGATCGCGACAAACCCTGGACCGATGAAGGCGTACAGGGCGTTTATCGCTTTTTGCGTCGGATATGGTCGGCTTTCGTCAATGAGGACGGAAAGCTGCATCCCCGAATTCAGGATCAGGCAAGTGACGACGCTCTGCTCCGTGAATTGCACAAAACCATCAAAGCGGTTACCGATGGCATCGAGTCTCTTTCCTTCAACACCGCTATTGCACGCATGATGGAATTTGTAAATGCTCTTTTAAAAACCGCGTCCTTCGACAGGAAAAGTGCGGAATCGTTTCTGCTTCTGCTGGCTCCTTTCGCTCCGCATCTGGCGGAAGAACTCTGGGAAAAAATGGGCAAAGACACCACACTCGCCTATGAAAATTGGCCTTCTTTTGACCCTGCCCTGCTGGTGGAAGACAACATTGAAATACCGGTTCAGGTGCTTGGAAAATTACGCGGACGCATTATGGTTCCGGCAAGTGCGCCTGAAGCCGACATTTTGACTGCTGCAAAAACCGATCCGAAGATTGCGCCTCATCTGGAAGGAAAAGCCGTGGTTAAAGAGATTTATGTGCCCGGAAAGATGGTCAATCTGATTGTAAAATAATCGGATCCGACCTGAAAGCCAATGCTCTTTCCCCTGTGACTGCCCGTCATAGTGTCGTTGCGGCGTGGAAGCCCCTCCGCAGTGCATTACTGTCTGAAGCAGACAGGCGTTCGCTTTTCCGGATGGCGTGGTGTAATCGTTTCATAGAAGTCACTTATATACGCAAGATCTTTTTGTACGTCCCCAGTGCACTCATAAAGAGGGCCGAACCCGCCTGCTTTCCGGCGATAATCAAGATAGGCCAGCGCTACGGGCACTTGCGCCCGGCAGGCGATATGGTAAAAGCCGGATCGCCAATACCCCTGGCGGGCTCTGGTACCTTCCGGCGCCAGTGCAAATATCAGGGCATCACGCGTGTTGAACTCATGAACCGCCTGCCCGACCAGATTGTTATGATGCTTCCTGTCAACAGGAATTCCTCCGGTCCCGCGAAAAAGCCACCGCAGTACAGGCCACCTGAAAATCTCTTCCTTGCCCAGCCACGCCCCTTTCATTCTGTATTTCCAGGAAATCAGCAGTGCGATGGGATAATCCCAGTTGGATGTATGCGGCGCCACAATCACAACGTATTTCGGTGCAGCGGGCGGTGTGTTTTCAACTTTCCAGCCCAGCAGCTTCAGCAGCAGCGAAGCAAGCAGGTACAACAGAAAGTGTACTTTTCCAGGCTCTTGCAATTTCATCACTCTTTCTCTTCATTTTACCGGCCTGTTCCCTCTTCTCCTCTCCATGATACCTGAACGGCCTTTAATTTTCAATATTGTTAGGACTCAAACAGTCTTTTCCAAAAACTTTATTTCTTTAAGGAAAATGTATAACAATAGGAAAAACCTCAGGAGACTTAATCATGGCATCAAAACACAATTCTTTATCCCGGCGCAGTTTTATGAAACAGGCAGCGGCCGCAATTGCCCTTCCGGCCGTCATTCCGGCATCTGCACTCGGCAGAGACGGCCACACGCCCCCAAGCGAGCGTATTGTCATGGCATCCATCGGCGTGGGCGGTCAGGGCATGTACGACACCCGGGGGCTTATGAGCATCGGGGATGTGCAATATGTTGCTCTGTGTGACGTGGACAGAAAACATTGCGCTAATGCGAAAAAGGAAGTTGAAGCCTTTTATCAGGGCAAAAAAAACAGCGATTCTTTCAAAGGTATCACGGCTTATCATGATTTCAGGGAAGTGCTCGCCCGGGACGACATCGACGCGGTCATGATCGCCACCCCCGATCACTGGCATGCTCTGATCAGCATTGCTGCCGCTCAGGCAGGCAAAGACATCTATTGCGAAAAACCGCTCGCCAATTCCATCCCGGAAGGGCGCGCCGTAGTCAATGCAGTCCGTCAGTACCAGAGAGTATTCCAGACCGGCAGCCACGAACGCTCCCGGGACAATTCGCGCTATGCCTGTGAACTGGTGCGTAACGGCAGGATAGGCAAGCTTCATACAATCCGGGTGCAGATGCCGGTAGACCACGACTATGGCATCATCTACCCTGAAATGCCCGTGCCTGAACATTTTGATTATGACTTCTGGCTCGGCCCGGCGCGGGAAGCACCTTATACAGAAAAACGCTGCCATTTCTATTTCCGCTACATTCTGGATTACAGCGCCGGAGAGATGTCCGACCGCGGTGCCCATATTTTGGATCTGGGTCAGCTCGGCAACGGTACCGATGACACCACGCCGATCAGCGTGGAAGGCACGGGTGAATTTCCGAAACAGGGTCTTTTTAATACAGCCTATGCCTACAATTTCGCTTTTGAATATGCCAACGGCGTCCGGCTGGTAGGCGACAACCGGGGCCCGCGCGGGATCCGGTTCGAAGGTGATGAGGGCTGGGTATTCATTCATGTGCACGCGGGCACACTTGAAGCCGAGCCCCAGTCTCTGCTGAGGGAAGTGATCGGACCCAATGAGATCCATCTGGGCCGCAGCCGGGGGCATCACAACGATTTCATCGAATGTGTCAAGTCCCGGGGTGAACCGAAAGCGCCGGTAGAGGTGGGCCATCATACGGCAGTCATGTGCCACATGGCGAATATCGCCATGCGCCTCGGCAAAAAACTGAAATGGGATCCTGCAACGGAGCGCTTCGATGATGACACGGCGAACCGCATGATGCAGCCTTCCATGCGCGCTCCCTGGACCCTCTAACCCTTATTTCAGTAAAACAACCCGTTGGGCATTTCACTGCGGGAAAGGATACATCTTATGAGAACCTCTATCCAAGCCATCCTCAGCGTTACCTTTGTTGCTGCTGTATTTTTTTCAGCGGGCATGAACAGTGCGGCGGAAGAATCTTCCTTTGCTGATGATCTGAAAGAAGTAGCCTCTTATGCTTTCGGACAATCCGACGCCGCTCTTCGGCGCATTGAAAACCGGCTTTATCATGCTGCCGGTGAAGAACAGGCAGCTCTTCTTGCTGAATATGAAGCGCAAATTCTCTCTCTGCTTCAGGCAGAATGCAGCCCGGAAGGCCGTAGCTTCCTCTGTCGTTTCCTTGCCGATATTGGCGGAAAAGCCTCCATCCCTGTGCTGGGCTCCATGCTTTCCGATGCCGATCAGTTCCAGTTGGCCGTATCTGCTCTGGAAAAAATCACCGATGACGCTGCAGCCCGAACTCTGGCAGAACGCCTTGCTGATGCCAGCGAAAAAGACCGTATCACTCTGTTGGAAGCATTGGGGCGGCAGAAAGCGGCATCCTCGGCGGCGGCTGTACGGCCGTATCTGGCAGGTTCCGCACAGGAAAGTCTGGCTGCGGTCAATACATTGGCAGCTATAGGCACAACGGAAAGCTGCGGATTAGCAGCTGCTGCCATAAAAAATGCCACTCCGGAAAAACAGATTCTCTGGGCTGACGCCGGTCTCAAATGTGCTGAACAGCTGGGCAGTACCGGTGATTTTTCCCTGCTGGAAATATATAGGGGAACAGCCTTTCCCGTCCAGGTGCGCATTGCCGCATTGCACAGTCTGATTCGCATGCAGCCGGACAAAGCAGAAGATTATGTAGTAGAGGGACTTCAGGATGGAGATGCCGATCTGGCATCGGACAGCCTTTCTCTGGCACGCACAGTAAAGGGCGAAAAAATCACGGACTGCCTGATCGCTCTGCTTGATGCGGCACCGGACACGCAAAAGCCCGCATATATTGAAGTGCTTGGTGTGCGGGGCGGACAGAAAGTGCTTGATAAAGCCGTAACTTTTGCAGGCTATGCGCACCTCAACACCCGCCTCGCCGCTTTAAAAACTGTGGGCGCACTCGGAGATGCCTCTTTTGTTCCTTTTTTCCTCCAGCAAATTACAGCAGGAGGCGCGGAAGAGCAGCGCACTGCCAAAGAAATGCTGACAGTCATGCAAGATGGTCAGACGGATCGGACACTGCTTGACACGGCAGTTTCGGGAGAAGATGTTAAACTTCGTGCGGCAGCCATTGAAATGCTTTCAGAACGGCGTGCTGTAGACACAGCCGACACCCTGTGTGCCCTCGCCTATGATGCTCCGGCAGAAGTACGCAGCGAAGCCGTTCATGCTCTGCGCATTCTTGGAAAGCCCTCAATGACGGGACAAATGCTTTTCCTGACTTTGATTCCCGGGCTTTCAGAAGTGAAACCTGTACTTCCGCAAACGATAGCCGCACTCATTCAGCGTGGTTCATCGGTCGCTGAAACGCAGAGTGCTGCTGAAAAGGATGCGCCTGTTACCCGTTTTTATAACGAATTGAAAGAACTGCAGAAAAAAGGCGAACTCCCTGCAGACACCCTTCGCGGTGCCGTATGCCTTGTTCTGGATACTTTTGCATTGCTTGGAGACGACCTATCCTTTACCCATGTGCAGGAAGCGCTGGACGACAGCGACACAGAAGTGCGGAAGGCGGCACTGGGCGCCATCACTAAATTCCAGCGTGCTGATGCGCTCGACGCATTGCAGCGCCGGATCACTGAAGAAAAAGAAGACGGGCTGCGCTCTCTTGCTTATTCAAGCTACCTGAGTGTATTGAAAAATGCGACGGTGCTGCCGGGTCGTGTTATAGATGCGCATCTGGATTATGCTTTTGAGCATGCGAAAAACGTTTCTGAACGCAGGGAATTTCTTGCTGCCGTAGCAAAGACGCCCTCTATCCGTGCGCTGCAACTGGCAGAAAGTCTTCTGAAAGATCCTGAAACGGCAGGTGAAGCAACCCGCGCCACCGCCACATTGGCAATAGCGCTCTGCGGTGCCTGGCCTCAGGAAGCTGCTGTTCACCTGAATGCCATCGCTGCATCGGATGCCCCGGCTGCGCTTAAAACAAATGTTGAAAAAGCCCGCGCACTCATGGCTCATTTCGGCAATTATCTGATGGCCTGGGAATACGCCGGTCCTTACTTTGAAGAAAATCTCATGGCCACCCATCTGTATGAAAAGGAACTTCTTCCCCAAAAAGATGCCGAAAAGGCACCCTGGAAAACGCTGCCCATGCTCATCGATTCTCCACTGCCTGTGGCGCTGGAATTCGACCGTATCTGGGGCGGTGAAGAGAGAGTCGTGTTCGTTAGAACGCTTCTTAAAACCGCAACAGATCAGGATCTGATTCTGGCGGTGGGCAGTAATGACGGGTGCAGGATATGGCTGAATGGAAAGGAAATTTTTGCCATTGCCGATGGGCGGCCTCTTGTTCCTGATGAAAACAAAATACCTGTCCATCTGTCAGCAGGAGAAAACAGGCTGATGATGGCGGTCTACCAGCAGGGCGGTGCCTGGCGTGCAACAGCGCGCCTTACTGACCTTTCAGGCGCCCCGGCACAAGGCGTTGAAGCAAAAGTCCAGTAACGTGTGATGCTCTAAAAAACACAAACTACCGCTGCGGCAATTGCTGCGCCGAAACAGGAAATAACGATGAAACACCCGTCCTTTTCACGACGTCAGTTTATGGGAGCCAGTGCAGCAGCTGCCGGATCCGGGTTCTTTTTTCACGGGACGGGTATTGCCGCTGCTGCTGACGGGTTTCCGGGCGAACGTATTCTCACCGTACCTGAAAAAGATCAGCTCCGTCTCCTGCAGTTTACTGATCTCCATTTCTTTAACGCTATCAACAAATATCCCGTGCGGGAGGAATATCTTCGTTTAAAAACAATTGGGATTATGAGGCGTCTGGTGGATCATGCCCGGCCCGATCTGATTATCGCAACCGGAGATCTGTGGCACGAGAATACGGACGGGCGCGGTATGGAATTCATGCACTGGGCTGCTGATCAGATTGCGGCACTGGGCGTACCCTGGACTTTGACCTGGGGTAATCATGATGATGTGGATGACCAAGCGGCTGCGCACCGTTTTCTCACTACAGCTCTTCATTCAGTTTATGATGGCGAAGCCAATCAGGGGCACCATGTCGTCGCTGTAGAAATGTCCGGCGGAAAACGTATTCTTGAACTGTTCTGTCTGAACAGCGGGGACACCGGCATTAAAGCGGATGCATTGGATTTTCTAAGCCGCTATGCGGAAGCGTATACCTATGCAGACGGAGAAGCACCGCTGCGCATGAGCGCATTTCATATTCCCCTGAAGCAGTATCAGGATCGATGGGACGACGGCACTGCCCGGGGACTTCTGGGTGAAAAAGTCTATTTTGAATCGGAAGATGGAAGTGCTCTTTCCGGATTCGTCAAAGCCGGTATCTCTGCCATCTTCTGCGGTCATGATCATGAAAGTGACTACTCTGCCTTCTCGGACGGCATAGAACTGATTTACGGACGAGCCACCGGGTACAACGGCTATGGGGCAGAAACGCTGGACAAGGGTGCAAAGTTGTACGAAATTGATACCCGCACCCGCACCTACCGCTGGAAAACCCTGTTTCCGGACGGCACAACCTGGCAGCCGGGAAAAGATGAACATCTGGACATCAGCGAAGAGTGAACGGCGGCATCCTCTGCCTCTCACAACCTGCCCGGATAAAGCACAATTTTTCCACAAAACAAAGAGATAACCATGCCTGAAACGACTTGTTCACGAAGAGAATTTCTGGCGACCGGCACGACGGTGCTTGCCGGTACAGCCTTGCTTGGACACATTTCTACAGCAGTGGCTTCCTCTTCAGGAACGTCCATGATTGCAGCCAACAGCTCGGAAATCCGGCTCCTCCAATTTACTGATCTGCATTTTTTCGCAGGGATCAGCCATGAACCTGAAATTTCCGAAATACAAAGGCAACAGACTTTCGACGATATGCGCCGCCTCGTAGACCTTACCCGGCCGGACCTTCTGGCTGTCACAGGTGACTTCTGGCATGAAAATCCGGACGGAAGGGGTCTGGAATTTCTTCATTTTTCTGTGGAAAAAGTAGCGGACTTAGGGATCCCCTGGGTTTTTACGTGGGGAAATCATGACCATCTGGACGATTACGACAAAGGACATAAAGCCCTGGCGCAGGCACGCCATTCCCTGTATGGCGGCACAAGCAAAAACGGGGGACATTATGTGACCCGGATAAAAGACCGAAGCGACAGGATACTGTTTGAGCTTTTCTGCCTCAATACAGAGGAACGCGGTGTTGGCGAAGGCATCAAGAATTTTCTCAGGCAGATGCTTAGCCAGGAACAAAGCGATCAAAAACGTCCTATGCGTCTCGGTGCTTTTCATATCCCCCTGCGTCAGTATCGGGATGTATGGGAAAACGGCAATGCATTCGGCGTAAAAGGAGAAGAGATTTGCTTCGAAGAGGAAGACGGCTCCGCATTGCCGCTTTTACGGGAAGCCGGAATTCAGGCTGTCATTTGCGGACATGATCATACAAACGATTATTCCGGTTTTGCCGAAGGGATTGAACTGATTTATGGCCGTGCCTCCGGCTACAACGGCTACGGAAATCAAACGCTCAAAAAAGGCGCAAAGCTGTACAGAATCGACCCGGCAACTGCCGCATTGCACTGGGAATCATATCTTCCCGATGGAACCCGCTGGCATCCCGGTCCAACGGAACGCCGCAGCATCGCCCCGTAAATCTTTTCCTGCAGGAAACCCCGGCCGATACTCTTATCTGCTCTCTGTCTTTCAGTGCCAAGTCGCAAGCGGGTGGTTTCGCTCCTGAAGCGGAAACGCCACCCGTCTGCCTGCGACGTGTGATGCAAATACAGCCTGAATCATCTCCGTCGCAGCCAGAGCATCCTGTATGCTCACCGCCGGATGTCTATCCTGCACTATGGCATCCATCAGGTCATCAATGATCGGCGCATACTGGCTGACCGCTCCCGGCGACCGCAGCGGCGCAACAGGCATATCCGGCAAAGCCTGCCAGACTTCTTCGGTTCCGCACGATGACCATCCGGGCTCAGGCAGGTAGCTGATGATCGGATCACGATCCACCCGGATGGATGCGGCTCCTTTGGTGCCGTAAATATCCATGCCATATCGGTCGGCATCATTTGATGCCCCTTTGACCGACGTGAAATAACCGCGCCTGCCGTTTTTAAAACCGAACTGGGCAAAAATGGTATCTCCGACAATCGGACCCAGCCCTTCTGTCGCTTCATGAACATCAGCGGGAAGAGCCGGGCGGCCTTCTGTCAGAATCTCCGCCTCACACCACAGGGGCTTCCCGAGGAAATAAATCATGAGGTCAAAGAGATGAATACCCAGCACAATCAGATCTTCTCCGCCGGAACGATGATCTTCTTTGCCGCGGGCACGCACTTCAAGAACGCTGCCAATCAGCCGCTCATTGATGATTGATCTTTTTGCATGAAAAATCCCTGGAGCTGCACGAAAATTAAAACCGGCTGCCCACTTTAAATTCTTCGCTTCCAGTGCCGCAACGGCAGCATCGCCGCCCGTGAGGTCAGGAGTCAGCGGCTTTTCCATAATGCCGTGTGCACCGATAGCAGCGCACGCTTCCAGATATTCCTGATGACAGGTTGTCCAGCGGGGGGCAACAGAAACCAGATCCGGTTTCTCTTTTTCCAGCATCTCCCGGTAGTCCGTATAAATCCGCTTCGCCCCGGCTTCTTCCCCGTGCTTGCGTGCCCCCTCTTCATCGGGATCTGCCAGCGCAACAAGCTCCACATCATTCCGCAGTCCCCAGATCAGATGAAAGCCGTGTCCGTAGCGGCCCCGCTGGCTGTCACCGATCACGCACGCCCGATAGGTCTGTTTTTTCTCCTGCGCAGCCCATGTTGCAAAAGGGCTTAGCGATGCTGCAGCAGAAGCATAAAGAAAAGAACGTCTGTTGATGAAAAACATAGGGAGACCCTTTCTTGTCTTCAGAATAGCACAGCCCCTTTCCGTTTTTCATTAACAATAAAAAAGTGCTCTCTATCCGGAGGGACAAAGAGCACTCGGATTTAAGCTCTTACGGCTGCTCAGCTGTCAGCCTTTTCCTGCGGCACGGCTTGAAAAGAAAGCTCGCCTGAATCGACCCGGACAAGAATATGATCGCCTTCTTTAATGTCGCCGGCGATAATTTTATAGGCAACAGGATCAAGCAGATACTGCTGGATAGCGCGCTTCAGCGGGCGTGCACCATAAGCGGGATCGAAACCGCGCTCCGCCAGAAGCTCTTTTGCCGCATCATCCAGATCAAGTGTAAGCCTGCGACTTTCCAGACGCTCGGCAAGACGCTTCAGCTGAACGTCCACAATGGCACGGATATTGTCCCTGCTCAAAGGATGAAACACCACTGTTTCATCGATTCGATTGAGAAATTCAGGACGGAAATGAGCCCGCAGGAGAGCACGAACCGCGTCACTCTTCTCAGCATCGGTGTTGTCGCTCTCATTAAAGACTGTGCTACCGATGTTGGAAGTCATAATCACGACCGTATTCCGGAAGTCCACAGTACGGCCCTGATTATCCGTCAGTCTGCCGTCATCGAGCAGTTGCAGGAGGATATTGAAAACATCGGGATGCGCTTTTTCAATTTCATCCAGAAGAATCACACTGTACGGCCTTCTTCGAACGGCTTCCGTTAATTGTCCGCCTTCCTCATAACCCACATACCCGGGTGGCGCTCCGATCAGGCGGGACACGGCATGTTTCTCCATATACTCGGACATGTCAATGCGAACCATGGCATTTTCATCATCAAACATGCTTTCAGCCAAAGCCCGGGCAAGCTCTGTCTTTCCAACGCCCGTAGGCCCGAGAAAGATAAAGGAACCGATAGGACGATCGGGCTCTTTCAGTCCGGCACGGGCACGACGCACCGCTTCGGAAACTGCCTTGATGCCGTCACTCTGTCCGATTACACGCTGTCCGATCTCTTTTTCCAGAGAAATCAGCTTCTGCATTTCGCTTTCCATAAGCCGATCAACCGGAATCCCCGTCCAGGATGAAACAATTTTGGATACATGTTCTTCTGTTACTTCTTCACTCAAAAAACTGCCATTTTTCTGTATGTCAGCCAGGCGGGCATTCTGTCCGGCAAGTTGTTTCTGCAGCTCATTGAGCGTGCCGTAGCGGATTTCAGCCACTTTATCCAGCTGACCCTGCCGCTCGGCAATTTCCTCCTGACGTCGCGCCTCATCAATTTTGCTCTGTATGGAACGGATTGTTTCAATACAGTCTTTTTCTGTTTTCCATTGCGCCGTCTTCGCCGACAAGTCTTCTTTCAGGTTTGACATTTCTTTCTCGAGTGCAGCCAGTCGCTCCTGAGCGCTTTTATCCTTTTCTTTTTTCAGGGCGAGATGCTCGATTTCCAGCTGGCGAAGACGTCGGGCAATGACATCTATTTCGTAGGGCATGCTGTCAATTTCAATACGCAGACGGCTTGCGGCCTCATCGATCAGGTCAATCGCTTTATCAGGGAGAAAGCGGTCAGCAATATAGCGATGGCTTAAGGCTGCTGCGGCGACCAGAGCATCGTCCTGAATGCGCACACCATGGTGCACTTCATAACGTTCTTTGAGCCCGCGCAGAATCGCTATGGTGTTTTCCACATTCGGCTGATCCACAAACACGGGCTGAAACCGGCGCTCCAAGGCAGCATCCTTTTCAATATATTTGCGGTATTCGTCGAGTGTCGTTGCGCCGATGCAGTGCAGCTCGCCCCGTGCCAGCGCAGGCTTAAGCATGTTCGATGCATCCATGGAGCCTTCTGAAGCACCTGCCCCCACAATGGTATGCATTTCGTCAATGAACAGAATAATCTGTCCTTCAGCTTCCTGCACAGCGGACAGCACCGCCTTAAGGCGCTCTTCAAATTCACCGCGGAACTTTGCACCGGCCACCAATGCGGCAATATCCAGCGAAGCAACCTGTTTGTTTTTCAGCCCTTCCGGTATGTCGCCCGCAATGATCCGCTGTGCCAATCCTTCAACAATCGCTGTCTTACCCGTGCCCGGTTCACCAATCAGCACCGGATTATTTTTTGTGCGTCGTGACAGAACCTGAATTACCCGCCGTATCTCTTCATCTCGCCCGATGACCGGATCCAATTTCCCGGCACGCGCTAACTGGGTCAGGTCGCGGCTGAATTTCTGCAGCGCCTCGTAGGTTGCTTCGGCGTTGGGATCAGTCACCCGTTGTGTGCCGCGCACATCTTTCAATGCCTGCAGCACAGAAGCGGTATCCATTCCCGCCCTTTTCAGCAGGGCTGCGGCCTCTCCGCCCTTTTCCAGAATACCCAGCAGAATGTGCTCTGTGCTTAAATATTCGTCTTTCAGATATTGCGCCTGTTTCCAGGCAGCATCAAAAACTGCCGTGGCATCCCGGGAAAGGCCCGGCTGTCCTCCGCCGCTAATCCGCGGAAGCGAATCTAAAGCACGGTCGGTGTCAATCAAAATCTGTGCAGGGGCAACACCGATGCGCTGCAGGATAGACCCCACAGCGCCCTGCTCCTGCCCGGCAAGGGTGCGAAGGAAGTGCAAAGGCGTAATTTCAGGGTTGCCCCGGTTTGAGGCAAGCTCCAAAGCTTCCGCAAGTGCTTCCTGAGATTTTATTGTCAATTTATCCATACGAATCATTTTTCTCTTCCTTTCTGATCTACAAGTAGTATACTGATTACTACTGAGCAAAGAGCATGCCTAAACTTTTTTAGCATTTCCCTTCTATTGCAAAGGAAACATGATCCATAGTGAAACAGTCTGTACAGGTATGAAACACACTTCCCGGTTATGAAGCATATATGTCACCTGAAATACACAGGATCTCGAATAAAATGAGTATGAAGAGAAAACTGAGCATTTTCGCTGCCATAGTGGCGGGAACCCTGTTTTTGGCGGCTTCTTGTCTTTTTTATCTGCTTTTCCACCGCTCGCCGGGTCAGTTTTTTGAACAGGACGGCACTCGCCTTTTCTATTCCGATACAGGCCGTGGCGAAGCTGTTATTCTGGTGCACGGCATAGCAGCACAGGGGGACCTTAACTGGCGCCGCCCTGGCGTGACACGCATGCTTGCAAAGCAGTTCCGGGTTATTACTCTGGATATGCGCGGTCACGGGCTGAGTGATCGCCCGGAAGATGCGGAACACTACGGCATTCACCTCGTAACCGATATCATCGGCCTCATGGACCACCTCTCCATCGACAAGGCTCACCTTGCAGGCTATTCTCTTGGCGGATTTGTCGCTCTTAAAGCAGTTGCGCTATATCCTGACCGTTTCCTCAGCGCAGCCATCTGTTCGGCGGGCTGGATTAATCCTGAATCACCCGGCGAGATTCCCAATCCTTATCAAGCACCGGTTAAAAACGCTGAAATCAAAACCAGCCATGCTTCTGTAATGATGCCGGTCGCTTCTAAATCGGTTTTTCATCGGATCCGAAGCGGCGTGGGCGATATGTTGATTGACAGAAAAGTCAAGAAGGCACTTAAAGCAAGCTATCCGGAGCTGGGCGTCCTCCGGGAGGACGTGGAAACCATCAAAACGCCACTGCTCTGCATCATCGGCACTAAAGACGGTTTCCTGCACCTTGCACGCGCTCTTTGCCAGTTCGAGTGCCCTCTGGAATGTATTGAAATTGGCGGCGCAACTCATTTCAGTGCGCCTTTCAAAAGCGAATTTAAAAAGAATCTGCTTCTGTTTTTTCAGAAAAACAGCCCCCGGCACAAATAAGGAAAGGGCGGATCCTCAGGGAATCCGCCCTTAAAACGGGTCAGGTACCGATAAGGCGTCTTTTGGAAGTCAGATCAGACAAGTCACTGTGGAATCAGGAGCCTTCTTTTTCAGAAGAGCCGCTGTCAGAAGAAGAACTGTCGGACTTTTCTTTCTCTTTGCTGCATTTCTCGCTGCAGTCTTTTTTATCAACGGCTTTTTCTTTGGAGCACTCGCCACTTACCGGGCAGGCAGGCGCTGCCGCCGCTGCAACGGGACAGGACGCGCTCTTTGCACAGGCTGACTTGCAACAGCTGCCAGCTTTGGCGGAATTTCCATCTTCTGCTACTGCCATCATAGAAAAGGCAGCAACCATCATCACAACAGCCAAGACAGAGACCATGCTTACTACACGCATATTCTTTTTCATGTTTTCTTTCTCCTTGGTTTACGCTAACAACCTTTTGTTTAGCATGCTGATCATACAAACAACACAAACTTGGTTTTTATTCGCAAAAACTGTTTATTTGTAAAATGTTTTTTCCGTCCTCGTATAACAGTGAAACTGAGAGGATTGAAACCCCTGTCTAATGACAGGATCATATGTTTTCATGTTTTTTGATTCAACGGGCACAGGGTACTATAATTCAGTAAGCAACTATTGAGGAGAATCAACATGCCCCCTATCACACGCCGACAGTTCCTGCAATCAGCCACGCTCCTTGCCGGCAGCGCTCTGCTGACGCATCCTTTGAAAGTCTCTGCCCGTGTTATCGGCGCCAATGACCGCCTGCGTATCGCCGTTGCGGGGCTCAATGGCCGGGGTCAGGCGCATATCAGCGGCTGGCTTGAGCAGAATAACGTTGAAATCGCCTATCTGATTGACCCGGAAGCGCGGGTGCTTGCCCGTGCTCTGAAAGCTTTTGAGAAAAAAGCAGGCGGTCACCCTGTTCCCAAAGGGGTCGCCGATATCAGAGAAGCTTTGAACGATCCTGAACTGGATGCTATATCCATTGCCACACCCAACCACTGGCATTCTCTGATGACCATTTGGGGCGCACAGGCAGGCAAACATGTGTATGTGGAAAAACCGATGAGCCATGATATCGGAGAAGGCCGTGTGGTTGTCGCCGCCCAGAAGAAATACGGGGTGGTCATTCAGCATGGTACTCAGGCGCGCAGCAATCTGCATACGGCAGGACTTCACGAGGCTATTCATGCAGGAAAATTCGGTCGTTTAAAAATTGCCTACGGTTACTGCTGTAAACCCCGGGCAAGCATCAAATTTGCAGAACCTGCCGAACCGCCGGAATATCTGGACTGGAATCTTTGGTGCGGCCCGGCGAAAGTGGAACACTACCACCGCAATTATGTGCCTTATAACTGGCACTGGTTCTGGAATACGGGCAACGGCGACCTGAACAATCAGGGCACCCATCAGCTGGATGTCGCGCGATGGGCAATTGACCCCGATCAGACCCATCCGGTACGTGCCATGGCAATAGGCGGCCGCTTTCAGTGGAATGATCAGGGCGAGACACCCAACACCATGTTCAGCCTGGCTGAGTATCCCAATGGTCAGATGGTATTTTTCAATGTCCGCAATGTGAATTATAGCGGCTATGAAAATCAGGTGGAAAATGAATATTATTTTGAAGACGGCGGCAAAATCATCCGGGATAAATACTACCCAAAAGGGAGCAGCCAGGGAGAACCGATCGACGTGCCGGACGGAAAAGTGACGCCCGGAGGCAATTGGGCAAGTTTTATTACGGCCTGTCGTGCCGGTGATCCGTCTCTGGCAAACGGCAATGCGCAGGAATCCCATTACAGCTGTGTTCTGGGGCACCTGATCAACAATTCCTATCGTCTTGGTGTAAAAGCACCCTTCAATGTAAAATCAGGAAATTTCGGTGATAATAAAGAAGCCTATGAGCACTTTGCGCGGCTCCATGAAATTATGAGCAAAGGGGTCGGTATCCCCGAAAACGGTAATGAGTATACCGTCGGGCCCTGGCTGACCTTCGATCCTGAAACAGAAACCCATACAGGCGCTTTCAGCACGGAGGCAACGGCATTGTTAAAAGATGCCAACCGCGCGGGATTTGAAATTCCTGCCGCCGCCGAGGTGTAAGCACATCATCGGGTGAACACTTTTTGACAGTACATCGCACTGTAATGTAAGCGTATGCGTTTTATACGCCTTGAAATCCTTTTAACAACTTTGATTCATAGTAAAGACACTATATGAGCAGCTCTTCCACGCTGGATCTTGCCGTTGTTCTTCCATGCCTGAACGAAGGAGCGAATCTGCGGCTCCTTCTCCCCCGCATTCAGACAGTCCTTGCCGATCTTGCGGCATCAAGCCACATCTATGTTATTGACGGAGGCAGCAGCGACGATACCGTCACGACTGCCGAGGCTTTCGGCGCCACAGTCATCATTCAGCGCGGAAAAGGATATGGCGGCGCTATCCGCACCGCTTTTGAGGATATTCAGGCGACCTGGCTATTGACGATGGATGCCGATTTTTCTCACCACCCGGTTTGCATAAAATATCTTTTTTCACGGCGGTACGATGCGGAAGTGGTTATTGCGTCCCGTCATGTGTATCAGGGCTACGGCGATATGCCTTTAAGCAGGCGTATTCTGAGCGGATCACTCAACCGGGTTTTTGCAAAAGTACTCAGCATGAAAGTTGGGGATCTCTCCAGCGGTTTCCGCCTCTATCACCGCAATGCCATTGCCGGGCTCGAACTCACCTATGAGACCTATGCCGTCCTTCAGGAGATACTGGTGCAGGCATACTGTGAAGGATTCCGTGTTGCCGAAGAGCCCTTTCACTATCTGCCGAGGCTTCACGGAGCCAGCCATGCCCGGGTGTTTCAATTCGGCGTTGTCTATATGAAAGCCCTTCGTGCACTCTGGAAACGAAGAAATTCGTCAGACAGCGCCGACTATGAAACCCGTGCTTTTTACAGCCTCATCCCCTTGCAGCGATGGTGGCAGCGACGCAGATACAGGCTCCTGCGTGATCTCGTTGGCGACCGCATGCAGATGCTTGATGTGGGCTGCGGATCGAGCCAGATACTGAACTGCATGCCTCAGATGGTGGGCATTGACTGTCGCCACAGCAAGCTGAGGTTTATGCGCAGGACTGCCAGAAATCTCGCCAATGCCGACGCCGCCGCTCTTCCCTTTCGGGACAACTTTTTTGAAACCATTTTGCTGTCGCAGGTACTCATGTATGTTGAGGACCCCGCTGAAGTGATTAGGGAGCTGTTCCGATGCCTGAAGCCTGGCGGAGAGCTGATCGTGGGGGTGCCTGACTCCGGGAAATGGCAATGGCGGCTGCTGGGAAGCATTTACGGACTTTTGCATCCGGACGGCAGAAAAGGGAAACGGTTCACCGGTGAAGAACTGAAGCGACTGCTGGGGCAAAATGGCTTTCACATTGAAGAAAGCCGGTATATTCTGGGCGCAGAACTGATTTTGCTGGCGCGTAAAAGCGCGTAGAGCGGTCTCTAATCATCCGGATGTATCAGAGCGCTGTCAGTTCCAGGGAAGACAGTTTGACAGATACTGCTTCCGTCTTGCACAACGACACTGACATCCGGTACGCAGAGGGCACGGGGACCGGGGCAAGGTGCGCTTTAGCAGGAACAGGTGACGCCTCCGGCTGATTCGGGACAGTGGTAAGCAGTGAGCCGGGCACTTCCAGATCAATACTGCAATCCGGTCTCAGAGAATACTTGCCCTGTTCCTGTCCCGCAATTCTCACAATCACTTCTGTTTCCGTCTGTGTATTCGAAAAATACAGTTGCAGCCGGTAATTCTTTGCCGGATCGGCCAGGGGCAGTGTAATTGTGCCCACAGACTCGACAAGAACGTGCTCCCTTTCACCATCAGGCGCCCAGCCTTCATCGAAAAATTGCCGGCCTGTACCTGCCATGCCGCAGCTGTACAGTTTCCACGGAAGACAATTATCAAGGAGTACTCTTTTTACTCCTTTGCCTGTATAGCTGTTGCCTGTAAAAGTCCATGACGAATCATACCAGGAAAATCCCGATACGGCATATTCGTACAGAGCCCCTTTACCCCGGTTCGTGTATTCCGACGTGTAAAAATGGCGGATGCGTGGCCTGCTGCCGGGCTGTAAAAGCGATTCTCCGCCGTAGCTGCCTGCAGTCTCGAGACCTGCACTTTCCAGCAAGGTAGGCGCAATGTCAAGAAGAGATACAGGGCGGTCTGACACTTGAAAGCCTCCGCTTTGCCCCATCGGCTTAAATAAAACAAGGGGAATAGCACGCACTTTTTTAGCAAAGCTGCCAAGGGGCGGCTCTGCCGGCTTATTACCGGCACTGTAGTTACCATAATGAATATTGCTGTTTGTCCACTGCAGACCGTGGTCGCCCACAATCATCAGGGCTGTTCTGTCGTAAATGCCCAATCGCTGCAGCGACCCGGTCATATCTTCGATTAGCTCTGCCAGTATTTCAGCAATACGACTCACATTTTCACGTGTATCCGGCACTTTCTTTCCGTCGAGATACTGAGGATCATGAAGCCCCTGCAGGTGATAGACAAGAAAACGCGGCTCCGAAAAGGCAACACGTCTCTGGCTTTTCAGGTCTTTACGAAATATATCTCTATCGAGATTGGCGGGAACATCCATAATAAAGTTTGAGTAAACAGCGTCTTTGCAGAGGTGCGGCACAGCCTGAAAAAGAGATGTCCAAAGCAGCTGCCGTACCTCTTTGCCGTAATAGGGCGTGAAGTCTTCTCCGTCGCTTTTGTAATTGTCGGCAAACGATTTCAGAAACTCCGGGCGGTACATACTTTGTGCCAGCGTAAAATAATTGTAAATGCCCACCGAGTACCCGGCATCATGCAGCTTCGCCGGAACTGAAAAGGTTTTATAAGCGTTTTGCAGGTAGGCTGTATAGGAGCCTTCATTATTGTAGTGCTGTCCGCTCATGATTGCAGGAAGAGAACGATGCGTATAATAATCTGTGGCGAGCGCATCCGGATAATACGTAAACCCGGGCAGTTTTTTCGCGTAGTCCGGATTCTTTTCCAGATACTCATTAAAGTAATCGGACTGGAAAGCGTCAAGGATCAGCAGAATAATGTTTGACCGGCTGGAATAACTGAAGGCATTTCGCCAGCTGAGTGTTATGCTTTCAGAAGTACCTGTCCCGGCAATACGTTCGCGGGGCTGTGCTACGGAAAAAACCAGATTTCCTGCGGTGAAAAACAAAAAAACGAGAAAAACGTTTTTAAAAAGCCCTGGCTTTTTTCGGGCGATTCCGAAGCACAACGCCGCCAGGCTCAGCCAGATCAGCCCGTCAAAAGCGCGCCCGTCACGCAGATGAATCTCCAGGGGAGAACCGTCAAAAGAGCCGTAATGCCAGCTGAGCAGCTGGCTCTGCACCCAGGTGCTGAGCAAAATGAAGGCAAGCACAGGAATCAGAAAGTTCTTTATGCGGGAGCCGGAAAAATACAGAATAAAAAAGAGCAGCACGGCTGCCGCCGCTGCTATGCCCGCCAAATAGAGAAGCATGGTACCTGATGTGCTATAAAATTCCTGCAGATTATTGAGGAATAAAAGCAGCGGCACAGAAACAAGAAGATGCAGCGGCAAGGCAACAGATGCTGCGATCAAATCTGAAAAATTGTATTTATATTCGCCTCGCCCGGCCTTTTCCTGCACCAGTTCAGTGCATTTTGCAAATTCGGTTGTATTTTTATCCACATCGCTTCTGTTCATAAACACACCAAATTGACTTGCCGGCCGGAATATGATAGTATGTAGATCTGTTTAGTCAAGATAAAGACAGGTCGTTTGGAAAAGTCATAGCACAAACCTTGTGCACCGTTCGCTGCCACCCACAAACACGCATGCCCCACCCTTTTGGCGGACGGTGCACTCTTTTTTTATCTGCCGTTTCAGGGAAGCCCGGCTTGCGATAAAAAAGCTGCTCTTTAAAAACAGACCGGCCGGATGGAACACTGCTTTAAAATATATGCCGGGACTTCAGATACAGGCATGCGCACCTGCTCCATACTGTCCCGCTCCCTGATCGTAACTGTGTCATTCTCTTTGGTCTCATAATCAATGCAGACACAGTAAGGCGTGCCCACTTCATCCATGCGGCGATACCGCCGTCCGATTGCACCGGCCTGATCATAATAAGTGGTAAAGAATCCGCGCCACTTCTTCTCCAGGCCTTCGGCAATTTCCGCCAGACCGTCTTTTTTTACCAAAGGAAGAACAGCTGCTTTAATAGGCGCCAGTTTCGGATGAAAGCGCATTACCACGCGCATCTCGTCATTCACTGTTTCTTCAGAATAGGCATCACAGAGCACCGCCAAAGTTGTACGATCCGCCCCGGCAGAGGGTTCAATCACTGTCGGAAAAAAGCGTTCTTTCAGTTCTGCATCAAAGTAACTGAGGTCTTTTCCGGAGTGCTTGCTGTGCTGGGTCAAGTCGTAACAGCCTCTGTTTGCAAGCCCCTGCAGTTCTCCCCATCCGAAGGGAAAATCATATTCAACATCGATAGTCCGTTTAGAATAATGTGCCAAAGTTTCTTTGGGATGTTCAAACCATCGCAGTTTATCTTCCTTAAGCCCGAGGTTCAGGTACCACGCCCAGATATCCTTCTGCCAGCGATCAAACCAGAGTTCTTCCTCTTCTTCTTTGCAGAAGAACTCAATCTCCATCTGTTCAAATTCGCGGCTCCGGAAAATAAAATTCCGGGGATTCACTTCATTGCGGAAACTTTTTCCCACTTGTGCAATGCCGAAGGGGACCTTGACACGTGTGGAAGAACAGACATCTTTAAAGTCCACGAAAATTGACTGGCAGGTTTCGGGACGCAGATAAGTTTCCACGCCAGTATCCTCGCTCACCCCCATTTTAGTCCGGAGCATGCTGTTGAATGCCCGTGGCTCGGACAGTTCGCCTCCGCACTCGGGGCAGGTATCCTGCTCCAGATGATCCTGGCGAAAGCGTTTTTTACACTCTTTGCAGTCCACAAGAATATCATGAAACTGTTCAACATGCCCGCTTGCCTCCCAGACACCGGGATGCATAAGGATGCTGGCATCAAGACCCACCACATCATCCCGCGAAAGCACAAAGGTATACCACCAGTGCTCTTTCAGATTACGCTTGAGTTCCACGCCGAGGGGACCGAAATCCCAGCAGCCGTTGATGCCACCGTAAATGCCGCTGGATTGGAAAATAAAGCCTTTTCGTTTGCACAGACTAACCAGTTTTTCCACGTTATGCTCCTGTCCTGATGAAGATAAATCGTTTAAGCGCTTCAGTCCGCGAAAGGTGTGGGCGGGATAAGCCCGATTTCTGTATGCCGGGCTTAAGTTCAGTACAGGATAGTATAAAGAGGGCTCTTGAGTTTTGTCAAACCTTATTTTGGAGACATCCGATATTTTTTAGTAACAACCGTCCTTAAATCGGTTTTTACGCCGCCTTCCCTGTTTTATCTGATTCTGTACGCCTCTTTCCAAAAAAAAGGCCGGATGCCCAGTTTACTGCTCCCCTCTCATCGGGGAAACAAAGACTCAGGACATCCGGCCGACACTCAGTATAAACTGTTCAAAAGAAAAGTCAGGCGACCAACTAATCAGGCATCGAGAATCTCGCGACTGGCGCGGTTATAGATCTGGCGACGCCCCGTATCCGCAGCGCGCATCGCCATAATGACGGCAATAGCGTGCTGGTATCCGGCTTCAATATTTGCATTGGGCGTTTTTCTTTCACGAACGCACTGCAGCCAGTCTTCGATATGGTCGGGCCCATTTACGTCATCGATGCGTACCCGATCTTTGGACAAAGGCGAGTCCCCGAATGCGCCTTGCGAAGAAACATAGACGTTGCTCCAGTCCTGCAGATCCATCACGCCCTGATTGCCCATGATCAGGAAATTATTACCGGAACCGTTGCCGAAATAGGTTGAGTAGTGCGCCGAGAATCCATCTTCATATTCCCACACAACGTTTGCATGATCAGGGCAGTCAAAGCCGTAGTCATCCTTCCAGATCTGGGTTGTGTGCATGGCAACACAGGCTTTCGGGATACCGGCACCTGTGATGGAATGCACCAGATCAATATAATGGGCGCCCCAGCTGGGCACCGCTCCATCGGAAAATTCTCTGAAGCCGTACCAGCCGCTGAAGAGAATAGGATCAAAGGGGCGCATGGGGCAATGGCCCAGAAATTCCGCCCAATCCACATCCTCTTCCCGCACATCTTCCTTCAGATAGCTGTACCAGTAGGGGCGGGCTGAATTGCGATGCTGTTCAATTCTGCCCACTTTCCCCAGAGCGCCTGTTTTGTAATATTCGCGGGCGCCCAGCATGGCGGGGTAACTGCGGAGCTGCGTGCCCACCTGACACACAATGCCATTGGCTTTTACAGCATCGTAAGCATCCCTTAGAGGGGCGAGTTCCTTCGCCAGCGGCTTCTCG
>MWCY01000027.1 GCA_002070275.1 Candidatus Hydrogenedentes bacterium ADurb.Bin170
CCAGAATTTTATGTTTTATTTGACACATGCGCTCCATCAGCAGCTGCCTGTCTGTAAATTCCTGTTCTGACTCATTGCTTAAGCGGGATTTGGCTGCACAGTCCTGTTTGCTGCAGCTGTTGCAGTCACTGGCGGTGTGTGACGTTTCCTGGTTCATGCGATCTTCTCCAAAAAGGACGTAAAAGGCTGTTGTGTTTTTAAAAAAGGGGCACCATCACTACGATTAGAAGTGAATAAACCCTATCATATATAACGGGAAAACAACAAAATGAATTCCAAAGGCTTCAGGAATGATTCGTTTTGTCTGTTTGTCATTTGATATGATTACTGTGTCTTTTACTGGCGGTCGCGACTGTTTCCCGGCGACTGAATATGGTCACAATAAAAGGAAAAAACAAAATGAAACAAATGGATATCGGACTGATCGGTCTTGCAGTAATGGGCGAAAATCTTGTTTTAAACATGGAAAGCAAAGGCTTTAGTGTTGCCGTTTTTAACCGAACAGTCGAAAAAGTGGATGCTTTTATTCAGGGGCGCGGTGCCGGAAAGAATTTTCTGGGCTGCCACAGTATTGCGGAACTATGTGCAAGCCTGAAACGCCCGAGAAAAGTGATGATGCTGGTTAAAGCAGGTGTGGCAGTGGATGATTTTATTGAACAGATAATTCCGCATCTGGAAGAAGGCGATATTATTATTGACGGCGGAAACAGCCATTTCCCTGACACCATTCGCCGCACAGCCTACGTTGAAAGCAAGGGGCTGCGCTATATCGGTACCGGCGTGTCCGGCGGAGAAGAAGGAGCGTTGCTGGGTCCGTCCATGATGCCGGGCGGAACACCCAGCGCCTGGGCTGAAGTCAAAGAGATTTTCCAAAAAATATGTGCGCAAACTGATGCAGGTGAACCATGCTGTGATTGGGTGGGTGAAGGTGGAGCCGGGCATTTCGTTAAAATGGTGCATAACGGCATTGAATACGGTGATATGCAGATGATTTGTGAGACCTATCATCTGATGCATTCCGGTCTTGGGATGTCTAACAGTGAAATGCATGAAGTCTTTGCCGAATGGAATCGAGGTGAATTGGACTCCTACCTCATCGAAATTACACGGGATATTCTCGGGTATAAAGACGAGGACGGCAACGAAGTTGTGGATCTGATCCTGGACACGGCTGGACAGAAAGGGACAGGAAAATGGACCGTTGTCGCCGCACTTGATGAAGGTCAGCCCCTGACGCTGATCGGCGAAGCTGTTTTTGCCCGGTGCCTTTCCGCCATTAAAGAAGAGCGTGTAGAAGCATCCAAGCTGCTGCCGGGACTGGCAAAGACTTTTGACGGTGACAAACTCGCCTTCATCGAGGATTTGCGTAAAGCACTTTATGCGGCGAAAATTATTTCCTATGCGCAGGGATATCAGCTGATGCGTGCTGCTGCCGAAAGCTATGGCTGGCATCTCAATTATGGCGGTATTGCCCTGATGTGGCGAGGAGGCTGTATTATCCGTTCTGTTTTTCTGGGAAAAATTAAGGAGGCCTTTGATAAAAATCCTGAACTGAAAAACCTTCTGCTCGATCCTTTCTTTGCGGAAATTGTGAAAGAGAGCCAGGCTGCCTGGCGTCGGGTTATTGTCAAAGCGACCGAAATGGGAATACCCACTCCTGCCCTGTCTTCAGCTCTTGCTTTCTTTGACGGATACAGAAGTGAACGCCTGCCTGCCAATCTGCTGCAGGCACAGCGCGATTATTTTGGCGCTCATACCTACGAGCGGGTCGACAAAGCACGCGGTGAATTTTTCCATACCAACTGGACGGGACGAGGCGGCGATACTGCAGCCAGCACCTATATCGTGTAATTTTCTTTGCCAAGATAAAATAAAACGGCAGGACAGGCTGAAACGTCTGTCCTGCCGTACAATTTCAGAAAAAACGATTGGTTTAAATTAAGCCACCGACTTTTAGGGAGTATTCGGGTCGAAGAGGGCTTCAAAAATGGAAATGGGATACCATAAAAGCCCGGCAATAACGCCAATTACATACGCAAAGGGGTAAAGGATGGTTGTCTGCAGGGCGAAAAACAGACCTTTATTTTCCATGATCATCTCTCCTTTAAGTAAAGCTGCATTTTTCAAAGAAACTTTTTTGCTTGCTCTTCCTGATCATTTTAAACTTAATTGAGGAATTCAGTCAAGCAGGCGGCGAAGTGAACCCGACGGCTTGCAAAAAAACATAGAGATCTGTTGTACTGCAGGCTTCTCTTTTAAAAATGGTATACTCTGTAAATTCAATCAGGCAATACTGCCGGTGTTTTGTATTCTTCAACAGTTTTAAAACAGGTTTTCTTTAAAAGGTTCGCAATTTGCTGATCTGTCTTGATCAGCATTTTTAAGCAAAGGACTTCTTTATGCGCACTAATTGCTTTACCAAACTCGTCTGTACGATCGGGCCTGCTTCTGAATCTCCTGAGGTAATCACGGAAATGCTCCTGGCAGGCATGAGTGTTGCACGGCTTAATTTTTCGCATGGCGAATTCGACTGGCACGGGACAATGATCCGTCGCCTTCGTGAATGTGCGGCAAAAGTCGGGAGGTCTCTTGCCATTCTTGCGGATCTGCCGGGGGTGAAAATCCGTGTCGGCTGTATGAAAGAAGAAGGGGTTCAGATCGTCGAAGGTTCTACGCTGATTTTAACAACGGAAGAGGTGGAAGGCGATACCAAACGGATTCAAATCAGTTTGAAAAAACTGCCGTCAACCTTAAAGCCCGGTGATCAGGTGTTCATCAATGACGGGATTATTCATCTTGAAATAATGGAAATCGAAGGCAATGAGGCACGGTGCCGGGTTCTGGTAGGCGGCGAGCTCAGATCCCGAAAAGGAATCAATCTTCCGGGTATTGATTTAGATATTGATGCAATAACGGAACAGGATCTTAAGTGCCTGAAATTTGCTCTGAATCAGGGTGTGGATGCAATCGGTCAGTCTTTTGTTACCAGCGCGAAAGATGTCGAATGCCTGCGCAACGCTGCTGCTGCCATGGGCTTCTCCCCTTTTATTATTGCAAAAATTGAGAGGAGTCAGGCGCTGGAAGCCATGGAAGCCATTATGTATGCTGCTGATGGCATTATGATCGGTCGCGGTGATTTGGGCGTGGAAATTCCGTTGGAGACGATTGCCCTGGCTCAGAAAGAACTGATCTACAGAGCAAATCTTCTGGGCAAGCCCATCATTACAGCTACCCATATGTTGGATTCAATGACGTGCAGATTGCGGCCCACAAGGGCAGAAGTGTCCGACGTTGCTAATGCAATTCTGGATGGAACGGATGCGGTTATGCTTTCGGAAGAATCCGCTACGGGCTCTTACCCCGTTGAAGCAGTCACAATGCTTTCAAAAATTGCTGTCGCAACAGAGGCGAGCAGACCGAAAGAGTGTCCCTGGGAGCATCTGATAGACAGGGGCGTACGAAAAGATACCGCTTTTGTTGATTATATCTCGCGCAACGTAAACCATGCCGTTGATCATTTGCAGCCCGACGCTGTAGTGGTACCTACTTCTTCAGGCTATACAGCAAGGATGGTTTCACGTTTTAAACTACCTCTCTGGATTGCGGCAGTCACCCCTTCTCCGCGTGTGTCGCAAGGCTTGATTTTCTCCTATGGTGTGGAGCCTGTGCTGACGCAGGAAAGCATCACCGACTGGACGGCATTCTCAAAAGAGTGGATAAAGTCTTTGAATGCGCAAAAAAATGGTTTAGGGATTCTGCTACAGGGGCCTTCTCCGTCGCACCCCGAAACCAATCCGTCCATGGAGATTATTTTACCTGATAAAGGATAATCAAGTCGTTTGACCCCGCAGTAGCCCGTGGTTAGCAGCCGAAGAGAAGCCATTTATCTTCGGCTTTTTTTTCTGCAATAAATGCGCATTTTAATTTAAATAGTTCTGTTTCTATAGTGTTAATAATATGTACAGTGTTTAGACGGAAAGAAAAAGCTTGATTTTTTACAGGGTATTTGCTAAACTGATTATTCAGATGGAGTATTTTTTCATTATATAGTAAACGGTTACTGTCGGCCAGGTCAGCCAGGAATTGGAGGCCCCTGAAGTCCCTGCTTCCTTTTGATTGTTCAAACAACTCTGGAAAGCACTTTTACCAGAGTTGGAAACCCAGAAAAGGAGAAAGAAAATGTTTAAGAAACATAAAGGGTTTACCCTGATTGAACTGCTTGTCGTCATCGCCATCATTGGTATTCTTGCTGCCATTCTTCTGCCTGCTCTTGCCCGTGCTAGAGAAGCCGCCCGCCGTTCCAGTTGCCAAAACAACCTGAAACAGTGGGGTATTGTCTTCAAAATGTATTCCGGGGAATCTCCGGGAGAAAAATATCCGCCCATCACTGCCCACTATATGCCACTGGGTCTTGTGGACTGCAATCTTGAAGGCGGTACACAGCGCAATTTTGTGATTGCCGCCGGCGTGTACATCGGCGCTGTTTATCCTGAATACCTGACGGATCCTGGCATAAACTTCTGCCCCTCCGACCCGAACAATAAACCTACTGAAGCTTATGCAACGGTCGATTTCCCCAATCCGCTGACCGGACAGACTGTGCGCAAGGGGGATCCTATTTTCGGCATACCGTGCATGCAAATGACAAAAGGGATGCAGAACTCTGACGAAAGTTACTGGTACACAGGCTTTGTTTTCGATATGCTTGAGGATACTTTCAACACCGGTATTCAGGCTTTTGCCGGACCCCGCCAGATGCTTGAGGCTGCCATACAACTTGACCTCCTCGGGCTCATCACCGGTTCTTCCTCACCGCAAACCGTTGAGTCACGTGTTGACAAAGATGTGAAGGTGACGCCTGGCTTTGGTAATGGCGGCAGCTACAATGATCCCCTCAACGGCAGAGACACCGTTTATCGCTTCCGTGAGGGTATCGAGCGGTTTATGATCACGGACATCAACAATCCCGCAGCCAGTGCCATGGCGCAGAGCACTTTGTTTATTATGGCGGATGGTGTTTCTACGAATCTGTCTGAATTTAACCATGTGCCCGGCGGAAGCAATGTCCTTTATATGGACGGGCACGTTGAGTTCCGCCGTTACGAGGAAAAAGGACAGGGTCCTGTAAATGGGCCTGTCGCCCGCTTTGTTGGCTATCTGATGTCCGGTGCTAACTTAAGCATCTGATACGGAAACCCTTTTTGTCTGTCAGTTTCAAGACCCTCTTTGATTTTCCAAAGAGGGTCTGTTTTTGCAATACTATTCGTGTAGCCCGGGCAGTTACACTTGTTAAAAATTCTGAGTGAATTTACATTCAAATGGAGTATCACCTATGCCTACTTCCACTTTTGCCTGCATGATCAATTGCATGGACGGGAGGGTTCAGGAAGCTGTCATTCGCCATTTAAAAGCGAGGTTAGGAGTGGATTTTGTTGATGCCGTTACAGAACCGGGGCCGATTGCCCATCTTTCAAAAGGGGCTTCGGTGTGGGTTGATAACATTAAGGCTTGCACAGACGTTTCCGTTGAAAAACACAATGCGAAAGCTTTGGCCATAGTCGGGCATTTTGACTGTGCCGGCAATCCGGTTTCTAAGGAAGAACAAGTGAAGCAGCTGCACCAATCTGTGCAGGTTTTAAAAGAATGGTATCCGCACCTTCCCATTTATGCATTGTGGGTCAATGAACAATTGGAAGTGGAAGAAATAGTTTCATAAAAAGAGAAAAAATTTAAGGACACCGGTGTAGAAAACAAGCCCTGTCTCATGCCTTCAACATGTTCATGGTCATGATGGAAACCGCTGATTCATTCTTATTCAGATTCTGAAGCCGGTATAGATCTTTGTTAAGCAATCCGAAAGAGACACACCCGATATTCGCGCATAAGCATTATATTTTATTAGCCTGCATTCTTCTGGCGGGGCTTGCCATTCGCATCGCTTATCACAGCGAACATGTACATGCGCCGGACTATGCCTCTCCTGTCCTTGATCCGCAACTGAATGATTATTGGGCACGGGCTCTTGTTTCAGGAGATTGGACTCCCCCGCCTCATGCGGATGATCCAAAAATTAGGACCACCCCCTATGGGCGGCCGCCCGGGTATCCCTGGATTCTTGCCGGTATTTACACGCTCTTTCAGGAAAGTTATCACGGCCCGCGTATCGTTCAGACCGTGGCCGGTTTGTGTGTAATTCTCCTTTTATGTGCGACAGCACACTCACTTTTCAACGCTGAAGTTGCGCTGTTGTCGGCTGCGCTCTTTGCGTTTTATTGGGGCAGTCCTTATTTTGAAGGAGAACTCAATTCTCCTATCTGGGAACTCCTTTTTCTTCTGGCAGTCTTCTTTTTGTTTTTAAAATATTGCAAAACCAGCAAAAAATCTTACATGTTTTTATCGGGCCTGCTGGGTGGAATTTCACTGCTCATTAGGCCCAACTTGCTTGTCGTACTGTTCTTCATGATTGGCTATCTGCTTGTTACGGCAGGTGTAGCCAGGCAGAAATTGCAGACATTACTTTTAAATGCGGGTCTTTTTGTTTTTGCCGTTGCTATCCCGATCTCTCCTGTTCTTGTGCGTAACTGGCAGGTCTCCGGCGATTTTGTTTTTATTTCCTATTATGGGGGTGTGAATGCTTATATTGGAAACAACCCGAAAGCGGACTGCGTCTCCCCTACAATTCCCGATTTATATGAAACAGCAGGTGTAGACGCATGGAATTGTTTTAATTATCCCCAGTTGGTTGAAGGCTTGGGCCGCCGGATGAACAAATCGTCGCTTTCCTTTTCTCAGGCATCCACCTATTTTTATAAAAAAGCGCTGGATTTCTGGCGGCAAGAACCACAGCAAGCCCTTTGGCTGACGCTGAAAAAAGCCTGGTACTTCTGGAGTCCTCACATCATCTCAGACAGTAAAGTCGTGTATTATGAGCGAAAATCATCGCCGATTCTGGCGTGCCTGCCCGGGTTTACTCTCATCAGCGCCCTGGCGTTCACGGGCATGATGTTTTTTCCTCTTGCTGAGTGGCGCAAAAAAAGGTCGCTGCACCTGCTCCTCCTTTTTGGTCTTTCCTACTTTCTATCGATTCTCCCTTTCTTTATGTCCGAGCGTTATCGTTTTCCAATTATCGTTTTTTTAATCCCGTTTTCAGCGTATGCTGTGGCAATCATAAAATCTGCACTTCTCGGCAAGGAGTGGAAGCGATGTTTCCATGTCCTTTCCGTTTTCTGCCTGATTCTGGCGGCAATGAGTCTTCATCTTTTTCCTTATAAACCTGATGAATCTGTCTGGTATCTGCACAAAGCCTTTGCGTATGCCGGAAATAAAAAAACAAATGAAGCACTTTCCTGTCTGGAAAAATCGCTGGCACTGAACCCTGCCAGTGGAGAAGCAATGCTTCAGGCCGGTTATATCTATGCGTCGAAAGGAGAACACGAACGAGCGGTCGCACTTTATCTGAAAGCACTTGAAATTAAGCCTCACAGCCGTTATCTTCTGAACAATCTCGGGTATGAGCATTATCTGAGCAAAGAATATGATCGGGCTTGCGACTATTACAGGCGAGCGCTGGAAGTCTCGCCCCGATATACGCTCGCCTATAACAATCTTGGAAATGCTCTGCTTAAACTCGGAAATTATGAAGAGGCATTAGTAAATTATGACAGGGCACTCGCTATAGATCCGAAAGATCCTTTTGCTGAATGCAACAGGGGCAACCTTTTTCTGGAAACAGAACGCTATCAGGAAGCAGCAGCAGCCTACCGCATGGCTCTGGCGGCTGACTCGGGCAATGCAGACGCTGCCAATAATCTTGGTTTGGCTTTGCTCCGGGACGGACAGGCAGAAGATTCTCTGGAGTGGTTCGAAATGGCATGGCGCTTACGTCCCCCCTACCCACTAGCGCACCTCAATGCAGCAAAGGCGTACAGGCAGCTCGGTCTTACGGAAGAGGCCAGGCGGCATTATAAATTATGTCTGGAATACTGGCCTGAAAACGAGGAAGTGCGTGAAGAACTTACTTTGCTGCAGGGTCAGGAAAATCGGCAGATGGAGTAGAGGCAGCAGCATTTTCATGGACAGTCAAAGTATCGCCCTCGGCTGCCAACTGACGCAAGCCTATTTTTTCGAAAGACAGGCACACGATCCCGATCAGGACTACGGGAACCAGATTAAAGAGATGGGCGACAATTGCCACGGCGCGTAAACTGTCAAGATCCAGAGCGTTGTTGACGAGGATAAGGCCACCGACAACACCGACGTGAAAAGGCCCAATAAAGCCCGGCGGACCTGGAATGCTGATAAATACAGAGAGAAGAGACAGGACAACAAAAGGTGCAAACCAGGGCACAGACAGATCGAAGGCCTTGAAAACTGCATATTGGCTGATCGCAAAAAAAGTCCACAGAAGAAGAGAAACCAGGGATGCCTTGAGCAGATCTTTAAAAGAAAGAAGCACCTGCATTCCTTCTGCGAAATTTAAAAATAATTTCCGGACAAAATGCCCCAGTCTTTTAGAAAACAAAGCAAAAAAAGAATCCGAAAGTGCGAGAAAAAATTTCTTTCGGGCAATGAGAAGCATCAAAAAAGCAACGCCTGCAATCAAAGCAGCAGTGGCAACAAAAAGCGAACCCTGTACCATTTCCTTTGAAATAGCTCCGGAATATAATGCTTTCATATCTTCAGGGAGATATACATCGCTATTCGGTCTGAAGACCAGGAGCGTCACAAGAAAAACGTAAACCAGTCCGAAAAGATCAGTGAGACGATCTACAGCGACAAAAGCCATGGTTTTAGGAAAAGGAATATCCCGGCTTTTGCTGAGAACCAGAGCGCGGATTACTTCGCCGATTCTTGCGGGAAGCACAAAATTACCCAGAAACCCAATTTGGGTCGCACTAAAGAGCTGCCAAAATGGTACATGAATTACCGGGTTCACAATGTAAGACCATCGCCAGATTCGTATAACAAAGCTGATTAAAATAGCGACAAGTCCAACAAAGAGCCACCCTGTCCGGGCTTCCTGAAAGGCACGCCAGACTTTAACCCAGTCAGTGTCTTTAAACAGGAACCAGAGCAAAAATGCGCCGATGGCGAGGCCTGCTGTTATCTGTAAAGATTTTTTCACGTAAGGGCATCTCTTTGCTGTCGGATCGGACTGTTAGAAAAATACTTCTTCATCAAGAGAACGGTAATGCACCGCTTCTGCCAGATGCTTTTCTGCTATCGCTTCGTCTCCGTCAAGATCAGCGATAGTGCGGGCGACACGAAGTACTTTATCGTGGGCACGGGCACTGAGCCCCATTCTGAGCACCGCTGCTTCAAGAAATGACATGGCACTCTCTGAAAGACGGCAATGTTTACGCAGCTGTGATGTGTCCATGTGCGCATTCCAGGAATTTTTACTGCCGTTTCGGGAACGCTGGATTTCCCGGGCAGCCTTTACGGACGCACGCACTTCCGCACTGTTCGGCCCCTCTTTAGCCGTTGTATGTAATTCTTCAAAACGAAGAGGAGGGACATCTATATGTATATCGATGCGGTCGAGCAGCGGCCCGGAAATACGCGACATATATCTTTGAATTTCGCCTACAGTACACTTGCACCGCTTTTGGGGGTGGGTCCGGCATCCGCAGGGACAGGGGTTCATCGCGACGATCAGCATAAAACGGCTGGGAAGTGTGATGGAATAACTCGCACGTCTTAAGTGAACTTCTCCTTCTTCAAGAGGCTGGCGAAGGACTTCCAGGGCGGATCTGTTGAACTCTGGAAGTTCATCCAGAAAAAGGACGCCATTATGGGCGAGGCTGACTTCACCTGGAATGGGTTGGTTGGCCCCGCCTCCAGTAATCGATACCGTAGTAGCTGTATGATGGGGGCTGCGAAAAGGGCGATTGAGCACCAGTTTGTTGCGCATATGAATGCCGGGTGCGACGCTGTAAATACGGGTGGTTTCCAGCGCCTCTTCAAAGGTCAATTCAGGCAGGATACCCGGAAGTCGTGATGCCAGCATGGTTTTGCCTGTGCCGGGCGGCCCTACCATCAGCAGATTATGTGCTCCCGCCGCTGCCACAGTGAGCGCACGTTTGACATGGGCCTGCCCCTTGACGTCCGCAAGATCCATAATACGCCGTGCGGAATCTCGATAAACATTTTCTAAATCAGTTACGAAGGGCTTGATGTCCAACTCACCCTTTAGAAAGGCATGGGCATTATGCAATGTGTCAACAGGAATAATGTCAATGTTATCAACGACACCGGCTTCTTCAGCATTTTCTACTGGAATGAGAAGACCCTTTAATCCAGTATTACGGGCGGCGATCGCCATGGCAAGGGCACCGGTAATGGGACGGACAGAACCGTCAAGCGCCATCTCTCCGGCAATAAGATAGTCTGATATTTTATCGGTAGTAAGCTGCCCTGTTGCGACAAGCAAGCCCAGAGCAATAGGCAGATCCAGAGCACTCCCCTGCTTGCGCATATCTGCCGGCGCAAGGTTAATTACAGTTTTGCCTTCGGGAACCTTGAAACCGGAGTTTTTAACTGCCGACTGAACCCGGTCTTCGCTTTCTTTTACCGCTGTGTCAGGAAGTCCCACGACCTTATAGCGAAAAAGACCTTTTTGTGTATGCACTTCCACTGCAACAGGGTAGGCATCTATTCCAACAACAGCACTGGACTGTATAATTGCTAACAAAAAAGGATCTCCGACGGCTTCAGCGAACCCGGAAACAAACCGCTCAGCTTAAACCACAGGTACACATAAACAATGGATACATTGTGTATATATTGTCGGGAGGTTTCAAGTACAGCCCCACAGATTTTCAGAAAGGAAGCGTCACGGCAGAGAGACAGGGCGTATTTCCCAATCCACGGTAAAAGAATGGGACTCACCCGGCTGAAGAAGAACTGCTTTAGCCCAGAGCTCGCATTCTAGATCATTGATGTACTCCGGATAAGCATAAAGCCAGGCATGATCCAGTTGTTCAGAATCAAAACGCTGGATCACTTCCAGAGGAATATCACCTCTGAGGCACCATTCATTCAACGGAATCTCCTTTTTGCGAAACTTGATACCTTCTCGCAGTCCCGGAATTACCTCGTCTGCCTGGTGCGTATGCGGATTGTTTTCCAGATCAGTGAAATGGACATTGAATTGCTGAAGGGCTCCCAGGTGGAAATTGGTGTGAGACCGCATCATTGCCTCCCGGGGTGAAGCAAGGAGATTTTTAACCGTAGCCTTGATGGTTAAAACAGGATTGTCCGGATGAAGTGTAAACTCCCGTGTGATAAGCCAGCCGTCTGCTTCAGCCTGCAAGGTCAGCGCATTATCCTTTCTCGAGACAATTTCGAACTGATAAAACATTCCTGCAGGATCAAACTCCCCTCCCAATCGGAGCTCTTCTCCGCCACAGAAAGGAAAAAATAAATTCCGGGTAATGTTATACCCGGTCACACACAGGCCTGTATTTTTGTCTGTTACCCTAAGCGCTCTGCCGCCCAGAAAGGGAGCAAAGTCTGCTTCCAGATACTTGCTCGAGATTTTAGGGGCATGAAGGGGCGAAGAAAAAGCAAGTCCCAAAAGAAAAAGCTGCTGCGGATCCCCTTGGATTTCTCTGATTGTTTTGAACCCATGTTTTTCGAGCCTGGAGACGAAACTGGATATTGTGTCAAAGTCGGCAAGGGGTTCATTAAAGATTAATTGTTCTTCTTCTATCCTGTATCCATTGCGCGGGAAAAAACAGGCGTATTGAAGCGGCATGCGTGCTACTCGGATTTTTTCCAGAAGATTATCATCGCTCATAGCCAGCGACTCTGCTTCGTCAAAAAGCCGATTTCCCGCATCAATGATTTCATTGGGCAGATAGCCCTGCGCCGGGTTGGTATAAAGATGCATATGGATGTTGTTTTTGTCCACTTCATCCTGAAGCATGTTTATATACCGGTACACAGGATTCCATGCTTTTCCGTAATAACCCTGAAGGAAATCCTGAAGGAGCTCCTGCGCATCATAATCCGGGTTCCAAAGGAGTTTCATCCCGTACCAGGGACGCAGCAGGCTGAATTCGCCTCCCCCGCCGCTGTGTCCCATACCTTGCAGATAAATGCCTTCAACGCCAATATTTTTATAAAAGCGCATGTCTTCAGCCAGGGCGCCAAAATTGGGAAAGGGGCTGTAATAATGCACAAAATTAACAACATAGTGCCAGATATAGAGATGCTTTGTAAGTTCCGCCCACCTCTTTGCACGTTCCCGATACTGCCGGTTATGAGGGCATGTGGCTATGCTGTGACTGTCACAGGAAGGAAACATATGGCACAGCCATATAGCGATATTGGGATGTAGTGCCAGCCCTTCCGGAGGCTCCTCCGTGTACATGTATGCAAGCGTCCCGATGGTCTTTTCGGGAAAAAAGACGCTGGTACGTTCAGCCAGTTGATTCAAAAACCAATACTGGGTTCCTCCGGAAGTGCCATAGCGCTCGTTGATGGCTGTACATTGCGGGCACTCGCAGTAATTATAGTAATCCATCTGGGAAAAATTGTGTTGCGTGATTTCCGGTTGAGCTCTCATTCGCTCCAGCATTTTTTCAGTCACTATTTCAAGTACTTCCGGATTTGACAGGCAGAGTTGTGTTTCGTGTTTTCTTCGTATTCCTCCAATTTCAGAAAAATATTCCGGATGGCTGTCAAAGTATTCTGAAGGGGAAATAAAGCGGAAATAAGTATGACAACGACCATCCTGCGTATACTGAATTCCTTGCTCCCGCTCACCTGTGCCCATCCCGTCGTTATCGCAAAGGCGTGCAAGAAAGAGATCATCTTTTCCGGGCCAGGCATAGGACGTATGTCGCCACTTAAAGGCAGGCTTTTGAATTTTATCCATTTCCGGAAGAGAAAGAGTACTGATTTCGGGAATTGTTTCTTCACCGGGAGCGTACCAGCGGACACTTAAAAATTCTTCAAGAAAAGCGTTAACCCCGTAAAGAGTGCCTGCCTCACGACTCCCGCCTATAAAAAAATGGGGAGGCACTGAACGAAAAAGAAAACCCTGATCTCCGACATCCTCAAGGCTTTCTGAAATTCCCAAACGGGTGGCTGTTTCACTGAAACCGACAAGGAGTAACGGCATGTTCTCTTTTGCCAGATCGCTTTGAATTAAAGGCAGCAGAACACCGGCAGAAGCCCTGATGCACCGCTGCAATTCCCGGGCGGCAAATTTTTCGGACGGACTCGCTTCGGAGGAGACAGCGATTGAATAGTCGCTTTGACCGTCATGGATCAGACTCAGGGCCTCCGCAGAAAGGGACAGGGGGAAAAGTGAAACAACGCAAAAAACAATGATGCTGCAGGCAACAAGGACTGATTTTATGGTCTCCATATCAGATTCTCCTGCTTTAACAGACCGTTATTGCAGGAGAACAGTTTCTTTCTCCATTTTTCCGGATTTTTTATTGAGTGCACTAAGCTCCCGGATGCCGTGATCAATCAGATACTGTCGGGCTGTTTCAAAGCCAGCTCCCACTTCTGCAGCTGAATGGCTGTCATCGCCAAAACATACTGGGATACCTTTTTCACGGATCATTTTTAAAAAATGAGGTGCAGGATACGGGCAGGCAAAACCTTTTCGAAGCGGCGAAGTGTTTATGTCAATAATGCACCCAATTTCACGAATGCTATGAAGTGCGTTTTCTGCGGCACGAAGAACAGGCGCACTTTGAAGCTCTGATGTATTTCCTGCCATTTTTCGAATCAAGTCAAAATGTCCCAGAACTTCAGGCCGCAGTGCTTCCGCCATATTACGCACAGTCTGAAAATAGGCTACGCACAGGTTTTCCAGACTTCCGCAGCGCTGTACCGCCTCGCCAAATAATGCCCGAGTATAGTCTATGCTGATACCGTTCACATAATGAACCGATCCAACAATATAATCAAAGCCAAGCTCTCTTTTTAGAGAAAGCATTTTGTCCGCATAGCTGTCACAAGGAATAACTTCTGCTTCAAAAGCTTTTAACAAAGTAATCTTTGAGTCCCAGATTCTGCTCAGAGAATCTAATTCCTGAGCATAGCGTCGGAATTTATTCAGCAGTATTTCCGGTGTCCAGCCCAGAGCAAGTTCCTCGCTGTACATATGTTCTGTTTTAAAGCGAGGCGCATGTTCTGTGATGCCATAGATGCTTATGCCCGCATCTACGGCAGCCGCCACAAGTGCAGGTAAAGGGTCCTGAGCATGATCGCAATACTCGCTGCTATGGCCCCCATGAAGAGAGATTTTCCAGTGCATCCTTTTCATAACACGGCAGATCCTTTAAAAATCAGTTGAAAATTTAATGTGAACTTCCCGGCGCTGTTTTCAAAATTCGATGAAATACCATCCGTTTATTTGAGGCATTTTCGCATCCGGCAGAAGATTTTTTTTGCACGATTATGTTTAAGTTGCATAACATAGCATAAGCGTCATAAAATATGGCAACGGAAGACCGTTTTTTAGAGTCAAGAAAAGCACCAAGGAGAAAAAAAGTGAAAATCGATTTTGGCGGTGTCGTTGAAGAGGTCATTACGCGAAAAGAATTTCCCATGAGCAAGGCAAAGCGTGTGCTCAAAAATGAAACCATTGCTGTCATCGGTTATGGTGTTCAGGGACCTGCACAAAGCTTAAACCTGCGCGACAACGGATTCAATGTTATTGTCGGTCAGGCAAAGGAGTTTAAGCGGGACTGGGATCGCGCTGTAAAAGACGGCTGGAAACCCGGCGTCAGTCTTTTTTCCATTGAAGAAGCTTGCGAAAAGGCGACCGTTATTCAGCTGCTTGTAAGTGACGGTGCCCAGAAGAAAATCTGGCCGACCATTAAGAAACTGCTCAAGCCCGGAGATGCTCTTTATTTCTCGCACGGGTTCAGCATTACGTACAAAAAACTCACAAAAGTGATTCCGCCTGATTATGTTGACGTAATTCTGGTTGCCCCTAAAGGCTCCGGCACATCTGTGCGCCGGAATTTCCTTAGCGGTGCCGGTATCAATTCCAGTTTTGCCATCGGTCAGGACTTTACAGGCAAAGCTGAAGAACGGGCGATGGCACTGGGTATCGGAATCGGTTCCGGTTACCTCTTCCCCACCACTTTTGAGAAAGAAGTTTTCAGCGATCTCGTGGGCGAGCGTGGTGTATTGATGGGCGCTCTTGCCGGTATCATGGAAGCACAGTACGAAGTCCTGCGTAAAAACGGGCATAGCCCGAGCGAAGCCTTCAATGAAACTGTTGAAGAACTTACGCAGAGCCTTATTCGTCTTGTTGATGAAAACGGCATGGACTGGATGTACAATAATACTTCCGCAACAGCCCAGCGCGGCGCTCTCGACTGGAAGCCTAAATTTAAAAAAGCGACCCTTCCGCTTTTCAAAGAGCTCTACAAACGGGTTGCCAGCGGTGAAGAATGCAAACGCGTTCTGTCCAGCACAGGCAAAAAGAACTATCAGGAAACACTGCAGAAAGAGCTCGAAGTGATTCGCAATTCGGAAATGTGGCGTGCAGGTGCCGCTTCCCGTGCGCTCAGACCCAAGACCCCGCAAGGTCAGGTTGTTAAATCCAATGTGGGTACCGCCGGACGGTCTCACAACTGATCTTTTTGAGGCTGTGGCAGGTAAGCGGGCACCGAAAGCTCCTTACCTGCCCGGTCTGCCTCGAAGAGTTTTTATTTGAATTTTGTGCTTTCTTATTATGGATGACGCGTGCAGCATTAGAGCTTAAATTCGGGCTATCGGCATTATCCGGGATTAATGCATAAAAGGGATCAGGTTTTGCAGCAAGAAAAGATAGAGGCTTTATTAGGTCCGATAGACGGACACTATTTTAAAGGCCAGTATTCTGATCCCGAAATTTCTATTCGCTTACTGAGTGATCTCGGGAAAAAGCGGCAGAATAATGAAGATTCCTGTATGCTTTATGTGCCCGGTTCCGAGGCACTTACTGATTCCCGCGGAATCCTCGTCGCTGTTGCCGATGGAATGGGCGGAGCGAAAGCCGGAGAATATGCGAGCCATAATGCCTTGCGTTGTATTTGCCCCGTTTATTATGAAAGAAATCCGCATGCTCTGGTACCTGCGGCGCTGAGGCAGGCGGTGGAGGCAGCCAACGCCTTTGTCTTTCGGGAGTCCGAGCATAATATTGATTTTTCCGGCATGGGCACTACAGTGAGTGCTCTGGCTATTGTGGGCAACTGGGCTTACATAGCGCAAGTGGGAGACAGTCGTATTTACCTGCTGCGGTCCGGCATGCCTCTCAAGCAGCTTACATATGACCACACGCTCGTGGCAGAGCAAATTAAAAACGGCTTGATTAACGAAGAAGAAGCTCGAAACCATTCGTTAAAAAATTTGATTACCCGCGCCGTAGGTATTCGCGACACCGTTGATGTGGATCTCTTTGCATTGGAATTGCAGCCCCACGATACACTTCTTCTTTGTTCAGACGGTCTGACCAATATGGTGAACGACGAAAATCTTGAAAAAGAGCTTGCACAAGAAGACCTGACGGCAATGTCAGAAAGCCTGCTCGAAAAAGCCTTAGAAGCTGGCGGTACGGACAATATAACCATGATCCTTGTTCGTATCGGTGAAGTTTTAAAAGAATCCAATTATCAGCAAGGCGGCCACATTATTTCCTTTCATAAAAAAAGTGCTCTGCGTAGGCTTTTCTCCTTCTTTTCTTAAGCCATTGAGTCGGTGAATTTTTTGCCCGCCTGCCCTTTCTTTTTCCCCCTTTCTCCCGAGGTGTGTACGCTGCTTTTTAATTTCCTTTTGTTGAAAAGGCTTCCTCCATCTGCTAAACTTACTTTCCTAATAAGCCATATAACATTTGAACGGTCGTTTTTAAACCGACATTAGGTGGCGGCCGCATAATCCCGGATCAGACAGGAGGATATTACTATGGCGCTCAGCAAAAAAGATCTTGAAAAATTTAAAAAGTTGCTTCTTGCCGAGAAAGAACGTTTAATTGCCAGCATTTCCGCTGCCGAGCATATTTCCCGAACAGAGGCTGAAGGCGACCACGGTCAGGAAATATCTGATTATGCGGAAATTGGCACTGATAATTTTTTTCTGGAAACGACACTGTCCATCGCCAGCAATGAATCGGTACGCTTGCGCGAAGTGCTGGACGCATTGCAGCGAATAGAAGACAACAAATACGGAATTTGTGAAGGCATAGGAAAACCTATCCCGAAAAAACGGCTGGAAGCGATCCCTTACGCCCGGTATTGCATTGAATACCAGGAGCAGATCGAAAACGAGAGTGCTACGCATCGGTACCGTTAGTCACTATCCGATGCCTTCTTTTTTCATAACAGCCATTCCGGCAGAAATTAACTGATGCGACTGGTTTAACAGAATTTCTGTTGCCTGTAAGAATACGATTTCTTATGTCACAAAAAAATAAAAACAGAGACATTTCTGCCGATGAGCAGATTTCCCCTCTGATCCCTGCCTATGCAGCCTATATTGCCGCTTTTTTGTTTGTGGCGGGCATAGTGTCCATGTATTTTCTCGGACGCAACGGACAGGACTCTTTTACCTGGAAAAACTATCTGGCCATCGCCCTTACCGTCTGCAGTGCTGTGCTGTGGTTTATAAGCGGTATGGATCGGACACAGGTTCTTGACTGGTTTCGCAGCGGGTTCATTGCCTTGTTCCTCGCTTTAACTATCCGCTGGGCAATAGCAGAACCGTACAGAATTCCTTCGGGCTCCATGGAAACAACACTGCATGGCGATCCTCGCTTCGGTCGTGGTGACCGCGTCTTTGTGAATAAATGGATTTATGGACTGCGGTATCCCTTTTTAAACAAGCGAATCTGGCAGGGTAAAATGCCGGAGCGCTGGGACATTGTGGTTTTTAAGGCAGTCGAGCCTGATGCTGTGCATAAAACGCTGGTCAAACGTATTGTCGGGATGCCCGGCGAAGAAGTGCAAATTCGCAGTGGGCGTGTATACATCAACGGGACGCCTTTGACCCTTCCTGAAAGTATCGGGCAGGAGATTTATTATACATCGCCTCTGGACGGTCCCTATGGCGTTCAGTCCTTACCACAATACTCACAAATTCCTGACGGGCACTATCTTCTTCTTGGGGACAACAGCGCACACAGCCGTGACGGTCGTTATTTCGGATGGGTACCCAATGAAAATATGGTGGGGCGCGTATCGTCTATCTGGTGGCCACCGCCCCGTTGGCGTGATTTTACGGGCTTTTCTCAGCAGCTTTGGTGGCGTGGCGGCATTACTGTGTTTTTGTTACTGGCTGTCTTGCGCCTTCTTGCCGGGCGAGTTTGTTCTGCAAAAAACGCCAATGGCCCCCGGGGACAGCGCTGTGTTATTTCTTTTTTGAGTTACGGGCTGCTTGTTCCGTTTTTACTCAAAAGGATTATTACGTGGCGCCGCCCTGCTTCCGGAGAACTTGTACTGTTTAAAGTAAAAGATCCTCTTACAAAAAGTGATTTCTTGTTTCTAGGACGTATTGCCGCTGTTGCGGGCGAGCGTGTTACTTTTGACAATGGGCGTTTGTGTATAAATGGTTCTTTGCCAGAATCAGGATATTTTGTAAACAAATCTTTCGAAACGGAAACAGGAAACATAAAATACGGCAGAATTAAATCCAAAGAGTTTTCCACTGTCCCGGAACATGCGTATTTTCTGCTTAGCGATGACAGTGCGCCGGGTGCCTGCGAGCATGACAGCCGGACACTGGGTTGGATTTCCGAAGATGCGATTGTTGGTAAAGCAGTCTTCTGCTGCTGCGGCGTTAAGCAGGCGGATTAATCCAGCCACAGGGGTTTGTCATGGCATCTTCCCCGCCTCTCGGAGTATACATTCATATTCCTTATTGCCGACGCATTTGCCGGTATTGTGATTTCGTTCATGAACCATGCCCTGCTTCGGTGCCTCACGATTTTATTGACTCTCTTGTCCATGAAATTATGACTTCTTCCTCAGGCGGTGTTGTGGACAGTGTTTTTTTAGGCGGAGGAACTCCATCGCTTCTGACGGCGAAAGACCTGCAATTTATTGTGGGTGCCCTTCATAAAAAATACGACATACAAAGCCCTGAATTCACATTGGAAGCTAATCCTGATGATGTCACAACAGAGAAACTTAACTATTGGCAGGAGTATGGTATCAACAGGATCAGCCTGGGCGTGCAAAGTTTTTCCGATGACACCTTGCGTTTTCTGGGCAGGCGACATACAGCAAAAACAGCGCTTGACGCTGCAGCAAAAATTGCAGAGACTTTTGAGAATTGGAATCTTGATCTGATTTACGGAGCGCCTCCTCTAAGTTCCTGGAAAAAAACACTTGCAGCGGCTCTTTCTTTTGATCCTCCTCACATTGCAGCATACGCATTAGGGTATGTGCCAGGGACAGAACTAGGCGACTGCGGATTGAAGCCCTATGCAGATCTCACTGTCCTTCGGCAATACCGACGTGCGGAAGAAATGCTTTCTGCCTACAATCATTATGAAATATCAAACTTTGCTAAAAAAGGCAAAGAGAGCCGTCATAATCTAAAGTACTGGCGCAATGAGGAACACGATGCCTATGGGCCGGGCGCTTATTCGTTAAGGGGCAATCGTCGGCAGTGCAATATTCCTTTTGTAGAAAGTTATATTGTGGATCCTTTATATAAAGCTGAAGATCAAATTCTTTCTCCCCTGCAACTTAAACTGGAGACGATGATTCAGCACATGCGGCTAAAAGAAGGAATTACTGAAGCGTATTACTACAACCGTTTTCAGGAAAATATTGCAGACCAATTTGGTTCCATTTTAAACAGACTGATTGCGGACGGTCTCGTGCATCATAAAAACAATACCTATTTCCCGACAAGAAAAGGCTTTTATTTTAACGACACCCTCGGTCTGCAACTGGTGTCGAGATTTGAAAACATTATTGACGTATAAATGGGCGGAGGCAGAGCATGCCTATATACTTTCTGGATGATGACTCTCTCACCTTTCCGCCGGTCACACACACGCACAACGGGTTGCTTGCCGTAGGCGGAGATTTATCGCCGGGCAGACTTCTTGCCGCATATCAAAAGGGAATTTTCCCCTGGTACTCAGACGGTGAGCCTATCCTTTGGTGGAGTCCTGATGTGCGGATGGTGCTTTTCCCTGAGAATTTTCATTTATCCCGAAGTCTGCGCCGTTTCTGCCGTGCCACACCCTTTTCTTTTAGAATGGATACTGCATTCAGGCAGACAATTTCCTATTGTGCCGGTGCAGAGCGTTCGGGCGAAAATGGAACCTGGATTCATCCGGAAATGATCGAAGCCTACTGCACCCTTCATGAAATGGGCTTTGCCCACTCTGTGGAGTGCTACCGGAATGGGAGTCTGGTCGGTGGTCTTTACGGTATAAATCTAGGCAGTGCTTTTTTTGGCGAATCCATGTTTTCACTTGAAAAGAATGCATCAAAATTTGCTCTTGCCGTTTTGAGCGCTCAATGCAGGCTGTGGGGATTCAAGTTTATCGACTGCCAGATGTATACGCCCCACTTGGCTTCTCTGGGAGCAGTTGAAATGACTAAAGCAAAATTTCTTAAGATTCTTAAGGAAGCCTTAAAAGAAAAGAATAGAAAAGGAAAGTGGATTGCTGACGAGCAAATAATCTTGCAGGAGATTCTCAATCCATAAAAAGACTGTAAGGAAGACTTTATGCGCGCCGTGATTCAGCGGGTGTCGGAAGCGTCTGTTTCCGTGGAGGGAAGATGTGTGGGCCGGATAGCATCCGGTCTCATGGTTCTGCTTGGTGTGGACATAAGTGATGATGCAAAAGACGCGGAACTGATGGCTGAAAAAATTGCTTTCCTACGTGTTTTTAGCGATCCTGATGGAAAAATGAATGTAACGGTGCAGGATTCAGGCGGAAAAGTACTGCTGATCTCTCAATTTACCTTGCTCGGGGATTGCAGAAAAGGAAGGCGCCCTTCTTTCATTACAGCGGCACGTCCCGAACAGGCTGTTCCGCTTCTGCAAAAAGTTAGGGAACTGCTGCTGAATAAATATGAAATACCTGTCGAGGAAGGCGTTTTCGGGGCGCACATGCAGGTGTCTCTGATAAACGACGGTCCGGTTACCCTCTTGATTGATACCAAAAAATACTTTTAACCAGCTGCAAGAAAACGCATGTATGCACTCAGGCGGGTGCGAAATTCGAAAGTGGTTGAAGGGCACTGGGATAGAAGGCATGATCACAGGTGGGGATCAGGGCTGGCGGAGAGGGTGGGATTCGAACCCACGGTACGGTAAACCGTACAACGGCTTTCGAGGCCGCCGCCTTCAACCACTCGGCCACCTCTCCGCTGGAAGGCATATTGTAGCAGAAAAAGAGAGAAGGAGTCATCGTGAGGGCATCGGTACTTAGTTTATTGGTGTTTACATTGATAAAACCGTATAATATGCCCCAGCGTTTGCATGCAAACGCTCCCTTTTCCCTCCGGATGGAACTTCACAACTCTGTTCCGGTTTCCTTCTTTTACCGCTTTTTTAGGCAACGCAACTGCTTCAAAAGGAGTTTTTATGTCGACGCGCAACTATAATTTTTCTGCGGGTCCCGCCACACTTCCTCTTCCCGTTTTGGAACAAGCGAAAGAAGAATTCTTGTCATATCCCGGAGCCGGTGCTTCCATCATGGAGATCAGCCACCGTTCCAAAGTCTTTCTGAAAGTTCTGGAAGAGGCAAAAAATAATATTAAAGAACTGCTGGGCATGTCCGATGATTACTGTATTCTTTTCACACCGGGCGGTGCCACCATGCAATTCAGCATGCTGGCCATGAATTTTTTGAATGGAAAAACAGCTGACTATCTGCATGTCGGCTCCTGGGCATCCAAGGCCATTGAATCGGCGAGCCGTTTCGGCACTGTCCGCAAGGCGTGGAGCGGTAAAGCAGAAAATTTTGTGCGCCTGCCCAAGGATTCTGAATTAGATCTGGATCCCAATGCGGCGTATGTTCATTTTACGTCCAATGAAACAATCCAGGGAATTCAGTTTTTACAGGAACCGGATGTTAAAGGAAAAGACCTTTTCTGCGATGCCTCTTCTGACTTTTTGTGCAGGCCCACCGATATCAGTAAATACGCGCTGCTCTACGCAGGCGCCCAGAAAAATATCGGGCCTTCCGGCACAGCGGTTGTGATACTTCGAAAAGGTTTGTTGGATCGTGTCCCGGAAAACCTTCCGCCCCTGTTGGATTATAAAGTTCTTGCTGACAACGACTCACTTTATAACACGCCTTCAACTTTTACTATCTACATGATTGGCCTTGTGAGCCGGTGGCTTCTTCAAACCGTTGGCGGTCTGGATAAAATGTTTGCTTTGAATCAAGAAAAAGCTGCATTGCTTTATGATACCATCGACAAAAGTCAGGGTTACTATAAAGGGCACGCTGTTCCTGAAAACCGCTCGATTATGAATGTCGCTTTTAGACTGGGCTCCGAAGAACTGGAAAAGAAATTTCTTGCCGAAGCGACAGCTGCCGGTTTGGATGGCTTAAAAGGGCACCGTTCAGTAGGCGGGTGCCGTGCTTCCATCTATAATGCGATGCCTGCGGAAGGCGTTCAGGCGCTTGTTGATTTTATGCTTGAATTTCAGCGCACCAATGGCTGATTATTGGAAAGGTCTTGATGCGGGATATTCATAGAACGCGGGTATCCCGCTCCTTCAACATAGTCCGATAAACGGCTTGCCTGTTGCTAAGGGGTCTGTACGCATTAGGAGAACACGATGAAAAGTATAGCTATTGTAGGAGCGTCGTCCGATCGGAAGAAGTATGGAAACAAAGCTGTACGCGCTTTTGTAAAAGGTGGCTGGAAAGTGTTTCCGGTCAATAAGTCCGGTGGCACTATTGAAGGTCTTGATGTTTTTAAGAGCCTTGATGAGATTCAGGAAAAAATAGACCGTGTTTCCATGTACCTTCCCCCCTCACTGGGCATTGGGCTTCTTGAGGAAGTGGTGCGCAAAATGCCCTGCGAGTTCTACCTGAATCCCGGGTCAGAAAGTGAAGCATTGATTGCACAGGCAAAAGCGCTGGGGCTTCAACCGGTTCAGGCATGCAGCATTGTCAATATCGGGCTCCGTCCTGACATGTTTCCTGATGAATAAAACAAGGTCCGGTGCAGAGGGCAAAACCTGAAGAGTGAATGCGTCATGCTGTTAGATATCGGTTGCGCTACGCATATAGGTTTGAAGAAAACCAAAAATGAAGACAGCTTCGGGATCTTTGACCCGAAAACTGCTGAAGTAAGCCTTTTTGGTGAAGGAACCCTTGCAGCTGTTGCCGATGGGTTGGGTGGGCATATTGGCGGCGATATCGCATCGAAACTTGCTGTGTCTATGTTGAAAGATGCATTGAAAAAGGAGGCGCCCCGGGACGAAGATCGCGGGTCGGAGCGTGAAGATGCACACTTTCTGGATGCCATCAAAGATGCCATTAAGCGCGCAAATGAAAGCATTCACCAGACCAATAAAGATGTTATTCAGGGAAAGCGCCCCATGGGCACGACCTTATGTGCTGCCCTGCTCCGGCCCCATACTGCTTATGTTGCCAATGTGGGCGACTCAAGAGCAGAACTTTTCAGAGACGGTATTTTTGTGCGGCACACCGTGGATCACAGTTGGATTGATGAGCAGGTGCAGCAGGGCCGGATGACCCAAGAGGAAGCAGAAAAAGACAAAAGAAAAAATCTGCTTACCCGAAGCATCGGCACCCAGCCGTCCGTTGAAGTGGATACTTACCAATGGCCGATCAGAAATGGCGATCAGCTTCTTATCTCTACCGACGGTCTGCTGAATATGGTAAACGATGAGACACGCCAGCAGATACTTACTCTTGATCGTACGGCTCAAGAAAAAGTGGATATCCTCATCGAAAAAGCACTTGAAAACGGCGGGAAAGATAATGTGACGATTATTCTCGCTGTTGTCAATCCGCCAAAATCCAAACTTAGAAAGCAGCGGCGTAACGCATGGTTCAGAAAACATTCGGCTAACATTCGGCGAAAGATTGTCCTCTTTTTTTACAGTCTCCTTCTTATAACGTTGGGATATATAGCGGGCTATGTGCATGCCCGCTTCCTTTCCCTCTTTTGAATTCTCCTTAAGATTTCAGCCTAAATTCTATTCTTATAAAAATTCGCATCCCTTTTTTTTTCATGTTATAATGGCAGTAACACATAAAAGTGCTAAAACTCTGTATCACGTCCAGAGTTGCGAGTCATAAGGAAACAACTGGTTTTTATAAGTCAAAAAAAGGAGGAAGTTTTCATGCGTGATTACTGCCGGACGAATGTTGTTGCGTCCAGAAAAGTACAAACACCAGCAAAGCGGATGCTCTTTCATTTTTTCGTTTGTGCTCTTGTTTTTTCTTTTTCTTTTGCTGCATTTGCCGAGTTGCAACAGGTATCCGTTGGCGGTGAAATTCGGATACGCGGAAGATATTACATAAATGCCTGGGAGGAGCAACGTCCTCTCCCCCGCCGTATTGCGGACGCTCTTCTGCCGTGGCGCCCTATCGGCCCTACAGGAACAATGTCCAGATTTAAATGGGACAGCAAAGGCAAAGACTGGACGCGTTATGAAACTTCCGTGCTTCTGAATTTCAAAGCCGACTTCACAGAAGATGTTTCTGCTTTTTTTGAACTTTACGATTTCCATATCTGGGGTGAAGAATTCCGTTCCAACTATCTGACGGGGGCAGACAGTCGCGCCAACAATGTCGATTTTACGTTGATGAATCAGGCATATGTGGAGATGCGTAATTTATTCAACCAGCCCCTGCAGCTGCGTATCGGCGCGCAGAATCTTCTTTTTGGCGGCGGATGGCTTCTTTCAAATATGATGACGCCGTCACAATATATTTCTTTCGATGCCATTCGGGCTACTTATTCGCCCGGCGATTTTACCATTGATGCTTTCGCAGCCAAATTAAATGACAGCGACAGAGTTTTTAAAGAGTCAGTAAATCTTTACGGAATTTATGGAACATACAACGGCATTCCTGAAGCCACCATGTCTCTTTACTGGCTATATCTCCGGGATGATACGGATATTCCTCGACCCGAAAGAACCGGTTGGGGACGCTGGGTAAACAACAAGCGCGGGCTCCAATATGGCTCGACGAACCTGCATACCCTGGGCTACAAACTTTCCGGGGGGACGGGCAACTTGGATTATAATCTGGATCTTGCCTACCAGTGGGGAGATGCTGAACATCTGGGTTCTTTGTTTAAACCGGTAGGCAGAGCCTTCGGTGATACCAATGCCAAATATGACAACTACGCTGTAGATGCAACGTTGGGGTATACGTTTAAAGAAGTTTCCTGGCAGCCCCGCTTTTTCCTTCAAGGCGTTGTTTTTAGCGGTGATGATAATAGGGATATCAGTTTCTGGGATTGGGTTAATCCATTCTACCGCCCACAGGCTAGCGTTGCTTTTAACAGGCTCTTTACCGAAAAAAATTATATGCCTACTGTCAATGACAACAGCTGGCTCTCCAATTTTATACAGGCCTCAGCAGGGGTAGAAGTGCAGCCGACTGAGAAATTAAGACTCCATTTCCATGTTGCCAAAGACTGGGTCTATTCTCCCTTCAACCCGCCAAAATCAATGCGTGTTTTCGGCAAAAAGATGTATGTTGCGCCCAGACTGAGCTTCTGGACGGACGAAGGCAGCCGGGACCTGGGCTGGGAAGTTGTGGCTTTCGCACGATACAACTATTCTCCTGACCTGTGGTTCATGCTTTACGGAAATTATCTGTGGACGGATGATGCTTTGACGAAAGGCTCTTTTATCCACTTCTATGGTACTGAGTATAGCGGCGGTTCGAATGATAAAAATGCCGGCTATCTTTTCTGGATGGCCGTTTTGAAGTTCTAAATAAAGCCTTCAGATTCTTTTGCGCGCTGTGTTTGCAATACGCAGCGCGCTTTTTTTGTAAAGTTATCCCCAACTTATCCACACCTCACACAGGAGCACAATTCCTAGTATTTTTGTAAAAGAAGTTTCTATCTCGTGTGTTTTCAATAAGATATATTTTATATGTTGAAATTATCAGTATTGCGCAATCAATCTGCGCAAAGAAAAGGAAAGTTATTCACGTCTTGCAGAAATGGTTTCACTGCACATGCGATTGATAGGAAACTTCCAAAAAAGTATTTAAATCGCAGGAGATGCGGAAACAAGAAGGGAACCGAGTGCCTGCGCGAGAGGGTTGGCTGTCTGATTGCAAAAGCCAAGAGGGTTATGCTTAAGCCACCCTTCAGCATAGGTGAAAACTCGGCTTTCTTCCCCCATTTTTTTGCTTAGTTCCACCATATTATTCAAGTAACTGTCGATCCCCTGGCTTTGGTCGAGCCATACTTTTTGGCTGCGATGGCAGGCAAGCGCATCTTTTTTACGATCAAGACAGTTTGCGATATCAACGAAAAAATCAGCCGGCACCGGTCGATGTAAAGAATCTCTCAGACCATAGGGCAAACAATGGTAGACGGTTGTGTCTCCTTCTACTGCATCTACTGGCGGGTCCGTTTCGAAGTTCTTCATTCCCCGTGCGAAGGCTGCGGAAACGGTTAATCTGCAGGTGCCTTCATGGTCTTCCATATAATCAGTGGGTGGATGAGTCAGTATAATTTCAGGGTTCACTTTTCGAATAATGGCACCTATCTTGCCCAGTAAAGGAAGAGAATAAATGATTTCGAGATCATCCACTACCGGAGGGTGAAAATGAGCGCCGAGTTTTTGGGCCGCCTCGGCAGCCTCCGCATAGCGGATTTCAGCTGTTTCTTTCGCATCGGTTATCGTGCTGCCACAACTGCCAGACGCAACTACAAAAATGTGAGGCTCCCAACCTTTAGCGGCCAACTGCAAAAGTGTTCCTGCCATCATAAATTCTATATCGTCCGGATGAGCACCTACGGCCAATACGGTTTTAGACATGTTCAATTGCTCCCAGCGGTTGTTTTGATTATAGTATAATTTTTTTTATAGTAAGAACAAACCCACCGTTTCTATTGTTTTTTTGCGGTCTACGACTCCCTCTTTGTGAAAGGCAAATAATAATAAAAAGTCTGGAGAAAAAGATTTTTAAATTGCAACTAATGACGCTTGCATTTACCGGGTACTTTTTTTATATAATTGTATTGCAGAATTCTTTTGCAGTAGTGGACCACGGTCAACAGATTCACATCCTGCTAATTCAAATTTTGGGTATATTTTTTTAATACCTACCGTTCGGTATAATTGGTCCTGTGCAGTTTTTAAACCACGGATAATGCATATGAACTCTTTAATTGACAAACTGACTGCGATGGAAAGCGAAGCGGCTGCCTTAATTGAGCAGGCTAAGGCGAAAGCGGCGTCGCTTGATAAAAAAGCGGACGAGCAGATCGAAAGCATTAAAAAAGAAATGAGTGCTGTGCTTGATCAGAAGATTCTGGCTCACCGTGAAGAGGTTCAGAAAAAGCACGACGCCCTGGCAGCAGCGCAGGACAGCACGGAACGCAAAGCCCTGGCAGCTCTGGACAGCATTTCTTCAGACGCTTTGGCTGTACAAGCAGACAAAATTGTAGCACGATTCCGCGAGATATAATTATGGCCATAGACATAATGAAAAAAGCCACAGTGCTTTGTCCGCTTACGTCGACCAAGCAGTTGCTCAAATCCCTTCACGCCGAGGGTATTATCGAATTGGTCGATGTGATGGAGCGCTACGAAGAAGCGCGGGATGCATTATCACGCCCTTCTGTTTCCACGGCAGACTGTGATGATGAACTGCAAAAATTATCCCTCATTATAGGGCTTTTAAATACATTTGCGCCCGAGGAAAAGAGTTTTATTCAAGGGCTTGCGCCGGTACCCCTTCTTGTGGATCCCGATGAATTAAATCAGTTATACCAGCAATTTCCTCTGCAGAAGCATTACGAACATGCGCTCGATCTGGACGGAGAGTACCGCAAAATAGAGCGTGCTCACGGCGCGACCGAAAACCGGCTGGCAGAGTTGGCCCCTCTTGCTCATTTTCCATACGCCCTGGAACAGTTGACACGCCTTCAGGAAGTCCGTCTTATACTCGGCTCAATTTCCCTGAAAAATTTAAATACTTTAAAGCAGACTCCTGAGAAACCGGCGGGAATGCACTGGGAAGAAATTGATCCGCAAGGCGCGGTTCATGATAACTCGGACCCGAAAAACAAGGCAGGAAAAGCGCCGGAAGTTGTCTGGCTTCTTGTTGCTGTCTTGCCGGACGCTGAAACGGACGCACGACAAGTACTGAATGCACATGGCTTCCTGGAGATTGCATTGCCGCAAATTTCCGGTACTGTCGCCGAGCAGATCCGCTCACTGGAAGAAGACCTGGTTGTACAGAAACAGAAGTTGGAAAATGTTGCAGGTCAAGTCCGGGAGATGGCGCAATACCGCCATGAATTTTTGGTGCTTCGGGCCGGCTGGGAAGACCGTAAGAAACTCAAATTAAGTCGTCTCCAAAGCGCACATGGAGAGTATGTGCAGGTGCTCACAGGCTTCATCCGTGCAACGGACAGCCCCCGACTGGAAGAAATGCTGCGCCATGACTTTTCCGAAGCCAGCCTTCTGCTGGAAGATGTGACAGATGAGGACGCAGTGCCCGTCAGTATCACCCTGCCGAAACTGGTTCGCCCGGTACAGCTTCTGGTTGATCTTTTCGGCAGACCTACCTACGAGACCTTTGACCCGTCTCCGTTCATCATGCCTACCTTTCTTCTTTTCTTCGGTATTTGTTTTAGTGATGTTGCTTATGGTGCCATGCTTTCACTGCTAAGCCTCTATATCATGAAAAAAACAAAGCCTTATGTCGGCATATACAATTTTGCGAAGCTCCTTCTTTACGGGGGCTTGTCAACGATGTTTTTCGGTTTTGTGCTGGGCGGTTTTTTTGGCGATTTATACATGCCCCAGTATATGGGTGAAAACAATCTTCTTTATCGCTTTATGAGCAGTGTACAGATAATAAGTCCCTTGGATAAACCCATTGCAGTGCTGTTAATTTCTCTTGCGATAGGGATGGCAAACCAGTTTTACGGTATCGGTCTGCAGATGTATTCTTCCATGTTGCGAGGAGATAAGAAAGCCGTTTTATACGATGGACTTCTATGGCTTGTTGCGCTGCCGGGTTTTGTTCTTATTATAGGGAAAATGTTTGCACCTGTGCCTGCTCCCCTCTTTTATCTGGGTATGCTCCTCTTTTTTGGAGGTGCCATTGGTCTGGTTCTTACACAGGGCAGAGAGAACGAAGGGCTTGTTCAACGATTTTTAACAGGGCTGGTGAGTCTTTATGGCATTGTCGGCTCCTACGGAATTACTGCCTTTATCGGTGACACCATGTCCTACTGCCGTCTCCTTGCCCTTGCACTGACGACCGGCATTGTTGCGCTTTCATTTAATATGATGGCAGGGCTTTTACGTCCCATACCTTATGTCGGCTTTATATTATTTATAGTTGTGCTTATTGCTGCTCACGTATTTAATTTCTTTATTAATGTACTGGGCGCTTTTGTGCATTCGATGCGTCTTATTTTTGTGGAGTTTTTCGGTCGGTTTTACGCTTCCGGATCAAAAACCTTTACGCCTCTGGGATTTAATTCCAAAACGGCAGTGCTTTATAAAAAGCAGTAAAGGGCTTAAATGTTCTGGATCGTTTGATCATTTTGTAAAGTATTCGGTGTAAAAACAACAGTAGTATTGGAGAGTAACCATGGATCATGCACTAGCAGTTGAAATTGGACGCGGGTTAGCCATCGCAGGTGCGGGTATTGCCGTTGGACTGGGTTGCTGCGGCTCCGGAAAAGGCATTGGCATTGCATCCCAGGCCGCAGCCGGAGTTATCAGTGAAAAGCCTGATTTGTTCGGGCAGCTTCTTGTGATGCTTGCACTTCCCGGCACTCAGGGCTTTTATGCCTTCATTACCGGCATCATGATTTTCATGCGCACAGGTTTGATCGCCGGCGAGTGGACCGCTTCTGTCAGCACCGGTGTTGCCCTGTTCTTTGTCGGCCTCGGTGTCGGGTTTGCACAGTATGTGACAGCTATCTGGCAGGGAGAAGCTTCTGCTGCCGGTATTGCACTCGTTGCCCGTCGTCAGGAAGAGTCCGGGCGTGCGCTTCTTTTCCCCGCCATGGTGGAAACCTATGCTGTGGTTGCTCTTCTTGCCGGTATTCTTTCCATTATTTGGCTGACCAATCCCAATTTTGTTGCTTTCAATTGACCCGTTATGTTTTTAAGTAAATTACAGGGATGACAGACCATGGCACTCAATGAAATTACGCAGGCCGTCCTTGATCGGGCACGCAAAAACGCCGAGCTGATTGTTAAATCGGCGCAAGTTGCGTCGGAAGAAAAAGTAGAAGCCTGGCGTAAAAACGCTGAAACAGAGATGGACAAGAAATTTCAGAGCATAAAACTTGGCATCGAAGAAGAGTTTTCCCGCAAACTCATACAGATGCAGGGAATTTCAAATAAAGCAGTTCTAACAAAGAAAAATGAGTTGCTGCAGCAGGTTTTTGCCCTGGCAAAAGCGAAAATTCTGTCCATGCCCCGGGAAGAATACAGGAAGGTATTTAAAAGACTTCTTGAAAAATCTGTCGGCCAATCAAGCGGTGCATTAAAAATTCATCCTGAGGACAAAGCTGTTTTTGAAGAAATGCTGGCCGAGTTCAATGAGAACCGCGACGAAAAGGATCATGTTCGGCTTCTTGATGAAGAGTCCCTTCCTGAGCGTGGCGGTTTCATTTTTGTAACTGACCGTTTTCAAGTGGATCAAAGCCTGAGCACGCTTTTAAGCGATGTTCAGTATGAGTCTGCGCCAGAAATTTCAGCCGCACTCTTTTCGGATGATTCCGGGAAATAGTGAGAGGAACCCAATTTGGCAGCCTTGACTAAAAACCAGAATAAATGGGGATTTGCCTGCGGGCGTGTCAGTGCTTTAGAAGGGCAGCTGATTCCTCAGGAAACCTTCTATCTCCTGGCAGGTTTAGACCGTGTCCAGGATGTTTTTAACCGACTGCAGGAAACATCACTGCGTGAGCATATGACCCACGGAGCGCTGACCTGGGAAGATTGGAGCACAGTAATCGATAATTATGTGCACTCCCAGATTCTTTCACTCAGGCAGTGCACCCCCAATCCGGCAATCTGCGATCTCTACAGCCTGTCCGAAGATTATCTGAACTTGAAAAGGGCTGTTCAGAATCGCGGTTCCTTTCCATTTGGAAAAAGCCAGTTTTCCGAGTCCAGACTGCTGGAAGTCGCGTCCGGCAATGGAAGCCTCCTCCCTGAAATTATCCGGCCTGCGCTCTCCCCTGTCCTGGGAGGCGGCAGCCAGGAAGAAAACAGTCAATTTGTGCTGGATGTTACTTTGGATGGTGCTTTTTTGCGTCATTATCTTTTTCTTGCGCACCAGTCCGAAGCCCCTTTTATTGAAGAGTGGGCAACGTTAAGGGTTCTCGGCAGGGCTCTGGTCGCCATGTGGCGCGCTTTCAGAGCGGGACAGCAGTTGAAAGTCTTTCCCGCACATTTCCTGCCTTTAAACAGTCTCGACGGGCTTATCACTGAAATCAGTACCATTCCCGATCCGAAAGCCTGGGGGGCATCCATTCCCGGCCGGCCCGGTGATTTGTGGCAGGCGGCTTTTGAGGCAGAAGAAGACGAACAAGTGTCCACATTCGAGACCCTTCTTGCGAATCATCTGACGGAGCTGGCGCAGCGGGTAAAACTTCAGACTGCCGGCCCTGAACGGGTCGCGGGTTATCTTTGGGGACTCTGGATTGCCGCTTACAATCTGAAGCTTGTTATAAGCGGAAAACTGAACAACCTTGATGAAAATCTTCTGAAAAAGCGAATACGGAATACTTATGTCTAAAGCATACATTTTAGGTGATAAAGCGGCAGTGCTCGGTTTCAAAGGCGTAGGCTTTGAGATTGTGCATGCCTATGACTCCGAGACTTTAATACAGGCTCTTGGGCAAGTGATCCGTGCGAATGATGCTGCTGTTGTTCTGGTGAGTGAAGATCTTGCGGAGAAAAATCCGGAAGCACTCGCTAATTTCCGAGAAAACTGTAATGCCATTATGACCACCATACCCACCCACCACGGCAGCAATCACTCCGGATTCAAAGAGATTCGCCGTCTTGTTGAGCATTCTATCGGTGTGGATATGCTTGGTAAAGAATAGTCAGTATAAAGAAAGATACAAGCAGATAGTACAAGGGTATCAAGTATGAGCAATGTACAGGGTGTAGTCGTCAAAGTGTCCGGTCCGCTTGTGGTTGCAAGAGGTCTGGAAAATGCCCGCATGTATGAGATGGTGCGTGTGGGCGAAGGTCGTCTGTTCGGTGAAATCATCGAAATCCGCAGCGGAGACTGCTCCATCCAAGTCTACGAAGAGACGGAAGGGATCGGCCCCGGGCAGCCTGTTTTCCGTACGGAAGAGGCTTTGAGTGTCGAATTGGGTCCCGGCCTTATCCGTTCAATTTACGACGGTGTGCAGCGTCCTCTTGACAAACTGCATGCTTCCTTCGGCGAGTATATTGTTCGTGGAGCCGAAAGCCCTGCTTTGGATCGGTCTGTTCAGTGGGACTTTGTGCCTGTTGCCAAAGTGGGTGATACAGTGTCTCATGGCGACATTCTCGGTGAAGTTGACGAGAGCAAGCTTGTCAGTCACAAAATTATGGTTCCTTATGGTGTGGAAGGCAAAGTAAGCAGAATTGCCCCGGTAACGGGCAATGTCGACACCGTGGTCGCCGTTATCGACACCTCTAAAGGACCCGTTGATATCAGCATGGTTCAACGCTGGCCTGTGCGTAAGCCCCGGCCTGTCGCCAAGAAAATGCCGCCTGTCCAGCCGATGACCACCGGGCAGCGTGTTCTGGATATGTTTTTCCCGCTGACTCAGGGCGGCACAGCCTGTGTTCCCGGACCGTTTGGCAGCGGCAAAACTGTTGTGCAGCATCAGTTGGCTAAATGGGCGAATGCCCAGATCGTTGTCTATGTCGGCTGCGGTGAGCGCGGCAATGAAATGACAGACGTTCTTCAGGAGTTCCCTGCCTTGATCGACCCCAAAACGGGCGAACCGCTGATGGAACGGACTGTGCTCATCGCCAACACATCCAATATGCCTGTTGCTGCCCGTGAAGCCTCCGTGTTTACCGGGATCACCATTGCCGAGTATTTCCGTGATATGGGCTACTCGGTTGCGCTTATGGCGGACTCGACAAGCCGCTGGGCGGAAGCGATGCGTGAAATGTCCGGTCGTCTGGAAGAGATGCCCGGAGAAGAGGGGTATCCTGCTTATCTCAGTTCACGCATTGCCAGTTTTTACGAACGCGCGGGCAACGTAATTTGTAAAGGATCCGATGAAAGAAACGGCACGCTCTCCATTATCGGAGCCGTTTCGCCTCCAGGCGGTGACTTCTCCGAGCCTGTTGTGCAGGCAACGCTTCGTGTTGTAAAAGTCTTCTGGGGGCTTGATGATAAACTTGCCTTTGCCCGGCACTTCCCTGCTATCAACTGGCTTACTTCCTACTCCCTTTATCAGGAAGTAGTAGATGCACTTGCCAATGAGAAGCTGCAGCAGCCCTGGAAGGAAAATCGCAGTCAGGCAATGAGTATTCTGCAGCGCGAAGCGGAATTGGACGAACTGGTGCGCCTGGTCGGTATGGATGCTCTTCCGCAGTCAGACCGGTTGCTTCTCCAGGCCGCCAAGATGATCCGTGAGGACTTTCTTCATCAGAATGCCTTCGACGATCGGGACACCTATACCTCCATGGAAAAACAGTTCAAAATGCTGGACTTGATCCTGACATATTTTAACGAAGCCAGACCGGCTCTGGAAGCCGGAGCCCTGCTGAACAGCCTTCTCAGTTTGAAGGTGCTTGAGGATATTGCGCGTGCAAAACTGATCGAGGAAAATGCTCTTCATCAGTTCGACGCGATTAAGGATAAATTAACCCGGGAAATAGCTGCCCTGCCCCGTTAAGCAGATGCGGAAGAATGATCAAAACAACAATGAATGAGGTCGTACCGTGGTAACTAGAGAATACCGTACAGCAAAAGAAATAGTAGGACCCCTGGTTCTTGTAGATGGGGTTGAAGGCGTTACTTTCGGCGAGCTTACCGATATTAAAATGGATGACGGTACCCTTCGCCGCGGCCGTGTGCTGGAAGTAAATGGCGACAAAGCGGTCGTTCAGGTCTTCGAGGGTACCAGCGATCTTTCCCCAGAAAATTTGACCATCAAATTTTTAGGAAAAGGCACAGAGCTTGGTGTTTCCGATGATATGCTTGGGCGTGTTTTTGATGGTTTCGGCCGCCCTATTGATGACGGACCGCCCATTATTCCTGAAAAATGGCTGAACATCAACGGCAACCCGATGAATCCTTATTCCCGTGACTATCCGAATGAGTTTATTCAAACGGGTATCTCGACCATTGATCTTTTGAATACTCTGGTTCGTGGACAGAAACTTCCATTCTTTTCAGGTTCAGGTCTTCCTCATTCCCGTATGGCGGCTCAAGTGGCGCGTCAGGCAAAAGTATTGAAAGCCGACGACAAATTTGCTGTTGTTTTCGGTGCCATGGGAATCACTTTTGAAGAATCAGAGTTCTTTGTTTCCGACTTTCGGCGTACGGGTGCACTTGAACGTGCCGTGCTGTTCATGAATCTTGCTGATGACCCCGCCATCGAACGTATCTCTGTTCCCCGAATGGCGCTTACGACCGCTGAATTTCTTGCATTTGAAAAAGGGATGCACGTTCTTGTCATCCTTACAGACCTGACCAATTATTGCGAGGCATTGCGTGAAATTTCTGCAGCGCGTAAGGAAGTACCGGGTCGTCGCGGTTATCCCGGCTATCTTTATACGGACTTGTCCACAATTTACGAGCGCGCCGGCCGAATCAAAGGCAAAAACGGATCCATTACGCAGCTGCCCGTCCTTACCATGCCTGAAGACGATAAAACACATCCGATCCCGGATCTTACCGGATATATCACTGAAGGGCAGATAATCATGAGCAGGTCGCTCCATGCCCAAGGCATTTATCCGCCGGTAGATGTCCTGCCCTCACTCTCCCGCCTGAAAGACAAGGGTATCGGAGCAGGTAAGACGCGTGCAGATCATGCTAACGTGATGAATCAGTTGTATTCCGCCTATGCGCGGGGCAAAAATGCTAAAGAACTTGCCGTTGTGCTTGGCGAGTCTGCTTTGAGTGAAATAGATCTTCTCTATGTGAAATTCGCTGATGCTTTTGAAAACCGTTTTATCCGCCAGGGAGAAGATGAAAACAGAAGTATAGAAGATAGTCTGGTCCTGGGTTGGGAACTTATGGCTATCCTGCCTAAATCAGAATTAAAACGCGTTCGCGACGAGTTTATTGAAAAATATTACCCTGAAAAGGGCTGAAGCCTGTCGCTTAAAGAGTAAGGGAACATAGGTATGCGCCTTGCAGTCAATCCGACACGCATGGAAATGCTTCGCCTGAGGAATCGCCTGAGCGTGGCACAGCGTGGGCACAAACTTTTAAAAGACAAACTCGATGGTCTGATGAAAGACTTTGGAGAATACGCTCAGAAGTATAAGGAGTGCCGTCTGGCAGTGGATGCAGAGCTGCCTGTCGTATTGAAACTTTTTGTTTTGGCTGAGGCCACTTCTTCCCGACTGATTGTTGAAGATGCCCTTGAACTTACCCGTCAGGAACTCGATATTACTTCAATACCCACCCGTATCATGAGTGTGGTAATCCCCCGTCTTGAATTCAGTTTTGGAAAAAGTCTGGGCGGTTATTCTCTGATTCACACTTCTGCTGAACTCGATAAAGCCATATCCGGGCTGAAGGTTTTCATGGAAAAACTACTGACTATGGCTGAACTTGAAGAGACAGTCAGACGTCTTGCCCAGGAAATTGAAAAGACACGCCGTCGTGTGAATGCTCTTGAACATACTGTTATTCCCCGTTTGCTGGAGACCATCAAGTTTATTAAAAATAAACTGGACGAAATGGAGCGTTCCACAACCAGCCGCCTGATGAAAATAAAAGAACAGCGCCTGGCACAGGAAGGCAAATAAGCGCTGCCTTCTTTGGCTACGGTCTTTCTTATTCAGGCACAATGCTTCTCTTCCTTCAATGGCATAAGGAAAGGTGTACCTATGGCTGCAGATTTAAGGTTAGATTCATTTGATGCTGATGAAAGAAAAGCGGCGCTTCTGGAAGTGTACAGATCTGCCCTGTCAACTGATTCACTCCCCGCTTTCGGTCGCCATTTCAATCTCCATTGCCATTCATTCTTTTCTTTTAACGGATACGGTTTTTCCCCTACACACCTCGCCTGGCAAGGGCGCCTTTTAGGACTTTGTGCCATGGCACAGGTTGACTTCGATGTTTTAGATGGAGTCGACGAATTTCTGAGCGCGTGCCGTTTTCTGGATATTAAAGCGGCGGCCGGCATGGAAAGCAGAGTTTTTGTTCCTGAATTTTCTGAGGAAGAAATCAACTCTCCGGGAGAGCCCGGAGTTGCTTATCATATCGGATTAGGTTTCGCTTCTTCTAAGGTTAAAGAAACGGCGCTTTTGCATTCATTTAAAGACAAGGCGCAATCCCGGACACGTGTTGTCGTGCAAAAGGTGAATACACTTCTGCATGAAATTGCTCTGGATTATGACCAGGACGTTTTGTCACTGACTCCGGCAGGAAATGCCACCGAACGGCATGTTTGTGCCGCCTACGACCGAAAAGCGCGAAATTACTTTACTGAGCCATCCCGTCTTATCTCTTGGTGGTCAGAAAAACTTGATCTGGCTAAGGAGAAAATTGAAGAGGCCCTCTCCTCTCCACCGGACTTTCAGGGAATAATCCGTGCTAAAACGATGAAGCAAGGCGGGGTTGGCTATATCGCATCAAAAGGGGAAGATTTTCCGACACTGAGAGTTGTCAATCAGTTTTTTTTGGATAATGGTGCGATTCCTGTGCTTGCTTTTCTTGATGGCACTTCTTCCGGTGAGAAACGCATGGACGATCTGCTTGACATTATGATAGATTCAGGGGTGGGCGCAGTCAATATTATTCCTGACAGGAACTGGAATATAAAAGACCCTGATGTGCGAGCTCTCAAAATAAGCAAACTGGATGAATTTATCGGCATGGCACGGAAGCGGCATCTGCCGATCATTGTGGGCACGGAAATGAATGCCCACGGGCAGGCGCTTGTCGATGCTTTAGACGCTCCGGCGTTGGCGCCCTATTTCAAAGATTTTGAAGAGGGCATGTTTTTTATCTATGGCCATACTGTCCTCGCGTCCATGGCAGAGCTTGGTCATTCAAGCGCATGGTCTCAGGCTTCATTTTCAACGGCAGCAGAGAGGAATGCTTTTTATATACAGGTAGGTCGTTTGGCTTCTCCTGCAATTGAAGGCAACACCCTGGGAATTTCGTCATCCGATACGCCTGAAATTATCCTGAAAAAATTCAGCCGTGAATAATTCGGACTTCTTCTTTTAATTCAATCCCGAAACGCTTCAGCACCTCTTCCTTTGCCAAACAGATCAGGCCGTAGACATCATCAAAAGAAGCGTTGTCCTGATTTACAATAAAGTTGGCGTGTTTTTCACTGATTACCGCCCCACCCCGCCGCGTTCCCTTCAGCCCGCACAGTTCAATGAGGCGCCCGGCGTGATCCCCTTCAGGATTTTTAAAAACACTTCCGCAGCAGCGTCCCTGAGGTTGGGTTTCTTTTCGTCTTTTAAGATAATGCTCATAAACAGCCAGCTGGTCTTTCTCGTCAACGGTAAAAGAAAACACACCTTCAAGAATAACAGTATTCGTGGTGCAAAAGCGCTGACCTCTGTAGCAATAATCGTCGCTGCTCATCTGCCACTGCGTAAGCCCCGATGCTGAAAGAAGCTGCACAGACTCCGTAAACTGGCAGATAGTACCATTGACAGTTCCGGCATTCATGAAAAGAGCACCGCCCACAGAACCGGGAATTCCTGTCAGTGCGCCTGTGCCTGTGTAATTGTTCGGGAGCAGTACCTGGGTGACAAGAGATGCCAGTATTGTCCCGGCACCTACTTTGAATCGATTGCATCCCAGAGGCGTACTATAATCCAAACCTCCGGTGAATAAGACTGCTCCGTCATAGCCTTTATCTGAAACAAGAACGTTGGTTCCGCCTCCCAGAATAAGGAAAGGCACTCCTTTTTTCTGAATCCATTGGTACCCCTCCTGAATTTCTTCCAGACTTCTTGGAAACAGTGCCCACCGCATGGTCCCGCCAATATTATAAAAACAGTGTGGTGCAAGTGAAAGATTTTCTTTTATAAAAGCAGGCGGGGACAACTTCATTTAAAATCTCTATGGTTTATAAGGAGGCAGTTCAGGAATTAAGCTGGCTTCGTTTGAGTGTTGAGAGTATTTTGGTTCCGCACCGCTCCCAGCTGCAATCGTGTATCAGGTTTTGTGCGGTTTGTTTGCGCTTTCGCAAGTCGCTCGCTTTTTCATTTTTGGCGCGTCGGAGAATATTCAAAAGAGAGGTAATATTGTCCGCTTCACAATAAAAAGGCACCGACCCTGCCACTTCATTAATTGCTCCGGAACGTGTTGTAATCAGCAAGGCTCCGGAAGACAAAGCCTGCAGCACAGGTATTCCGCTTCCATCTCCATGAGCAAGGTAAAAGCACATTTCGGCGTTCTGCATTAAACCGGCCACTTCTTTATCAGGGCAATTTTCAATACGAACCACGGGCAGAGGCCAGTTGGAAGGTTCTTCCGGGTGCACAGGCCCCAGCACAACAAGATTTTGCGGGAAGAGGGAAGTGTTTTTTTGGATTGCGTTAAAAAAAGTTGGCAAAGCGGGAAATGTATAGCGATTCAAAATAAAAAGTCCGTAAGGGGGATCAATCAACGAAGGGCTTGGCTCAGAAAAGATTTTATCGACCCCAGCTTTGGCAACAATTGCTTTTTCTAGCCCCATTTCCAATCTGGACAAACAACTGCGATGGACATATTCACTGGGACATAAGATGGATTGAGCAGACATGCAGGCACGTTTTATTTTCGAACTAAGGGGCGGTGGCGGGGTGTTGCTGACTGATCTGGTTTCGCCGTGGAACAGCATGTCTGCAGTGAAAAGAATCTGGGGAATACTCAGTCGCAATAAGGGAGTGCTGATATGAGTAAGTAAAACGTCCAGCCCTTCGTCCTGCACAACTTTCTCCAGAAGCCGTGAGGAAGACTTAAAGAGGGACAGCGACGACCTGACCGGCTCTATAGCTGTAGTTCTGACAAATGCGCAGGGCGAAGGGTTGCCGCCTTCATCAAACCAAAGCAACTCCATATCTGAATACGCTTTTTGCGCATGAACAGCGCCAAGAGCACGACGGAAATACTCTTTTTCAAGTCCGTCGTAAAAAAGAGAAGAAGCCGATTTGCCTCTTTCTCCAAAAGGCATATAAATACCAACTTTCATGGAGCGATTTTACGTTGCCTTCTTTGACTTGTTAATAATAGTTAAAAAGAGATTGCACGCATCAAACAGAGCATCGGTCTGAGCGTTATTTTCCGGTTGCCCATTCAATAAGGATTTGTGCAACTTCGGGTCGTGTAAATTCAACAGGCGGTGCTTCTCCATTAGCCAGCAATTCACGAACTTTTGTACCACTTAAAAACACATGTTCCTCGCTGCTGCCTGGACAGGTCTTTTTGGTTGCCATATCGTTGGTGCGTTTTGAAAAGAAAGCATGTTCAAAAAATAATGGTGTAATCCCCAAGGCTGCCGGATCGATTTCATCAAAGATATAATGGGCATCATAACTGCCGTAATAATTGCCGACACCCGCATGATCGCGCCCGACGATAAAATGGGTGCATCCGTAATTCTTTCGAATAATGGCATGCATAACGGCTTCACGCGGTCCGGCGTAACGCATATTAACCGGCATTATAGAAAGCATGACGTGTTCTTTGGGATAATATTTGTCGAGAAGCACTTCATAGCATTTCATCCGAATATCTCCGGGAATATCATCGCTTTTGGTTGTGCCCATCAGAGGATGAATGAGAAGTCCGTCACACATTTCCAGCGCACATTTTGTAAGGTATTCATGGGCACGGTGGATGGGGTTGCGGGTTTGAAAAGCAACTATACGTTTCCAACCGCGTTCTTTAAATGCAGCCCGGGTTTCTAGCGGGCTGAGGTTATATTCCTGATGATCTACCGGGCGGCTATGGGCCACTTTCAACTGCCCTGCCAAATAAACATCACCTGTCGAAAATGTATAGGCAACTCCCGGGTGGGCTGTTTCGGTTGTTCTATATACTTTTTCGGCCAGATATTTTTTGTCCAACTGGAATTTTTCCGCTATATTCATGACGGCAATTATCTGGTTGTAATCGTCTTTCAGAGCGACTTCCTGACCCAACTCGAGAGTATCTGCCACAGCGGTATCAACTGAAAAAAGAACCGGAATGGTCCAGGGAAGACCTGTTTTCAGGCACATGGACTCAAGAACGCTCAGTGTGTCCTCTTTGCCTAAAAAACCCTCCAGCGGACTGAAAATGCCTTTTGCAATAGCATCCACATCAAAAGCAGTATAAGCATCAATCTGGATAACTGGCAGGCTTGCAGCATGCCGTTTAAAGGATTCCAGGTCGCCCGCTTCAATAAAACAATTTTTTAGCTCTCCACCATGAGGCGCAATAGACATAAAATGACTCCCTTGGTATATGAAGGATAGAATCCGCTTCTTCGCGTATATTAGGTTCAAGTATATCAAAGGTGCTTCTTACGGGACAAAAGATTGCCTGCCGCACCTTTTCCAAGTTGAAAAGTGAAGGCCGTCACTTCAATTCCTGTCAAGCCATTTGCTAATCTTACCGTAGCGGCTTTCGTCACGCCATTTGCTTTCTTACTTTGATGAGTCTTT
>MWCY01000028.1 GCA_002070275.1 Candidatus Hydrogenedentes bacterium ADurb.Bin170
AAGACTCATCAAAGTAAGAAAGCAAATGGCGTGACGAAAGCCGCTACGGTAAGATTAGCAAATGGCTTGACAGGATCCTTGTCAATGCCTATCCCGGAGCATAGTGCCATAAAAAAGAAGCCGGACGGACCGCAGATCTTCTGTTTGGGTCCGCCCGGCGACAACATCGGACGGGAGTTCCGATGGTTCATGCCTCGGTTGATTTTGTGATTATGCAGTCACAGTCACATCAATTTTCCGGGGCTGCTGTTCTTTCACTTTCGGCAGGTGGATGGTAAGCACGCCATATTTCATTTCGGCGGTAATGCCTGCCTGATCAACACGCTCGCTCAGCTGAAACTGCCTGAAGAAAGGCAGCAGTTCATATTCCTGACGGAGGAAATCCTCTTTCAGCTCCTGAGAGGGGCGCGCCTTCAAAGTCAGTACATTTTTCTCCACATCCACTTCGATACTGTCTTTATCTACGCCCGGCAGATCGGCAACAACCACCAGCCCGGTATCTGTCTCAAAAATGTCCACGGGCGGTTTCAGCGTGCGTGTTTCTTCACGGGTATCAGGCACGTTCGGTTCGGTCGGTACGGGTACGGTTGTTTCTTTCATGATATCTGTCTCCTTTTTCTGTTTTTCTTTCTGTGGTTCTCAGCTCACCTGAACGGAAATCTGCCTGGGCTTCGCCGCCTCATGTTTAGGCAGGGTCAGCAGAAGCAATCCGTTCTTATACGCCGCAGTCACTTTGTCGCCGTCCACTTCTGCTGGAAGGCTGATCTCCCGGACGAATCGCCCGGCACCGCGTTCGTTGCGATGCCATGCCTCTGCTTTCACATCCGGGTTAATGGCGGCTTTCTCACCGGAGAGTCGCAGCTGATCACGCAGTACGGAGACCTCAATACTGCCCGGGTTCAGACCCGGCGCCAGCGCTTCCACATAGATCTTATCCTGGTCTTCCCGGATATTCACCAGCGGGTAGCGGCGTGCACCGAGGGAGGGCAGAAAAGCGGACCGGGCATAAGCGCGGCTTGAAGGGGTGTACTGCTCAAAGACACGTTCCATCTCGTTGCGGATCGCTTGTAACTGTTGAAAAGGTTCCCAAAAAATGTGTGTCATGGCTGAAAGATCCTTTCTATTTGTTTTTCCTTGTCAGCCGGCCGCCCCGGCGGAGCGGCCGGCCTTTCTTTGCATGCCCAACTGTATATGGCAAGTTGCGTGCCAAAACAGAAAAAGAGCATTATAAAAAAACATATCTTACTGAATATGAACAAGATATTGATTTTTCTTTGGAGACTGCTGACGCGCCTGTGTTTTTGGAAGGCCGTCTCTGTCTGATTCAAAAGGAAACAGTACTCCTTCCTTTTGAAACAGCACCGCAGTACCCTTTGTCGTCGAGCCCCTCCGCCGTATTCGCTCTTTCGCCCGCATCTCTTTTTTGTTTGGCTCTTTTCAGCGTCCTTGCTATACTTATTTATGTGCACTGTTAACAAACCTCGTCCAGAAGAAAGAGAGTTCCATGCAATTCTGCCTTTGCCCCCACCGAAATCTGATTCCGTTTCTTTTTGTGCTGATCCTTTCCGCTTTCTTTTCCGCATCAGGACTTTACGCTCAGGAAGAAGGATGGTCGGAAGCGCTGTCGGCTGCAAGAGATCAATTCCAGAGCCGTGATGAGGCATCCGCCTCGGAAGCAGTCACCCTAAGCGCCTGGTACAAAACGGCAGTCTTTGCGAATGTCGCTTTTGATGATGTGGCGCTTCCGGAACAATCCCGGCATCTCAATGAACGCAACGAGGACGGGGGCCGCCTGTGGCTCCGTGATAGAGACCTTCAGGACGGCATCGTCAATTCTCTTACCTGCGGCGATGGTTCGGCACTATATCTGGCACGCACGATTCGGATTCAGGAGCCAATTCTGTTAAACATCGGTTTGGGAAGTGACGACGGTATCAAAGTCTGGCTCAACGGAACGCTTGTCCACAGCAATAATGCGGCACGGGTACTGTCTCCCGAAGCGGACACCCTTACGCTGCCCCTGCTTGATAAAGACAATTTTCTGGTTGTTAAAATTTACAATGTCAGCGGCGGCTGCGGCTTTTATTTCAATATCCGGGATGACGGCGCCAAAAATCTCTGGAGGGGTGTGGAGAAAAGCTATCCTCAGGCGTGTCTCCGGATGGCACAGGATCTGGGCGGAACCGATCCATCTGAATGGATTGCCAGTGCTGATCCGACGGAGCTTTCAGCGGCAATGGTATCGAAGCGCCTCCAGGGCATGAAAGAAATACAGAACAGGTGGCAGGAAAAATGGGACGCTATGACAGCATCCGGTGCGGGGGCGCTGACACAGCTGCAATTTTATCAGCACCTGTGCGAGAGCGGTGCGCTTCTGGAGCGTTTCAATCAGATCAACCGGGAGGCCTTAAGGCTTGCCGTCGAATATCTGGTCAAGGAATTTCCCGACCGTTATGCCGGAGGGCGCGCCTATCTGGACGAACTCGCCGCTCTTGAAGCGCAGCTGCCTGAGTATTTTGCCGCACTGGGGGAAAATGCCCCCGAAGCCAGGGATATCAGCGCCCGATGGGAAGCGCTGCAGCGGACAGCGCTGCTTGCCAATCCACTGCTTGACTTTGAAAAAATTCTTCTGGTGAAAAGGCATGAACGCCAGCTGGGCCTGCCTCAGAACTGGCAGGGGAACTGCTCCATGCCCAGGCGCGGTTACGACAATGAGCTGGCTCTATTGGACTACCGGACTCAGAACAGTCAGCCGGAAACGCTGTTCCGCCCGGAAAAAGATTATTTTGTGGGCGATGTCGATCTCCACTTTGACGGCGACAGAATGCTCTTCTCCATGATCGGCAGCCACAACCGCTGGCAGATATGGGAATTGAACAGCGACGGCACCGGTCTGAGGCAGGTAACGCCCGGCGCTGAAGAGGATGTGGACAACTATGATGCCTGCTATCTTCCTGACGGGAGGATTATCTACGACTCCACCCTCTGTATGCAGGGCATTCCCTGTGTGACCGGAAGCGATGCTGTCGCAAACCTCTGTATCATGAATGCCGATGGAAGCGGCATACGGCAGCTCTGCTTTGATCAGGATCACGACTGGTGTCCCACAGTGCTGAACAACGGCAGAATCCTTTTCAGCCGCTGGGAATATTCCGATACGCCGCACTATTTTACGCGCGTCCTTTTCCATATGAACCCCGACGGCACCAATCAGGTGGAATACTACGGCAGCAATTCCTTCTGGCCCAACTCCATGTTCTACACGCGGCCCATCCCGAACAACCCCAGCCAGGTGGTCACCATTGTGTCGGGTCATCACGGCGTGGCACGCATGGGCGAACTGGTACTTCTTGATTCAGCGCGGGGCCGTCACGAAGCAAGCGGCGTGGTTCAGCGGATTCCGGGCAGAGGACAACCGGTGGAGCCTGTCATCGAAGACCAGCTTGTGGACGAGATCTGGCCGAAATTTCTGCATCCCTACCCGCTCAGTGAACACTTCTTCCTTGTTTCATGCAAACCATCCCCGCCGCAGCCCTGGGGTATTTATCTCGTCGACACTTTCGATAACATGCTGCTTCTTCACGAAGAAAAGGGCTATGCCCTTTTCGAGCCCCTGCCGTTCCGTGCGATAGCAACGCCGCCCGCCATCCCCGATCGGGTTAACCTTGAAGCGAAGGATGCGTCTGTCTATCTGATGGATGTCTATGCGGGCGAAGGGCTGAAAGATGTGCCGCCCGGAACAGTAAAAGCGCTCCGTGTTTATTCTTTCCATTACTGCTATCAGCATATGGGCGGCCATGAGCATGTGGGCGTGGAAGGGCCCTGGGACGTGCGCCGTATTCTGGGTACAGTCCCTGTGATGCCCGACGGCTCCGCTTTCTTCAAAGTGCCCGCCAACACACCCATTGCCGTACAGCCGCTGGACAGCGAGGGCAAAGCCCTGCAGGTCATGCGCAGCTGGTTTACCGCCATGCCCGGCGAAGTGCTTTCCTGTGTGGGCTGCCACGAACCGCAAAATACCACACCTTCCCTGCATTATAACCGGGCGGCGCGCCGTACACCCGACCAAATCTTACCCTGGTACGGACTTGCCAGGGGATTCAGCTTCCATCACGAAATCCAGCCCGTTCTGGATCGGCACTGCGCAGGCTGCCATGACCGTGACGATTACCCCGACGGCAGGCCCAACCTCAGCAACCGGAGCGGCAGAGATCACGCCAATTTCACCCTGTCCTATCTGGCGCTGCACCCCTTCGTCCGCCGACCCGGTCCGGAAAGCGACTATCATCTCCAGATCCCCCTGGAGTGGCACGCCGACACCAGCGAGCTGATTCAGATGCTTAAAAAAGGACATCACGGCGTTCAGCTGGATACTGAAGCCTGGGACCGCCTCACCACCTGGATAGATCTGAATGTGCCCGATCATGGCAGATGGACCGACCATACGGACAAGGCTAAGGCCTGTGCCGGGCGCCGTGCCGAATTACGCGCTCTTTACGCCTGCACGCCCGAAGATAATTCGGAAGCGGATCTGGTGGAAGCGGCATACCCCCGGGAATTTGTCAAGCATGAAAAACCCGCTCTGGATGCACCGGCACCGGCACTGGAAAGCTGGCCCTTTGACCGGGCACAGGCAGAAGCCCGGCAAGCACAGGCGGGCAGCATACAGCGCCGCACCGTTGACCTCGGCAACGGCACCACCATGGAATTTGCACTCATCCCTGCCGGAAAGTTTGTTATGGGCGGCGACCGCTTCGCCGATGAATATCCCCGGACTGTCGTGGAAATTGAAAAACCGTTCTGGCTGGGAACCACCGAGGTGACCAATGAACAGTACAGGTGTTTCAACCCTGCCCATGACAGCCGTTACATTGACCAGCATTCCAAAGACCATACAACCCCGGGCTATCCGGCGAATGAGCCGTTGCAGCCCGTCATCAGGGTCAGCTGGAACGATGCGCTGGCGTTCACGCAGTGGCTGTCGGAAAAACTTCAGGTGCCCTGCACGCTGCCTACGGAGGCACAATGGGAGTGGGCGTGTCGCGCCGGTACGGACAGCCCCTTCTACTACGGAGGCCCGGATACTGATTTCAGCGCCTTCGCCAATCTTGCGGATCTCTCAACCAGAAAACTCGCGGTTGCAGGCGTGAATCCTCAGCCTATCGCCAATCCGAACCGCTTTCAGGACTTCTTCCCCAAGGATGCCCGCTTCGATGACGGACAGCGAATTGTCTGCGTCGTCGGCATGTATGAACCCAACGTCTGGGGACTCTTCGACATGCACGGCAATGTGAGCGAGTGGACACTCTCCGCCTGGCGTCCTTATCCCTATCAGGAGCAGGACGGAAGAAATAACCCTGATGTTCAGGAGAAACGTGTTGTGCGCGGCGGCTCCTGGTCAGACCGGCCGAAGCGTGCCCGTTCCGAGTTCCGCCTGGCTTACGAGCCCTGGCAGGGCGTTTTCAATGTAGGCTTCCGTGTCGCTCTTCCCTGCACGGAAGAGGAGAGCATGCTGGCGGCTGCACATTAAGCATACCGGCAGGAAACCGCTGTATCCCCTGAATACGGGGGCGGTGCTCAACCGAAGGCACTGCCCTCGAATTCCATGTTGCAGTACATGCATTTTTTAAGGCGTGAATTGGAAACCCGCCCGCATTGGGGGCATCGTACCGGATGCGTCGTCATTTTGCCGTCTAGCTTGCCGTCCCGGAGATCCACTTCCTGCGCCTTTTTCTCCAGGTCCGCATCGGTCAGCCCGAGTTTTGAGCAGATCAGTTCCCACATTGCCTGATTCAGCAGACACAAACGCTCCACTTCGTTACGAAGGTCGTTGGTTTCCGTGGTTATCATCCGCTGCTGCCGGGCAACCTGCGCATCTTTCTCTATCTGATTCTGGACATCTCTGAGATCCTGTGCCAACCGGGCTCCCCAGAATAAATTCATTTCTTTCTCTCCTTTCTGTAACTGCCTTGGCGAAGCAGCAGGCGGATTAACGCCGGACAAAAACGCTTCAGCCAGGACAGCACCACGCCGTGAAATGTAACCACCACGACTGCTTTCTTTTTATACACCGCTTTCAGAATAACAGATGCTGCTTTTGAAGCGGGCATGACCAGCCAGGAGGGAACCGGGTCACCTCTGCCTGTGCGTGCGCCCCGGTTATCCAGAAGCCGGATCTCGCTCTCCACAAATCCCGGGTTGACCAGCGTCACAGCGATGCCCTCTTTTCCCAGATCATAGTAAAGAGATTCGGCAAGCCCGACTACGGCAAATTTGCTGGCGTTATAAGGCGAGCTGCCGGGTGTACCGGCAAGCCCTGCCACGCTGCCCACCAGCACAGCCTGCCCCTGCGATGCCTTCAATGCCTCCAGAGAAGCGAATAAGGTGTGGAGCACTCCGAAAAAATTCACTTCAAACTGATGCCGGTAATCTTCCGTGGTCAGCCTCGAAAACGGGGAAGTGACTCCGATACCCGCATTGGCAACCACCAGATCCAGCCTGCCGAAACGCTCCAGCGCCAAAGCCACAGCGCCTTCCAGGTCTGACGGAACAGTGACATCACCTGCATAGACAGCAACCTGCGCACCGGATGCCTCCAGCTCCGACTGAAGCGCCTGCAGCCGGTCGGCACGGCGGGCAAAAAGACAGAGCCCGGCACCTTCCGCCGCCAGCTGACGGGCAAGGGCTTCGCCTATGCCGGATGATGCGCCTGTGATTAACGCGACTTTATCCTGAAAGCGTTTTTTCATCCGTCTTCCTTTTCTGTAACCGCGCTGAAAAATGAGGAGCCGGGACTGGAGAATTGCTCACAGACCCCGGCTCCTGACAATACTGATCAGGCCGGTCGCTGGCACTCCGCCTGAACAAAAAAGGAATCACAGAGGCATGAAGTCAAAGCCTTTGCGATAGCTCTTCGTCAGAAACTGATTTGCCGCCGCATTATTAGTAATGGTCATGGACGCTACATCAAATTCAATTTTCGCCCCGGCAAGGAGAGCGACATTGCCCATATTGGCAAATTCGGTCAGCGGTCCGGCATAGCTGAAGGGAGATACCGCTTCTGTTCCGTTTTTGCATGCATTAATCCAGTGCATATACGGATTCTCATCGGGGATGCGCTCGAGTGTCGGTGTCGGCATGGTGAAGTCTTTCATGCGCTCCGCAGGCAGCATACGGGTATCGCCGCCATAGGTTCCGGTGGTCAACACGCCGTCCGTGCCGATAAAGAGTGAACCATTTTCGCCGTCACCAAGCTTCTCGTTTTCGGGCACGCCTTCCGGACGCTTGGGCAGCAGACCGCCATCGTACCAGTATACTGTCACCGGATCCATATCGCCCCGGGCCGGAAATTCATATTTGATAATGGAAGAATTGGGGAAAGTCTCCTGTGTGAGCCCGGTCTGCTGCACCACTTCCACCGTATAAGAAGGTGCTTCATACAGTTTCAGTGCCCAGAAAACGGGGTCAACAATGTGGCACGCCATATCACCAATGGCACCGCAGCCGAAATCCAGCCAGCCGCGCCAGTTGAACGGCAGATATTCAGCACTGTATTCGCGCCAGGGCGCCGGGCCGAGCCACAGATCCCAGTCAAGATGCTCGGGCACAGGCTGTGCTGCCGGCCGGTTTGCAATACCCTGCGGCCAGATGGGCCGGTCAGTCCAGGTGTGGCTTTCGCGTATCTGACCGATGGCGCCCGACCAGACAATCTCGCACATCTCGCGGATACCGTTACCGGAATGTCCCTGATTGCCCATGGCAGTCACAACGCCGGTTTCTTTGGCAGTTTTCGCAAGAAGTCTGGCTTCCGCAATAGTCTGAGTCATCGGTTTCTGAACCCGTACATGCTTGCCCATGGTCATCGCCAGATAAGCGGCAGGTGCGTGGATATGATCGGGTGTAGACACGGTGACCGCATCAATTTCTTTGTCCATCTCTTCCAGCATTACCCGGAAATCTTTATACTGTTTTGCTTTGGGAAGGCGGTAAAAAGTTTCTTCCGCTCTTTTGAAGTCCACGTCGCAAAGAGCAACAATGTTCTCGCTGCGGCATTTCATCACGTCACCATGCCCCATGCCGCCCACACCGATGGAAGCAATATTGAGCCGTTCATTGGGGGACAGTTTGCGCGGAATGACCCGTGCCGTGTTCACAAGCGGATTACCGGATGCGTATCCTGCCACAAGGGCGGTAGTGGTTGCCGTCGACAGAAAAGCGCGACGTGTCAGGGTGTGTTTTGACATGCTGAAAAGCCTCCGTACAAAGGGTTGGATTTTTTATAAAAACAGCGACGGAGCCAGCCAGTCCAGCCCGAACGCTGCCCGCTTTCTGATGCTGAATGAACCGCCATCCGGCATCATGAAATATGATCCTCTCTTTACGGACTCATTGTCAAGCCCGTTGACTTTTTGGCTGTCTTTCCGTCCTGAGGGTATCATATACCATAAAAGGAAGTTACCATGCGCATCGGCTCTTTTGACATAGAACATCCTCTCTGTCTTGCTCCCATGGAGGATGTCACAGATCTGCCTTTCCGAAAACTGTGCAGTGATTTCGGTGCACAGGTTCTTTTTACGGAATTCGCCAACTGCGAGGCCGTGATCCGGAACATTGATTCTGAAATTTCCAAATTCAATATTGAAAAGGATGCACGCCCCATCGGCATTCAGCTGTACGGAAGCAATCCTGAATCTCTGGAAAAAGCGGCACACATCGCTTCCGCATCATATCCGGACTTTATTGACCTGAACTGCGGGTGCTGGGTGAAAAAAATTGCAGGCCGCGGTGACGGAGCCGGGTTGCTTCGGGATCTGAAACGGCTTGAAGCGGCTGTGCAGGCTGTTCAGCGCGGATCCTCCGTGCCCGTCAGCGTAAAAACACGCCTCGGCTGGGATAACGAGCAGTATGTGATCCTCGAACTTGCGCCCCGGCTGCGTGATATGGGTATACAATTCCTCACTGTCCACTGCCGCACCCGGGTACAGGGCTATAGGGGTGACGCCGACTGGTCCTGGTTTCCCCGTATCAAAGAAGCGGCTCCCGATCTGCCTCTCATCGGCAACGGCGATATCACAACGCCCAAGGAAGCCGCTGCCTGTTTTTCACTGGGCTGCGACGGGGTTATGATCGGTCGCGCCGCCATTCAGCAGCCCTGGGTATTCCGTGCTATGCGTTCCTATCTTGAAGACGGTGTCCAGCTGCCTGAACCGACCCTCGATGAGCAGTTGGACTGGTGTATAGCCCACCTGCGCGCACATGTCGCTTTTCGGGGCGTACCGCGGGGCATCTATTCTTTTCGTCGCTATTATGCCGCCTACCTCAGAGGGGTGACCAATATTGCCCGGCTTCGAAGAGATCTGATGCAGCTTATGGATACAGAGGCAATTGTTGACCGTATCCGAGCGTTTCAGTCGAATCGTGCAGAAGAGGACACTGCCTCTGCTGAAGAGGATGCGCCCGCTCTCTGAATCCACATCAGCAACGCGACTTAGCATGTCTCTCCCACGCAACACTCCTGAAAAAGGCTGCGACCGCCGGGCTTCCAGGTGTGCACGGCGGCCGCATATTCAGGTATAGGGCAAGTGTGATGCCTGAGGGTGTCGTTATCGGTCTTTCAGATGAAATTCCTTTCCAGCACTTTACATGAAGTAAGCAGTAATCTGAATGTTTGCCGTCACATTTCTCACACGATAGGTATTGCCGCCGACATGCTCGACTAATGCTTTCGTATTGTCATAGTCAATTCCGGCAAAGCTTTTTCCCGGTGCAGGTTCAACGGTAAACTCCACCGCTCCTGTCGTATCCTGCACAGAATGCAGACCGGTGACCGTTCCTTCACCATCCGCCTTGTAGGCAATACTGCGCATCTTTTTGACAAAAACAGCCGTAACGACGGTATCGCGATTCACATCCGACAGACGGTAGTTTCCGTTGCCCAGATTGGTAATGGCACCTCTGCTTGCTGTCACAAGAAAAGTTGTGTAACCGGCAGCGGGCAGCACTGCAAATTGCGTGGTACCGACCACGGCCTGGATCACCGCGGCACCGCCGCTGATCGAGCCGGTGCCGGCAGGATCAGTCACATAACTCACATTGTATTCAGCTGCATTGAAAGTGACCGTGACCGTTGTATTGGCTTTCACATTGGAGAGCCGGTAATTACCGCTGCCCAGTGCTGTAACAGTACCGCTCGTCGCTTCAACCGTAAGATTGTCCAGATCATAACCGGGGTTGGGTGTAATCGTAAAGGTAATCTCGCCGATGGAATCCTGGATACTTGCCGGTCCGGATACCGTACCGGCACCGGCGGGACTGGATGCGTAGCTGATCGTACGCATGCGCTCAATGAATGCGGCAGTCACGTTTTTGTGGGCTGTCACATTCGTATCCGTACGGGAAGCCACCGTGGCACTATCACTCCACTTGTCAAACTGGTAGCCCAAATCAGGCACGGCGATTACTTGCGTGCCGCTGCCGCCGTAGTTGACTGTTTGCGCCACTGTCCCGGTTAAAGTACCGTTGGGTCCGGCGGAGTATGCAAGATTGGCTTTATACACAGCCGTTCTGGAGAAGGTTTCACCTGAGACAACAGAAGCCAGGATCTCATCGGGAGATGTCAGATTCGCCTGAGGGTTGAAACTCACAATATAATCGCCCGGCACAAGATCAACCGTTGCACCCGATGCATACCAATGGGCGCCGCCGTCCGGAGTCCAACGGGCAGCGGCGGGACCTACGATATTGATTGTCATGGCACCCATAGAGGCAAAAGCGGCTGCGGCATTCACAAAATCCGTGGAAGTATGCGTCCATCCTATCGCTACGGAACTGCTTGCGCTTTGGAACTGGGACATGAGACCGCCACGGAGATAATTGGTCAGATAATTGTCTTTTTCGTTCACATGTGCCACACCGGGCGCTATGGCTGTAATGGAGTTATTGCCCCGCAGTGCGAGCACGCTGACCGATCTTGTGTTGGGAATGCCCGGCTCCAGAAAAAGCGCGGAATTACCGGCGCTTCCCGTACGTACCAGTTCTGCTGCCGGATCACCCGGCGCCGCATTATAAAGCGTCATGGCACCGGCAACGATCACTTCCGCATGGTGATCAAACTTGATTTCCACAGTAGCTGTGCCTGCAGGGGGATTATCGAGATAAAACAGACCGGCAACATTTCTTTCAATAGCCCAATCCTGATTTCCCCGATTAATCAGTATCATGGGGACACCGCCATAGCTTGCCGATCTGACAACAATATTTTTAGAGTGGACATCGCGGCCGGTTACTCCCACCACCAGCTTTCTGTAGGGAAGTGCGCCGTTGACCGTGTGGCTCCAAGTTCGGGAGGAAACTCCATTGGGCCCCCCGCCGTATTTGACATGAGACACATTCGCCGTATCCACTTCTATTCCGGCGCGGGCAACCCCCTGCATCGCCACTATAGCCAATGCCGCCAGAAACAGCACCATAAGGGCACGCCGCTGCGACGTCTCGCCATTGCGTTTTGTCCTGTTCATTATGATTGCACTCCTATATAGGTTGTGGATGCCTGCGACAGGATCGCCCGCCGCAGGCCGTATATACTCAATTAATGGGACCGTTTCCGAAGGGCCGCTGCACCGCCTGCCGCAGTGATCAGGGCAAGCAGGATAAGACCCGCACCACCCGCAGCAGGAAGTTTGCTGGCATTGGCTACTGTAACAGGACCGACCGTGAGTGAAGTGAAATCATCGCTCACCTCAACCTGATACTGACCTGCCATGGCTTCCGTGTAGGGAGCGAAACGCAGCGTGTTGGTTGTCGCACCTTCATAGGCACCTTCGTCGAAGGCTCCGTCTTCCACCAGAATGAAGTTCTTGCCGTTGTCATAGTTGGCATACCAGCTGTAGTGAAGTCCTCCCAGCCCGCCGGAAATACCAACACGCAGGCGTGCCGTATCTCCTTCACTCAATTCGAGATTGGAAGGCCCGAACTCCTTGCGCAAAGGCTTACCCACTTCAACAATAGCAAGTTCTGTAGAATAGACAAAGGCATCGCTGTCTTTAATCTCCAGACGGTAGCCATAAGTGCCTACCGGATGTACAGCCGGATTTATCGGCAGTTTGACCGCTGTGCCTGCAGGCGGCGGTGTCTGGGCGCCCTGACCCACATTGTCAATGAACCATTCCATGCTGGTCAGATTAAAGCCGCCCTGATACACAACCTCCAGATCCACCGGCGCCGCTGTCGTGTACAGACGGAAACTGCCCGGCTGGGACGTAAACGTTACCGGATCACTCACGACTACAGTACGCGACGCCTGTGCGCTCTGACCGCTCGGATCCTCCACATAATACTGGAGCGTGTAGATACCCGGTGTATTCACATCCAGATAGCCGGTTACCACGACAGCATTATTAAGGGCCCCGGCACAGGAGTCCCACGCCGAGTAGCCAGGCTCCTGATAAGCGCTGCCCGGCACCACCAGAAGAGGACTGCCGCCGTCCAGTGTCAATGTGGGTACTTTCGTATCGATCACATTTACCACCCGCACCGCTGTTACAGGCGCCAGGCTCGGGAATGCAGGCACCCGGACACTGTACACTACTGCATAACTGCCCGGATTATTCACATCCACATTGACCAGCGTTTCCAGCATCGCCGTAATGTCTGAATCTGATTCCGGGTCATACACGGTGGCACTGCCCGCCTTCAGATCGTTGTACGGCGTGGCGCACTCATGCGTCACCGGGTTTGCGCCGTTAATGGTAATCACCGGAAGCTGCAGTGCATACAACGTCAGTGAAACTTCCTCCTGCGTCAGATTGCCGCTTCCATCCTGCACGCTGTACACCATGCGGAAGTTGTAGGTATCCGCACCTTGCAGATTCCAGGCGGCAGGCACGGGGAATGCAACAGGATTATTGGCGGCATCAAAGACTTCAACCAGAACAGCACTGGTGAGATCGCCGCTGCAGATGTCTTCTGCCGTCACGCCGTCCAGGGCCTGTGCAAAGGTAAAATCAGCGCCCGCCGAAATGAAGAAGCGGTCACGGGTGCCGTTCAGTTCCGGCGCAAATATGTCTTTCACCACCACCGCAACCGTATCGGTGCTGCTGTTGCCATTCACGTCATACACGGTCATCAGCAGATTGTGCGTACCGATTTCAGAGCAGTCGAACTCTGTTTTTTCCACTTCGATACCGATCCAGTCAATGGCGCAGTTATCGGTAGCGCCCGCTGCAAGATCCTGCATATCGGTGAGGCTCAGGGACGCATAGCCGCTGGCATTGAGGCTCAGTTCAATCGTATTGGCGGGAGAAGGCAGCACCGGAGCAATCTTGTCATTTACAGTCACCACAGCAACACCATAGTCATCATTGCCCATTTCGTCGGTCACTGTCACCGTCACATTCACATCTTTCCCCGCATCATCACAATCGAATCCGACAGGGGAAACAGTAACCGTCAGGTTTTCCGGCAAAGTGCAGTTATCTGTTGATCCGGCACTCAGCAGCAGGATGTCAGCGGCGGTAAGCAGGTATTCACCGTTACTGTCCAGATCCACCGTCATATTGCTGCAGACAACCACAGGATCTTCGGATTCGGTCACATGCACCGCAGCCGCAGTGCTTCCGGTACGACCCAGAATATCCTGCACGGTCAGTGTGAATGTTGATTCCGGAATATCGCTGCAGCCGAACACCTTGTCTTCATAACTGAATTTCCACATCGGCGCTTCAAAAACGGAGTTGTCCAGATCCAGCAGCGCAAAGGGATCTGCGATGGTGGTTGTCTGGGCAATGTCAATAGACGTGTCAAAACTGGACAGCACCGGCGCATCCGTGCTCAGTTCGAAAGCACCCATGTCAACGATGTTTTCCAGAGGTCTGAGCACGCCCAGGAAGTCATCTCCGCCCGAAATCAGCGGATCACCGCTGTTCACCACGGCGGCACCTGCCTGAGGAACAAAATAGGCAAGCATGCCCACGAGATCTCTGTAATCGGCGTTATACAGAGAAGGATTGGCTGTAATATTGCCGTCGCCCGTCTGCACGCTTTGCAGTGCCGAGTAGGTGTATTGCGGCTTATGGGTTCCCTGACCACTGCCGCCGCCCGTGTTTCCACTGACGATTGTATTGTTCACACCCATTTCATCGGCATTAAGATAATACAGACCGCCGCTGCCCTGTCCCGCTGCAGCAGAACCGGTCTGAGTAACAACGCCGTTCTGAACGAGCGTCACAAAATTCAGATCAAAAGCCGCACCTTCGGCAAAAATGGCACCGCCACCGCGGTTGCTGTCCATGCCGAGGACAGCATTGCGCCGCGCCGTATTGTTGGCAAAAACACAGTTGGTCAGCATGGCGGCGCCGCCCGCAACATTTGCCATGCCGCCGCCGTTGCGGTTGGCGATATTGTTCAAGATCAGACAGTTGTTGATGGCAGGAGCAGATCCGAAATTATAGATACCGCCGCCCGCATGCGTGTGCTGTATCTGTCCGGAACCGGAAGCGTTCCCTCCGGAAATAATCACTCCGTCCAGAACAGCGTTATACGTCGGGCCGTCTTTATCGCCGAAGACCACAACGTGCCACGCCGCCAGCCCGCCACGGGCCCGGGAACCGTCAATGACAGCCCAGTTCTGCGCACGGTTACGCAGATTGCGCCGGGCTTCCTGCGCCCCTGTGCCGCCACGGTAACCTTCGAAGCCACCGAATACGCCGACATTCGTGCGCATCACAAGCGACCCTGTCACTGCACCGCTGCCATCATCCCAGGAAGCTGTGCGTGCTTCATCATAGAATATAGGCTCATTCACTGGGCCACCGGCAATCCAGACCTCGCCGCCGTTCGTTTCAAGGGCCACCGCATCAATGGCATCCTGAATGTGATGGAATGCCGTTGCCCAGCTCATGCCGTCGCTGTTGTCCGCTGTGGGATCGACGTAGAAGATGGCCCCCGAGCTGACGTTAACAACCGCTGCCGCTGAATTTGCCGTGTAGGCACCGAAAGGATCGAGCGTATTGCGTACAGCCAGCCGGTAAACGCCGGAATGGGCGATAGTAACATTGTCCAGTTCCAGCTGAATGGAAAATGAAATGCTTCCTGTATTCACCCAGTCACCCAGCGCCTGGAATCCCTGACCGCTGTTGCGGTACCACCGGTATTCCAGTTCTCCTGCCGCAACGGATGCGCCCACTGAAAGTGTGTGGCTCTGACCGATCTCGAGATCAGCACCTGTAGGATTGGGATCAAAGCTGATGGCAGGTGCGACAGTCAGTGTTGCCGGCGTGGAAAATGCCCAGTACACCGGATTGGTGCCGACCTGATTCGATACTTTGCAGCGGTAGGTTCCGCTGTCCGGAGCCCGCAAGGGTGTGAAGGCAAGATTGGCGGATGTTTTTCCCGGCAGGTCATCCCACAGGGAAGTGGCGGGATCCTGCTTCTGCCACTGATACTGCAGCGCTCCCGCCGCAACACTGGCACTGACCGCCAGCGTATGGCTTTTATCGGGAAGGAAAACACCGCCCAGCGGCTGCTGGCTGAAACTGATGGTGGGCGGTGTGCCGCCTTCTACCACGACAATATTGCTGGAATCACTCACAAAGTCTCCGCAGGCAGCCGTTTTCGCCACCGCACGGTAGTACCGTCGGCGGATATCACCCTGCCAGGAATAGCAGTCCACCACCGGAGAAAAACTGGTCTGCACCGCACCGGGCACTGCTGTCATTGAAGAAGCATCCGGTCCCGCATACCACTGATAGGTGATGGGATTGCCCGTCCCGCCTGCCGCGAGAACTGTCATCGCATGTTGAGCGCCATAGGCGACAGGTGCGCTGGGCGGCTGCGGCTGCTGGGTAATGCCGAAATTAATCCCCACGCCCGCATTCACAAAAAACTGGGAACGGCTTCCATTTGCCGCCTGCCACGCCGCCTGATTGGTCATGCCGCCTGTACGCAGCACACTGGTGTGGGCAAAGCGGTTGGCATAGCCTGAGCCGAAACCATTGGCACCGACAGTGTACCAGTTCAGCCAGTACTGCAGGATACCCGTTTTGACGCTGTCGCCTTTTACAGATGCCTTGAGCCGCTTGATTTCGACCCAGCCGTCACTGCCGAAACTGATATGGAGCCAAGGGTTGTATTCTTCCTGAATCACAATATCAGGAAAAACACCTGTTGATCCATAGGCTTTGTCATTCTTGTCGAAGAGACCGGAAGGATCCCAGGCAACTTCCGCATCCATATCACCATCAATCAACGCTTTCTTCTTCACCAGGCTGAGAATAAGTTCTGTAATGCTGGGAAGCACCCCTTTAGAAAACGTCTCGAAAACAACCGCCTGCATGTAATCAACCATGCCCTGCTGACCCATAGTCAGGTACGCCGCAAAAAGATCGCGAATATCATCACCAAGCCCCGGCGATGCATCGCTGTTCAGCAGCCCCTTACTCCCCCAGAGACTGGGGATATCCACTTTCTGGCTAATGCCGGACGGAAGAAGATCGAAGCGAAGGGACAGTTCATTTTTCTGGCCTGTCCAGATTGTTGTCGCCGGGATCCAGAACTTGGAGTCATTCACGTTAATACCGGCTACATTCGCTCTAATCTTCGTCCAGTCATGCACTTCAAATCTGAAGTAGGTCTCTCGTGTTGTCACCAGCGCCTGGTTGGCAAAAAACTGGCTGCGAACGGCATCAACAAAGGCGGAGCCCAGCAGTTCACGGGTACAGGCATCTCCTTCCAACACTTTCTGAAAAAGCGCCAGATGCGCATCGTCCGGTATGGTATTTTGGATATGATCCTTCCCGGGAAAATCCGGCGATGACTGATTGAACGGCGGAACAGCTCCAGGCATTTTGACAAAGGAATAAGCAGTTGTAGACCACTTGCCATAGGATACCGCATCCAACTTGGTTTGGAGGTTGTTCAGGATGTTCTGAAAATCCGGTACGGTCTGTGCATACCCACCGCCACAGCACATACAGGCAATCAGAAACAGGAGCGTGATTCTTTTCATAATGCCAGTCCTTCTGTTGTGAGACAGAAAAAAGATCGGGAATGCAAAAGCGCCTGATGCGCCTTAGCATCCCCGACCGCAAACGAAATACCTGCCTCTCTTCATATGCAGCAAATACCTCTAAAAAACTTAATGGTGTTCAGATGATAGCACTATTCTTCGTCAATAAAAATATTCATCTATTTTTGTCAAACCAATTATATAATATACATGTTTCTGTAAAAATGCAAGTATAAACACCATTCTCAACAAAAACGGCCACTTATTCAGATTTCTTATTAAAAAGGTAGAATTATATGCGTTTGCAAGGAAAAACACAGCATTGTTACCCTATATGTAACGCACCAGGCTGAAAACAACGTGAATTTCTTTTCAAAAGCAGCATTTAAAAAAGAAAAAAAATAGAAATAATTCGGAATACATTACTCCATTTTTAAAAAGCACTCTTGACTCTTAAGGATGGCTTATACTAGTATTCTCCGTGTAGTTTCATGCAACGGGCAGCCCCCTGTATCGCACCCGCTTCTTTTTACACGCCATCATGTCGGAGATATAAAGCGTTGCTGCTGAAAAAACTCACTATTGTACTTGTAGATGATGACGCCGATGTGCTCGAGTCTGTAGCGGCATGCTTCCATAGACTCGGGCATGACGTTATCCCTTTCAGCAATGCGCTGAGGGCGCTGGATCACCTGCACGCAGGCGCATGCGATCTTCTTGTGGCGGATATCAAATTACGGGAAATGAGCGGTCTTGATCTGATCAGTCAGGTGAGAGCACGTCATCCCCTCATGGCAATTGTTGCCATGACCGGCCATGAAGAAGAGTACCCTCTCTCCATGGCGCTGGAAGCAGGCGCTGATGCCTATCTCGCCAAGCCCTTCAGTCTGAAAACGCTGGAGCTGATGTTGCAACAGACTTTCTGGGAAACGGCATCCCGGCTGGACTGGTGGGAACACCATTCTGTCAGCAACTGCTGAATCCTCTTCTGCAGATACACGCCTCAGAAAGACCACGGTACCGGCGGTGTATCCCCTTCGTAATGCCACAACTGCCCGCGCAGTGCAACTGCAGTCACCACATTACCCACGCCCGCCCATTCCGTGCGCCGCACCGCAGTCTGTTCACTGTATACTTTTCCTGCTGAAGTCGTATGCAGCAGCCGTGTGACATCTGAACCTTCCGAGAAGACATCTGCTGCGAGCAGAAGCGAAAGAAAAGGGGCTGCCAGATGCTGCACGTACAGCGCAAGTGCTCCATCCAGCCACATGTCGCTATTAATCAGCCAAAGATAAACCAGATACGTCACCAACCGATCCGGCGAAGCAGGCATCAGCGCCCCGGGCACGATCTGTTCCAATCCTGCTTCCGGTCTTTTCCGTACCCAGTCAAGCACATGAAAGCACCGCTGCATCAGTTCAGGCCGTTTGATCAGCTGAAAACTCGTGACAGCCTGCGCCACCTGCTCCAGCAGCAAAGCGGTATATTCAGGCAGCGGGGGCAACGAAAGCAGCGGAGGAAGCAGCGTTGCGTCCCGCATCAGTGACAAATCCAGCACAGGCACCCGCAGCGTATAGCCCGGTATTCGCAAAGCATTTTCCGGATTGACCGCCGGAATCCCCTCCTGTACAAAAGCGGCGGCAATTCCATGCAGTGAAAAGGGAATCGATGTAAAAACACTTTCAAGAATTGCCAGCTGCTCCGGATTCAATGCTTCCCCGCCAAAGAGCCAGACACCGGTGCTTTTGAAGAAAAGCGCCTGAATACGGGGCATGTCAATCCAGCGGAAAATATCAAATCCCTTTGAAAAGGCACTTAAAGTGACGCAGTGCTGCCAGGCATCCAGCAGCAGTCCCTCGCCATAAAGGCTGCCGGGGTGCAGCACTTCAGTCAGCGGAAGCGGACCGGAAGCAAACACATCTTCAATACCGGAAGCAAAAGCTTTTCGAATCATTTCAGGTGTGTCGTTGTAAAGAGACTCCATAAAAGGAAGGATAAGCGACGGAGAAAGCGCTGTACCGGCAAGAGACTGCGTCCAGTAACGGCGGATTCCTTCGGCGGCAAAAGAACCGGCAAAACGTGCCATCTTTTCTGCATCGGCGGAACCGAACTTTATATGAGCATGCAAATTGGTGCCGTGCTGCGCTGTAAAAGCATTTGTTTCATAGTACTGACTTATGCCGAACAGACGGGCGGCAAGATCAAGAGGCTCCTTTTCCACATAAGCACAGAGCCAGGGCTGCTCTTCCGGAAGAGGCGCCGTGCCAAGTGCTTTCAGTGCATCCAGCATGCCTTCCGGCGCCACTACAGTTTCACCAGACGGCAGCCCGTAAGCCGTCGGCTCAGCCACCGGTTCTGATAGAGCGGACGGCGCAGACAGGGCAGGCGGCTCAGACAGCACCTCTCCCTCCGACGCTCCCAGCACCGCAAATATAAGCAATAAATAAAGCATTTCAGTATCTCCGCTCAGCAAAAGAATTCTGAAAGAGCATACCATATTTTTAAATAAGAAGGTGGGCGCGCGGCACAACCTGCCCGAAAACAGCGGACATGAACACGTTGTCCCGTTTTCCTTTTTAAATACAGTGCGCTACAATGGTTTCTGCTCCGTTCTTCTGCGAACCGTTTTTGGTAAAAGGAAAAAGTAATGAGAACGCTGTTTTTCATGTCCCTCTGCCTCGGCTGGATATTTCTCTCACCCTTTCATGCCCGGGCGGCTGAACCCATGTCCATAGGTTCACGCCTGGAAGTTTTTGCCGATGCCCGGATGATCGAATCTCTCGAAAACCTGCAGCATGTGCCGGGGACGCCTGTTCATCGCGAAACAGTGCTTGTTTTTGATCGTCCCTGGGAAGGCAGGTATTGCGGTTATGTCACTGTCCTGCAGGACGGTGACCTTTATCGCATGTACTACAGAGGGTTGCCTGAAGCGGGCAGGGACGGTTCCGCCCGGGAGGTCACCTGTTACGCGGAAAGCAAGGACGGCATCCGCTGGGAAAAGCCTGAAAATAATATTGTCCTTGCCGATCAGCCTCCTTACTCGCATAATTTCAGCCCTTTCATCAATACCCGGCCCGGTGCCCCCGCCTCTGAGCGGTATCTTGCGGTCGCCGGTACGGAAGAAAGCGGCTTGAGCAGTTTCTCTTCAGAAGATGGGATCCACTGGACTTTAAAAGATGAAAAAATTATCACCGGCGGTGCCTTCGACTCACAGAACCTGGCTTTCTGGTCTGAAGCCGAACAATGCTACCTCTGCTATTTCCGGACCTGGACAAAAGGCAACTATGCAGGATATCGCTGGATCAGCCGTGCCTCCTCACCCGACTTTGTCCACTGGTCGCCCCCGGAAGAAATGGATGCGGGCAATGCGCCGCCGGAGCACATTTATACCAACCAGACGCTCCCCTACTTTCGGGCACCTCATCTGTACATTGCGCTGGCAGCGCGCTTTATGCCCGGCAGGCACATCATGTCCGAGCAGGAGGCGGCGGTATTGGGCGTCGAAAAAGGGTACTACAAGGACTGCTCCGACAGTGTGCTCATGACCAGCCGCGGAGGCACCCGCTATGACCGCTGTTTTCTGGAAGGCTATGTGCGGCCGGGTATCGGGCTGGAAAACTGGACTTCCAGAACCAATTATCCTGCCTGGGGAATTCTCCCGACCGGCGAAACAGAACTCTCGCTCTATATCCAGCATAACTACGGGCAGCCGACAGCACGGATTGACCGGTATACCCTTCGTACCGACGGATTTGCCAGCCTTCGGGCAGGATGCACCCGTGGTCTTTTGACAACGATACCTTTTACATTTACCGGCAAAGACCTCCATATTAACTTCAGCACTTCCGCCGCAGGCTCCGTACGGGCGGCTTTGACCGATGAAGCAGGCACAGCTTATCCCGGATTTTCATTGGAAGAGAGCAACGAAATTTTCGGCAACAGCATTGACCGCATCGTCCGCTGGCAGGACGAAAACAGCGCGGGAATTCTGGCGGGCAAGACCGTTCGGCTTGTTATCCAGCTGGCTGATGCGGATTTGTATGCATTTCAGTTCAAATAAAATAGGCGACACAATTTTGTAATTCAGCGGTATAATATATACAGGGTACGTTAACTGTGCCCGAAACCGTGTGTGCCTACCTCTTTAGAGGAGTTCCTCTCATGAAACGCATGCTTTCGTTCTCACTCACCACCATCGCTCTCCTCGTGCTTCTTTCCGGATGCCCCTGGTTCAAGCCCCCCGTTCCGCCTGTCGATCCTGTAGAAGGAGAAGAAGTAATTGAAGGTGAACTTCCCGCTGAGGGCGAGAGCCCGGAGGAAGGAGAGGCGCCTCTCTTTACCAGTGCGGACCCGGCACAACGCGGGGTTTACGATGAGACTCTGGATGGTGTGCCCACACCGGACGCCGGAGAAGAAAACGAAGGCGGCAAAGAATCCCGGGAACTCGTTGAGCCCGACGTGATCAGACGGGCAGGCAACCTGCTTTACATTCTCAACCAGCACCGCGGGCTCATCATTGCCGATCTCGACGGGCAGCGCACGCTGTCGCAAACACCCACGTTCGGATATCCCCGGGATCTGTATCTGGTCGGCAACAAAGCCTATGTGCTGGTCAGTTATGCGCAAGATGTCCGGCTGGATGAGAAAGGACGCTACCAGGTCTCCTACGGTTCCCGCCTTTACGTTTTTGATGTCACCGATCCTGAAGCAGTTGTTTCACTGGGGTCCAGCCGCTTTGAGGGCGACCTCATCGACAGCCGCCTCGTTGGCTCTATCCTGTACGCCGTGTGCAGCAACTATACCTGGTATTACCCTGAGGAAACAGACGAACCCATCGAAACAGCGTCCGTAGAAAAGAGCTACGGCGACACCTGGGCAATCAGTCTGGATACTGCCCGACCGGGTGCCATGAGCCAGGTGGCTAAAGTTAAATTTCAGGGATACGGAAATCTGATTCAGGCGACCAGCGAGGCAATTTTCTGTGCCACTTCCGACTGGTACAGCGACAGCACCGCAATCACTTATGTCGACATCAGCGATCCCCGCGGTGCTATTGCCGTACGGGGCACAGCTGTTGTTCCTGGACATCTGGCAGACAGATTTAAAATGGACGCGTGGGAAGATGTGCTGCGTGTAGTTAGCAATACCGGATGGAACGACCGGAAAACCCTGATTACCACCTGGGATCTGAAAGACCCCGATACCTTTGCACAGCTGGGATCGACCGAACTGGAAAGTGCCGCCGGTGATACTACGTATGCGACACGCTTTGACGGTGCCCGCGCTTATATTGTCACCTACCTCACGGTAGACCCCCTGTATGTCGTGGATCTTTCAGATCCCGCAAATCCGCAGGTGCTGGGCGAGCTGAAAATTCCGGGCTGGTCAACGCATATTGAACCCCGGGGCGACCGGCTCATCGCTCTGGGCGTTGATGATGAAGGCGGCGGCAGACGGGTCATGGTCAGTCTTTTCGATGTGAGCGATCCCGGGGCTCCGCAGCGCCTCGATTACACCAGCTTCGGCGACAACTGGAGCTGGTCAACGGCCTATGAAGATGTCAAAGCCTTCACCGTTCTGGACAATGCCATTCTGGTTCCATTCAGCGGCTGGAACTACGGCAGCGGCGGATATGACCGGCTGCAGTTCATCTCCTACAACCGCGATCGCCTGCAGGCGCAGGGCTATGTGGATCTGCGGGGAAGCGCACTCCGCGCACTGCAGTACGGCGGTTACCACTTCGCCGTTACACAGGAACAGTTGGCTGTGATTGATGCCTCCGACCCGAACACGCCCCGTATCACAAACAGCATCACCCTTGCCGAAAACATTGCGGATGTCGTCCCGCTGAAAGACGGATGGGCACTGGAAATTATCTGCCGGTATGACTCCGCCGACAGCAGCGTCCGCGCTGTGAATGCTGCCGGTGAGACAGGGCAGGAAGTGCTTCTTAAAACGTCCTCCATCACGGAGAGTTTTCTTTGGAATGACACTGCGGTGCTGGTGGCTTCCGGCTATGATTACTATCCGGAATACAACAGTTTTTACCGGGTCTATCTGGTGAATGTTTCTGATCCGCTCTCCCCGGTTCTTGAAAAAGAAATCTTGGTGAAACTGCAGCCCTGGTACTACGGCTGGTGGATGGGCTACGACATGGTTGCTTCCGGAAAACAGGCGCGACCGGGATACTACCCCTACTACTACTATTATGATCCTTCGCCTACTGCATTTCTGGCTGGAGACTATCTTGTGATGCGCGGATCAGGCGACCGCTTCGACCGGTACCTCGGCGCATCCTCCGCTTACCAGGGTCTCGCCGTGCTGAATCTTAATGACCCGGACAACATGACCTACCTCGGTCTGGGCGACCCTGCCCCGGAAAGAGTGAGCGGCGACGGAAAGCAGATATATCTGACCTATCGCAAGACGCTGGCGACTTCCTCCGGCAACGCCTACCGCTGCGCTTATTACCTGAGCACTTTAGATCCCGCCACGCTGGATGAAAGCGCCAGAGTCAATGTGCCCGGCATCTTCCAGCACCGTGTTCCCGGCACTGATATTCTGCTGCTTAAAGATACCCAGTACCTGCGGGACGGCAACTTGAAGGAACTGCTTCGAAGCGGCATTCTCTCGGAAAACAAATTCTCGCTGCAGGATTCCGTCAACCTGCCGTCATACGGCACGCAGCTTGCCCTCTCCGATAATTTTGCTGGCTACGTGGGGTATATTTACTCCGAAAACAGCGATGTCCCGCGTGATACTCTTTTGTCTTCGGGCAACGACAAAGCAGCAGAAGAAGCCCGGGGCTACATGCTTGGCGGCATTTTTGTCAACGCCAAAGGCGGCTTCAAAAGCCATGAAAGAAAGAATGTGGGAGACGTATGGTGCAACCTTCTCGGCGTGAGAAAAGGCTCCGTATTTCTTTCCGTCTCAGGCGCCGCTGCTTCCCAGTGGAACTTCAACGAACATCCGCCGGAACACGTAACCCTCTTCCCTGTCATGGGGTATCCGAGTAAGCTGCGTGTGGGCAAAGATACAGCATACCTGCCGTTGGGGTATGGCGGCCTGGCATCCTTCCCGCTCTAGTCCTCTCCGAAGCCACAGACAGATACCATCAGTCCCGGAACTCACCAGGGTTCCGGGCTGTGTTTTTTCTCCATGACATCAGCACGGCGGGCGCGCACTTCTTCATACAAATGTTCGTATTGATCCACAATCAGATCAACCGAAAATTTTTCCAGCGCCCGTTTTCTGCCTGCCTGTCCCAGCGCCGTCCTCAGTTCGGGTTGTGTAAGGATGGCACGAGCGTACTCAGCCATACTTTCAATATCCCCAACTTCGCACAAATACCCCGTTTTACCATGAACTACCACTTCCGTCACACCGCCGCTGTTGGTCGCAATTACCGGCACTTCGCTCGCCATCGCCTCCAAAGGAACCAGTCCGAAACTTTCGTGTTCGCTCGGCTGAATAATCAGGTCTGCGCAGGGAAGCAAATCTTCCACGTTGGCGCAATTACCCAGATAACTGATGCGGTCTTCCACACCCAGCTGCCGGGCAACTCCTGCCGCCGAGAGACGTTCCGGCCCTTCACCCACCATGATGAGGCGGGCGGAAACATCATCCAGAATCCGCTTGAACACGCGTATCACATCAGTGACACGCTTCACCGGTCTGAAATTCGACAAATGCATGATTATTTTTTCGTCCCCCCGCGCAAGAGTGGGACGATTGATCTTCCGTGTATGAAACCGGGTGGGATCCAGAAAATTATAAATCGTGCGCACCGGCTCTTTCAGGTCAAACTCACGCTCGGTTTCGCGGCTTAACCAGTCCGACACGGCTGTCACCGCACAACTGCTCTCCATGGCATACTGCGTCGCACGATAAAAAGACGGATGGCTGCCGACCAGCGTAATGTCGGTGCCGTGAAGCGTCGTAATCAGGCAGAAGCGTTTTTCTGCCGGAAGCATGCTGCGCCCGAGCAGTGCCGCCACCGCATTGGGAATCGCATAATGGGCGTGCCAGAGCTGAATATCATATTCCTGCGCAACCTCGGCAATTTTACTGGACAGCGCAATAGAATAAGGAGGCAGCTTGAACAACGGATAGTTGATGGTATCCACAGAATGCGCAAAAATATTGGGCTCATAATGAGGCAGCCGAAAAGGGGGCTCCATGGTGACAAAATGAATCTCATGACCCCGGCGTGCCAATGCCAGCCCGAGCTCTGTCGCTACTATCCCGCTGCCTCCCGTTGTGGCATGGCACGAAATGCCTATTTTCATAATCAGATTTTCCTTTGCCAGCCCACAAAGAGCCGGTCGGCACTATTCTACAGCAGGATAGGGAGCACGCGCCTTTTCTATCAGGCGGATTTCGAAGAGCTCCGGCCAGTATTTACCCGTGACAAAAAGACGCTCGCCATCTCTGTCCCAGGCAATCCCGTTCAGCACATCCGCCCGGGCAATTTCCGGTCGTTTCACTAAAGAACTGCAGTCAATCCAGCCCGTCACGTAACCGCTTTCCGGGCAGATAATTGCTATCCGGTGATCATACCAGATGTTGGCGTACACCAAGCCGTTTATGTATTCAAGTTCATTCAGTTTCTGTATGGGACTGCTGCCGTAACGGACATGAACACTCCCCTTCTCTTCAAAGCTGTTCATATCCAGAAAACGCAGCCGGCTGGTACCGTCGCTCATAATAAGGCGCTTGCCGTCATGGGTCAGCCCCCAGCCTTCACCCAGATAGCCGAAATCACCCGTCTGCTCGAAACTGTCCAGATCGTAGACAAATCCCATGTTTGAGCGCCAGGTCAACTGAAAAAGGCGTTTCCCCTGAATAGCAATTCCTTCCCCGAAATAGGAGGAGGACAGAAGATGCTGACGAATCAGCTCCCCGCTTTCCAGGGCAACCTGACGGATGGAGGACTTGCCGTGCATGCCCGTACCTTCATAAAGGCAGCCATTTTCAAAAACGAGCCCCTGCGTAAATGCACCTGAATCATGGGGATAAACGGTGACAATTTCACATTCGTAATAGATGATTTCCTCCGGAGGCGCATAATCCGACGGGGGCAGCGGGGCGCAGCATCCGCCGAAAAAACTCCAGGTTATAAGAGACGCCGCTAAACGGAACAACTTGCGGCGTGCGGAATAAAAAAACATAAACAAAACGACAGCCTCTCACTCCGGTGATGGGGCGCCCATGAAACCCGGCGTCTTCAAACCCGCCGGGCACATCGCGTCCGGGCAACTGCGGTCAGCACAGCGATATACGGGACAACAAGTAAAAGTACATGTTTTGATCCCGGCAACGCTCTTTTTTTTACTTGGTTGCTTCTTTATTCGTAACCGCAAGGTTGCGGTCCAGCTGCAAAAAGATTTGTGTTTTGCTGGTGTCGTTGATGACAGGCTCGCAAAATTCCAGCACGATCTCTTCCATTTTGGATGCTTTCAACTGCGCGCGAATATTTTCCCGAGCCTCTTCAAAAGAAATGGCGTGCTGCGACTCTGTATCCACCAGCTGAATCAGATGCATACCGTGCTGGCTTCGGATCGGCTCGCTTAATTCTTTGGGTTTCAACGCCTGCCCGGCTTCCACATAAAAGGGCGGAAGCAGATTGACCGGCAGCATGCCCATGTCTCCGCCTTTCTCCGCATCAGGTGCCTCCGAGACGCTGCGCGCCACTGCCGCAAACTGCTCTCCCGCCTCGATGCGGGACTTCGCATGCCTGATCTGTTCTGTCGCTTTTGTCCACGCTTTGTCATCCGCCTTTGCCGCGGAGGGTTTGGGCACAACCAGAATATGATTCAAATGCATGCTTCCGGGCATCTGAAAGAAATTGGGATTCTCATCGTAAAATTTCTTTACTTCCCCATCGGTAACAGACAGTTTTTTCTCTTTAGCCAGTTCTTCCGCCATCTTCTCTGCAAGAAGCTGCCGGCGGATGCTGTCAAGCGCTTCTTCCCGGCTTTGACGTGCCCGTTCGAGCACCTGTGCTTCCCCTACTTTTTCCCCGCTGGTTTCCTCAATATACTGGGAAAAAGCACGAAGTTTTTCCTGATATTCCGTCTCGACGTCCTTGCTGGTCACCTGAATTTTGCGGCGCGACGCTTCCTGTACAAGAATCTCTTCGCGCAGCAGTTCTCCAAGCGTAGTCAAACCCGCATGAACCCGGAATTCATCTGTCAGATTCTGATCTGCCACGAGGGACATCACATTGCGCAAATGCCTCCGGTATTCTTCAAGAAAATACCGCCCCTCCACGGCAACCCCGTTAACCAGGGCAACAGGTCCGGCAGGGACAGAACGCTCGACTATATCCAATTTTGCAAGATCCGGCACCTGAGCGCCTGCAGAAAAGACAACGAGACAGAAGAGCACGGAAAGCGCAACTATTTTTTTCATGAATCAATCTCCTTCATGTCATTGTAGACAAAGAGGCGCAAGGACACAAAATTGGATGAGCCCGTTTTCAGCCGTCAACCTCATACCCGCGGGCTGTTTCCAATATGTGCACAAGATTTTTCAGTGGAGTACGGGGCAAAACACCGTGCCCCAGATTTAAAATATGACCGCGGCTTTGCCCTTCAGCAAGGCATTCTTCCGTCGCCCGGGCAATCGCGTCTTTGCTTCCGTCTGCCACCAGGACGTTGTCCACATTGCCCTGCACCACCAGGGAATCCCCCAACTGTGCCCGGGCGGCCGTGATGGAGAAACAGGAGGGAAGCGAAAGGACATCGGCACCTGCTGCGCCAAGGTCTTCCAGCTGCACACCGGCTTCATCCAGTCTGGAAAAAAGAATCGTCGGACCGAAGCCCTTCAAGGCAGCAAAAATACGCTGCTGGGACGGGAGCGCAAAGCGCAGATACTCGTCGCGGCTGAACAGGTGGGCACACGATTCGAAAAGCTGTACCGCATCAGCACCGCCGGAAAACTGATACTTGAGATAATCAACGGTCATGACTGTAAGAAGATCCAGCAGCGCATCCACCCGCTCCGGACAGTTGCGCATCATGCTTCGAAGTACAGACAGTTCTGAGGACGGGCTCTTGCCTTCTGAAAGAAAAGCAAGCAGCGTAAGAGGCGCACCTGCGAAACCAAGCAAAGGGTATTCCTGCCCGGCGCTTTGGCGGATCAGCGTCAGGCTCTCTCCAACAAAGGGCATCGCTTCTCTCACGTCGCAGCGATGGAGCGCTCCCGGCTCAGTCAGGAACCGCTCCGGATTCGCCAGAACAGGCCCGGGAGCAAAGCGGAAAAAGGCTCCCATTCCTTCCAGAATAGTCAGGATGTCCTGAAAAAAGATGATGGCATCGACGCCCCAGGCAAGAGGCAGAAGCGAAATCCGCGCCGCCAGATCAGGCGATCGGAACAGGTGCTCCAGAGGAAGGCCGCTTTTCTCGCGTAATGCCAGATAGGCCGGATCACAGCGCCCCGCCTGCCGCATAAACCATACAGGCACACGCGGTGTTTTTTCACCACGGAGCGCCTGCATAAAAAGACTTCGCTTATTTTCTGACATATCTCCTCATCAGAGCAGAAAAGAATAACATCCGGCCTGAGATGACGGAATCCGCCTCAAAAGCGCCTCATTCGTCCTGGAAATCAAGATCTACCTCTTCTTCGTCCAGATCAGGGGAAAGATCTTCCTCTTCCTCGTCTTCCTCTTCTTCATCCTCGTCAGCGATAACGGTGAGGCCGTCATCGGTGTCACCATCTTTATCATCGCCGCCGTCACTCAAGACAACAGGCTTCCGATCTTCCGCCTCCTCGTCATCTATTTCCAACTCTTCTTCGTCTTCTTCGTACTCTTCACCCAGGTCTTCCTCTTCATAATCGACATCGGCGCGGGGAACAAGAGTCTGGCGTCTTTTTGTCGCTTTTGATTTTGCACTAATCTCCAGCAGACTTGCCTCCGGTGAGCCAAGCAGAACCAGCAGATTTTCTGCACAGCCCTCTGTCGGACATTTGAAATCAAGCTTTTTTGCGCCCCAGTCTACATACTTACGTCCGCATTTTGTGCAAATGTATTTATCAGCCACGGTCAATCCTTTCGCAATAAATACTCAGTTAAAGTCTGCTAAAAACTTACATTTCTGATGAGGAACCGCGAAATTATAGCAGGAATACGAAGTCCTGTACATCTTTTTATTGAAATCGCCACGTCTTTTTTTTCAGAAGGAAAACGCACGAAAAAACAGAGCCACTTTGAAAGAAAAACCGGGTGCACCAGAAAAAGCGTACACCCGGAAATTTCAGCAAAAACAAACAGGCAATCAGGCTTTGGCGCTGCTCCTGCGCGGGGCGCGCTCCTCTGCTTTACCCGACTTGCGACTTTGCGTACTGCCACCTTCAGCCGGACGCTTCTCCATCAGATAGACCAGTGCGCTGGCAACAAAAATTGAAGAATAGGTACCGAAAACAATACCCAGCAGAAGGACTATGGCAAAGTCGCGAATGGCTTCACCACCGAACACAGCCAGCACGACCACCACAAAAAGAGTTGTGATGGAGGTCAGCAGCGTACGGCTCAACGTGGAGTTAATTGCACCATTAAGGATATCTATAAAACGATAGCCTTTGCCGCGCTGTGCCTGAATATCTTCACGCACACGGTCAAATACCACGATAGTATCGTTGATGGAATAACCCAGTATTGTGAGCAGCGCCGCAATGACATTCATGCTGATTTCGCCGCCCAGAAGGGAGAAAACGCCAACCGCCACAATAAGGTCATGCGCCAGTGCTGCCACAGCGCCCAGCGCAAAGCGGAATTCGAAACGAACCCACAGGTAAATCACGATGAAAAGCAATGCCCAGAAAATGGCGTTCAGCGCATCCCACCGCAGCTGTGCACCCACGGAGGGGCCTACAGTCTGCTCGTCTTCAACAACCACACCCTCGGCTGTACCGGCAGCACTCAAGGGTGCCAGTGCCTGCTGAATGCGCTCCGCTACCGTCTGAAGCTGCTCGCTCCCCGCTTCGGCACCCTCTGCCGTGCGGGTAATATCACCCACGCGTACAATGAAAACATTGGCATTGCCTTCGCCGCTATCGCCGGAGCTTTCCTGCACGACCGGGTTGGTGAAGCCGCTGGCGGACAGAGCCGCACGCACATCACCTACCGGCACAGAATCCGTATTTTCCACATGCAGCATCAGGTTGGTGCCCGGCTGGAAGTCCACGCCGAAATTGTCCATACCACGGATGGCAAAGCACGTCATGCCGACAACAATGACGGCACCGCTGAAAAGGAAGGTAAAGTTGCGCAGTTGCAGGAAGGGCACCCGCGGATTTTCAGGCACAATGCTGAGCATCGATACTTTTTTCATGACGCCTTTTGCCAGGAAAAAGTCAAAAAGCGCACGGCCGATAACCAGCACAGTAAACACGCTGGTCACAATACCGATACTCAAGGTCACCGCAAAGCCCTCAATCGGCCCTGTACCGAATTGCATCAGTACGGCAGCAGCTATCAGCGTGGTCAGGTTGGCGTCCACAATCGTGACCGTGGCGCGGCGGAAACCGCTTTCCACTGAAGACAACACCGTGTGCCCCAGTCGAAGCTCCTCCCGGATACGTTCGAAAATCAGCACATTACCGTCCACCGCCATACCCATGGTCAGGATCAGACCGGCAATACCGGGAAGGGTCAGGGTCATACCGAAATACGCCATGGCGGCAATAATCATGAGGGCATTCAGGGCAAGGCAGATACAGGAGATAAGGCCGGCGCCTTTATAGTAGGCGATCATAAAAAGTGCCACCAGCGTCACGCCGGCAAGGGAGGCATAAACACCACTGCGCACTGTGTCTTTACCAAGACTGGCACTTACCGTACGGGTGAACTCTTCACGAACGGGCACAACCATGGAACCCGAGTTCAGGGCAATGGCAAGATCCACCGCTTCCTGTGCCTCAAAGTTGCCTGAGATCTGTCCCCGGCCACCCGCAATGCGGTCTCGAATTGTCGGCGCCGACACAACAACACCGTCCAGCACAATCGCCATGGGCTTGCCTATATTGGCACCTGTTGCATCAGCGAAGTTGACGGCTGCGGAAGCGCCGAAAGAAAAAAGGATCTGCCAGTAGGGCATATTGCTCTGATCCTGAATGGCTGCTGCCGAGGTCAGCCCCTCACCACTGGCAATCGGCTTGCGCGCAAGAACATACAGGTGATATTCCTGATCCCGCGCGTAGGGCTTGGGCTGCTGGCTGAAGGCAATGATTTTGTCTTCAGGAATGACGCCGCTCTCTTCGGCACGGACAAGAACCCTGCGCACCCGCTCGTAGTTTTCCACACTCACAGTCAGCACATCAGGGCGCATACTCGTCGTTTTTACAAACGGAATAAACTCGTTGGGGAAGGTGTCTCTGATTTTTTCGAAAACAGGGCGCGACTCATCGGGCCCCGCAACAATATGAAAATTCATCTGAGCCGTTTTCGTAATCAGGTTCTTGGCGCGCTGCACATCTTTTTCGCCGGGCAGCTGCACCTGGATCTGGTTGGTGCCAAGCGTCTGGATAATCGGCTCTTTCGCTTCAAAATCATTGATGCGGCGCGTGATCTGCTGCAGCACAATCTGCTGCACTTCTTTTTCAATATTCTCATCAGAATACCGCCGCTCGTTGCGGTATTCGTCCAGCATTTCCTGAGGCAGATCTTTAATGTCGAAGCCGATCACCATATGGATACCGCCCTGCAGATCCAGCCCGAGATTAATGACCTTGTTCCGGTCACACTCAAACCAACGGCGGGCACCTACCCATAATTCCTCAAAATAGCCTGTCTGGCGACGGGCAAGATCATCGTCCTCTTTCTGCCATTTCTCAAGACGTGCGGCACGGCTTTCATCCGACAACAGCATCCATCCCACCGTCGGATAAACATACACAAAGGCCAGCACCAGAGAAGCCCCGATCAGCAGGCTGCGATATATGCTCTTGGACATGCGTTACTCCAACTGATCCCTGTCTGCAGGGATACACAAGGCCGCATCGACGGCGGCGGTTATACGATTAAACGGGACAGGTCCCGCTGTTCCGGCGCCAAACTGCCGAAACACACTGTTATATACTTCGCCTCTTTGTCGGAAAAGACAAAGAAACACAAAAACACTTCGTTACTATTTCGTTTCTTTCGGAAGCACCTGCGCTATGGCGCCGCGGACAAACTCCATGGTTACATTGTCATCCACCCGCAGCACAACACGATCATCCGACAACCCCACAACGCTGCCACAGACTCCACCTGTCGTGATTACATTGTCGCCCTTGGCAAGGCTGCCAAGCATTTCACGGCGTTCACGATCCCGTTTCTGCTGGGGACGAATCATAAGAAAATACATGATCCCTATGAAGATGACGATCATGGGAAGCATGCTGCCCAAAGGATTGACGGGTGCCCCGCCAGCGCCCTGCGCCGCACCTTCCGCTCCGGCAACGATTAAATGCCACACGTATGAATCTCCTTTAATCCAATAAACATACCCGGACTGAGCAGTCGGGCCTCCTGATTCCGGGCACAGCACACCGCCTCCCGCTATGGATTTTGGCGGTTTTACTTCTGGTGGTAGTCCTGCAAAAAAGCCGTTTTGAAGCCGGTATAGGTACCGCTGCATAGTGCACGGCGCGCCCGGATTGCCAATTGTATCATAAAATAAAGGTTATGTAAAGTATTCAGCCTTTGAGACAGCAGCTCACCCACCCGAAAGAGGTGATGCAGATAGGCGCGGGAGTGATTGCGGCAAGCGGGGCATCCGCAGTCAGGATCCACGGGCAGTCCGTCTTTGGCAAAACGCGCATTCTTGATGTTGATCCTGCCGTACCGGGTGAAAAGATTGCCGTGCCGTGCATTGCGCGTCGGCATCACGCAATCAAACATATCCACCCCTTTTTCAATCGCCGCCAGAAGATCCTCCGGTGCGCCTACCCCCATCAGATAACGCGGCTTGTCCGCCGGCAGAAATGCCGTCGCCCAGCCTGTGGCGGCCTGCATCTCCTCTTTGCTTTCACCGACGCTGACACCGCCGATGGCATAGCCCGGAAAGTCCAGCTCCTGCAGGGCTTCGGCACTTTCCCGGCGCAGCGATTCATAAACGCTCCCCTGAACAATCCCGAACAGTGCCTGTTTCTCTGTATCGCCTTCAAGCCAGCGATCCCGGCAGCGCCGCGCCCAACGGCTTGTCAGACCTACTGAAAAGGCGGCACGGTCATAGGCCGCCGGATACTCCGTGCATTCGTCAAAACACATCATGATATCAGCACCGATGCTGCGCTGAATATCAATGGCACTTTCAGGCGAAAAAAAATGGGCGGATCCGTCAACAGGGCTTTTAAAAGCGACCCCTTCCTCCGTCACTTTGTTCAGTTTGGACAGGCTGAACACCTGAAACCCGCCTGAATCGGTCAGTACTGGGCGGTTCCATCCCATAAAACCATGAATTCCGCGAAAATAATCCAGCACGTCAACGCCGGGACGTAAATATAAATGAAAGGTGTTCCCGAGAATAATCTGTGCGCCCAGCGCTTCCAATTCGTTGTTACTGAGGGATTTCACCGATGCCTGGGTACCGACAGGCATAAAAACCGGCGTTTCCACCGTACCATGAGGCAGTTCAAGCACTCCGGCGCGGGCACTGCTGTGGGGATCCTGATGGGTTACTCTAAATTTCATATTGAAAAAAATGCTCCGTTGCCTCGCCTGCGACTTAATCGCGCCGCCCGGGGAGAAGCGGGAGCGGATCGACGGGTTGGCCGTTTTTTCGTACTTCAAAATGAAGATGCGGTCCCGTGGAGTTTCCTGTATTGCCCACTGTACCGATCTGCTGCCCCTGCCGGACAGGCTCATTACACTCTACATACCGGCTCTGCAAGTGGGCATAAGCCGTTTCCAGGTGACTGTTGTGCCGAAGAATGATCAGGTTTCCGTAGGCACCCATCACCCCGGAATACACCGCTATACCCGACGAGACGGCGAACACTCCTTCACCGGGCGATGCTGCGAGATCGACCCCCTTATGCCACCTGCCCTGGCTGCGCGCTTCCCCGAAAGGCGACGTGATCCGGGGCTGGTGGTGCCGCAAAGGCCAGATCAGGTGTGCTTTTCTGTAATCTTGCGCCATATATCCGGAATCGCCGGATGCCGGAGGCGGCTGGAGCACCTGTATGCGCCGGGCGGAACGGGCGCACCCGGAAGCGGAGAGCAGCAGCACCAGCACAAAAGCCGGCAGGAGCCGGTTCAGGCACAGAAAAGGAGTCCAAAAACGGTCGAAACCCTTGGTTTTATGGCATAACGGCATCGGATTCATCATCGCGCACACTATACCACAGATGAATTGAAGGGGACAAAAGGCGTTTTAAGACGGAGCGCTTCGCTTTTTTACGATAAAATCAGATATAATATCCCTCACTTGGGCAGAAGCTGAGGAAGACTCGGAGCAAATCATGTATCGTTCAAAAATAAACAGCGCTCTTATTGTGCCTGTTCTATTATGTTTTGCTCTGCTTTTGACCGCCTGCTCGAGCCAGACGGGCGAGTCTGTCCATATCGTGGGCTCATCCTCGGTACAGCCCTTCGTTGAATTGCTGGCGGAAAGTTACTTGAAAAACAATCCCGAAGAAAATGTTGATGTACAGGGCGGCGGCTCCACCGCCGGACTGCAGGCCGTGCGCACCGGACTTGCAAATATCGGCACAAGCTCGCGCATGCTTACCGCCGCGGAAAGTGAAACCTTTGACAGTGCCGTTGTCGCTCTTGACGGGCTCGCCGTAGTAGTTAATCCTGCCAACCCCCTCTCCAAAATCACCTCAGCCGAGCTCAGAGATGTGTTTTCCGGCAAAATCGCCAACTGGGAAGTGCTGGGCGGAGACGACAGACCGATCAGGCCTATCACCAGAGAGGCCGGCTCCGGCAGCCGGGACAATTTCGCCTCGCTCGTCATGGAAGGGAACCCCATTTCACGGCGCGCTATTACCCAGGAATCCAACGGCGCAGTCAAAGAACTCGTCAAAGGCGACCCCGCCGCCATCGGCTATATTTCACTCAGTATGCTGTCTCATGAAGTTAAGGCACTGCTTGTCGATGAAGAGGCCCCTACCATTGAAAATATTCAGAAGGGGCACTACGCCCTGACCCGGCCCTTCCTCTTTGTCACAAAAGGTGACATGTCTCCCGAAGCCCGACGCTTTTTTGAGTATGTACTCTCCGATGAAGGACAGGCAATACTTGAAGAAGAAGGACTGGTACGCAAACCATGAGACAGGAAAAACTGATTGCCCTGATCCTTCAGGCTGTTGCGCTCTCCGCTCTGGCAGGGCTGCTGCTGATCACAGTCTTTATTTTTAAGGAAGGGCTGCCTCTGATTCTCCGAACGGGGCTGAAAGATTTCTTCTTCTCCTCCGATTGGGAACCCGATGCCGGCCACTTCGGCATCATGTCCATGATTATCGGCTCTCTTGCCGTTACACTGGGCGCCATGCTTATCGGAGGCACCCTCGGGCTTGGCATGGCAATTGTGCTCACCCAGTTCTGCCCGCCCAAACTTGCCTCCTTTTTAAAACCGACCATCGAATTGCTGGCAGGAATCCCTTCCGTCGTTTACGGATTCATGGGGGTTGTGACCCTTGTTCCGCTGATCCGCAGTTATCTGGGCGGCCCCGGTCTCTCCGTGCTGGCGGCATCCATCGTGCTGGGCATCATGGTACTGCCCACAGTGACCAGCATCTCCATTGATGCACTGAAAGCGGTGCCCAGAACTTATTGGGAAGGCTCGGTGGCTTTGGGCGCAACACGCTGGCAGACAACCCATATGCTGATGCTGAAAGCGGCGCGCTCCGGCATTGTCGCCGCCATTATTCTGGGAATGGGCAGAGCGCTGGGCGAAACCATGGCGGTCATCATGGTCGCCGGCAATGCCCTCGAAATACCGGGATCCGTTCTGGATCCTGTGCGGACTCTTACCAGCAATATAGCCCTGGAAATGGGCTACGCTTCAGGCGAGCACAGAGAGGCGCTTTTTGCCGCAGGCGTAACCCTTTTCGCTGTCATCATGATCTTCAACACCATTGCGCTGACCTTTGCGCGCCGAACCATAAGACAGGGGAGAGGCCAATGAAACGCATCTCTCCCGCCATCACCCAGCTGATCGCTGTCGGCTGTCTCTGGACATTCACCCTCCTGACACTTTCCATACTGCTCTTTATCATTGCCTATATCCTGATTCAGGGACTGCCCTGGCTCAGCTGGGAATTCCTCTCCCAGGCACCCGAAAGCATGGGACGCCGGGGCGGCATTTTCCCCATGATTGTAGGAACCTTCATGGTCGCGGGACTGGCAGTACTCATCGCTGCACCCATCGGCATCGCCACAGCTGTCTATCTGACCGAATATACCCGGGAAGGAAAATTCACTTTTATCGTCCGCTTCGGTGCCGACTGTCTGGCAGGAATCCCTTCCATCATTTACGGACTGTTCGGTTTCGTCTTTTTTGCCATTGCTCTGGGCATGGGGCTCAGTGTCATTTCCGGTGCCCTCACCCTGACGCTCATGATTCTGCCCACCATCGTGCGCACCGCTGAAGAAGCGATCCGTGCCGTACCGCCCGCCTACCGTGAAGCGAGTTACGGCCTGGGCAGTACCCGCTGGCAGATGGTCACCCGGGTGGTGCTTCCTCTGGCGCTGCCGGGAATCTGCACCGGTATTGTGCTCTCTCTGGGACGCAGCATCAGCGAAACCGCTGCGGTCATGCTCACGGCAGGATCCGCGCTGCGCATGCCCCATTCCCTCTCCGATTCAACAAGAACGCTGGCACTCCATTTTTATATCCTTTCACGGGAGGGGCTCTCCATGGACAAAGCCTATGCCACCGCTTCCGTGCTGATCCTGCTGATTCTGGCGCTCAACCTCTTCGCTTACTGGCTCATGCGCCAGGTAACACGGAGGAACGGATGATGCCTCCGGAACAGAACAGCCCTGTTATTGAAGTGCAGAACCTCACAGTCACCTCTTATGACAGAACCATTCTGGACGGACTCAGTCTGCCTGTTTATAAAAATGAACGTCTTGCCATTATCGGGCCGTCCAACAGCGGGAAAACCACCTTTCTCCGATGTCTGAACCGGCTTAATGATCTGCAGCACAGCTTTAAAGTGAGCGGAACCATTCTCCTGAACGGCAGCAATATTTTCGATCCCGGCGCCGATACCGCTCAGCTGCGGCGAAAAGTCGGCATGGTCTATGCCGTACCGGTGCCGCTGCCCTGGTCAATTTATGAAAATCTGGTTTACGGCCCCAGACTGGCGGGCGTGCGGGATAAGAACAGGCTGGACGAACTCGTCGAAACATCACTCCAGTCCGCTTTCCTTTGGGGCGAAGTCAAAGACAGGCTCCATATGCCTGCCAAAAATCTCTCCGGCGGACAGCAGCAGCGCCTTTGCCTCGCCAGAGTGCTTGCTCTTGAGCCGGAAGTCCTGATCCTCGACGAGCCCTGCTCCGCCCTGGATCCCATCTCCACAGCAAAAATTGAAGATGCGCTCTTCGAACTCAAGTCAAGGCTCGCCATTGTGCTCGTCACAAACAATACAAAACAGGCGGCACGCGCCTCCGACCGTACCGCTTTCTTCCTCATGGGAAAACTCATCGAAATGAAGGAAACCGGACGGCTCTTCACAAACCCCTCCGATAAGCGCACCAACGATTATCTGGTCGGACAATTTGGCTAGGAGTCCCATGGACGCAAAGATTGAAACAAAAAATCTGAACCTCTATTACGGAGACTACCACTCCCTCAAGGGAGTGAATATCGCCATTCCGCCCAGAAGCATCACCGCCATTATCGGTCCCTCCGGATGCGGAAAATCAACGCTTCTCCGCTGTTTTAACCGGATGAACGAGCTGATTCCCGGCGTCATCATTGAGGGTGAAATCCTCCTGGATGGAGAAAATATCCACCAGCAGGGCACAGATCTCATCCGGCTGCGCAGGCGTGTGGGCATGGTATTTCAACGGCCGAACCCCTTCCCCCTTTCCATCGCCGACAACATCACCTACGGGCTGCGCGTGCACGGGACACCGCCCGGACAGAAACACAGCGATATTGTGGAAAACAGCCTCCGCGCCACGTTACTCTGGGAAGAAGTAAAAGACAAACTGCACAGCCCCGCACTGGCGCTCTCGCCCGAACAGCAGCAGCGCCTCTGCATTTCGCGCGTCCTCGCCATTGAACCGGAAATCCTTCTCATGGATGAACCCTGTTCCGCCCTCGACCCCATTGCCACAGACCATATCGAAGATCTTATGCGCGATCTGTCAGAAAGCTACACCATTATTATCGTTACCCATAATATGCAGCAGGCATCACGTGTCTCCTCCTGGTCCGCATTCATGCTCATGGGCGAACTCATCGAGTTCGGACCCACCGTGCGCATTTTCAACAACCCCAGAGATAAGAGAACGGAAGCCTATATCTCAGGCCGTTACGGATGATCCCAACCCAACTGAAGCAGGAGTACCGCCCATGACCAGGCACTTCCAACACGAAATCGAAAAACTGAAAGTACGCATCCTTGCCCTGGCTGCTCTGGTCGAAAAATCGGTGCGAAACGCCGTCACCGCCCTGGCCGAACGCGACACCGAAATGGCACAGGTTGTAATCGGCGAAGACAGAGAGATTGACCTGGTCGAAGTGGATATAGAAGAGGAATGCCAGAAAATTCTCGCTCTCCATCAGCCCGTGGCGCACGACCTGCGGTTCATTATCGCCGTCCTCAAAATCAATGCGGAACTCGAACGCATCGGTGATGCCGCTGTCAGCATCGCCGAGCAGATCTGCTATTGGGTGAACGAAGGGCACACGGACGTATCCTATGACTTCGAGTCCATGGCGAAAAAGGCGCAGGCTATGCTTCATAACAGCCTCGACGCACTCGTAAACTTCAATGCGCAGACTGCCTTTGAAGTCATTGCCGAAGACGATAAAGTGGACGAAATCTACGGGGACGTACACCGCTTTGTCCGGCGTGGCGTACAGAGTGCGCCCCATCAGTCGGGAGGATTCATTCATCTCCTCGCCATCTCCCGCCATATTGAGCGCATCGCCGACCACGCATCCAACATTGCCGAAGTGGTTATCTATCTTGTCGAGGGACGCATCATCCGCCACCGCGCCAAGGACGCCATGAAACAGGACACCTTCGGCAACGGCTCACAAAGCTGAGTTTCTGCTCTCTGCTGAAAATAAGGATGGCTCACCCTGCCGGGAAAAGAGGAAACGGGCAGAAGAAGCTGTAAAAGAGGTGGGAAATGGCGCGCCCAGCAGGACTCGAACCTGCGACCTTCTGCTCCGGAGGCAGACGGCAAGAGGTTATAACATGTTGAATTATAAAGAGTTAGACGGGCTTCCTGTGAACACTTGTACTCCTACTTGTCAAAATTTCAAAAAAGTGTTCACGGGAAGACGTTTTTCAGCATCAAAAAACATCCGGAGGGAACCCTAGGTTCTTCCCGGAGGAGCGGATAGCACTGGCTACGCAGCCCACCCCCTAATTTTTATCCCTACAGGAGTTTAATTTTGCAAAAATGCAAAAACTCAAGTGCAAGAACTGTAAGTGAAAGTCCCCCCAAAAGCAGGAGCACTAGACTATGACAGAGAAACAAAAAGCAGTGCACACTATCCCCTTCAAGCAGTGGCTTAAAGAACAGATCCCGGCGGGCATGTCTGATATTCAGCTGCCGTACATTGAGGAACATCTTCAGGGGAAAACATTCACTCGATCCTATTCCAGAAAAGAAGGTGAGGAGATACGGTACGTCTATGACATGACTCCAGTCGGCTATGTTCGGGCGTGGGTTCGCGAAGTGCACAAGGATAATAAAAGGCTTCTGGAGTATGGGCTTCAGGTTTGTGATGACTTTGAAAAAGGACTCCTTCAAGTTTACGATCTTCCCGGGAAACTGAGAGGCTACATTGAAGACTACATGGAAGAAGTGTGCATCGAAGACTCCCCTTTAGATAATCCCGTCTGGT
>MWCY01000029.1 GCA_002070275.1 Candidatus Hydrogenedentes bacterium ADurb.Bin170
GAAAAACCTTAAACTACCGAACGCCTGCCGAAGTCTTATTCAATTCAATAATTGCATTTCAGCCTTGAATCCGCCCACCATTTGCATATTGAACCGTATTTGTAGTAGAATGCTGACGGTGTTTACCGCATTCGCGGCGCAACTCGCTGGACCTTCTAAGCTATCCCCGTTTTCCGCAGTTCTTGTACATGCGCTACAAAAGCACCACAAGGGGATCTCGTGTAACAACCCAAGGAGAGTCTACTGTTATGGCAAAAAAGAGTGTGTATTTCTTTGGCGGTGGCAAAGCCGAAGGCACAGGCGAAATGAAAAACCTGCTTGGTGGAAAAGGTGCCAATCTATGCGAAATGGCGAGCATGGGGATTCCCGTTCCCGCCGGCTTCACCATTACCACCGAAGTTTGCACCGAATATTATGAAAACAAAGGCAAACTTCCGCAGAACGTTTATGATGAGACCGAGAAAGCACTGGAAAAAGTCGAAAAAGTAATGAAGAAAAAATTCGACGACCCCGACAACCCGCTGCTTCTCGCTGTACGTTCCGGTGCCCGCATGTCCATGCCCGGCATGATGGATACCGTACTCAACATCGGTCTGAGCAAAAATACGCTTCCCGGCCTGATTAAGAAGAGTGGCGATCCTCGTTTTGTGTATGACTCCTACCGTCGTCTGATCATGATGTACGCCGACGTCGTAATGGAAAAAGCCGCCGGTATTGAACCTGCCGATGGTGCAGGCGTCCGTCATCTGATGGAAGAAGCCATGGATGCCATGAAGGAAGCCAAAGGCGTAACAGAAGACACCGATCTTGATGCAGAAGACCTTAAAAATCTTTGCGAAGAATACAAAGTCATTGTCAAAAAGTGTTTTGGCAAAAACTTCCCCGACAATCCCAAAGATCAGCTTTGGGGCGGCATTAAGGCCGTATTCCAGTCCTGGAACGGCAAGCGTGCCATCGCCTACCGCCGGATTGAAGGCATCCCTGATAATTGGGGTACAGCCGTAAACGTACAGGCAATGGTCTTCGGTAATCTGGGTGACAGTTCTGCCACCGGCGTCGCTTTTACACGTAACCCTGCCACCGGCGAAAACAAATTCTTCGGTGAATGGCTGGTCAACGCACAGGGTGAAGACGTGGTCGCCGGCACGCGTACCCCTTCGCCGCTGAATGATGCCACCAAAACCGACGCCAACAGACACATGAAATCGCTGCAGAAAGAGTGGCCTGCCCTTTACAAACAGCTCGCCGACATCCGCGATCTGCTCGAAGAGCATTACACGGATATGCAGGACGTTGAATTCACTATTGAAGACGGCACTCTTTACATGCTGCAGACCCGTACCGGCAAACGTACCGGCGGTGCAGCGGTTCGCATGGCAGTTGAAATGTGTGAATCCGGGCTGATTACTGAAGACACTGCTGTCATGCGTGTAAAACCTGAACAGCTTGATGAACTTCTTCACCCCATGCTTGATCCTCAGGCGGAGAAAAAAGAGAAGTACATCGCCAAAGCCCTTCCCGCCGGTCCCGGTGGCGGCGTTGGCCGTGTAGTCTTTACCAGTGAAGACGCTAAAGAATGGGCGGCAAAAGGCGAAAAAGTCATTCTTGTCCGCAATGAAACTTCCCCTGAAGATGTGGAAGGCATGCGTTCCTCCGTTGCCATCCTTACCTCCATGGGCGGCATGACCTCCCACGCAGCACTGGTGGCGCGTGGCTGGGGTAAATGCTGCATCGTCGGATGCGCCGCCGTTACCATTAATGCCCGCGAAAAGAAATTCACTGTTGGCAATATTACAGTGAAAGAAGGCGACTGGATCAGCATGAACGGTACTGCCGGAACAGTTTATCTGGGGCAGATTCCTGTCCTTCCGGCGCAGCCTGAAAAGAACAAATGGTACAGCAAGCTGATGAAATGGGCAGATGCCCGCCGTCAGATCGGCGTTCGTGCCAATGCTGAAAGCCAGGAAGATGCGGCTGCGGCGCTGCGCTTCGGTGCTGAAGGCATCGGACTTGCCCGCACTGAACATATGTTCTTCGACGCCGACCGTATCATCTACGTCCGTGAAATGATTTTGGCGGACAACGAAGCAGACCGACGCAAAGCCGTCATGAAGCTTTTGGACTATCAGACCCAGGACTTTGTCGAAATCTTCACAGCCATGAAGGGCAAGCCCGTTACCGTTCGTCTGCTTGACCCGCCGCTGCATGAATTTGTCGGCAGTCTGCTTGAGCCGGGTGCGAAAAAAGAACTGGAAGCCCTGGCCAACCATGCCGGTCTGAAGCCTGCCCAGGTAGTTGAACGAATCAATGCGCTCCATGAATTCAATCCCATGCTCGGCCATCGTGGCTGCCGTCTCGGCATTGCTTATCCCGAAATTACCGAAATGCAGGCGCGCGCCATTATCACCGCTGCTGCCCGTCTCACCAAGAAGAAAATTCATGTTCTCCCGGAAATCATGATTCCCCTCATCGGTACCCGCGAAGAACTTGCAAACCAGCGCGCCATCGTCGAAGCGGTCGCCGCTGATGTTCAGAAAGAGACGAAAACGAAAGTCAATTATCTCATCGGTACCATGATCGAAGTGCCCCGTGCCACGCTCATCGCCGATAAGATTGCCGAATCGGCAGACTTCTTCAGCTTCGGCACCAACGATCTGACCCAGATGACCTTCGGTTATTCGCGCGATGATATCGGCACTTTCCTGCCCATCTATCTGGAAAAACGAATTCTGGATGATGATCCCTTTGCAGCCCTGGATCAGGAAGGCGTGGGACAATTGGTTGATATGGCTGTACAGAAAGGCCGTTCCACACGCCCCGATCTGAAATGCGGTATCTGCGGCGAGCACGGCGGAGAACCTTCTTCCGTGAAATTCTGTCACCGGGTCGGTCTGAATTACGTCAGCTGCAGCCCCTACCGTCTGCCTATCGCACGACTTGCCGCTGCTCAGGCCGCCATTGAAACACCGCGCGCCTGCAGCAAGCCTAACGCCAAGAAGTGCTGCAAGAAAAAATAATCACCACTCTATAGTTCCCCTCGCCTCTGCCGGCCTCTTCCGGCAGAGGCTTTTCTTTTAGAAAACGGAATTCTGCTGCGGGCAGGATGGAAAAGGGAAAAAGGACGGGGAGAATCAGCGGCGACGACGGGGGCCGCGCCGGGACTGACCCGGGCGTTTTCTCCTCGATGGATTGCGGCGCGGAAGGTCTTCCGGATCAGCCGGACCGGAAACCGGCTCCGGTGCCCAATGTTCACGGTTCGCACTCACACGCTCGTCCTGCGCTTCTTTGGACTTGTTATAACTGCCGCATCGGGGACACCGGGAAATTGTCACCGCTTCCTGATCCAGATACAGGAAACTGCAGAAAACACAACGCCACATGAACTGTTTTTCCAGAACCGTATAAACGCCCGTAGCACGTAGTTCACCCAGAAGTGACAGGAGGGCAAACCCGACTATAATTACGGTGCCGTAAACAAGCAGTGCTGTTCCCAACGTAATTTGTATCATGGCGCCTGCTCCGACGCTTTAATGAACAGCACGCCGGACTGGTCTTTCAGGCTGCGGTTTTCTCCTTCACCGGAGCCTGACATCCCCAATTCGGGCAACGGGGAAAAACGGTATTGGAGCAGCGTCATCTGGATATCGTCAACCACCGCCGCATCCTCCACTTCAGGACTCCATACGTTCACAACTCTGCCCCCGGGATCAACCTGAAACACAATTTCCAGTTGACGGCTTTTCAGTGCAGTCGATACATTCCACAGGGCTTTCATGGGCGGTGAAAACAGCAGGGCACGATCAGCGGGCGGCCCCGTCCATTCAATATAGGCTTCGAAACCTTCGGCGGGTCTGAAGTAAAGCCGCTGTGCCTCTTTCGGCTGCTTTTCCCGTGGCACAGCCCCTTCTTCAGAAAGGGCAAGGTCCCGAAGAGATCGACTCATGCGCTGCAGCTCAGAACTGAAACGCGCCCAGCTGTCCGTATAAACAGGCTGCGTCGGGCGCTCCGCTAATTCTGCCAGGGGCGCGGCCGTATCGTAACGTACCCGGAGGCGTTCCATTTCAGCAAATTCGACAACAGGCAAGGCAATCAGCGGGAGCTGGCCATAGTCATTTCTCCCGCTCAAACTCAGGGCATCAGAAGAAGCGGCCGCCGGAGCGGCAGCCCGGGGGACTTCCGGAACAGACACAATCTGCACCTGGTAGAAACGGATATCGTCCCGCGGATAACGCACACCGATTTCGAAAAAAGTAATCATGGAAAGGTGAAAAAGGAGAGAAAAGCCTGCTGCCCAAAAGAGCCGCTTCCGGTTTTTTCGCTGCAGCCGCCGCCGATATGCGATAGGATCCGGATATACTGCTTTTTCGGCTGTCATGGCAAAAGCCCTGTCCCGGCGGTGCCGGGTCATCTTTCAGACGTTGGCGAAGTGGCGGCAATCCCGTAGTTTTTTATGCCCACACTATTGGCAAAACCAAGCACCTTGACCAGACGTTCTGTGGGCACCCGTGCATCAGGACGGATGAGCACCAGCGCTTCAGGATCCCGTTCGCGCAGCTCTACCAGAGACCGCGTCAATTGTGTCCAATTGGTAATGGAGATATCGTTAACAAAAATTTCGCCGCCATCCTCGGGTCCGCCGGCACCATAAACAAGGGTAATGGACATTTCTTTGCTTTCGAGCTGATCCGCCCCTTCCGCCTCAGGCAGCTCAATGGGCACCGAAGACTGCACCACAAAAGTGGAAGAAACCATAAAAAAGATCAGGAGCTGAAAGACCACGTCAATAAGCGGGGTCATGTCCAGCGAAGCGAGCACTTTTCTGCGGTTATCTCTTTTGAATTTCATGCTTATATCTCTCGATCACCGTGGTGCTGCGTCAGCAGCTCGATCAGTTCAGAAGAGCTGAGCTCCATTTCGAGAACCATGTTGTCCACCCGTGTAATGAAATAGTTGTGAACAACAAGAATAGGAATGGCAACTGTGAGCCCGGCCGCCGTCGTGATCAGCGCATTGCCTATACCTTCCGCCAGATCGCTGGGGTTCACCTGACCGCGCTTGTTCTGGATCTGGCTGAAGGCTTTAATCATACCCTGAACCGTGCCGAGGAGTCCCAAAAGCGGTGCGATGGTTGAACAGGTTGCCAGTGCAGAAAGATGGCGCTCCAGGCGCGGAATTTCAAAGCGGCCCGCCTCTTCGATGGCTTCGCGAATATCGTCTTTACTGCGGTCATGCTTAAGAATACCCGCTTTTAAGATGCGTGCCACCGGCGCCTCGGTCTCATCGCAGATCTCAATGGCTTCCCTGATTCTGTTCTGGCGCAGCACCTGCCGCATAACATCCATAAATTCACGGGTGTCGATATCGGCACGGCGCAGCACAAAAAAACGCTCTATCACTATGGCAAGGCCGATGACAGAGCACATCATGATGGGCCACATGAGAATGCCGCCCTGAATAATGATATTTACAAAATAGCTTTCTGTATCCATCTGCTCTCAGTTTCCTTCCTGCACGACCGCCGTATCGCGGGTGACCAGAGATCCCATTCCTTTATCCGTAAAGATTTCAAGCAGCATGCTGTGAGGAACACGGCCATCAATAATATGGGTGCGCCGTACACCGTGGTTCAGCGCTTTGATGCATGCCTCCACTTTCGGAACCATGCCACCGGCTATAATACCCTGTTCTTTCAGCCGCTGGACTTCGCTGATGTGAACCTGTTTTATCAACGTCTCCGGGTTCTTCACTTCCCGGAGCAGCCCCGGTGTATCGGTAAGAAAAACCAGTTTTTCCGCTTTGACTGCAGCAGCGATATCGCCTGCCGCCGTATCGGCGTTAATATTCCAGGTGCCGCCATCCTCATCGGTTGCTATAGGTGCCACCACCGGGATCATTCCGCTTTCACACAACGCTGTCAGAACACGGGTATTGACACTGGTAATTTCACCCACCTGCCCCAGATCTTCGCCGCTTTCAGCCAGTTTCTTGCGTGCATAGAGCATACGGCCGTCCTTACCGCAAAGCCCGACGGCCTCGCCGCCTGCACAGTTGATCAGATTTACAATATCTTTATTGACAGAACCCGCCAGCATCATCTCCACCACTTCCATGGTGGCGCTGTCGGTCACACGTAGCCCCTGGGCAGTGAAATGCGACTGAATATCAAGCCGTTTCAGCATGCCGTTGATCGCCGGACCGCCGCCATGAACGATAATCGGGTTCATACCGACGTAACGCATCAGCACAACATCCTGAATGGTACTGGCGCGAAGTGCCGGATCAAGCATAGCCGCACCGCCGTATTTGATGAGGACTGTTTTCCCGAAAAACTGACGGATATAAGGCAATGCCTCTATGAGCACTTCTGCTTTTTTAATCAGCTCCTGCATAGTTGGATCCTTTGCTCAGGTGCGATAATCTGCATTGATTTTTACATAATCGATACTCAGGTCAGATGTCCAGTATTCCCCGGAAGCGGTGCCTTCCTGAAGGCACAACCGCACTGTAATTTCAGGCGACGCCATCAGAGGCTGCACTTCGCTGTCCTTTTCAGGAAGGGGCCGGCCATTGCTGAAAACATGGACGCCCTGAATATATAAATCTGTACGGGATGGATCAAATACCACACCGGAATAACCGGCTGCGCACACAATACGCCCCCAGTTGGCATCGCTGCCGTAAAAGGCTGTTTTGCACAGCTGGGATTTGGCGATGGTGGCTGCCATCTGCCGTGCGGAAGCAGTGTCTTTTGCTCCTTCCACGGCAATTGTCACGAACTTCGTCGCTCCTTCTCCATCCAGCACCAGTTCACGGGCAAGATCGGCGCAGAGCCGCTGAAGCGCTTCCGCAAAAAGACGGCTGTCAGCCGTGCCTTCCTTCAACAGCGGGGTGCCTGAAGCGCCGTTTGCCATAATCAGAAGCGTGTCATTGGTGCTCATATCATTGTCAACACAAATGCAATTGAACGAAACATCCGCCGCTTCCTTCAATAGACGCCGAAGCAGAGGCGGGTCAAGAGCGGCATCTGTCGTCAGAAAAGCAAGCATGGTCGCCAGGTTGGGCGCAATCATGCCCGCACCTTTTGCTATACCGCCCAGGCGAACCGTTCCGCCGGAGAGCGCTATTTCCAGTGCCATCTCCTTCGGGCGTGTATCTGTCGTCATGATCGCCCGGGCAGCGGCGGCGCTTCCTTCGGAAGAAAGCGATGCGGCACACTGATTGATGCCCCCGCTGAGCCGGTCAAGAGGCAGAGGAACACCGATTACACCGGTGCTGCTGACACAGATTTCATCGGCGGGAATATCCAGCAGAGCACCCGCACAGGCAGCCATGGAAAGCACATCCTCATAGCCCGACTCACCGGTACAGGCGTTGGCATTGCCGCTGTTGGCCAGAAAAGCGCGGGCACGCCCCCGGGCACATATCTCACGGCAGTACCGCACCGGGGCGGCAAAAACACGATTGGTCGTAAAAACACCGGCTACCGACGCCGGTCTGTCACTGACAATCAGGGCACAATCCAGACGGGTGGTGTTGGCTTTTTTCACACCGGCTGCCGCCGCTCCCGCCCTGAATCCCGCAGGAGCGCATAAACCTCCCGATATTTTCTTCATGGTGCCATCCCCGCCCACTTCAGTCCGGTGTTTTCCTCAAGACCGAAGCGGATGTTCATGCACTGAACCGCCATGCCTGCCGTGCCGCCCATAAGATTATCTATTGCGCTGACCATAACGATATTGCCGGTTCTCTCATCGCAAACCCAACCGAAGTCGCAGAAATTCGAGGCGCGCACCTGGTTGATGTCCGGTGTTTTTCCGGCACCGAGCACCCGGATAAAAGGCTCATCAGCATAGCAGGCATAATAAGGGGCCGGATCGAAAAGTGTTTCCGGGCGCAATGTGATGGTCGTCAGAATACCTCTGGTTAAAGGACCTACATGGGGGGTGAATTGAATTGTAAAGCGGTTCAGCAATTCCTGCTCCACCTCGGGAATGTGCTGGTGTACGCCAATTTTATATGCCTTGAGATTTTCATTCATCTCAGGGAAATGAAAGGCTTGAGACAGGGATTTACCGGCTCCGGAAATCCCGGAAATGCTGTCTATCACTATCGGAACTCCCGAAACAGGCGCATCGGTCAGGGGGCGCAGCGGCGTGAGCATGCTGACCGGATAACAGCCGGGAACCGCAATAATCTCCGCCTGTCGCAACGCATCACGGTACCAGGCAGGAAAGCCATAAACCGCTTTCTGCACCAGTTCAGGCGCTATGTGCTCTACACCGTAGTATTTCTGAAAAAGCGCCAGATCCTGCAACCGAAAATCAGGCCCGATGTCTATCACGCATACACCTGCTTCGTGAAGAGCAGCCACAGGTGCCATGCTCGCTTTGCCGGGGACACCGACAAAAACAACGTCGCAGCGAGCCGCCAGCGAAGTGGCATCAAAGGTTTCAAATTCAAGGTCGATCAATTTTGCAAAGGCAGGCAGCTCATCCGCCAGTGCATCCCCGGAAACACTTGTAGAGGCAGCAGCTGTAACGGTCACCTGAGGATGCGCACATAAAAGCCGGAGCAGTTCGCGACCGCCATAGCCAGTAGCTCCTACTATACCCACTTTAATCATGACTGGTTCCTCTTTTGTACCGATATTGGTAAACGGACATTTTGCTGTTCATTGAAGCGAATCCCCCACGCACCTCCGATCCAATTATATAGAGACTTGGAATGGCGTTCAACTTTAAGTCCCGGAAAAAATCGGACTCTATTTCTTGCATTACTACTAATACAAGTGATATAGTAGGAATAGCCCTTTTCAAAGAAATGCCAAATGATCCTGTGGCAAAAAGCGGAACTTGTGCAACTTTACAACCTGCGAAGGAGTATATCATGGCTTTTTATCAGGACAACAGCCTGTCCATAGGCAAAACACCGCTTGTCCGGCTCAACAAAGTGACAGCAGATTCCAAAGCCGCTCATGTGCTGGCAAAAGTAGAAGGCCGCAATCCTGCTTCTTCCGTCAAGTGCCGTATCGGCGCACAAATGGTATGGGATGCGGAGAAGCGCGGTCTCCTTAAGCCAGGCGGAACCATCGTGGAACCAACATCAGGCAATACCGGTATTGCTCTGGCTTTTGTTGCTGCTGCCCGGGGGTACCGGCTTGTGCTTACCATGCCGGAAACCATGAGTCTCGAACGGCGTGCCATGCTAAAAGCATTCGGCGCCGAACTGGTGCTGACCCCCGGTGAAAAAGGTATGCCCGGTGCCATTTCGACAGCAGAACAGATTGCAGAAGAAAACCCTGATTTTTTCCTGCCACAACAATTTACAAACCCTTCCAACCCTGAAGCCCATTTCCGGACAACGGGTCCTGAAATTTGGGAAGATACAGACGGTGCCATCGATGTACTGGTCGCTGGGGTCGGCACAGGCGGCACCATTACCGGAATAGGGCGTTATATCAAAAAAGAAAAGAAAAAACAGATTGAATGCGTTGCCGTCGAGCCAGTCACTTCTGCCGTCTTATCGGGCGAAAAGCCGGGGAAACACAAAATTCAGGGGATCGGCGCAGGCTTTATCCCGGAAGTCCTGGATCTCAGTCTGATTGACAAAATTGAAACGATTTCGGATGAAAAAGCCTTTGAAATGGCACGGCGCCTCGCAAAGGAAGAAGGCATTATCTGCGGAATCAGCAGCGGTGCAGCCGCAGCAGCCGCTTTGCGTCTGGCAAGAAATGATGAATATGAAGGAAAGACCATTGTCGTCATCCTACCGGATACTGGCGAACGTTACCTTTCCACACCTTTATTCCAATACTAAGACTTTTTTGCAACGCCCATCTCAAAAGCCTTTCGGCTGCAGATCTGCCTGTTTTGCGGTCTCTTTTCGTTCAGGAAGAACGGATACGGTGCGGGCATTTTGAGATGCTCATCATTTCCTGCGCATAAATAGCATATTGGGCATGCATATATTCACCTTTTTCAGATTATTTTCTGAATACAGAGATACGAACGGAGCGTTCACAAAAAACGTTATAGAATTTCTGGAATATCTCCTGTTACTCTTTCCCGGCGCCTGCCTCTGAAATCAGGCTGACGGCGAAGGGCCAAGCAGGCGCATCCTGAACATCCGTTCTTTACTCTGAAAAACCCTGCCTTTTTTTCACTTATGGCACGATTTGTATAATCATCACTCATGCAGTAAAAAACATTTGATAGTCTTGCCGTATTTTATATATAATATGCAGGGAAGCGTGGTAAATTGTGAATTCTGTGTTAACGAGAGAAACTTCGCAGGCACGCGTGAATTGATATTACATTGTGGGTAAGCAACAACAGGAAGTAAAGCATTATGGACCGAGAACACAAAGCCTACACTACCTTTGAAGCAGCAAAGATTTGCCATGTTACACACCATAGCATCAAAAACTGGATTAAACAGGGGCTGATCAAAGCCTCCCGTACACCAGGCGGGCACTATCGTATTCTTGAGCCTGATCTGGATCAGTTCCGGGAGCAGTACGATATGTTTCCCCGGGACAAGGCCTTCACGTCCCGGCACATTATGATCGTTGATGATGATCAGGACGCTCTGGCGCTGATGGAACGGATTCTTGTAGACGAAGGGTATAATCTGGTTATGGTCAGCAATGCGACAGAAGTGGGTCTGAAAGCGGCACAGACCATTCCGGATCTGATTCTTCTTGACTTCCTCATGCCCGAAATAAACGGCTTTGATGTATGCCGTGCGCTGCGCAACAACGAGGCGACACGCAACATCCCGATCATGGCTGTCACCTGTCTTGATAAAGAGCAGGACATCGAGCGCGTTTTCGCATGTGGTGCTGATGATTATCTTGCCAAGCCCTTTAAAGTGGATCATCTGCTATCGAAAGTTCGTGAGTTAATCAGCAGAAAGGGCGATCAGGATTAAATTTCATTCTGCCCAGCCAATTGCTATAATCAAGCCGGCACTTCAGTAGGTTGATGTGCCGGCTTTTTTTCGGGAAGTTACGCATGGAAGAATCATCTGTTCGCCTGAGCATAGAACGCCGTTTCATTCTTTCCATCCTGTGGATCGGCGTTATCCCCATGATTATGGTGCTGCTTATCGGTTACTTTGCGGCAAGAGAGGGGCAGCAGCTCGCTGTTATGCAGAATCTTCTGACTGCAGCCCGGAAAACGGTCGGCGGCGTCAGCCTCGTGATTCAGGAACGGGAGCGCAACACGACGCGCATCGCCCAGTATCCTGAGATTGTAGACTGGCTGCGCCATGCCTACCGCAGTGAAACAGGGTCTGATCAGGCCTTGCGCAGGCGGCTGCTTCAGGAGGTGCATGAAAGTCCCACGCTACATTCTTCGTTTTATCTTTATAATTCTGCAGGAAAGGCTATTTTCAGCCTTGACGACACAGAGCCGCCGCCGCTGCCCGGGCTGGATAAAATCACGGAGACCCGTTTTCTCCGTCCCGATTACCTCAATTCTCAGGGGCGCTATACAGCGCTGCTGGTAGCGCCTGTTTTTGATGCGAACAAGGAAATTGTCCTTGGATATCTCGTGGAAAACCAGAGCGCTCAGGAGCTGATGGAACTGATTCTGGACGACAATTTTGTTGTTGAAGGACGCCGCCGGGATCGGTACGAAATCATATACATGGCAGAAGACACACAATTTACTGTGTCATTGAATGATGACTCCGAGACTTCCCCCCCTCCGCCACGGGTCACTGCTGTTCATCCGAAACTGGCGGAACGTCTCAAAAACACGGAAAAAACACAGGACGCTTTCGTTCTGTGGGATTATCTTTCGCAAGGCGTACGTACCCCTGTGCTCATAGCGTACCAAAGGCTTGCAAGTTACCATCCCCTTTATGTGGCGGTACATCAGCCGACACCTGCGGTATTTCGGACCATCAACATGGCGGCAGGCGTCGCCCTGCTCGCAAGCTGCCTCATCATCGCTCTGTTCTGCGCCATCGCCTACAGAATTGTCAACAACAAAATTCTGCGTCCCCTGTCTCTTCTCAATGAAGGCGCACAGATCATTCGGCAGGGGGATCTCGATCTGAAACTGAAAATTCAGACGGGGGATGAGATTGAAGAACTTGCCGCTTCTTTCAATCAGATGGCGGCAGCGCTCCGGAGCAATATGCACCGTTTAGGCGCATCACAGGAAAAATACAGGCACCTGATCACTTCCTTGCGTGACTGTATTTTTCAGACGAATCAGGAAATGCAGATTATTTTTATCAATCCGGCAGGTGTTGCCATTCTGGGCTATTCCTGGCGGGATGAAGTATTAGGGCGCCCTCTGGGTGATTTTTTTGTGGATGAGGACGACTACCAGAAGTTCATCCAAAACATCAAGCGGCGGCCCTATGTGGACAGTATGCGCGTGTGGCTGAGTAAATTCAGCGACGAGCCGGTCTGTGTGGAAATTTCGGGAAATCGTATCCTGAGCGATCAGGGCAATATGCAGGGAATTGAGGGCAGCTTCAGAGATGTAACACGAAGCCTCCGGATGGAAAAAGAGATTGCCGAGCGTGCTGAACGTATGGCTACTGTCAACAAAATTGCCAATGTAGTCAACTCCAGCGTCGAAGCAGGACGCGTCTATGAGAGCCTTCTTGCGGAACTCCACCGTCTGGTGGATTACGATTATGCGGCAGTGTCCATCACGCTAGACGCCAACGCCCACGAGACCCGCCAGATCTGGCCGGAGCCTCAGGACGGAAGAGAACGTTTCCCCCGGCTGGATGATGACCACAGTTGCGCCGGCTGGGTTGCCAAAGCGGGGCGCCCTCTGAATATTGAAAACATCAAAAAAGAAAACGAAATTATGGCATGCCAGTTCCCACCGGAGATCTGCAGCGTTCTGTGCGTGCCTTTAAGGGCGGAACAGCAGATCCTCGGATCGCTTCAGCTGGGGTCGAATGATATCGGCGCATTTTCGGATCACGACCTGCATCTTTTTGAAAGCATTGCGCCCCATCTGGCAGGTGCCATCCGTAATGCCCAGCTCCTGGAAAATCTAAAAATCACCCTCGATCAGGTCAACTCCGCAAAAGAAAAACTGGACAGTGCCAACAAGGAGCTGAAATCACTGGACGAGATGAAAACGCACCTCCTGTCCAACGTCTCCCATGAGCTGCGTACGCCTCTGGTTGCGGTCATGGGTTATGCGGATATGATTCTGAATGAAAAAGCAGGCATCATCAATGATACACAGAAGGAATATCTGGAGATTATTCTTCGGAATGTTGAAAAACTGGTCACGCTGATCGAAAACCTTCTCGACTTTGCCAAGATACATCGCAGTACTGAGGGGCTTGTCTTCACCAGTTTTGATCTCATTGACTGCATCAGAGCAAGTATGCAGGTCGTCAAGCCTGTGGCTGAGGTGCGCGCCATCTCCCTGCATCTGACCGTACACGATGAGCAGGGAAACACAGCGCGCCCACCTGTCATGGTGGAAGGGGATAAAGGAAATCTCGGGCAGGTCTTCAATAATCTTCTGTCAAATGCCGTAAAATTCAACAAAAACGAAGGCAGCGTGACCGTCGATGTTGAGGTGCGGAAAGAAACAGTTCTCATTGCTGTGATTGACACAGGCATCGGCATCCCGGAAGACGGGCAGGATAAAATCTTTACCCGGTTCTATCAGTATGATGCTTCGTCAACCAGAAAATACGGAGGAACAGGGATCGGCCTCTCCATTGCACAGGACATTGTCCGGCTGCACGGAAGCAGGATCACGGTTTCCAGCACGCCAGGTGAAGGAACTACCTTCAGATTCTCTCTGCCCCTTCATCATCCTCAGAGTGGCGGAGAGTCAACAGGAACAAAACCCCTTCCCATCGAAACCCATCTTCTCATAGAACTCGTTTCTCAGGATCGCTCTCTCTGTGCACAAATACGGCAGCAGCTCATCTCTGAAGGCATGGATGTCATTCATGCTGCCTACCCCTCTGCTGCGGTCACATTGGCACAGAAACACAGCCCTGACTGTATCATTATTGACAGCGAAACCGGACCGCTTGCGAGCGTTCTGCTTGAAGAGTTTTTTTCTGAAGCCCAGGACCTCAAGATTCCGACGCTGATTATTACGGACAATGACAGCCTTTATGCCGATTATCAGGAGCTTTTTGATGCACGGCTTAAGCGGCAGTTCAGGAAAAGCACGCTGCTCAGCGGCATTCATAAAGCACTCAGCCCGCCGGTTCAGACAAAGTCGCATCTGGGGAACAAGATACTGTGTGTGGATGCCGATGCGGAAACAGCCACTTTTGTGCAGAGATGCCTTTCCGACGAAGGCTTCCAAATTGATATCGCCGCCTCCGGTGACGGGGCTTTGCAGCTGCTGGAAAAAGGCGACTACTGGCTTGTTCTGCTGGATATCGCGCTACCGGATCAGGACGGCTGGGACTTGTGTAAATATATTAAAAGTCATCCCGTTCTGTCCGGCATTAAAGTGCAAATCGTAACAGCCCGCTCGATCTCACAGAGCATGCCGCAAATGCGGGACAGTGCCGCTGATGGTTATCTGTTAAAACCTTTTAAGGCGGAAGACATTCTTTCGCTCGTAAGAACCTTTGAAATCCAGCGGGCTCAAAAACCTTTTGCCTGAGCGTACCCTCTGAATACCTTAAAGAAATGTGCAGCAGAACCGCTAAATAAAGTATTATGGAGAAAACAGGTTCGTTTGCGTTCTGTTGCTTATGACAAAGAAATCTCACAACAGGAAATTTTCAGAAACAGGTATTGCTCTTGACTCTTTTTTCTTATGATTATCCGCGACCGATGGTAACAGTTGACGCTGTCGTCTTTGCGGACGGGTCCGGAGAAAAACACGTGGCTCTTGTACGGCGAAAAAATGAACCGTATAAAGGAAGTTGGGCATTACCCGGCGGGTTCGTTGAGATGGACGAAAGCCTGGACAAGGCTGTGATGCGTGAATTGCAGGAAGAAACAGGCCTGCGCAATGTTCCACTAACACAACTGCATTGCTTTGGCGACCCGGGGCGTGATCCCCGCGGGCGAACAATTTCAGTTGTCTTTGCGGGAGAACTTTTAAGCAAAGAAGCGCTTTGCGCAAATGATGACGCTGCGGCGGCAGAATGGTTTCCGGTGAATGCACTCCCTCCGCTTGCTTTCGACCATGCGGCCATCCTCGCTTTTGTTTTGGCTCATTTTAATTTCAGTCAGGATTAAATTTATGGTAAATGTAAACGATACGGATGCCCTGATCATTGTTGATGTCCAGAATGATTTCTGTTCGGGAGGCTCTCTTCCTGTGCCGGATGCCGAACTGATTATTGATCCGATCAACAGGCTGCAGCGCTTTTTTGATTATCTCTACTTTTCCCGTGACTGGCATCCGAATGACCATTGCAGTTTCAGGGACAATCCCCATTTTGACGAAGGGTGCTGGCCGTCTCATTGTGTTCAGAACTCCCCTGGTGCAGAGTTTCACGGAGATATGCGCATCCCTGTGGATGCCACCATTATTGACAAGGCAACCACGGCTGAAAAAGATGCATACAGCGCCTTTGACGGCACCGATTTAAGTACGCGCCTGGAGCGACGAAAAACCAAACGGGTTTTTGTCGTCGGACTTGCGCTGGATTTTTGTGTCAAGGCCACCGCTCTGGACGCCCTTCAAAACGGCTTTAAAGCATTTGTTATACGCAATGCCACGCGGGCGGTATTTCCTGAAAATGAAGCCGCCGTCTATGCTGAGCTTCAGGCAGCCGGAGTCGAGCTGATTGATAGTGAAGACCTTTCATGAATACACTGCATAACCCCTGGTTTCAGAGAGAGGGCCTTGCCCTTCTTACCGACTTTTACCAGCTGACCATGATGGCAGGTCATTGGAAAGAAGAACGGGTGGACCGGGAACTCAGTTTTGAATACTTTTTCCGGTACCTGCCTCCCAATACCGGCTATGCCATCGCTGCAGGCGTGGAAGAGTTCCTGCACTATTTTGAGCATCTTTATTTTACTGAGAGCGATTTGGAATATCTGCGCTCTCTGAAAATTTTCGATGACTGCTTTTTGGAGTATCTGCGCCACTTTGAAAAAAAATGTACCATTCGATGTGTGCCTGAAGGGACTGCCGTGTTTCCTTTCGAACCGGTCATTCAGGTGGAAGGTCCTATTCTTGAAGCGCAGCTGCTGGAAACGGCGCTCCTCAATATTGTGAACTACCAGACCCTGATTGCCACCAAAGCATCGCGCATCTGCCTAGCTGCCGACGGTGACCCCGTGATGGAATTCGGGCTGCGGCGCGCCCATGGTCCCGACGGCGGACTCAGTGCTTCCCGGGCTGCTTTTATTGGCGGCTGCCATTCGACCTCCAATGTGCTTGCCGGGCAGCTTTACGGTATTCCTGTAGCCGGCACCCATGCGCATAGCTGGGTTATGAGTTTTTCGTCCGAACTGGAAGCATTTCGTACCTTTGCCCGGCTTTATCCGGAGCGATGCATCCTTCTGGTCGATACCTACGACCCTGTCAAAAGCGGAATTCCCAATGCAATTCGTACCTTTTGCGAGTTGCGGGAGCAGGGTGTTCCTATCCGGCCGGCGGTTCGTCTGGACTCAGGTGATCTGGCAAAACTCAGTAAAATCTGCTATTCCATGATGCTTCAGGCCGGGCTGGAAAACCCGCTTATCGTTGCTTCCAATGACCTGAATGAAGATCTGATTGCCGACCTGAAACGACAGGGAGCACGGATTAATGCATGGGGCGTGGGGACACAACTGGTCACGGCGTATGATGCGCCTGCTTTGCCGGGCGTATACAAAGCGGTAGCAATGAAAGACACCAGTGGCAAGTGGTCACCTGTGATCAAAACTTCGTTCAACTACGAAAAAGCAACAGACCCCGGGCGCAAATACCCGCAGCGATACCTGAACGATGAAGGCTATATTCTGGGCGATGTCATGTATTCTGAATATGAGACTCCGGAAACAGGAGGTATCATAGAGGGAAGATCAAGAAAACATCCACAGGTTCCCCGGCGCATTGAAAACGCCGCGCAGTCCCAGCCCCTCCTCCGTGAGGCTTTTGTGCTGGGAAAACGGATCTCCGCCGAGCGTACAGCAGCCGAAATTCGGGAGTACGCCGCCGCTCAGCAAAGCGGTCTGACAGAAGAATTCAAGCGGCTGCGCAATCCGGAACGTTACCCGATACTTCTGTCCCCGGCAATGGGTGATCTCAAACATGATTTGCTGCTCATGCATTAATAGATGCAATCGCTTTACGGCGGCATACGGGAAAGGCACGGAGTTCGTAGGCTATGAAATTGATTAAGACAGGCCTGGTTTCCCTTTCAGTTCGGACAGGCGACTTCTCCGGCAACACAGCACTTCTGATGGATGCTATTGAGGAAGCCGGCAAGGCGGGCGTCCAGCTGCTGATCGCTCCCGAACTGGCTGTTTCCGGCTACAATCTCCAGAGTCTTGGAATGTGGCGGAATACCGCACGGCAAAGCTGGGCATCGCTGGCGGAGATTGCGGCCGCCTGTGACGGAATGACCGCCATTGTAGGAGTCCCTGTCTTATATCATGGTTCTTTGCGCAGCGGCGCCGCCGTCATAAGCGATAAAATTATTTCAGGAATTGTACTGCGGGAAACCGCCGCCGCTTTCCCGTCGCTTTCCCGGATCGATTCTTTGCTTAATGGCGTTTCGGCGGGACAGCTCTCCTTTGATATGCCCTGGGGTACATTGCTGCCAAGTTTCGACACGGACACGCTTGTATCCCCACCGTCTTTCCTAAATGGTGATGGCTGTGCGACAGTCATCTGCTGCATGGCAGCAGTGCCTTTCGCCTCCGGTCATGCCGAGCGCCGTCGGATACGCATGCTGGATACGGCACGCCGTCTTCATGGCCTGTGCGTCCACACCAACCTGCTTGGAACCGACGACGGCAGGCTGATTTTTGACGGCACCGGACTGATCGCCGCACCCTCCGGAATCCTGGAGGAGACCCGTGCCTTTTCCGCAAAACAATGGACACTGAATACCGTCATTGTGGATCTTGGTGAACTGGAGCGCACTCCTCCTCTATTACCCGTTTCTCTTGAACTGGAAGGCGCGGAGGGCTGTTGTATCGGCATTTCATGCGCTCAAGCGGCGTTTAAGCCCGCTTCAGTGCGTGCCTATGCCAAACAAATCGCAGCTCAGGCAGAGCGGGCGGGTCGCAAGAGCGAAACGAATAATAGCAACCAGGATCTCGATGCCATTTTACATGCCATTGCGCTGGGGATTCGCGATTATTATCGGAAAGCAGGCGTTTTCCGGAAAATCCTTCTCGCCCTCTCCGGCGGACAGGACAGCGCTCTCTGCCTTCTTGCAGCCGTTCAGGCGGCGCGTATGCTTGCAAAAGACAGTGGCACCGATGACTACGCCTCTTTTATTCAGACCCTTTACCTGCCCAACCGGGCACTCAGCAGTACAGCCGGACACGATGCCGCACGCGCTCTGGCAGAAGAACTGCATATTCCATTTCGTGTTGTTGCCATCCATGAAGAAGTGGATATTGCTTTTTCAAAAGCCGTGGAAATCATGGAGTCTAAAAAGAAGGTACGCCCCATCACCAGGCAGAACCTGCAGGCACGCATACGCGGCGACATCATGCTGAACTGGGCAAATAATGTGGATGGATTAGTGCTGGTCACTACCAATATGAGCGAAGTCGCTGTAGGCTACAGCACTGCCGGAGGAGATAATCAGGGCGCCTATTCGCCCCTTGCCAATATGCCGAAAACCCTGGTCTCCCGCCTCCTTGCTTATCTCGAAGAAAGGGACGGGCTCCAGAGCCTGAAAAAAGTACTGGCGCTGAAGCCCAGCGCTGAACTTGCTCCTGACCAGACGGACGAAGACGAGCTCATGCCTTATCCTGTTCTTGACGAAATCATTCACCTGCATATCGGGAAAAGACTGTCTTTATCCTTGTGCTGGCGCATGCTTGCCGAGAAATTCCCGGACCATGGACCGGAAACGCTCCGGGAGTGGATTGCACGCTTCGGAAAGCGTTTTGCGGCAAGCCAGTGGAAGCGCAACCAGCATCCTGTCGCACCGAAAGTGCTTGATTACGATCTGGATGCAAAAAGCGGTATTGCCCTGCCTGTGCTGCACCGGATGCAGTCTGAATTGGACGATCTGAAAAACGCTACTCTATAACCAGTATATTGTGAATATGCAATGCGCTGATATTTGCTGAAAGAACGCCGTCTTTCCAGTGCCACTCAAGCCCGACCGGATCCGGGGACATATAACAGCGCTGCGGTTTTTCCGCCATCGGAATCTCGATGGAAAAGGCGCCCGCATCAGGAACATGTTCAACAAGATGATAATAGGAAGACTGATACCCTGAAACGCTTCTGTTGACGAAGTGGGCAAGCGTCCTGCCGTCCTTCTTCCGTAGTGCCATTTCAACATACCAGGGGGCACAGGTGCGACTTAAGCCGGGCGTTTCCAGAGCAGCGGCAACCTCACCGATTACCTGGCGCAGACCGGGATAGCGGCCCTGGAAATAGTTTCTGAAAATCGGCCCGTGAATCGCCGCAACGCTGCCCTGCCCGACCTGGTTCAGCGTGGATGCGGGCACAAGCTCTTTGTCATCGGCCGGTATACTCTGGTTTTCTAAAACAGGATGGAGGACACGCGCGCCGTTCAGAACTGTTTTCTGGTACGAACCGGAGCATTTGACTGCGCCGTTGCCGGCGGGAAGCCACCCGATCGCTGTACCCGAAGCCGGGCTGACGCCTGCGAGATCACCATACTGCAGCGCAACATGGGCACCGGATACAATAAGCCGGCCGCCCGCTTCCACATAGGCGCTCAATTTTGACTTGAATGCATCCGACACATTCTCCGCTTCGGGAATAACTACAAGCGGATATTCGGAAAGACGCGCGCCCAGCGTTGCCTCATTCATTATATCCACACTGTATCCGTTCTCCAGAAGCGCAAAGAGTGCTCCTTCCATTGCAGCATTCGCCCCGCCGAAGTTGTATAAAGGCGAATTGTAGCGATAGTAGCTGTTCTCGCTGTGCAGAACAACAACCTGCGGAATACTTTCCGTCCGATGGCTCAAGGCCTGTCGTTTTCTGCAGAATTGCGCCACTTCTGCAAAAATATCCTGATGCCAGTCCGTGAGTTTTCCCGAGCGCTGAGGCTGATCATAAATAAAAATGGCACCGCCCTGAGCCAGTACGGTAGACACTTCCTGGCACAAATGGACAGCGGGTTTCGTAGTCCAGCCCTGATCGTGAATTTGCAGAAAACTCCACGCCATAAGATCCCAGGGCTTGCCGCGGCTGGAGATAAAACGCCCTTCTGCCATGGCGCGCTCTGAACCGAAAGACGGATCAAAGTCACCGCTAAGATAATCAATGGGTGCTTCCATCTCCTCAGGCTGGCGGACACTATACATCCAGTTGCTTGTAACCATGCACTCCGGCTTCAGCTGATGCACTGCATTTGTATAATCCGTGACATGCTTCACAAAAAGAGCACGCTGAAACGCCAGCCATTCAAGCCAATGAGGATCGCCTGATTTTTTAGGAATGTCAGTAATGCCGGTTTCTTTTGTAAAAGCCGCCTGGCACGCTGCACTCCAGTCAGGATGAGACGCCCAGTTTTCGCCGTCGATCCACATGCCGTCTATATCATAATCGCGCACGACTTCCAGCAGCTGCGGTATAAGAAGCTCCGTCTCGTAAGCACTCAGACGGCTGGTATTATTCGGATCCGGCGTGCCATCTTCTCTGATGCGCGCCCAGTCCGGGTGCAGTTCAATCGCCCGGGTATCCCACACACCGGAATAGTGGATGGATAGCGGAATGCCCATATCCCGGGTCACATCACGCCAGATACGAAGCGCATCATTCACAATGCCGGGAGAAGGCGAGCCGACTTTGGTCGGGTAGCCGGTATACCCGGGGTGCCCCTTACAGTCATACTGCACAAAGTCAGGCTGCACTTTTTCCAGCATGGCACGAATATGCTCATAAGAACAAAGGCGACCGAGTTCCGTATCTCCGGCACCAGGATGAAGATCATAGTGAAGACCGAAAAAAGCGTCTTCATGCCAGTTTTTTACCGCAGGCTCCGCTGTAGCGCAAAATGTTACCGGCATGCCCGCCAGCAAAAGAAACAGCAACATACAAGAGGCACTGCTGATGACAGACCGGGACATACTGCAGAGCACAGGCGTTACTTGACGAAGCTTCATAATCTGCATGCACCTTTCTTCTTCTGTTTTGAAATAAGCATTTTTTGATGAGAGGTTTTATCATAGCATAATTGTTATCTGTAAAAACGTCTGCAAGATAAAACTTGGTGCCGTCAGGCATAAAAAAAGCGGCATAGAAACTATGCCGCTGTAAAGTAGAAATTCAGGCAGGATCAGTCTGCCTTGTATTCGCCGAGCTCCACCAGTTCAATACGCGCCATTTCAGCGCCGTCGCCCACCCGGTTGCCGAGGCGAAGAATCCGGGTATAGCCGCCGGGACGTTCGGCGTAATGCGGACCGATTTCAGTAAAAAGTTTTTTAACTATACTCTCATCCCGCAGCTTTGCAAAGGCATGGCGTCTGTTGGCAATGGTGTCCTTTTTCGCAAGTGTGATCAGAGGCTCAGCAAAAACCCGCAGTTCTTTTGCTTTGAAAACACCAGTTTCAATGGCATTATGCTGAAAAAGAGCAACCGCGAGATGTTTCATGGTCGCTTTACGATGGGCGGCATCGCGTCCCAGTCGTCTTCCTGCTTTTCTATGTCTCATGATTATTAATCCTCTTCCTGGTTATCAACTTCTTCATCATCGTCAAGGACATCATCAATGCTATCCGCAACTGACACTGGTTCACGCTGGGTGAAAAGTGCTCTGACCGATTCGTCAAGGGGCATTCCGATTTCCAGCTTCAGCGAGTCAAGTACCTGCTTTACCTCTTCATAGGACTTTTTGCCAAAATTCGGGAAACGCAGTACTGTGTCTTCTTCCAACACGATCAGGTGCCCGAGCTGCGTAATATTCTGCGCTTTAAAGCAGTTGGGAACCCTTCCGCTGAAATCGAATTCATCTACAGAGCGGGAGAGGAGTTTGACGAGTTCAGCATTAGCACCGAAATCAACGCCTTCTTCCTGCTCCAGTTCCTGCGGATCTTTGGCAAAAATATTAAACTGTTCAATGAGAATTTCAGCACTCTGCCGCAATGCTTCTTCAGGAGAAATGGAGCCATTGGTCCAGATATCCATATGGAGGCGGTCATAGTCTGTCATCTGACCTACACGGGAATCCTGAATCTCATAATTTACTTTTACTACGGGCGAAAAACTGGCATCCAAATAAATGGTGCCGAGCGGGGCATGCTCAAACTCGAAGGTGTCAGATGTTTTAAAGCCTCTTCCTTTGCCGACCTTTACTTCCATTTTGACTTTGGTGTCTTTTTGGGTCGCTGTAAAGATGACATGGTCAGGGTTGAAAACATCCACATCCTGATCTTTGAAAAGCATTTCCGCTGTAACAGTACCTTCTCCGGAATGTTCAAAAGAAAATATCAGCGAATTTTCGGCATTCAAACGGATCTGGCACCGCTTCAAATTCATGACGATATCGGTAGTATCTTCATAAACCCCGGGGATAGCAGAGAATTCATGGGGCACATCTTCAAAACGTATAGCGGTTACGGCAGAACCTTCCAGAGAAGACAACAGCACTCTGCGCAGAGAGTTGCCAACAGTGGTACCGAAACCACGTTCAAAAGGCTCGGCAGTGACGCGAACGCCCAGCCCGTCTTCTGTCGGTTCCACATGATAATTTCTGGGGATAGTAAGTTGTTTTTCGATCATGATTGCACGCTTCTCCAGTCTGAGGCCACGTTAGAAAACCCGAACGAAAAGGATGCAGAGCGATGGGGCAAAAGGCCCTGAAAGTAGATCTGCATCGGAACTCCGAGTCAGACGCGCCGCCTTTTGGGCGGACGGCAGCCATTATGCGGAATGCTGGTCACATCACGAATCTGGGTAACGGTCAGTCCACATGCCTGAATAGCCCGAATGGAAGACTCGCGCCCGGCTCCCGGTCCGTTCACATAAGCTCTGACTTCTTTAAGTCCCAATTCGAGCGCTTTTTTTCCAGCCTGCTCCGCTGCCAGCTGAGCAGCAAAGGCGGTGCTTTTGCGGGATCCGGAAAAACCAACCTGTCCTGCACTGGACCAGGAAATCACGTTCCCCTGCGCATCGGTAATGGAAATAATGGTATTGTTGAAGGTTGCCTGAATGTGAACCACACCCGAGGTAACTGTCAGATGGACTTTACGTTTTTTAGCCTTAACTTTTCTTTTTTCTTTGGCCACGTTCAGCTGTCTCCTAGCAGTTCGCTATGCTGTTTACTGTTATTCCGTAGATGAGGATACGGGTACTATTTTTTCTTAACCACTGCCAGACGACGGGGACCTTTACGCGTACGCGCATTGGTATTGGTCCGCTGCCCGCGCACGGGGAGCCCCCGTTTATGCCGGGTTCCACGATAGCAGTTGATATCCATCAGGCGTTTAATATTGGCGGTAATCTCACGCCGCAGGTCACCTTCCACTTTATAATCCGTCTGAATCAAGGTGGAAATGACGTTGACTTCTTCATCGGTAAGGTCACGGACACGCGTGTCAGGATTGATGCTCGCTTTTTTGAGCAGTTCTTTGGCCCGTGTGGGACCGATACCGTAAATTTTTTGAATTCCCGCTTCCACTCGTTTTTCGCGCGGCAAATCCACACCGAGTATACGTGCCATGTACCTTCTACTCCTATAGCATTTTGTTTTATGCCGTCTTTCTTCTGATCGGCGAATTATTTAGCTCTCTCGAATCGCTCCCGTCCGACAAAAAGGACTGCTCGAATCCGCTTATTTTTGTCTGTAGGTAATGCGGCCCCGAGTTAAATCATAGGGGGACATCTCAACTTTAACCACATCTCCCGGGAGGATGCGAATGTAATGCATACGCATTTTTCCCGAAATGTGGGCAAGGATCCGGTGGCCATTTTTAAGTTCCACTCGAAACATGGCGTTAGGCAGTGTTTCCATTACCTTGCCTTCAACTTCTATGGCCTCTTCTTTCATTCTTTTCGCTTCTTATCCTTTTGTATTTCTTCCGGACAACCGATTCTCGCTTAATCCTGCTTGTCACCCCACATAGGGGCATCACACCAGGACAAGATTTCTCCGCCCGCTTCGCGCACTACTACTGTATGCTCGAAATGTGCACTGGGCTTGCCATCAGCGGTGACGACAGTCCAGCCATCACTTTTGGAGCGCACTTCATCAGTGCCTGCGTTCAACATCGGCTCGATAGCCAGAACCATACCTTCCCGCAATTCGGGACCGGGCATGCGATTATCAAAATTAAGGACCTGCGGCTCTTCATGCATCTGTGTTCCGATGCCGTGACCCACATAATCCCGCACAACAGAAAATCCCGCGTCGTGGGCAGTCTGTTCAATCACTTTTCCAATATCATTCAAATGTCCGCCTGTCCGGGCTTGACGGATAGCACGGGAGAGTGCCAGATCCGTTACATCCAGAAGACGAACACGGAGGAGGTCTACACCGCTGCACGCATGGGTTACAGCGGCATCTCCGAAATAGCCTTTATAGGAAGCTCCGATGTCTATGCTTACGACCTGACCCGCTTGAAGTTTTCGCGCCCCAGGGATACCGTGAACGACTTCTTCTTCGATGGAAATGCAGGTCGATGCCGGATAGCCACGATACCCTTTAAAAGCGGGCTTGCCGCCCTCGCTCAGGATTAGCGCCTCTACGGCTCGGTCAATTTCATCTGTTCTAACACCCGGTTGAATCATGGTGGCAGCCAATTTGTGTGCATGCGCTACAATGGCATTTGCCTGCCGCATCAGATCGATTTCTTTTTCTGTGCGGATAGCGATCACACTAAGCACCGCCGTGAATTTTTAAGACCAAGCATTCTAGTTCCGGGAGTCATTCGTTGGATTAAAACATTATAGTATAGCATATTTATGAGCTGCTTCGCATCTATTCGGTCGAAGGCACTCATTACATGCGTCTTGAGCGAATCCTTCCGCCTTTCGCACTGCCAAAGCCTTCATAATGGCGCATCGCCAGATGCTGCTCAATCTGCTTGGCAGTGTCCAGCGCAACACCCACCAGAATGAGCAATGTTGTGCCTCCGAAATAGTGGGCTATCGTCATATCGCGCACTTGAAGGATCTGGATGATTAATACAGGCACAAGCGCAACAATTGCGAGAAATACAGAACCGGACCAGGTAACCAGAGACATAATGCGCCCCAGATAATCAGCCGTTGCCTTGCCTGGACGCACTCCGATAATCACGCCGCCATGCTTCTTCATGTTGTCCGCCATTTCGGCAGGACGGAATGTGCTGGCTGTATAGAAAAAGGAAAAGAAGATAATCAGCAATGCATAAACGGCATTATAAATGACACCTTGCGGATTCAGGGCAATGGCAAGCGGCGTCTCAAGCCAGCCGGGAACATGGAGACTGCGCACCAGCGCATCGGGAAGCATGAGAATAGAGCTGGCGAAAATAATCGGTATCACACCTGCCTGATTCACACGCAGCGGGAGATAGGTCCGCTGTCCGCCTGATACACGGCGCTGATTGACAACTTTGGGGTACTGAACCGGAATACGTCTCTGACCGGTCGTGACTATAATGGCACCGGCGACAACAAAAACCATCATAAACGCAAGCACAAGCACGACGGCAATGGAGATCTGATCGGTGCGCAGCAAATTGAACATATTGGAGATGGCACGGGGCATACCGGACACGATACCGGTAAAAATAATCAGAGACATGCCGTTGCCGATACCGTGCTCTGTAATCTGCTCACCGAGCCACATAATGAATGATGTGCCCGCGGTCAATGTAATCATGGTAAGTGCAATAAAGAACACGCCGGAATGCGGCACGATGGTGGGTCCCATGCTCTGCAGGTAAACAGCGATTCCGATAGACTGCACGATGCAGAGAAAAATGGTGCCGTATCGAGTGTAGTCGTTGATTTTACGTTGACCTTCCTGCCCCTGTTTCTGAAGATTTTCCAGGGCAGGAATCACATTCACAAGCAGAGAAAGGATAATGGACGACGTAATATACGGCATGATACCGAGTGCAAAAACGGTTGCCTGTGAAAAGGCGCCGCCTGTGAACAGGTCGTAAAAACCAAGCAGACCGGAACCGCGCCCGAGCATTTGAGCCAGAGCGTGCCCATCGACCCCCGGAACAGGGACATGAGCGCCCAGGCGGTACAAAGTGAGCATAAGCAGCGTAAAAAGAATACGGCTTTTAAGTTCCGGTATTTTAAATGCGTTTTTAAAGGCTTCAATAGGTTCAGCCACAGCAAAGCTCCTTGAAGATCCGTACTGAATTATTCCTGGGCAACAGCTTCTTCGCCATCACTTTCGATAGTCGCCGCCGACACGATCACAACTTTGCCGCCGGCGTCCTCAATTTTTTTCAAAGCACTTGCGCTTGCCGCCTGGACGATCAGAGTAAAGCGCTTCTGCACTTCACCGCGCCCAAGAACTTTGACCCCACCACGTTCTCTCTTAGCCAGACGTGCATCCTGAAGCATTTCCCAGGTGATTTCGGCACCGTCTTCAAATACATCATTGATCACGTCCACATTAACGCCTGCCAGCGCAAAGCGTTTTTCGTGGTAGAAACCGCGTTTGGGCAGCCGACGCGCCAAAGGCATCTGGCCGCCTTCAAATGCGGGCCGCTGGCTATACCCTGCCCTGGACTTCTGACCGCCATGTCCGCGACCGGCCGTTTTGCCCCAGCCACTGCCATGACCCCGGCCAACTCGTTTTCTGTTTTTTCTAGTGTGCGGAGCACTTTTTAAACTATGCAGTTCCATGACTGTTCACTTCCTTTTAATTACGTTGTGGCAATCAGAGCGTGCTTCTGCTGATTACAGCACTTCGGATACTTCCAATCCACGCTCAGCCGCAACTTCTTCTACTTTTTTAAGGCTGCGCAATGCTTCTATGGTTGCCCAGACGATGTTGGTCACACAGTCGGAACCAAGCGACTTAGTCAGAATATTCTGATAGCCCGCAGCATCTACAACAGCACGAACCGCACCACCGGCAACCACACCGGTACCACGCGAGGCAGGCTTTAATAAGACCCGTGCAGCCCCAAGACGCCCAGTGATTTCATGAGGAATTGTGGTGGCGACAATGGGCACATTGATCAGGTTTTTCCAGGCTTTTTCAGTCCCTTTACGAATAGCTTCGGGAACTTCAGCCGCTTTACCCAGTGCAGCTCCGACATTACCGTTCCGATCGCCTACAACGACCAGCGCACTGAAATTAAAGCGCCTGCCGCCTTTTACGACTTTAGCAACACGGTAAATTTTCACAACGTGCTGTACGTTTGAATCATCTTCTTTAAATTCGTTGGTTAACTCAGCTTTGCGATTCATCTGGCCGCCTCATGTGTTTAAAACTATCTTGACTTGTAACCTGTCTGCTAAAACTGCAGTCCCGCTTCACGCGCCGCATCAGCAAGCGCCTTGACTCTGCCATGATACAAATGACCGCCTCTGTCAAAACTGACCTGGGTCACTTCTATGGCTTTTGCCTTTTCACCGATGGATTTTCCCACTTCTTTGGCACCCTGAATATTGCCGCCGTCTATTTTCAACGCCAGGGAAGAGGCAGTGGCTAAAGTGCGCCCTGTGGTATCATCAATTAACTGAGCATAAATATGCTTCAGGCTGCGCCCGACATGCAGACGGGGCCGCTCAGGAGTCCCGCTGATTTTCTTGCGAATGCGTTCCGCACGCAGTTTTTGCTGTATGATTTTAGGGTTCGTATGAGCCATGATATGCCTTTCAATAAACCGGCTTTTTCGGCTGCCGGCTCTGGCTGATTAGTACTTACTTTCCTGTAGTCTTGCTTTCTTTGCGGACTACAAACTCATTCTGATACCGGATCCCTTTGCCTTTGTACGGCTCAACAGCGCGGATCTTGCGAATATTAGCCGCAACCTGACCGACCAGCTCTTTGTTGATGCCCGTCACATGAATGGTGCTCGTACCTTCCACTTCCAGCGTAATGCCTTCAGGCGGTTCAACAACTACGGGGTGGCTGTACCCGATGACAAGGTTAAGATTTTTACCTTGCAGCGAAGCACGATAGCCGGTGCCTTCAATAAGCAGCGTCTTTTTAAAGCCTTCGCTTACGCCTACGACCATATTGTTCGCCAACGTCCGGGTTAGACCATGGAGCGCTTTATGTTCTTTGGCATCGCTTGGACGCATGACATTCAACTGTCCATCAGCCAGGGTCATCGTCATCTCCGGTGAAAAGCTGGCTTCCAGAGAGCCTTTGGGCCCGGTGACTTTCAAATGAGACCCGTTGAGCGTGCAGGTCACACCTGCGGGTACGGGTACCGGTAATTTTCCTATACGGGACACGGCGCTGTAACTCCTATGTTATTAAAATCAAGTTGGGCGGTCAGTTTGTTTACCATACTTCACAAATCAGTTCACCGCCTACATTTTCCGCACGGGCTTGTTTTCCTGTCATAACACCTTTGGAAGTACTGACAATAGAAATGCCCAGACCACTGCGAACAGGTTTCAGTTCGCTATGGGCCATGTAAACGCGAAGGCTAGGCTTGCTGATTCTGCGAACACCCTGTAAAACGGGCCGGCGATCGGGCAGATATTTCAATGCAATCCGAAGGGTTCCCTGCGGAGTATTATCGAGTTCTTCAAAACCCGCAATATATCCCTGTTCCTTCAGCACACGACAAATGGCAACTTTCATTTGGGAGCGCGGAACATCAACGCTTGGCTTCTGTGCCTGAAGACCATTACGAATCCGGGTCAGCAAATCGGCAATAGGGTCGCTCATTGACATAACTTTTCAATCCTTGTTCAAGAAATAATTTTACCAACTTGACTTGGTGACACCGGGAATTTTGCCTTCGTGCGCGAGTTCGCGCAGCGCGATTCTGGAAAGACCGAATTTTCTCAAGTACCCTCTGGGCCTTCCACTCAGTTTGCAGCGGTTGCGCAGTCGCACCGGGCTGGAATCCCTGGGAAGCTTCGCCAGAGCACGACCTGCTGCAAGTCTCTCTTCCAGAGAGAGTTCGGGATCAATCATCGTTGCTTTCAAGGAGGCGCGTTTTTCCTTATATTTTTCAACAAGTTTCAACTGCCTCTTGTGCTTTTCTTTCTTGCTTAATTTAGCCAACGCTGTAAACCTTCTGTTGAGCGTTCAACGCCCTGATGCTACCTGTCATCAATTTACCCGGCAAAGGGCATTCCGAGATGTTTTAACAATGCATAACTTTCTTCAGCGGAATTAGAGTTTTTGATGACAAATGTCACGTTCATTCCTCTAACCCGGCTTACTTTATCCAGATTAATTTCCGGAAAGATCGTCTGCTCGCGAATACCCAGGGTATAATTGCCCTGTTTATCAAACGCTTTAGGCGGCAGTCCGCGGAAGTCGCGGATCCGGGGTATCGCAATATTAAACAACCGATCAACAAACTCCCACATATAATCACCGCGTAAGGTGACCATGCACCCAATATTAGCACCTGCACGGAGTTTGAAATTGGATATAGATTTTCGGGCTTTGCGGATCACGGCTTTTTGTCCTGTAATCTGCGCCAGTTCCGCAATGGCGGCGTCCATATTCTTGGCATCAGCAATGGCATCGCCCACGCCCATGTTCACCACCACCTTTACCAGGCAAGGTACTTCCATAACATTTTTATAGTTGAACTCATTGGTGAGGGCGCCCACGATTTCTTTTCTGTAGTGCTCTTTTAATCTTGCAACCACGACTTATTTCTCCTGGCAGATCCTGCTGCTTCACTGAGTACCAGACAGGCTGCGCTGTCCTGTAGAGTTAATCCAATACTTCTCCGGTAAGTTTCCACACGCGGACCCGCCTGCCGTCGGCAAGTTTTTTCATCTGAATTTGCGACGGCTGCTGTTTTTCCTCGCACCAGCCCATTACATTGGAAATGTGAATGGGAGCTTCCCGTTCAACGATTCCGCCGGTCTGGTTTCCCCGGCCGGGTTTGGTATGATGCTTGCGGATATTAACGCCTTCGACAAGGAGCGTATCTTTCTTGGGGTAAACTTCAAGAACCCGCCCGCGCCGTCCTTTATACCGACCGCTTGTAACAACAACGATATCTTTTTTTCTGATATACATGGTACACCTAATCCTATAATACTTCGGGGGCCAGAGAGAGAATACGCAGGAAACCGCCTTCACGAAGTTCGCGAGGCACCGGCCCGAAAATACGGGTGCCGCGCGGCTCTTTCTGTGCATTGATCAGAACAGCAGCATTTGAATCAAAACGAATCACTGTTCCGTCCGGACGCTGTGTGTCCTGTTTCACGCGGACAATAACGGCCTTGACCACATCGCCTTTCTTGACAGCGGCGTTCGGGATGACTTCCCGGACGCTAGCGGTAACGATATCGCCGAGACTGGCATAACGTCTTTTTGAACCGCCCATCACCTGAATAACGCGCAGTTTACGTGCACCGGAGTTATCCGCAACATTTAACGTAGAGTAAATCTGGATCATAGAATCTATCCTTAACCGCTACTTAGCGCGTTCAATAATTTCCACCAAGCGCCAGCGTTTTGTCTTACTTAGCGGACGCGTTTCCCTGATACGAACGGTATCACCAACATTACATGTATTTTCAGCATCGTGGGCTTTATATTTTTTTGTGCGGCGCAGCGCTTTATTATACAAGCGGTGCTCCTTCACCCGATCGACAGCCACGGTAATGGTTTTATCCATAGCGGTACTGACAACGAGGCCCACACGTTCCTTACGATTGCCTTTGTCGTCTTTTATTTCCTGCGTCACGTCGGTGCTCATGATTCTGTAGTCCTTTTCGCCTCAGCCATTTCCCGCTCTTTTATAATGGTTTTGATTCTGGCTATGTCTTTGCGTGCTTCTCTTGCCCGACGAACATTTTCAACAACACCCGTCGCAAGCTGAAACCGGAAATTGACGATATTGTCGCGGCACTCTTTAAGCATCTGCTCAAGCGCTTCGTTGGTTTTTTCTCTCAGTTCTTTGGCTTTCAATGCATGACACTCCGTAGTTGGGACCAGCCACTATTGCATACGCGATACAAAGCGGGTCTTAATGGGAAGTTTAAATCCAGCAAGGCGGACAGCTTCCCGGGCGAGGGTTTCAGGTACGCCTTCAATCTCAAACATAATGCGTCCGGGTTTCACAACGGCCACCCACTGATCCGGAGCACCTTTTCCTTTACCCATACGTGTTTCAGCAGGTTTCTTCGTAATGGGCTTGTCCGGAAAGACACGGATGAACACTTTACCGCCACGCCGTAAATGGCGATTGATGGCGACACGCGCTGCTTCAATCTGACGGGAGGTAATCCAGCCATCCTGCAGCGCCTTCAGACCGAATTCGCCTTCTTCCAGACTGTAGCCGCCTTTGGCAGCTCCCATACGACGACCGCGCTGCTGTTTACGATATTTTACACGTTTTGGCATTAACATGACTTATCAGTCTCCACTATGTGCCTGTGGCACGATTGTGCAAATTTTCAGGATTATTCGTTTGTTACTTAGGAGAAGCTCCGTCGGAACCGCGACCGCCACGGGAACCGCGTCCACCACGCCTATCACCGCGACCAGATTTTCCGCCAGCCTGATCATCACGATTACCCCTGAATGTCCGGCTGCGCCCGCTATCCTGCGCTTCTTTTTCAGGGGCAAGATCATCTATTCTTTCACCAGGCATTATGTCGCCCAGATAAATCCACACTTTCACCCCGATTGCGCCGTAGGTGGTACGGCTTGTAGAGGTGCCATAATCTACATTGGCACGCAATGTATGCAGGGGCACACTGCCTTCCCGGCTTTGCTCTGCACGGGCGATTTCTGCGCCGTTTAATCTGCCGGCAATTCGAATTCGAATACCCTTTGCGCCCATGCGCATGGTACTCTGCATCGCTTTTTTCATTGCACGTCGGAAAGAAACACGCCGTTCCAACTGCGAAGCAAGACGGTCTGCCACAAGCTGTGCGCTTAATTCTGCAACTTCGATCTGCTTAATTTCTATTTCCACGTCATGGTCGGTAAGCTTTTGAAGTTCCATCCGCAGCTTATCCACGCGGTCTCCGCTGCTGCCGACTGCGTAAGCCTTTTGAGGTGTGAAAATGAACACCTTGGTCTTACGGCCGACCCGCTCTATAACCACCTTGCCTACTTCGGCTTTCGGATTATCGGGATCGTTTTCCAGACGTTTTTTAACATACTCTCTAATCTGCAAATCTTTATGCAGCAGTTCAGAATAGTCTTTGCCGGCATACCAGATGGATGACCAGTTCTGGATAACGCCCAGACGAAAACCGAAAGGATGAATCTTCTGACCCATGAGTATCTCCTCTATTCCGTGATGGTCAGGGTTACATGACTGCTGCGATGACGGATACGACCTGCGCGTCCGCGAGCCATAGGCTGGTGGCGGTAAAAGGTGCGCCCTTCGTCCACCATAATTGTGTTGACTTTAAAATCATCTGTGTCAACACGGCGCCGCACTTCTCTGGCTTGCATCTCAACGTTTGCCACTGCCGAATCCAACAGTTTGCGGATGGGCTCTGCTGAACGTTTTAAAGAGAATTCCAGAATATCCCGTGCTTCTAAAACCCTTTTGCCACGAATCATATCAGCTACCAGACGCGCTTTTCTGGCGGAGATCCGGATATTTTTTACTTTTGCCCGTGCTGTAAGCATGGCTGAAGACTCCTGTTATTTTTTGCCCGCGTGAGAACGGAAAGTGCGTGTAGGCGCGAACTCACCCAGTTTATGCCCTACCATGTTTTCTGTTACGAATACAGGGAGGAACGACTTCCCATTATGAACCGCCAAGGTCAGACCCACCATATCGGGAATGATCGTGGAACGGCGTGACCAGGTCTTAATAACCCTTCGGTCTCTTTCACGCTGTTGCTTGTCTACTTTCCGCAGCAGGTGATCGTCAATGAAATAGCCTTTCTTTAACGAACGGGACACCTGTTTACTCCTTATTGGTTTTGCCTGTTTCAGGCATCATATTGCAGTTGTCAGGCACTTAGCCTGCTGTTATGCATTTCTCCGCCGAATAATAAACTGATTGGACCGGTTGTTTTTCTTCCGTGTCTTACGTCCTTTGGTGGGTACGCCCCAGGGGGACACAGGATGACGACCGCCGGAAGTGCGACCTTCACCGCCGCCATGGGGATGGTCTACCGGGTTCATTGCCACACCGCGAACCTTAGGCCTCCGTCCGAGCCAGCGGGTTCTTCCCGCTTTGCCCAGCGCAATATTGGCATGATCTTCGTTGCTGACTGTGCCCAGCGTGGCGCGGCACTCGCTGAAGAAGCGACGCATTTCTCCGGAAGGCAGGCGCAGCACCACAAATTTGCCTTCTTTCGCCAGAAGCTGACATTTGTTCCCTGCCGATCTTGCAATTTGTCCGCCTTTTCCAGGGGTAAGTTCGACATTGTAGACGACACTACCCAGAGGCATGCGACCCAGTTCCATGGTATTGCCGGGTTCAAAATCGGCCTTGTCACCGCTGAGGATCTTCTGTCCTACTTTGAGGGCAGTGTTAGCAATCATATAACGCTTTTCGCCGTCGGCATAGTTAATCAGCGCGATTCTTGCCGTACGATTAGGATCGTATTCAAGGGTGGCAACGGTTCCGGGGATACCGTCTTTATTGCACCGGTAATCAATAACGCGGTACAGCCTTTTGCTGCCGCCACCGCGACGACGAAGCGTAACTCGACCCATATTGTTTCTGCCGCTGATCCGCTTTTTCGGCTTCAGGAGCTTTTTCTCTGCCTTGACAGCAGACAACTCGGAGAAGTCCGATACGGTCATGTGACGGCGGGACGGTGTATATGGTTTATAACGTTTGATAGGCATCAGTAATATCTCCGTCAGATGAATTCAATGGAGTCACCGTCCCGCAGGGTAACGATGGCTTTTTTCCAATGGGCACGGCGACCGCTGAGACGCGTTCCAAACTGACGGCGGGATTTGCCCCGACAGTTCATGGTTCGCACAGCGACCACTTTAATTTCTTCTTTCCGGTACATTTCCTCAACAGCCTCGCCGATCTGCTTTTTATTGGCTGCCGGATTGACACGAAACACATAGTGGTTGCCGTTTTCTCTGAGAATCTGTGATTCTTCAGTGACGATAGGCCGATCTATAATCTTATGATATTCAAGGGTCATGCCAGCCGCTCCTCAAGTTTGGGCAGCGCTTCCTGCTGTAGAACGATTCGAGTGGCATTCAGCACGTCCAACACATTGAGGTCGGAAGCGGTTCTTACAGCCACATTCGGAATATTCCGTGAGGACAAAAGCACTACCGGGTTATGCTCTGCTACGACAAAAAGGGTACGACGGGCATCCGCATCGATTGCTTCGACCATGTCCGCGAAAGCCTTTGTTTTCGGTGCATCAAAAGTAAGCCCTGAAAGAACGCATAAACGCTCGGCTTTCACCCGATTGCTCAATACGCCGCACAGCGCCTGGCGCTTCATACCGACAGTAAGACTTGTGCGATAGCTGCGGGGAACAGGCCCAAAAACAACACCGCCACCTTTAAGTCCCGGCTCGCGACTGCTGCCACGACGGGCACGACCAGTGCCTTTCTGACGGAAGGGCTTGGCACCACCGCCGGAAACTTCACCACGCGTTTTGGTTTTGTGCGTGCCCTGCCGTTTGTTGGCCTGCAGCCCCACAACCACGTCATGAAGCAAGGTATCGCTTACTTCTACGTCAAAGACGGCACTGCTGGCTTCAATCGGTGCCTGCTCCGCACCCTGCATGTTTACAACTCTGAGGGTTACCATGATTATCTGGCTCCCTTCACACTGTGTTTAACCATGATCATTCCGCCATTGGCACCAGGAACAGCGCCTCGGATAACCAGGAGGTTCTTTTCGTGGACCACATCAATAATTTCGAGATTCTGAACCGTTACACGGCAATTGCCCATCTGCCCGGGCATTTTCTTGCCCTTCACAATTTCCGCCGGTGTGGCACTTGCGCCCACGGAACCGGGCCGACGGTGAAAACGGGAGCCGTGCGTGTTGGGACCGCCCGCGAAATTGTGGCGTTTCATTGCCCCGGCGAAGCCCCGGCCTTTGCTCAGACCGGATACATCTACACGATCACCCTTTTTGAAGATATCACTGCCGATCATATCTCCGGGCTTTAATTCGCTGTCATTATCAACTTTAAATTCCCGAAGCACCTTTTTCGGCTCAACACCTGCGGCTTTGAAATGCTCACGAAGGGGCTTGGTGCATCTGCTTTCTTTTTTGTCACCATAACCAACCTGGACCGCCTCGTAGCCATCGCGGTCAGCGGTTTTGCGCTGTACCACGGTGCACGGCCCGGCTTGAAGCAAAGTGACAGGGATCCACAACCCCTCTTCGGTGAAGAGTCGGGTCATGCCCAGTTTTTTTCCCAACAAACCTTTCAGCATCATTCTTATCCTCACAGCGGACATCAGTACCGGAAGGCACCCGTCCGCCAGGCTCGGTTGCTATTTGATTTCTACATCCACACCAGCCGGCAGCGCCAGTTTCATCAGAGCGTCCACTGTATTGGAACTGGGCTTAAGAATGTCCAGCACTCGCTTATGCGTACGGCTTTCGAATTGCTCACGGGATTTTTTATCCACATGCGGGCTGCGCAACACAGTGTATTTGCTCATTTGGGTGGGAAGCGGGATAGGACCGCGTACGTCAGAGCCTGTGCTGCGGGCTGCCGTAACAATCTGGTTAATAGACTTGTCAAGCAAGCGGTGATCATAGGCTTGTAATTTAAGTCTGATTTTAGAGTCAGAGCTCATGATATTCTCCACTGTCAGATGACGACTGCGCCACAACTACGCCGGACGCAACTTTGCTGTTTTACAATCAATTTCAAGGAGCAGGCACTGTGCCTGCACCATTTCTCAGACTACTGGATAATTTTAGTGACCACACCGGCGCCGACCGTACGACCGCCTTCGCGGATGGCGAAGCGAAGT
>MWCY01000030.1 GCA_002070275.1 Candidatus Hydrogenedentes bacterium ADurb.Bin170
CTCCCCCCGTCGACCCTGCCTCTCCCCCCGTCGACCCTGCCTCCCTCCGTCATTCCTGCCTCCCCCCGTCATTCCTGCGAAGGCAGGAATCTTAACCCGGGTATGGACGCCTTTGCTTGCACACCGCCCTGATCCGCACCAAAGCCTTCAGGGTACACACATACAACCACAAATCATTGCACCGCTCTTTTGGGATATGTCTTGATCGTATACCCGCGCTGTTGCCAACAACGGCACGACCCTTATAAATAGCCCCTCGCGTTAAGATTCCTGCCTTCGCAGGAATGACGTTGGCGGCGAGTGCGTAGGAATGACGCGGGCGACAGGCGTGCCGGTGGCGTGAACAAATGACGGTATACGCAGGAATGACGCGAAGTGCGGAAATGACGACGTAGCCGGGGCAACGGCGTTCCCAGGCTGGCGGAAAATATGTTTTGAGTCATCGTATTTTGATGCAGAGTCCATATAAGCCACAGGCAATATCTCCGTCTCCGATGCGTCATTGATCCGAAATGATCCGACATTTCGTTGCAATTTTCTGCGGCGGTGTGTACTATAGACATTTGCGCTCCGAACGGCAAAGGGCTCAGGAGCAGAAAAGAGGCTTGTATGAAACGGCGGGACTTTTTAAAAGCGGCAGCGTTCAGTACCATGCTGACTTCCTGTGTCGGCCATGAAACAGTATCACACCACCCGGAAGCACCCCGGCAGAATTTTGTTTTTATTCTTGCCGACGATCTCGGCTGGACCGATCTCGGTTGTTTCGGAAGCAGTTTCTACGATACACCCTGCCTTGACCGCCTTGCCGGGGAAGGGATGCGCTTTACTGATGCCTATGCCGCCTGTCCCGTGTGCAGTCCCAGCCGTGTCAGTATCATGACAGGGAAGTACCCTGCACGGCTCCATACAACGGACTGGTTTGGCGCACCCCAGCCCGATACAGTGGAAAATCATCCGACCCGGGACAAAGCGCTTCTTCCGGCGCCTTATGTGGAGCAGCTTCCCCTGAGCGAGGTTACCCTTGCCGAAGCCTTCAAAGAAGCGGGCTACCGCACGTTTTTTGCCGGCAAATGGCATCTGGGCGGCAAAGGCTTTTATCCGGAAGACCAGGGCTTTGATATCAACAAAGGCGGCTATGAAAAAGGAAGCCCCAATTCCTATTACTCGCCCTATCAGAACCCGAAGTTGACGGACGGGCCGGAAGGGGAACACCTCCCCAGACGACTTGCGGAAGAAAGCGTCGCTTTTCTGGAAAAGAACGGCAAAAAGCCCTTTGTTCTGTTTCTTTCCTTCTATTCCGTACATACACCGCTGAAAGGTCGGGAGGATCTCGTGCGAAAATATGAGGCGCGGGCAAAAGAACAAAACCAGGAGCAAGCCGTTTACAAGGAAATAGACGGCAGACAGGTCCGTCAGGTTCAGAATGATCCGCAATATGGCGCCACCGTGGAAGCCATGGACGAATCCGTCGGCATGGTTCTCGGAGCCTTGAACCGGCTCGGACTGTCGGAATCAACAGCGGTGTTTTTTACTTCCGATAATGGCGGGCTTTCCACCTCCGAGGGCACGCCGACCAGCAATGTTCCCCTGCGTGCGGGGAAAGGCTGGCTCTACGAAGGCGGGATACGGGTTCCTCTGATTGTGCGCTGGCCGGGTCATACCGCTGCCGGCAGCGTTTCATCAAGACCGGTAGCCGGCACGGACTTTTATCCGACTATGCTGGAAATAGCAGGGCTTCCCGCCCGACCGCACCAGCATTGCGACGGCATGAGTGTTGTGCCCTGTCTGCAGGGGAAGAACAGCAAGGAAGAACGCCCCCTCTTCTGGCATTACCCGCACTACGGTAATCAGGGCGGATCGCCCGGAGCGGCAGTACGGATGGGTCGGTACAAACTCCTGGAATTCTTCGAGGATAACCGGATTGAACTGTATAATCTGCAGGAAGATCCGGGCGAAACAGAAAACCTTGCCGATGAAATGCCCAATTATGCCGACGCCTATCTGGAGCTGCTCCACGACTGGCAGCAAGAATGCGGGGCACGCTTTCCTTCGCCTAACCCGAAGGCAGCGGCACAACCGGAATCGTCTGGAAAAAAGAAAATCTCGCCTAAAAGCATCTATCATAAATAAAGGGGCACAGGCGATACCCGATCAGTTTGCCCGTTTGCGCATCTGCACGGCACAGGCGACCTGATGTTCCGGAGAAAGGGGTTCCAGATGCTGCTTCCGTGTTTTGCACTCTTCTTCCGCGAGGGGGCAGCGCGGGTGGAAAGGACATCCTGAAGGCGGGTTGATGGGGCTGGGCACTTCGCCCGGTATGATGATACGCCGCTTTTCTTTTGTGACCTTTGCAACAGGTACCGCCGCCAGAAGGCTCAGCGTGTACGGATGCACCGGATCTTCGAAGAGGGCGGAGACCGGGGCAGTCTCCACAATGTGCCCCAGATACATCACAGCGACATGTGTGGAAATGTGGCGCACCACATCAAGATTGTGGCCGATAAAAAGAAAGGTGATGCCCAGGCTCTCCTGCAGATCCTGAAGCAGATTCAGAATCTGCGCCTGAATGGATACATCGAGCGCCGAGACAGGTTCATCGGCAACAATGAATTCCGGCTCGACAGCAAGCGCACGGGCAATCCCGAGCCGCTGACGCTGCCCGCCGCTGAATTCATGGGGGTAGCGGTCGCCTGCAGACGCCGGCAGCCCCACCCGGTCGAGAAGCAGGGCGATCTGCCGGTTCAGCCCGCTGCGGGGCACGATTCCGTGGAAAAGGAGCATTTCCCGAAGCATGGCGTGAACGGTCATTCGGGGGTTCAGTGATCCGAAAGGATCCTGAAAGATAATCTGCATTCTCTTGCGCAGTTCCCGCATCCGGGCGGAGTCGGCTCGCAGCACATCCTCTCCGTCAAAATATACCTGCCCCGCATCCGGCTCGATCAGCCGCAGGAGACAGCGCCCGGCGGTTGTTTTGCCGCTGCCGCTTTCTCCGACCAGACTCAGTGTCGTACCCCGGTCAATGGAAAAAGAGATATTGTTGACGGCATGTACCGCTCCGGTGACACGGGAGAGTACGCCGGTGCGAATGGGGAAGTGCTTGATCAGCCCTTGTACGGAAATCAGTGGCGCCATAAGTCTTTCCCTTCTTCATCTGCATCCGGATGAGGCTGGTACAGCCAGCAGGCTGTCTGATGGGATGCGCCGGAAGGGTGAAGGGCAGGCTCCGCACGGCGGCACAAGGGCATGGCTTTATCGCATCGGGGATGAAAGCGGCAGCCCGCAGGGAAATGAGTCGCCGGAGGCACCGTCCCGGGAATAGCACTCAGGCGGTCGCCCTGCTTTTCCTTTCCCGGAAGCGAGGCGAAGAGTCCCTGTGTATAAGGATGGCGCGGCTCATTAAAGAGCGCCTCCACCGTCGCAGTCTCCACAATCCGCCCGGCATACATAACCGCAACCCGGTCTGCTGTTTCTGCCACCACCGCCAGATCATGGGTGATCAGCAGCAGTGCAAGCCGGGATTCGGTCTGCAGCTCCCGCAGCAGCTGCAGGATCTGCGCCTGAATGGTGACATCCAGCGCCGTGGTCGGCTCATCAGCAATCAACAGTTTCGGCGCACAGGCGAGCGCAAGGGCGATCATCGCCCGCTGCAGCATGCCGCCGGAAAGCTGATGCGGGTAGTCGTCCATCCGCTGTTCCGGCTCGGGAATACCCACCTGCCGGAGCAGGGCGACAGAGGCCTGGCGCGCCTCGCTGCGGGAAAGCTGCTGATGCAGCCTCAACACGGCCGTCATCTGATCGCCTATCCGGAAAACAGGGTTGAGAGAAGTCATGGGCTCCTGAAAAACCATGCTGATGTCGTTTCCCCGCAGGTCGCGCATGGCTTTTTCCGGAAGCTCCAAGAGCGATTTTCCGTCAAAAACAACAGAGCCCGAAGCGATGCGCCCGGGCGGAGAAGGGATCAGCCGGAGCAGCGACAGGGCAGTCACGCTTTTCCCGCATCCGCTTTCACCCACCAGTGCCAGCGTTTCGCCGCTGTGCAGTGCAAAGGAGACTCCATCCACTGCCCGGGCAGTCCCCTGATCAGTCTGAAAAAGAACAGTCAGCCCCGATACCTTCAGGAGCGGTTCGGCAGCTTCCGATGAAGATTTGGCTGCAGCACCTGTATTCATGATTCTGAGCACTTACTTTGTGGAGGCATTGTTCATGCGCCGAATACTTTTTTGACTGCTTCCAGATACGCCAGGCCGTGCTCTACATCTGGTTCCAGATAACTGCCTTCTGTCCACTCGTTCCAGCAGTTGATGGAAAAGCTGTTTTGGCATTGCGGATGGCTGTCCAAAAAGGCACGCACCTCTTCCAGTGCTTTCCGGAACATTTCGGGCGTGTTCCCGGAAAAAGACGGCATGAAGGGATAGCCCCTGTTAATGTACGGGTCATCGCCGTGGCAGCGGGGAGAAGAATCCCAGCCCATGGTGACGTTGGGGAAGTAAGGGACGCCGAATCGGGTGCTGTTTCTTTCCCATACAGGCAGAATCTTTTCAAGCACATCCCCGTAGGGCACCTGGGGGAAGCGGGTTAAATGTACATCATGTACCCAGACATAAGAGCTGACGCTATCGAAACCGATGGCTTCAATGAGCTGTTCCGGCTCTTTGATCACTTTTTCATTGGGCAGAATCTGCACGCCCCACGCAACCGCATTCAGATGCACTCCAGGAAGCCCGGCGGCCACTGCCTTCTCACGGAAGCGTTTGAAGACGGCTGCTGTCTCTTCCACGCCGCCGAAGCCCTGAATGAGCGTATGCAGTTCATAGAGACTGAAATAGGGACAACCGTCAATACGCCAGTAGGAGGGATGGGAGAAATACTTTTCAATCAGCACATCCGTCATACGGTCGAAGGTTTCAGCGGTGACTCCGCCGGGATAAAGCAGTTTGGACTCGTCGCTGTACCGTGCAGGAAAGATATCGACCCAGTCATGGTTTGCCCACATGAGCGCAAATTCCAGGCGCTGCACGTTGGCGGCTTTCATGAAGCCTTCTTCCACGCCCCGCTCAAGAAAAGGGCCGTCGTTGTAGAAATACCAGTCAAAAATAAAGGTATTGATGCCATGATCCGCCGCTGCATCTATTTTCTGCGCCATCTGGATTGGATCCGATTCATCGGTATAGCCCCAGAGTGGCTGCTTGGGCTGATTGTGCCCGTAAAAACGCGGCTTTGCCTGTTTCACCAGTTCCCATTCAGTCCAGCCGTCGCCCAGCCGTTCCTGATTGCGTTTGTCCGGGTGATAGTTGGGAAAGTAATAACTTGCAACCCTGTACTTTACCATGATGAATTCCTTCAGTGCATGAATGGTTTAATCGTGGAAATACCGGCAGGCGGGTTCAGCGCCTGCGCAAAAGGCTGCGCCCGCGCCGACGTTTTGCTGCTGCAGGGGCCGGTGCGTCTTGCGGCCGGTACAAAGTCAGAATTTTCGGGGCACCCTCATAGTTGCGCCGTTCAATATTATAGCCCAGCGTCTCTTCGATGGCAGCCAGTGCGGCGTGATCGGAGGGGGCGACCAGTGTAATCGCGTCTCCTTCCTGAGCGGCACGGGCGGTGCGCCCGATTCGGTGCAGATAATCATCTGCATTTTCCGGAATATCATAGTTGATCACATGAGATACGTCATCGATATCAAGGCCTCTCGCAGCGACGTCCGTGGCTGCCAGCAGCTGGTATTTGCCCTGCCGGAACCCCTCCAACGCCCGCTGGCGCTGCTGTTGCGGCAGGTCGCCGTGGATGATGGCTGTTTTGAATTTGCCGCCCTTCAATGCCCTGCCCACTTTTTCCGTACGCTGGATGGTGCGCATAAAAATCAGGCCGGAATCAATGGATTCCTCTTTCAGAAGGCGGAGCAGCATGGTCAGTTTGTCGTTTTCACGGACAGGAACAACCAGCTGCCGTACTGTGTCCACCGGTTTGCTGATGGCTCCGGCACTGATCCGCTCGGGATTACGCATCATATCCCGGGCGAGCCGTTCCAGTGCAGGAGCAAAGGTGGCGGAAAACATCAGATTCTGTCGCTGCCGGGGCAGTGTTTTCAGAATTCGGCGGATATCGGGCAGAAAACCCATGTCCAGCATGCGGTCGGCTTCATCGAATACCAGAATCTGCAATTCTTTGAAGTGTATGTGATTCCGGGACAGATGATCCAACAGGCGACCGGGTGTGGCTACAATCACTTCGCAGCCTTTCTGAAGTCGCTGCGTTTGAGTGTGCATGCCCACACCGCCGTAGATGGGAACGCATCGCAGGTTCAGCGCTTTGCAGTAGTCTTCCATAACGGTGGCTACCTGCTGGCAGAGTTCGCGGGTGGGCAGGAGAACAAGCATGCGGTTAAAGCCCGCACGGGATTGCACCAGCCGCGTCAGACCGGGCAGCACGAAGGCAAGCGTTTTGCCTGTACCTGTTTGCGCAGTCGCAATCAGGTCACGCCCCGTCAGCGATGCCGGGATTGCCTGCAGCTGAATAGGGGAGGAATGGCTGATTCCGGCACTCTGAAGTACCTTCAGGCACCGGGGGTCAAGGTCGAAGTCGGAAAACTGATTCGTAGGGGATGTGTCATTCATAAGAGCCTCATTATAAACTATTTGCCTCTGTAATGCGAAAGATGGAATTTATTTTAAGCATGAGCCCGGTAAAGCCTTCGGTCTGTTTTCGTTGAAAAGGGGGGCTGCAGGAAAAAAGAAAAGAGAAACGCACATTTTTTGACCTGCGAGGCGCACTCTTTTATGAGGCAGTGCCTGCTGAAAAAACTTTCTCTTTACTTGTCTTTTTGTGAAAAACGTGGTATTCTGTCTTTTTGGGTCAGAATCAAGTCGGGACGGTTTGGGCTGGTTTTGCCGTGGGTGGCCAATGTCAGGCTGAAGGGTTATCCGACAGAAGGAGTATTTCTATGACGATGAATGCAGCTGCTTTTATAACAGATGATTTTCTGCTTGAAACCGAATATGCCCGGGATTTATACGACAATTTTGTCCGCAATCTGCCCGTTATCGATTTTCATTGCCATCTGCCTTCGGAACTGGTCGCAAGCGATCACCGCTTCAAAAATATGACGGAGATCTGGCTCAAGGGCGACCACTATAAATGGCGGCTCATGCGCACCAATGGTGTTGCGGAAGCGTTTTGTACCGGCGATGCGAGTGACCGTGAGAAATTTGAAAAGTGGGCGGAGACCGTACCTTACTTACTAAGAAACCCGGCGTACCACTGGACGCACCTCGAACTGAGAAAACCTTTCGGCATTACGGATCGGCTTCTTGAGCCGGAAACAGCAGAAGAAATCTGGGAGGAGTGCAACAGTATGCTTGCATCGCCGGATTTTTCCGCCCGGGGTATTCTGAAGCAGATGAATGTTGCCCTGATTTGTACCACGGACGATCCGGTGGATGATCTGGAATCGCACAGTCTGGTACAGGAAGACGGCACCATGGAAATGCAGATGCTGCCGACCTGGCGCCCTGATAAAGCGCTTACTGTGGATCAGCCCGATCTGTTCAATGCCTGGATTGCCCGTCTGGAAGAGGCATCCGGTATATCTTGTGATACCTATGAGGCTTTTCTGGAAGCGCTGCGCAAGCGTGCGATTTTCTTTAAACTCCGGGGCTGCAAGATTGCGGATCACGGTCTGGAAATCCCCTATTCCTGTGCGTACAATCCGGAAACGGTTTCCCGTGCCTTCTCCGATGCCCGGAAGGGGCTCATTCCTGATCCGGATCATGTGATGCAGTACCGCTCCTCCCTTATGTATGAGCTTTGCGTGCTGAATCATCAGATGGACTGGGCGCAGCAGCTCCACCTCGGACCTCTTCGCAATACGAATACCCGCATGTTCAACCATCTGGGGCCTGATGCCGGTTATGATTCGGTGGGCGATCATGCCATGGCGAAGGAACTGGCGCGCTTTCTTGATCGCCTGGATGCGCAGAGCCTGCTGACCCGCACCATCATTTACACCATCAATCCTGCCCTCAACATGATGGTTGCGACTATGGCAGGCAACTTTCAGGAAGGACCTGTGCCCGGAAAGATTCAGTTCGGCAGCGGATGGTGGTTCAATGATCAGCTGGACGGGATGTATGACCAGATGGAGACCCTCTCGCAGACGGGATTGCTCAGTCGCTTCGTCGGCATGGTCACGGACAGCCGGAGTTTCCTTAGCTTTCCCCGCCATGATTATTTCCGTCGGCTCCTGTGCAATATGCTCGGAAATGACATGGCAAAAGGGCTGATTCCGAAGAAGCCTGACCGTGTCGGCAGGATGCTGGTGGATATTTGCCATCAGAATGCAATCCGCTATTTCGGTTTTGATTTGCCCGGCGTGATGTAGTTCTCCGCCCGCATTCATGAATTCTGTCCCGGACAGGCTTGCCGTATCTGTCCGGGATTTTTGTTGCTCTTTTCAAAAGAAAAGGGTTGTGATAGAATTGACTGGCGGTCAGATTTACCTGATGGAGAAAATCACCATGTTTGCCTTTCCCCAAAAAATACTGCTTCCGGGCGTCGTACTCCTGTGCGTTTTATGTCTGGCGGGCTGCAAGCCGAAAGAGCGCGATGACCTGACCGGGAAAGGGACGGGTGACTGGTATCTGCAGGGGAAGGTGATTTTGCATGGTGATGTGGTGGACTTTCAGCCGGGCAAAAAATTTAAAATTCAAACACGGCTGATTTCAGAATCTTCTGTTCCCGTGCTCAATAAGGTGAGGATGGCGGGGAACTACTCCATTAATATGGAGGAATACCCTCATGAAATAGACATGAATATCAACAGACTTTATTTCGGCTGGCTCCCTGTCAAAATACCCGAAATTTCCACGCTGGGTATTTTTAAAATGCAGAAGAAAGAAAGCGAAGTCACCCTGTATCTGAATCCAGGCATACGAAATGAACGCCGGCCCATGCCTGTGACGCTGGACACAGAAAGAGGGCCCGTTTTTGTGGCAACAAGATCTCTCGCCAAATCGCAGGAAGATGAATCCGGCTGGCTGAACCGGGCGGTGGATCTGCTCTTCCCTTGATTCCGGCCGTTACTTCCTGTGCTCCCGGAAGTAACAGCGGGAAAGCGTTCAGCCCTCTCTGAGCCGTCGGCAGATCCCGGCATAATACGCCACATTGGCAATGTAAAGGCCGGGCAGATACCAGAGTACCTGCGGACGGTGACCGATCCAGCGGAACAGGATGTACAGCGTCATGAGGCCGGTCACGGGCAGGAAAAGCAAAAGAGCGGACAGCATTCCCCGGGGGAAAAGGAAGGAATAGGTTGCGTCGGCAGCTTTTTTCCGGACGAGCGGTGCAAAGTAGCCGAAAGTTTCATAGTGCCGCCACACACTTCGGAAAGTGCTGCGGTCAAGATGGCGGACCGGTGCGCCCGGCAGATAATAAAGAGCGATGCCGGAGCTCAGGCAGCGGAGACCCCATTCCACATCTTCCAGCACCTCCAGCGTTTCATCGAAAAGGCCTGTGCGCTCAAATATCGCTTTTTCGACGCTGGTGTTATGCGTGGGTACATGACGGTCCCGGATGGCTTTTTCTTTTCTGCCGGTAGAGCCGTACCAGTTGGAATAGCCATCCACCTTGCCCCACCAGCCCGGCGCCGTACCCAGAACTTCACTGTGGACGACACACAGATCCTTGCCCGCAGCAGCCGCCAGTTCTTTCGCACGCCGATGCAGCCGCAGATGCTTTTCAAACCAGGCATGATCTAGCAGATCTCCGTCGCTGTCCAGAAAAAGCAGCAGGGGCGCGCCTGCCGCCTGTACGCCTGTATTGCGCGCCTTGCCGATACCGCTGCGCATTGTGTGGCGTTTCAGCACAACAGGAAAGGGGAGGGGCGTTTCTGTTTCCCGAAGATTAATGGGCGGGTCGGAGCCGTCATCCACAAGAACCACTTCGAAAGCAGTATTCGTCTGCCCGGACAGCTGGTGCAGAAGACGCTGCAGCTCCCCGTGCCGGTTATACACAGGAATAATAATGGATGCCATGACTGTGTTCATGGCTTCAATCCCAGCAGCACAGCAAGAATCGAGTAGGGATGGGTCATAATGTTTTCAGCCATGTTGCAGTTGTGTGTGCAGAAACAGCCGCCGTGCGCTTTTTCATGGGCAGCAAGAGCGTGCTTCATTTTCTGCTCAAGGGAATCCATCGGTTCCCGGAGCAGGTTTCCCGCAGAAGGCATCAGCTCGCACATGGACAGGCTGCCGTCGGCATAGATGACACGATGCAGCCGGGGCGCCTGGCACGGAACCAGCCAGCGCTGTTCTTTCAGACTTTTCAGGGATACCTGCCACAGGTACCGCTGATAGTGTTTTTTCAGCCGTCGCAGCAGCGCATTGTCTTTTTTGCTGTAGAGATAGGAGCCGAGTATGCCCAGGATTTCAGGGGTGTGTTCTTCCAGAAAAGAAAGGGGCGGAAGCGACAGGTCATTGTCTTCGGGAACACCCCGGAGCAGCAGCAGCGAATGATAATCCGGATCCAGACTGCGGACATATGCCATAAAACGCAGGAGTTCACCGGCATTGGCATTACAGACCACTGTATTGATTTTGAGGCTGATCCCTTCAATGGCACGGAGCCGCCTGTAACTTTCCATTGCACGGGCAAAGCTGCCTTTGCCCCGGATCAGGTCGTTCGTTTCTTCAAAACCATCCAGCGAAAGCGCAATGGTCAGCGGCTTCCGGTGCGCTCCGGCAATCTGTCTGACTGTTTGTTCAATGTGCTCCGGTGCCTGGCCGTTGGTGGGAATGGTCAGATCAGATCGGGGGAAAAGAGCGCAGATTTCGGGAAGCTGCGGATGCAGAAAAGGTTCGCCGCCGCCGATATCCAGCCACCGGGGCGCTCCCAGTTTTTGTGCCAGTATTTCCGCTTCTTTCAGACTGAGATCCCGCGCACTTTTCTTCACAAAGCAGCTCCGGCAGCGAAGCGTACAACGCTCTGTAATATGCAGAATGACGTGGCGGAACCGTTTCTGAAAAAAGCGCGGCAGCGGAAGCCTCCGGACGGGACGCTGATTTGGAACAGGGTTCGCCATTACCCGCCTCTTTTCTGCTTCTGTACAGGAAGGCTGCGCAGCAGTCTGATCAGATCATCCGGCGTGAGCGGATGAGACCTGCAGGGTTTCCCGCTCAGGACGGTGACAACGCCTTCAAAAAAGAATCTGGACAGCAGGTGTTCCGGATCGGCGCCTGCATCTGTCATCAGCGTTGACAATTTCCGGTGCAATTGCTCCGTACACGCTACCGCACTCTCAGCAAGCACACCCGGCTTCGGATCCCCAAGAAAAGCAGCGCGTGCAAAGAGGCATCCCCGGTAATCCGGTGAGGCTGCCCATATCTGGAGCAGGCTGCAAAAAGCGGCCAGGCCTTCAGACGGTTTTTCTGTCCGGCTGGCAAGAGTGGTGAAGAACCAGCCGCTCCATTGCATAAAATCGAGGTGTACTGCTTCAGCCAGCAGATGCTCTTTGCCGGGAAAATATTTATAAACAGTTCTTTTGGAAAGAGGGATTTCTTCGGCAAGCTTCTGGACAGACAGATCAAAGCCGCTTTGCCCGTGCAGTGTTTCTACAGCCCTTTTCAGGAGCGCACTGATTTTGATTTCCTGCGCTGTTACCGGCTTGAGATAGCTGTCACGGCTTATGTGGCAAGATTGTGCCATATGGTATGCAGCAGCTCCAGACTTTTCTGAACCAGATCTTCCGCTTCCTGTTTAATTTCATCTCCGTAGCCGCGGCGCAGGCGCAGGCGCAGCTCCGTCAGAGTGCGGGCATAAGGAACAACTTTCGGGCCCAGTTTTCGTGCTTTCTTGATGTTTTCCTGACCGTGCAGCGAGCAGATCGCTTCGTCACAGCCCCGGATAATGGAACTGGCTTTCACCAGCAGTTCTCTGGTCTCGTAAATGGCGGGGGTGGCATAGATGAGATTGAACAGGGCATCTTTCGCCGCCCGGGCACTGTGAAGCTCTTCCAGCGACATCTCTTCGTCCCGTGCACGCAGTGTCGTCTCGATCTCCGCCACATCCAGCTCGTATTGCCGCGCCAGCTCCAGATCCACTTTGGTCTGCCGCTGGTCGGCTGTCAGGATGCGGCGTGCGAATACTTCACGCCAGTGCAGGCACACCGGCGCCTTTGCGATAAGGTACAGCTGTCCCTGTCCCGGAGACATTTCAAGATGCTGCCGGCGCGGTGCCTGTGCCCAGGCACGGATACGAACCAGAGCCGTTGTATCGTATATTTCCATGTTGTCCGGTAAAGAATCGGGAAAACTCAGATCGACAGAAGTTACATGCCCGGCGTCGTTGTTGATGAGATGGCAGAGGTAATAATCGGGCCCCTCCAGCCAGAAAATGGACAGAGCATCCTCGTCCTGCGCCAGAGGGGATTTCACGCTTTTGCGCACCGCCACTTTTATGCCGAAGGGATTATTTTCGCTCATGGGACGCGCATACAGAAATAAAGGCGCCATCACACTCAGCCGCTCTATTCTGGTGCCCAGTTCCGCCCAGAGATCGCTGAAGGTCAGAAAAGGCCCGGTGAGCGAACGCTGGTAATGACCGTTCAGCCACACCGGTGTATTGTGATAGCAGTGTGCCATCCAGCCCCGTGCGCCGTTAGCCAGGGTCATATTCAGCATCATCCGCAGCTGAGGACTGGTGCTCCATTCAGGGGCGCCCGAAGCCCGGACAAACGCAGGGGCGGTGATCCACAGCTGCTGCCCGCCCATGAGCGGCAAATGGGTGCGAAGCGAGTCCTTTACGCTCAAGGCATCGCCCGGCTTGAAATGAGAGAAGCCTGCCGCCGCAAAGTGAGGGGCATACAGGGGAAAGGTGTCTGCCTGGCGCGAGTGAAACACCACGGGATGGCGTGTATCCACCGCTGCAATTTTATCCCGGGCGCTCAGATAACTCTTGAAATAATGTTCCTCGGGATTGTCATGAATGTTCCAGGCAAAAATGCCACGGGATGTCGCATGGGGCTCGATATATGTACGGATCCACTCATCGCCTTTTTCTTCAAATTGTTCCAGCGGCCAGCGGAAAGTCGGGATCAGGCGCAGACCGAAGTTCTCAGCAAGATCCACAAGAATACTCCGGTTTTCATCGGTCATCACTTCCATGCGTTCCACGATGACGCAGTCATGATGATGGCGCGCAATGTCTTCAAAGGCGAGCCGCCAGTAATCAAAATAATTGATGTCCATCATGTTTGCCAGGCGGCTGACTGTATCGGCATCCATGGAGACGCCGAAGGGCAGGTGCTCATCCAGAAGGGGATATTTTCTGGGCGCAGACATGTCCGGCGAAACAGCAAAGTAAAAATCAAGTGTCTGCTGTTCTTCCGGGAGGAGCTCACGGAAACGAACCCGAGCAATTTCCACGGATTCTTCGCTGCGTGTGGATGCATAGACCCGCAAAGTGAATCGGGTGATTTCGCCGGGGAATCCGCGCAGCGGGATCATCAGCGCCGCTGTCCGCCAGTCGCCCGTCGTTTCCAGATGTACCAGATGCGCGCCGCCGGGGTAGCTCCACTGGCAGGCAAGCCGCGCATGCCGGGTCAGACCTCTGTAGGTGATTTCCACAAGCGGATACCGGGTACAGTCCAGAGGAAAGCGCTCGTCTTCCTCCGCCGAAACGGAGAGAGGCGCCCAGTAGAGGGCAGTGCTTTTTTTCAGATTGTCCAGAGGGCGGATATCCGTAAAAAAGCCCTGAAGCACCAGTCCGTTCGAAGAGGGCTTCGCCTGAGACACCACCTGCTGCCATTCTTTTTCTGCCGGATCGTCTTCGCATTTCCAGCTGTTCAGGCTGTCTCCGGAAAAATCAACATGCTGCAGCTTTGTAAGAGCTTCCGGGTCAGGGCCTGTCTGGAGTTGCCTCAGACACCCATGGTAACTGTAATTGGAGAGCATTCATCATATCCTCTGGTGACAGGGTACCTTCTGTTTTGAGAATGGTAACAGGAATGGTAGCCACTTTTGTTTCTTCAATTCCTTCCTTATCATTTCGTGCAAAGGCGGCAAGCCCCTTGACTATTGCCTGTGCCGACCCGGCCGCATCATCGACAACCAGTCCATGGACGGTACCATCTTCAAGACCTTTAAGGGTGGAGGGATCACTTCCGCAGCTCACCACGCGTACCCATTTTCCCCGGTTTTTTTCGAGAACAGCGCGCAGAATCATCGGGCCATGATAGTCCTGCATGCCCACAAAGGCGGCAATTTCAGGGCGGCTCTCAAGGCTGTCGATAACGTTTGCCCAGCCGAGCATGCGGTCTCCCTTGTCTTCCAGCACCGCATCTACAATGGCATAGCTGCCCAACGCTTCACGAAAACTTTCAATCCGCTGCTGTGTGGCAGGCCGGGTCTGGTCATCGCAGAGCACCTGTATCTTGAGTCCTTCGGGAACAACTTCCCGGATCAGTGTGGCGAGCAGTCTTCCGCTTTCCCTGTTGTCTTTTCCGAGGAAAGCAAGATCGGTGCTGTTCGGCACTTCCTTAAAAAGGACGATGACCGGTATGCGCTGCGCCAGCGCTTCCAGAAAGTCTTTCTGCTTGGCCGCTTTTGCCGGGCAGATCGCCAGAGCCTTCACGCCGGCGTCGATCATTTTTTGCGCCAGTGCTTCCTGCTGTTCCGCTGTGGGCGGTGCAGGTACCCGGAAATCCAGTGTCATGTCCAGCGATTTGGCTGCAGTCTGTGCTTCATCGCGCAGCTTTGTCCAGAAATCCGATGATGCATCTGCGAGTATGCCCACCCGAAGTTCTTCTGCGCCCGCATAGCCGGTAAAAATAGAAACGCCCAAAACAAGCACTAAAAGCAGCGAAGGTTTCATTTGATTTCAACTCCTGATTTTACAGTGAAATGCGGTGCCGAAAATCTCTTGCGGATTGGATTGCCCGCCTCATCATTGTACCTGCTTGCCCTGTGAAAAATACAGCGGATGCCGTTTTATGCCGATAGGGGGCGCAGATCGCCGGTAAAGTTGACACGCCAGGAGGAAATAAGAGACATTAATAGCGGGCTAAGGAATAAAAAATATGATGAAACTTACCGGATTGATTGCGGCGACCTTCACTCCCATGACAGACCAGGCGCAGATTAATCTGAAGCCTGTCGAAACTATCGTGGATAGACTCATCAGCCGGGGCATTACTGGGCTTTATGTCTGCGGCAGCACAGGGGAGGGGCCGTCTCTTACTGCAGAAGAACGGAAGGCGGTTGCCCGTGCCTATGTGGAAGCTGCGGGCGGGCGTATTCCTGTAATTGTGCAGGTGGGGCACAACTCCATTGAAGAGGCGCGGGCGCTGGCGGCGCATGCTGCCGAGATCGGTGCTGATGCCATCAGTGCGGTGTCTCCCTCGTATTACCTGCCGGAAAGCACTGCCGTCCTCGTGGAAACGCTGGGACACATCACGGATGCGGCGCCTGAGCTGCCTTTTTACTATTACCACATTCCCAAGCTGAGCGGGCTTTCCGTCAACATGATGGAATTTCTGAAACAGGCGCCCTCCCGCGTGCCCACGCTGGCAGGGATCAAGTTCAGTGCCCGTGAAATAGAAGTCATGCAGCAGTGTCTTGCTTTTGGCGGCGGGAGATACAACATCCTCTTCGGCGTGGACGAAACGCTTCTGAGCGGACTTGTCGCCGGAGCACACGGTGCAGTTGGCAGCACCTACAATTTTCTGAGCCCCCTCTACCAAAAAGTGATGCGTCATTTGAGCGAAGGGGATCTGGAAGCGGCGCAGCGCTGCCAGCTGCAGGCGGCGGGGATTATAGAAGTCATCCTTCGCTATCACGGTCTGGCGGGACTGAAAGCGGCTATGTCTTTATCAGGCATTCCCTGCGGTCCTGTACGTCTTCCGCTTACACCGCTGCGTCCGGGCGAGCACAGCGCGCTGGAAAAAGAACTGCAGGTTCTGGGATTTCCGAAGGGGATTGGATAGAAAAATGCTGTTACGAAAACAGGGCAGGGTTCTTGCAGTCATACTGCTCCTTGTTGCTTCTGCAGCTGGAGCCACGATACCTCTTGACTGGGCTGCCCTGCCTCCGCTTCCGAATCCCGATGGGGTAGCAGGCATTTTCGCAGGATTTCATAACAATGCTGTGATTGCAGCCGGCGGCGCCAATTTTTCCGAGCCCGTATGGGAATCACCAAAAGTATTTCACGACGATATTTACGTTCTCATCGGCAGGGAAGGGACAGACTGCCGATGGATTCACGGCGGTAAACTGCCCCGGCCCGTTGCCTATGGCGCCTCCGCTTCCACGAGCCGCGGCGTTGTCTGTCTGGGCGGCAATGATGCTGATGAGTGCTTTCGCGATGCCTTTCTGATGCAGTGGCAGGAACAGGAACAAAGCGTTGTCATGCAGCCCCTGCCGCCTCTGCCTGCGCCCTGCACCAACAGTACTGCCGCTGTGATCCGGGATCGGGTCTATGTGGCGAGCGGCTGTACCGGTCTTGAACTGGAAACGGCGCAGCGGAATTTCTGGATGCTGGATCTGTCTCTTTTCGGTACCGATGGATTCCGCTGGGAGGAGCTGCCTCCCTGGCCCGGACCTTCCCGTGCGCTTGCGGTAGTGGCGGCACAGCATAACGGTGTTGCGGACTGCGTCTATGTCATGAGCGGACGCCGGGTAAACGGGGAAGGGGTCACGGAATTTCTGAGGGATGTGTACGAATATATGCCGGGCAGGGCGGAGCCCTGGCACTATCGCACTGATACGCCCCGCTGCATCATGGCGGGCACCGGAATCGCTCTGGGGCAGAGCCACATTTTTGTGCTGAGCGGAGCCGATGAAACGCTTTTCTATCAGACTGACCTCCTGAAAGATGCGCATCCGGGTTTTCCGAAGGAAGCCTTTGCCTATCACACCATTACGGACACCTGGACGGCGGCCGGAACCACACCCGCAAATCAGGTGACCACGCCCGCCGTCAGGTGGGGACAGGATACAGTCCGTGACCCTGTTCTTATGATCAGCGGTGAGATTCGTCCCCGTGTCAGGACGCCGCAGGTGTGGGCAGTACGGCCTGTTCCCGGCGCCAGTCGTTTCGGCACACTGGACTTTGTAATGCTTGGCATTTATCTCGCCGCTATGGTGCTTTTGGGTGTCTTCTTTTCTTTTCGCAACAAAAACACGGACGATTTTTTCCGGGGCGGACAGCGTGTTCCCTGGTTTGTCGCCGGGCTGAGTATTTTTGCGACCATGCTCAGTTCCATAACCTTCATGGCGATCCCCGCAAAAAGTTATGCCACGAACTGGATTTTTTTCCTCTTTAATATGACCGTAGTCGCTTCGGCACCGCTGGTCATATATCTGTTCCTGCCCTTCTTTCGTAAAGTCGATGCTGTAAGCGCCTATCATTATCTGGAAAAACGATTCAACCGCTTCATACGCCAGTTTGCCAGCGCCTCTTTTGTCTTTTTTCAGCTGGGCCGCATGGGTGTTGTGCTCTATCTGCCTGCGCTGGCGCTGCGAACGATCACCCCGCTGACAGAACAGCAGAGCATTCTTTTGATGGGTGTCCTGAGTATTGTCTACTGCACGCTAGGCGGGCTGGAGGCGGTTGTCTGGACGGATGCCATTCAGAGCGCCGTGCTCATGGGCGGTGCTCTGTTCAGCCTGATTCTGATGCTGATCTATATTGACGGAGGGCTCTTCGGATTTTTTCAAACGGCGCATGCGCATGGAAAACTGGTTCTGTTTCAGGCGGATTTTTCCGTGTCCAGTTTTATGACTTCGGCGTTGTGGGTTGTGCTTCTGGGGGGCATGGCGCAGAATCTGATTTCCTACAGCTCCGACATGTCTATTGTCCAAAGGTATATGTCGGTGCCGGATACTGCCCGGGCAAAAAAAGCGATCTGGACAAATGCACTGGCATGTATTCCGTCTTCCTTGCTTTTCTTCGGCATCGGAACAGCCCTTTTTGTTTTTTACAGGCAGCATCCGGAGCGGCTTGATCCCACGTTTAAAACGGATGCCATTTTTCCGCTTTTTATTGCCCGGGAGCTGCCCGCCGGAGTGTCAGGACTGGTGGTGGCGGGGCTTTTTGCCGCTGCCCAATCCACCATTTCCACAAGCATCAACAGCATGTCCACAGCGGTAGTCGAGGATTTTATAAAGCCCTGGCGTCTGCTGAAGACGGAGTCGGCTCTTCTGCGGCTGGGGCGTCTACTCACGGTTCTTTTCGGTGCGGCGGGTGTCGGGCTGGCATTGCTTTTCGCCTCTTCGGGCATCATGTCTTTGTGGGATCAGTTCATGACCATTCTTGGACTTTTCGGCGCACCCATGTGCGGTCTTTTCTGTCTCGGTATTTTTACGACCCGGGCAAATGCACCTGGCGCCATGATCGGCGCTCTCGCCGGAGCAGCGGGCCTTTTTCTGGTGCAGCGCTTTACCGCCGCCCATTTTCTGCTCTATGCTGTGGCGGGCATCGTATTCTGTTTTATTACAGGTTATGCTGCCAGTTTGCTGTTTTCCCGATCGGAGCGATCCATGCGCGGACTGACTTTGTACACTCTCGATGATACATTGGACCCGGATGCCTGAAACAGGAGAAAGGCTGTTTTTTATGGAAGATCACCGGCTGCAGAATCTTGCGGAGCAGTACCGGAAAATGCTGCTGGATGACTGCGTTCCTTTCTGGTTTCCCCGTGCTGTGGACAACGAATGGGGCGGTTATCTGCATTGCCTCGATCGGGACGGCACCCTCCTCGACTCTGACAAATCGGTCTGGGCACAGGGGCGTATGGCGTGGTTGCTGCTCACGATGTATAACCAGGTGGAGAAACGCACGCAATGGCTTACCTGGGCGGAATCAGGCATTCACTTTCTGGAAAAACATTGCGTTGATCAGGACGGAAGATTCTTTTTTCATGTGACCCGGGAGGGGCTCCCGATCCGGAAACGACGTTATGCCTTCAGCGAAGCCTTTGCTGCGATTGCGCAGGCGGCATATGCCCGTGCGACCGGAAGTGATCGGGCAGCGGAGCGCGCTATTGACCTGTTCGAGCGTTTTGTCTTCCTTAATTTTACACCCGGCGCCGTGGCCGCCAAATTCACCGACACCCGTCCGCTCACCGGTCTGGCTTCCCGGATGATTACGCTGGTCACTGCCCGGGAACTGACGGAAAATCTGGGGGAACAGCCCGGGTTGAACGGCTGGATGGAGCGGGTCATCGGAGAAATTATTTCGCTTTTTGTCAAGCCCGAAGAGCGCTGCGTACTGGAAAGCGTTGCCCCCGACGGAAGCATTTCTGACCACTTTGATGGACGTATGCTGAATCCCGGCCATGCTATTGAAGCGGCGTGGTTCATTATGGAAGAAGGGCGTATACGTAAAGATAAAGCACTGGTCGAAGAAGGATGCCGCATGCTCGACTGGATGTGGCAGCGGGGCTGGGATCAGGAATACGGCGGCCTCTATTATTTCCGGGACCTGTACAACAGACCTGTTCAGGAATACTGGCATGATATGAAATTCTGGTGGCCTCATAATGAAGCGCTCATCGCCACACTGCTCGCCTGGCGTCTGACCGGTGAGGAATCTTATGCCGAAAAGCACCTGCAGCTGCTTGACTGGTGCCTGGAGCATTTTGCCGATCCGGAACACGGCGAATGGTACGGTTATCTGCACCGCGACGGAACGGTTTCTGTTCCGCTGAAGGGGAATCTCTGGAAAAGTTTTTTCCATCACCCCCGCTGTCTGTGGAAATGCTGGAATCTCTGCCGGGAAAATATTTCAGTGTAATCCTGCCTGCCCCGGCTTAAAGATCCGCTATGCCTGTCAAGTCTGATTTCGTTCCAGAACGACCGACGCTGTCTTTCACCTCCACTTTCATCTCCTTGCCAGGGGTGCTGCTTTTTACTGTTACCGCCGCAGTCGTCCCGTATTCCTGTCCGTTTTCAAACCATTTAAAACTTAAAGGCATGACGGCGGGCGAAGTGACTACTGCTTTCCATTCATAATAATAAGCCGGCGGATCCGGTATGATGCCCTGTGCGATAAGTGCCGCAATCTCGGCCTCTGTGGGCTCCTGCCGTAAAAATTTCTTCTCTATCATCACGTCAAGCACAGAGGTGAAGCTTTTGCTGTTACTTTTTTCTTTGCCTGCATGTACCACGACATCCCCGGTTTTCTGACTGAATTCGGGTACAGTGATCGTGATGGAATTGTCATTCCAGTCCTTAAGTTGTGCCGCCACACCGCCGACAGTTACTTTATGCGTTTTGAAAAAATCACTATTCAAAATAATGTAACCGGCACTGTCTCTGGGCGCATTTTGGAAACCGCTTCCCTGGATGGTGACTGAGCAGCCGATGATTCCTTGCGACGGGGCAATGGACTGAATCTGAAGTTTTGTCTTTGTGCACGGTCGGATATCAAGGGCATTAAAAGTGCTGGTGAGTGTTTTTTCCGCAAGATCCAGACGGGTGAAGCGGTCCTTTGTCGGAGCACCGTAATATTCCTCGTGATCAACATCGCCCAGCGAATAGCGGGTGCCCATAACGCCTGCCCCGATCATGCTGGCAATATTGACGGCACCGTCGCTGGCACCCCGGGTGTACCCTTCATAGCTGTCTTTGGCTTTTTCGATGAGCCAGGGGATCACCAGAGCGCCTTTGGCAATCTCGTTGCCCTCCACATAGGGCCGGTAATACCAGGTAAGTTCAACTTGTGCGCGCTTGCTCGTGACCCCGAAAAGGGCATGATATTTACTGCTCAGCCGGTACGAATCCTCTGCGTTCAGCAGACGCAGGTTTTCGTTATAAATTTCCGTGCCCGAACGCAGATCATATTTATGCCACAGTGCCGCATCGCCTGCAGGCGAGATGTCCATGGAAAAAAGCTGATCCAGCACCAGATTATAAGGCGTGGTGGTGTGGCTGTTGGCATAGCGCAGATCTCTGGTGCCTGGCGTATCTGCCTGCATCTGATCAATGCTTCTTCTCAAAGCGAAAAGCGTGTTGTCAATATTGCCCAGAGGCTGCGTAGCGGCATAGGCTTCCGAGCCTACCCGGTAAATTCCGCCGGGAGCGCCCAGTACATAGCGCATGCTTACGAGGGCACCGCCCATGTGAGGGCTGCCCCAGGTGACCAGTTTCTGAAAGGCAGTATGGCTGTTCGCACTGAAAAGCTGTATGCCTGCCCGGGCGACAAGTCCGCCCATGGAGTGGGCGACGATATACAGGCGCAGCTCCTGTCCGGCAGGCAGCATCGACAGCAGTGATTCAACTTCGGCATTGACCTCCCGGGCAAAAGCCTGATCCAGTCGCCCTCCGGGGATGCCGGGGGTATCCGTGAAAATGGGCTTATAGGTGGGATAGATAAACTCGTAAAAAGCGGTGCAGTCCAGTATGTCCTCTTTTGTGCGCAGCACATAGTCATAGAGCGGACTCCACACATCCTGCTTGTATGCGAAATACCAGGGATTTTCCGCCGATGCATTCAGCCCGTATTCTTTTTCCTCTTCATTATGCCCGTGAACAAGCACTACCATATTGACAATCTGCTTGTTCTCTTCCTCGTTTCTTTCTTCAGCCGTCAGATTTCCCCATACAGTTCTTTTATGGGGAAGATCCTCAGCAGCAAAGAAACGCTCCAGCTGAGGCTGTGCCTTCCAGTTGTAACTCCCTTTAAAAGTGCCCAGCACATAGCGGATTTCCCGGGGACGGCGAAGGGCTTTTTGCACATTCTTTTTCTGTGCCAGATCGGACATGATGGAATCAGGAAAATAAAAATCCGTGATTTCATAATCGCCCTTTGCATTTTTAGTAACCGGAAGATAGCTGATATGTCCCGGCAGGTCGTCATCGCCAAGCAGCAGATCGGATACACGGACTGCCGTCAGCGTGGTAGGATCCTGCCCGGCAACATCCGCAGCGGGAAAGGTCAGCGAGGGCGTGAAATCGGCGAATCTGCCGCCCATCCGGACCGGGTCAAAGGAATCAAAGGATACGATGCGCACGGCACTTACGGGTTCAATATCGGTGGCACTGAGATCAGGAGAACTGTATTCTTTCGACAGAGTCAGTGAGGTGAGTGTGCCGGAAAGATTGATCGCCGGCAGTGTCAGTCTGGTTCCGTCGGGAAGAGAGGCGGCAAAGGGTTTCTTTCCCTGAAGGGTGCGGGCACCGGTGGAAAGATCGCTTCCCGATTCACCTTCGTGCGGATCGGGAGATTCGCCTTCCTCCTCTTCGTCATGATAAACGGTCATGCCCGACAGATACACCGCGCGGGTCTGTCCTTTTAAAACCGACACGTTGAGGGCATACCGGATTTCGTTGTTCGTATCTACCGTGAAAATGTCCCAGCGGCCCGGCGACAGATAGATTTCAAATAAATACCCTTTGGGCAGACGGGAGTCCAGCAGATTGTCGCCGAGGTCATCATCATCGGAGGGACTGATATACAGTTCCACTACAGTTGGCGTACGGTCATTGACCACCTGCAGAATGCCATACCGCGCCGTGCTGTCTTCCGGGCAGCCTGTCAGCAGCGCACAGATGCAAATACAAAAACCAAACCCTGTAAAGGCCATCAGTGTTCTGATGAAGGCATTCATGCGAATTCTCCTGTTGCAGTGCTGGCAACAGCATTGCTTTCACAGTAAGCGCCTGGCGATTTTTTGACTTTTGTTTGTTTGTCTCATAAGTATAGGTAAAACGTCCCAAAAAAAGAAATAGTTATAAAAGAGAATGTTTTTGCTGCTACGGCACTGCGTGCACGGAATGACAACACCGGGCCGGGGACGGAACCACGAATGAACACGAATGAATACCAGGTGGCTGAGACAAATAACGATGTTGCAGAAATCTTGCTCCGGGGTAAGATCCCTGCAGTCGGGCTAGCACTTCCGCCTTATGAAACCGCCATTCCTGCACACCCCGTCATTCCTGCACACCACGTCATTCCTGCGAAGGCAGGAATCTTAATCAGGGTATGGACGTCTTGATCTGCACATCGGTCTGTTCCACACCAAAGACTGCAAGACATACAAACACAAAATAAGCCTAACTTTTAAAGACTTTCCCGCGCAGTTGACAGCAACAGCATGACCCTTATAAATAACATCTCGCGTTAAGATTCCTGCCTGCGCAGGAATGACGCCGGGGGAGGCAGGAATGACGAGGGGGGAGGCAGGAATGACGAGAGGGGAGGCAGGAATGACGGAGGGAGGCAGCCATGACGCCTGAGGGTGGACGTGACGGCGGAAGGGAGAAATGACAGTGCCATGTGTAGGACTGGTGGAGGGGGTATGTCTCAGGGCATCACTCCGCTGTGAATTCGAATGACTGTCTTCGTCGTAACACGCTTGTGTGCCAATAGGTCGATTGGCGTTCCCAGGGGAGCCGCTTTCAGTCTTTTATATTGAACAGGCGATTATCCGCGTTTGTTGTCAATAGTGAATCCGCCAGCCTGATTTGGCGCAGGATAAACAAGTCTCTGATAATAAAAAGCGTAGTCAGTACAAGCGCACAATCTTCGAAACGCGCTGAACGCACTTTTTCACTCTTCGCTCTTATTGAAGAGGTTTACGAAAAGTAAAGATATGTCCGATCCACAGTGGCCAGTGCACCCCGAAAAAAGGAAAGGCGCAGGCATTTACCAGACGCACCGCATTCTGAATCACGCCGGTCATTCCCATTTCCCGCTGTAATGGTGCCGGTGAAATCGATTCCAGAAGAAAGCCGTGCTGCTCCAGCAGAAGGCGCATCCCTTTCAGTGAAAACAGGGTTGTATGCCAGGGCGGTGAAAAAACCTGATGCAGTGCCGGGAGCGGCGCTGAATATCTGCCCAGCCGGGCGATCTGTGCACCCAGAGCGGCAAAGCGTGCTGTAGGTTGAAGGCTGATCAGTACGCCCCCCGGCACCAGAAGGCGGTGTGCCGCCTGAAGCCATTTTCCGTGCTCAGTCAGATGTTCAAAGACACTGGACAAAAGAAGGGCATCATAGACCCCTTCCCCCGGCAGTGCCTCCATCGGTTCCCGAAGTACTGTGAATCCCAATGCTTCACAATAAGCCGCCATTGCGTCGGACGGCTCCAGACCCTCAGCCGCAATACCCCGCTCTTTCAACCGAAGCAGAAGCCCGCCCCAGCCACAACCATGATCCAGAATCCTTCCCCGCACGCCAGACCGCCCCAGCGCATCACAAAGAGCATCGTACTGAGGAACAGCCGCCTTATTCCGTATTGCCGGATCTCCCTGACAATGCCCCGCCACCGCATAGTTTTTTGAATACGCTTCTGCAAGAAAAGCGGCGGAAGGCATGGGATTCAACTGGAGGGTGCCGCAGTGGCCGCAACGGTCATAACGGTGCCTGTCCCGCGTGCCGAAAAAATGAAGTGATTTTGAAGCACAGGCAAGGCAACGGGCGTTCCGGGAGAAATCCGGTGTATCTTTGCCGGCAGAAGACATGCTCTTTTCTTTCCTGGGAAAAAGAAGGAAAATACCGATTCGCCCCTTATTTTATCCCAACAGTGCAGCAAAGACCAATGCCGCCCCGTGTAAAAAAAGAAAGAGGCGAGCATGCCCTACGGCATTCTCGCCTCAACCTATCAAGTCAAACAATAGATGTTAAGAGTCCTGGAATCAATTTCCGGGAGGCAGCAGGTGAGCATAGGACATTGCCATGCTCGTCGTGGCGACCATACCCTGAAGGTCGTTCGGTCCACCCACCCAGCTGATGCTGGCGGAACCGTTCTTTTTCGTGTCGACATCACGCGGACGGTCGGGAACTGCAACACCCTGAGCACCTTCCACACCCAGTGTAGAACCGCCAGGAAGCGATCCGATGGGATCCAGCGCTACCGGGCGGAAAGCCACGGCGGACTGCGGCGCAATGGTGAACGTATTGGCCGGATAGACGGGTCCCAGATTTACACCATCTTCAGAGAAATAGGTGATTTCGCACTGCAGCACATCAGTCACATTGCTCTTCAGGTAAATAAGGGTCATCAGACCGGTATTCGGCGGCCAGTTGGCACCGACGGGAGCGTTGTCTACGAACCAGGGAATAGAAAGAGAGCTCGCAAAAGCAATCCCTGCCACCATGGCCATAGCAACCATAACCATTGTCATCTTTTTCATACTTTTTCACCTCCTGTCTTCTGAAAATTCTGTAGTCTTTATATCGGCGACTAAGCCGTCTACAGTCTTTTCAACTTTTGTGTGAGTCAGCGTCCTTACTAACTCCAACTAGTTTGTACCACAAACCAGTTCGTTTTGTCAAGCTTTATTTTTAAAAAAGATCGAATTCTTTTTCACGCAAAAAACACAACGTGATATCGGGGAGGGAAAAGACTTTTTTGTTCTGTGTTTAAAGGCTTTTCTTTCATTTACCGATTAGAGCGGCGGTGTGCTTCCAGGACGAATCTAAAAACAGGGGAAAACATAAAATAACGGAAAAAGCTGCATTGCTGAGTAAGTTTTTTTAAAATGGGTGGCACTTTAACCGCAAAAGCATGGAAAGATAGCCACGAAGGCACGAAGGGCACGAAGATTCATGAAGAAAACTACTTGTTGTTCAGAGCACCATTCTTTTTATGCCAGCTTTTAATAAAGGGACATTAAAATTTATAATCAATCCGGTGTTTTTTCCGGACGGTTTTAAATAGCTAAGCAATTGAGCCTGATACAAAGGCAGAATCGTTTCTGTACTTTTCAATTCAACAATCAATTCATCTTCGACTAAAAAATCTACACGATACCCTCCCTCTATAGTCATCCCTTTATAGCAAACAGGGAGCGAAGTCTCTCTTGTAAAATGAAGCCCGCACAGCTCCATCTCATGTGCCAAACATTTTGAATAAACACTTTCAAGCAGTCCAGGTCCTAAATGCCTGTGAACTTCTACAGCACAACCGATTACTTTATTTGACCATCGATCAAATTCCATTTTCCCTTCCCTTCTCTTTTTTTCTTCGTGAAGTTTCGTGCTCTTCGTGCCTTCGTGGCTCTCTTTCTGTGGGCATGATCACTCGGCAAGCGTCACCATCCCCAGCGGTGCCACATCACCCCATTGCCCCAGTTTTGTGTCAAAGAAGCGCAGATCCATAGCGTATACGGCAGGTCTCGTGCGAAGCGGCACCCTGGCAATCACATAATCCCCGCCGGGCCACAGAGAAGTTACCGGGCTGGGCAGTACCGGCCAGCGGAAAATGCCCGCCTGTCCTGTCGCACTGCCGAAAGTCTGTGCCATGGTCCGGGCATCCACCTGCCCCTGAACAAGAATCCGCCAGTCCCGATCTATGATCCCGGTTGTACGGAAAATCAGATGTAGGAGGTAAAGCCCCTCCCCTTCCCTGCTCACACCGCATCCTGCATAGCCCACGGATTCATTCATCCATCTGATGGAACCCATCCCCTGAAAAAGCGTCTCCAGTCTGGATGCCGCTGCCTGCTGCAGTTCCTTCCGGAGCCCGAGCCACTCTTTCGAATGGCGCAGCCGGTACAGAGCGGTCAGATCCAGATTCAGCACATCCTCCTCCTTTTCCACCCGGGGCAGTGTTTCCTCTGTGCGCCGTGCGAGGACACCGAAGTATTTTTCACCCACCATGCCGTGGCGCCGGTCGTGGAAACGATCCACCAGTTCAAAACCCTCCTGTGCGAAAATATCCAGCCAGCGCTGTTCCTCTTCCGGCGTCCGGTATTCCGTTGTATAAACAGCGTAGTCGGCAAAGACCAGCATGGGTAAAATTTCTTCGATGTCGTGCGACCAGCCGAAATGACGGAAGGAGCGCCAGGGCTGAAGCGTCTCCGGCAGATCCCGGCGTTTCCAGGGATTACGGCGGCCCGGCAGATCAGGGCGGTACCGGGCTTCCTCGAGCCCCATGCCCCGCATATTCACCCGCACATAATTCGCTTCAATGCCGCTGTAGGGGCGCACCTGTTCTTCTTTGAGCATGGCAAGAAAGATGCGGTCTTTGTAGCTCATCACTGCCGGTGCCCCCATGCCGCTGTATGCATAGGAGCCGTGAAGTTCTTCCTTGTACCACCAGAGCCCGGAATCGTCATAGCGCGCCATCATTTCCGGATCAGGTTCAAGCGGCAGAGCACGGGCGCATAACGTGCCGTAGGGTGCCACTGTGAGGTTGCCGTACTGAAAGAGAAGCACTGCCAGATAAAGCCCCTGCAGCAACGCCGCCGCCCTTCTTTCAGGCAGCATCAGAAAAGGAAGGGCGGAGAACAGTGCCAGTGCGGGCAGCGCCTGAAGGGCATAGCGGGGCGTGGCAAAACTCAGCACCAGTGTAAGCAAAAACCAGCTGCCCAGCAGCCACAAAAACAGCAGGCGTATCCCCGGATTGCGCCGGAAGCGACGGAAAACAACGGCACAGAGCATGCCTGCCACGCCTGCCAGAAACATGGGCAGAAACACGCCGTTATTAATCACCATCACGGGATAACGCCGCCAGGGGATTTTCCCTGCATCTTTTTCCGCAGCAGCAGGCGCCGGAGTTTCCGGATGGCTTGCCATTGCCGTCCGCGTGGATGCTGTATCATCTGCCGTCTTTTCCGGCGGTGTCTTCTGCCGGGGTCGGGGCGCTGAAACAGAAGATGTACGGTCTTTATTCTTTGACAGCCAGGCGATCGGACTTCCCGTCTGGCGGATCAGCTCCGACGCTGTCCAGTACCGGTAAAAATGCTCACCGTGACTGATGTACCAGGGTGCGGCAATGGCAATTGTAACGGCAAGGATCAACGCTGCATTCATCAGAAGCCGTGCAAGCATCTTTCTGTTCCGCCTGCTTTCCAGAAGCCCGGTCACAAAAATGAAGAAGGCAGGCAAAAAGTAATACAGGGGACTGGTTATCCGGGCAAGAAGCGCAAAGCCGTTGAGCAATCCGAAAAAGAAGGCGCTGCGTGTACGGGTCAGAGACCGGCTGTGCAGCAGAACCGCCACCGCCCAGACGCAAAGCACCATGGACAGGTAGTCTGTCATGAAATAGCGGGATGCCGTGTAGATAAGCGGGGTAAAACTGACTACTGCCGTGCTGTAAAGAGCGTGGCGCCGGGAAAGAAACTTTCGGGCAATCAGATAAACCCCCGGAAGCATAAGGAGAAAGAAGCAAGTGCTGCAGAAAGCAAGCACGTCGGTGCTGCATCCGAAAAGCGCCATCACCAGCGCCCCTGTAAGCGGCAGCAACGGCGGATGAACAGGACTCTCGGACTCAACCTCCACTTCCCAGGCATTCCGGAGGCGCTCAGCCAACGAGACATTTTCGTTTACCGGGAACAGTGCATCATAATAACTGCGGGCACTGAGCATATGCAGTTCTTCATCACTCTGGATGCCGTGGTTGTCCGCACGAAGCCACCAAAGATTCATCACCAGGTGAAAAAGAAGCAGCAGAATCAGAGCAAAGTGCTCAAGACGAAAGCCCGAAGGGCGCAGTGCCGAAATCAATAAATGCATGAGATATCCTTTTTCGCTTCCCTGATCCGGGAATAAAGTACTATAGCAAAAAGGTACGAAAGGAAACAGAGAATCTTCAGCCACCGGGTTGCATGTGCGCCGACGAAAACCGGGCACTGCTTCATGGTAAAATACCTCCATGACTGACCGGTCAGCAGGCCGCCCTGTTTGATAAAGGAAAAAACAAGAATATAATGCAGACCCCTTTTTATTCGATTATCATCCCCACATACAATTCAGTGGGTACTTTAGTGCCTCTGCTTGACTCTTTGGAAAAGCAGAAAAGGGCAGACACGGAGATTATCGTGGTCGACGACGGTTCCACGGATAAAACAGCGGAAGCCGTCCAGCCCTTCAGTGTCCGTTATTTCAGACAGGAAGCCCGGGGCGGCCCTGCAGCGGCACGGAACCGGGGTGCCCGCGAGGCGCAGGGCGAATGGTTTATCTTTACCGATGCGGACACACTTTACGAAGCGGACACGCTCAGGCAGATCATAACCGCTGTAGAAAAGAGCGACGGCGACGCTTTTGTCGGCACCTATGCCGGACGTCCGGCAAACTCCGGGTTTATGCCCCGGTATAAAGCCTTATGGGAATTAATCACCATTGATGAAGTACTGCTTTCCCGTGGCGGCCCCTTCATCCCTTATAACGCCTGGGCACCGAGACCGGGGATCGTCCGGCGGGAGGCTTTTGAAAACGTGAACGGTTTCAGTGAATCTTTCAGAGGGGCTGATCTGGAAGACGTTGAATTCGGTTACCGCCTGATAAAAGCGGGTTTCAAAATTTTCTTCTGCCCGAACATAAGAATCTCCCATCATTATCCCGCCACCTTCTGTAAAGAAATCCGGCCCTTCGCCCGACGGTGCCGTTTATGGATGACGCTGGATCACCCCGGAGAATTTGATGCCGCCGGAGAAGGGTCATTCCGGCAGGCGCTGACCCATTTATTCGGTTTTTCCGCTTTCCTTTTTCTGGTTCCGGCGCTGCTTATTCCTTATTTTTTCATTCCGGCGCTGCTCTTTCTGGTGCTTTATTTCACAGGAAACGGAAAATTCATCTGCCGGGCATGGAAAGAAGAAGGAATGCTGTTTTCTTTAAGGGCAGCATTGACATGCTGGGTGCACACACTTGTTATGGGTGTTTTCGCCGGGCTGGGGCTGCTTCAGCGGTTCACGAAAGGATCATACCAATGAGCGGCCGATTCGCAACGCTGGCACGGGGCTATCTCAACCGCAGCACTCCCGGCTATATGATTTTTTTTGTGACACCCTTGTGCGACTGTCGTTGCGTGATGTGCTTCAACCGCGAAGTGATCGATCATGCGGCGCATCGCTCACCGCTGCGTATTGAGGAGATAGAGCGCATAGCGCGCAACTTTCCCGGACTCCACCATGTAAACTTTTCAGGCGGGGAGCCTTTTCTGCGAAAGGACTTTGCTGCAATCCCTGAGCTTTTTTACAAGCACAGCGGAACCCGGCTTTTTGCCTGCCCCACCAACTCGTCTCATCCCGACCGGATCATCCCGGCAGTCCGCAGCATCTGTAAAAGCTGTCCGGATGCCTGGGTGCGCATCACACAGAGCATAGACGGTATCGGCGAAGATCACGATGCAATCCGCGGCAAAGCGGGTATTTTCGAATGCGTCAAAACACTGAATCATGAACTGGCACTGCTGCGTAAAGAGCTGCCCAATCTCAGTGTCGGCATGGCAATGGTGCTTTCCAAGTTTAATCAGGGGAAAGAATACGACATTCTGGAGTATGTCCATCGTACTTTCCGTTTTGATGACTTTGGCGCCCTCTATGTACGCGGCGACACCCACGATCCTGAAGCGGCGAAAATCAATAACGAAGCTTATGCCGCCTTCGTCCGTGCCTGCAGGGAAAAAACGGAGCAAAAAGCCACCGGGAAAAGCTGGACAGGAAAACTTTTCACTGCCATCACCCGGCAGGCTTCCGATCTGATCATGCAAAGCGTTGTCGAAGACCGTTTTGTCACGCCCTGCCGTGCCGGTAAAAATATGATTGTTATGGATGATGAAGGCAGAATCAGCCCCTGCGAAGTGCTGGAATATTTTATCAAAACAGGAATAAGCAGCCTCGATTCAGCGGTCATGGGGAGCATGCGGGAAAATGATTACGATATCCGTAAAATCCTGCAGTCAGAAAAAGCCCGCACAATTGTTGCGCATATAAAAGAAAGTAAATGCCACTGTTCTTTTGAATGCGCCATGTCGGTCAATGTACTTTACAGTCCGAGCCTGTGGCCGGGTCTGATCAGGCATTTGTTTTGAGCGAAACAGAACGCTTTTATTTTTTTTCATACGCTGCGCTTGCGGAAAGCAAGCTATGGGCTGCCAATCCTTTGGCAATCCGTTGATAGCCGGGGCCTGTCAGGTGTCCATCCGGCACGGTCTGACCTGTTTCCAGAGGATTATCAACACCGAAAAAAAACTCCTTTATCAGAATGACAGGTATGCCTGCCTCGCTGATCATTTTCTGGACAGGGGTATAAGAATCCCGGTTGTCCCACATAAGCAAGATGAATTTTCCGTTCGGGCAGCTCTCTTTAAACAGCCGATATGACTCAAGCAGCAGCTGTACTGTTACCTGATAATCATACTCTGAAAAGGTCCGGGGCAAAAACAGGTTCAGGTAGCGGACAGTACTGCTTTTATACAGCAGATCATATAAAAGCGCACGCCGGGGATGCGCATCTCTGAAATTTCCTTTATAAACCAGCTGGTCTTCTTCCAGTTCAAAACAGGGCATCATATCCGCCCATCTGTTAAATGCCGGCATCCCGCCGACGGCTCGTCTGGTATGAAAACCGAAAAACCAGTAGAAGGCAATGCCGTCCTGTTCCTTTACTTTTGCTTCGATTTCCTTCCCCTGAAGTTTCAGATACATATGCTGGACAGAGCCGCCGGGGATGCCAAAATTGTAGGGCGTGTACCCGGGCTGTTCTTCTCCAAAATAATACGGCAGTGTTTCCGTATCATTGACCCCTACCCCGAAGGTGAAAGAGTCGCCGAAGAAAAGGGCGAATTTATCCCGCTTCTCCCCGGACACCGGTGTGTGGCGCATACCATTTTGCAGGGTAAATGTCGAATCCAAAGGCGGACTGCCGTCCCTGAAAACAAAACTGCGCTTATACGTTCCGTCATCGTTAATGACAAAACCTGCCTTCTGATCGTATTTTACAGGCGCTTTTTCTTCCACCAATTTATATTTTTCTGCGGGCGTGATATAGTGGAAAAAAGAATCAATCATAAAACAGCACAGGAAAAACACCAACAGAAAAGAAAAAACACCTGCAATCACTGAAAACGCTTTTGCGCAGAATAAAAACATCCGGGAACGTTTTCTCTCCCCATTCTCTTTCATTGTAAGAATTCCTGTCCGGAGGGCGTACCCCTGCGCTGGTAGTGAATGAGGGTAATCCCAAAAAAAGCCAGTTCTTCTTCCCGAACGCACTGCTGTTCTATTTCTTTTTCCAGGAGGAAGAGATTTTCAGGCACTTCAAAAGGCTCCCACCAGGATCGAACAAGCCAGAAAGAACGAGGAAAAGACGCAAGAGCATGCCAGGGTGTCGGCTGGAAATTGAGATGCGTCCAGAGGGGTCGATTGGGATAGGCGCTGAAAAAACCTTCCCGGTCGTCCCGAGTAAGGCAGATATGGGTATGCTCGTGACCGGGCAGATAAAAGCGAAAAGACGGCAGCGTCACATGACTGCTGTGATATACAGGTTCACCGGCGAAAGCATAAGAAGCCAGATACCGGGCGGCGCCGCGGTTATCCACTTTGTAGCGTACACCAAGCCGATGCTGCGGCACAGGATGCAGGGCATGCGCCATCCCGTCCGAGAGCAGCAGCCCCGTCAGGAGCAGGAAAACGCTGCCGATAACAATGCGCGTGCGGAAGCGCATTGATGCCCAGCCGCATGCCGCCAGAAGGGCAGCTGCGGGAGCACACCAGATGAAGAGACGAAGTTCATAATAAGAAAAGTCGCGAATCCGCCAGAGAACTGCGCTGCTGACCATGGGCAATCCAGCCCATAAGAGGAGAAGAAGCAGGTTCTGTCTGCTGTGGCGCAGCGCCCGGACACCGAAAAGGCAAAGCCCGGCACTGAGCAGAAAAAGGGGCCAGTAGACGAGTGAACGGGGGCTGTAACCCGCAAAAAAAGTCTTGAACGTGATAAAAAGGGTCTTCAGTCCCGGCGGCGGGATCCACTGGACGGCAATGGCGGCAACCACCTGAGACATGCGCCAGGCGAGCAGCAACGCAGGAAGGCTCAGCAGAAGTGCGGCGATATGGCACAACGCCCAGGGAATATAGCGTTTTTTATGCGCTCTGAACGTAAGCAGCAGATACAGATCCAGCACCAGAAAAAGCCAGGCGGAAAAAAAATGCGTCCACAAAGAGAGGCTCAGAAGAAGCGTAAGCGTTATCCATTGCCAAAGCCGGTTGTCTCTCAATGCAGCGATGAAATTCCACAGTACCAGCACGGCAAGAAAAGTAAGCAGGCTGTAACAACGCAGCTCCTGAGCATAATAACGGTGGAAGGGTGATACTGCCACAAGAAAAGCCGCCGCCAGTGCGGACAGTTCCGCAAAACGGCTATCCTGCGGCGAAGTTTCGGGAGTCGTGCGGTATTGCAGCAGTCCACGAAAGGCGCCATAGACGGCGGGCACCGTGATAACACTGAAGAAACAGGGCAGAAGCCGCAGCATAAAATCTGTGGCAAGGCTCCCGGAAATGGAAGATAGAATCCGGCGCCAGCCCAGAAGCAGCACGAGAAACAGCGGCGGATCATTACAGTAATCCATGTTCAGGAGGCGGTCACAGCGGGATGCATAGTCGCTGAGATAAATACTGCACCCTTCATCGTACCACAGCCCTTCGCCCGCCAGGCCGTATAAGCGAAGCGCTGCTGCAATAAAACAAATCAAAAGAAGGAGACATACCTGCTTTGAAGAGCCTGCATCAGTCAGACAGCGAAACATGCGCATACACAAATTTCTATTCCTTTGAGGGATCTCTTTCATGATGATGTCCCGGGCAGAAACTTAAAAATAACCCAGAGCACGCAGTTCTTCCATTGATTTCATATCGATACCGGCATACTGAGGCGGCCCGAAACGTGCCGATAACTCCTCATGCTTTGCCCGGGCTGATTTTATTTTTTCCTGCAGTTCCGCTGCCTGCGGCAGTGCATCGGCTATGTTCCGTTTTTCGTCCGGATCTTCTTTTTGATGATAAATTTCCGGAGGCTTTCCATCGCCTTTATCATAAATTTTCAGATCCCCGTCTGTCATGCAGAACTCCCAGGAGGAAATATCCGGGCGATTATGATCAAAATAGGCATAAACGGGGCGGCTCTCTGTTACCGTGAGAGCGCCCTGCGCATCAAAAAGCGGAGCTGCCTGCACATAGTCCGGAACAGCAGCACCTGCCAGCTGCAGCAGAGACGGATAAAGATCAGAAAGACTGACACGCCAGGGCACTCTCCGGTGCTGGCTCCCCTCCCCTGTCCGTATGATCAGCGGCACATGCAGTTCTTCCTTATAGAGAGAGTTGTTATGCTTGAAAAAACCATGTTCTCCGAAGGCTTCCCCATGATCTGAAATCAGAGAAACGACAGTATGTCCCTCCACGCCTTTTCCCTGAAGACAGTCAAGCACACGGCCGAACTGCTCATCCACGCCGAGAATCTCCGCATCATAAAGGCTTATGAGATGCTCCAGTCCCTCCCGGCTCAGATGCAATAAATCCGGCATTTGAAACTTCTGTATGATTGCTCTGTCAAATTCAGAAAGTTCTTCCCGGGCCCGCTGGAGTGTTTTTCCGAAAAGCTTCTCGTACAGCGCCTCCCCGGGGGTATAGGGGCCGTGAGGATCCAGTTCATGGACATAAATGAAAAACGGCTCTTTTGCTTCTTCCTGAAGCCATTTGATAAGGGCATCTGTCTGCGGTACGACAGGTTCAACCGGCACATACCGGTAGTGATCAAAGCCCCGGGCAAATCCGAAGCCCTGTTGGCAATGGGGCGTATACTGGAAACAGGCTGTCTGATATCCTCTTGCTTTCAGGGCTTCCGCCAGAGTGGTAAAGCTCTCGCGCAGAATCTGTATCTCAAAGCCCTGCGGATTTGTCTCGTCCCAATGCCAGAAACTCTCCTGCTCAAAACTGGTGACTACGGACTGATGAACCACAGGCAATACACCTGTGTATAAAGAAGAAACGGACGGCTTTGTCCAGGGAGCCTGAGAATAGCACTGCTCGAAAACCAGACTTTCCCGGGCAAAAGCATCAATGCGGGGACTCACGGGAAACGGATAGCCGTAACAGCCCAGATGATCCGCACGAAGGGCATCGGATAAAAATACAACAATATTGGGAAGTGGAGCCTCTGTCGGCGCCGGTGACCCGTCGGCAGCAAAAAGTTTTGAATTTGAAAAGGCGGCAGCAAGCCCCGCGCCGCTGGCGGCAAGCCATGCGCGCCTGCTCATTGTACCGCCGGAAAAATACCTGTTCATAACACTCCTGTCG
>MWCY01000031.1 GCA_002070275.1 Candidatus Hydrogenedentes bacterium ADurb.Bin170
ACGCCGGGGAGTGGACGTGACGGCGGCGTGTACAGGAATGACGCCGGGGGTTGACGTGACGGCGGCGTGTGCAGGGATGACGCCGGGGGTATGTCGCAGGACATGATTCCGTGGCGGGCCTGAGTGACTGTCAGCGTCATGACCCGCTTGTATTCCAATATGAAAAAATGCGTTTCGATATTGAGTTCACAATTTTGACCTGCTCTCAAATCTCATGTTACACTACAGGAAGCCACGGAGAGGTGACCGAGTGGCTGAAGGTGGCGCCCTGCTAAGGCGTTGTGCGGGAAACCGTACCGAGGGTTCGAATCCCTCCCTCTCCGCCAGTCTTTTTCTTTCTCCCCCTCCCCCCTTTTTTTCTTTCTTTTCATGATCGGGTGCGGTGTGCCTGATCGGGGCTTTTTCCGTATTCCTGTGTATGCTATAGTAGAATAAGGGATCTGTTGAGCAACAACACGGAAAGGAGCCTTTACGACATGGCAAAAATCGGTTATGGCATTATCGGCTGCGGCAACATCGGACCGATTCACGGCGCCGCCATTGCTCAGGTGAAATCAGCGAAGCTGGTGGCAGTGTCCGACGTGGTCGAGGCATCAGCAGCGGCGCTTGCGGGTCAGTACGGTGCCGCTGTCTATACGGACTACCGTAAGCTGCTGGAACGGGACGATATACAGGCGGTCTGTCTTTGTGTGCCGAGCGGGCTGCGCATGGAAATAGCCGTGGACTGCGCCAAAGCGGGAAAACACATTCTTTCTGAAAAACCGCTGGACGTAACCACGAAACGCATTGATCTTATTATAGCGGCGGCGGATGCGGCAGGGGTTCATCTGGGCTGCATTTTCCAGAGCCGTTTTGCCGATGATTCCGCGAAAATCAAAAAGGCACTGGATGAAGGCCGCTTCGGCAACCTGGTGCTTGGCGATGCCTATATCAAATGGTACCGTTCAAAGGAATATTACGCGAGCGGCGCCTGGCGCGGCACGAAAAAACTGGACGGCGGCGGTGCCCTCATGAATCAGGGGATTCATCAGATCGATCTGCTTCAGTGGTTCATGGGTCCTGTGAAAACAGTGCGTGCCCAAATGACACGCAGGCTTCATGAAGGCCTTGAAGTGGAAGATACGGCAACGGCAATGCTTGAATTTGAAAGCGGTGCTTTCGGAGTGATTGAGGGCAGTACGGCAATCTGGCCGGGCCATTCCGCCCGGATTGAAATCCACGGCAGCAGCGGCAGTGTGGTGACAGAAGACGGAGCCATCAAGTTCTGGCAGTTTGAGAAGCGTCGTCCTGCGGATAAAAAGATTGAAGAAGCGCTGAACCGGGAATCGGAACTCGGCTCCGGTGCCGCTGATCCGCTGAGCAGTCTCAAAACTGAAGGGCACCGCAGGCAGATTGACGACTTTACCCAGGCACTGCTGAAGGGCAGGGCGCCGCTTATTGACGGCAGAGAAGGGCGCAACGCTGTTGCCCTGATTGAAGCGATTTATAAATCCGCCGCCAGCGGAAAAGCAGTGCATCTTTGATCTGCTCCGCCTGTCAGGAATACGGCGGCGGGCAGCAATGAAAGGTACCGAAGAGGAAATGAAATATACCGAAGCCGGGGCACTGGAAGGGGAGCTGGCTTCGGGTGCCTTCGATTGTATCCTCCTCGATTTTGATCATACGCTTTATCTGAACAATTCCACGGAACGTTTTCTGGACAGCGTGCGCCCGCGGATCCTCGCCTATCTGCTCTGCGCTTTCAGCGACTGGTTCCTGCAGGTGCTGGCGTGGTTCCGTCTCTGCTCCTATCCTGTGCACAGGGACTTTGTGCGGGTAAGTCTCTGTATGCTGCTGATGCCCTGGAGCCTCCCGCTGTGGCGGAAAAAGGCGCAGCACCTCGCGGGGGCTTCCATGAATCAGTGGCTTCTCGAACGGCTGCCAGCAGACCGGCGCACAGCAGTTATCAGCTTTGGTTTCGTACCGCTGATCCGTCCTCTTCTGGATGCAGCAGGGCTTGCCCGGGTTGACCTGATCGCATCGGCGCCTTTCTGTTTTTCAGGTAATCTGCGCCGAAAGGGTAAAGTGACGGCGCTAGCAGCGCTTCTTCCGGAGGAAGCGTGGGAAAAGACGCTTTTCATCACCGATTCCCTGGACGATGCCGAACTGCTGGATGCGCTGCCTCACGGCAGACTGATCGAGTGGGGCGGTAGCAGCAAAGCCGCATTTCATGGTCTCTATCTGCCTTTCCGTTATACCGTTGAAGGCAAATATGCCGGGAGCCGTTATTTTACCTATCAGATCCTGCTGGAAGATCTGATGCTTCTGTTTTTGGCATACCTGTTTTCGTGGCAGCATGCAGGCGCACTGACCGCTCTTTTTGCTTCACTCTACTGTATTTACGAGATCGGATATTATGAAAACGATCATGTCGCTGTACGGCGGGAAGAGAAGCCGGTTGTTTCTGATGCTGCTGCCGTGTTTCCGAAGTTCCCCCGGTTCCGTCCCTGGCTGTGGGCCTTTGGCTTTGCTGTTATCGGTTTTCTGTTTCTTTATGGGGGCGGCGATGCATCGGTACAGCGCTGGGGCAGCGCTGCGTTACTCTGGTCGGTGATTCTTCTGAGTCTGCGTCTGTTTTTCCTATGTTTCAATTATCTGGCGCCCGGGTTTCGTGTGCCGCTTTTTCCGCTGCTGCACTTGTATAAATGTTTTGTCTTTGCCTGTTTTGTGCCGCTGTCTCTTTTCGGGGCGCTGCTGCTTACGGCACAGGTTCTGGCTATTTCCGCCAATTATACCGCCTACCGATGGATCGCTTCCGGGCTCCGGCTGAACAGACAGTTATGGCGGCTGATCCTTTTTCTGCTGCTGAGCGCAGCGGTCTTTATGTGGTATCCGATGGAGGGGCAGGCACCGTCTCTCTGCTGGTGGCTGCTGGTTCTGATTTGGGGCGGCATCCGTTCTCTGGAACATGCCTGTCATAAAAATATTGTGCGCATTGTCGGAGGGCTGCTGGTTCCGGCGCTGCGCTGAATGTGTGAAAGGAGCATGCCGTGCGGGTTGAGCATGATTGTTGTACTCAGACACTTCCGTCCGTGCTGGATCATTTTTTCGGGATTACCGCACCGCGGCTGAAGGCATTGGCGGAACGGTGGAACCCGGCGCAGGGTACGCCTGTATTCACACGGCAGGGGAAATATACGAGCCGGGGCTGGACCGAATGGACGCAGGGCTTTCTATACGGCTGCAGGCTTCTGTGCTTTGATGCTGCGGGGGATGAAGCGCTGCTCGATTCGGGGCGGCAGGATACGCTTCGTTACATGGCACCGCACCTGAGCCATGTGGGCGTGCATGATCATGGCTTCAACAACCTGTCGACCTATGGAAACCTGCGGCGGCTGGCGCTGGAAGGGCGGAGCACTGATTCGGAAGATCTGATCCGGCTGTATGAACTGGCGCTGAAAGTATCGGGTGCGGTGCAGGCATCGCGCTGGACGAAGATTCACGGCGGCGGCGGATTCATTCATTCTTTTAACGGGCCTCAGTCCCTTTTTGTGGATACAATCCGCTCCTGCCGTATTCTGGTGGTGGCACATACGCTGGGGCATCGGCTGATGGGCGAAAATGATGAAGCGATTTCCCTGCTGAGCCGGGCGATGGATCATATCCGCGCCACCCTTCAATACAATGTGTATTACGGGAAAGGCCGGGATTATTATGATGTGCGCGGCAGGGTCGCTCATGAGAGTATTTTCAATGTCGCTGACGGACGGTACCGCTGTCCTTCCACGCAGCAGGGCTATTCCGCTTTCAGCACCTGGACCCGGGGGCTTGCCTGGGGGCTGCTGGGCTGTGCGGAACAGCTGGAGTTTTTCCGGGATTATCCTTCGCTTTGTGAAGAGCAGGAAGACGGCAAAGCCTTTCCGGAGGTGCTGGAAGAAGGGGCGCGTGCCATGGCGGATTTCTATCTGGAAAATACACCCAGTGACGGGGTGCCCTATTGGGATACAGGAGCGCCCGGTCTGGCGGAGATGGGCGATTATCTGAACCGCCCGGCAGAGCCGGACAATGACTGGGAGCCTGTGGACAGCTCGGCAGGCGCCATAGCCGCGCAGGGGCTGCTGCGTCTGGGTCTGTATCTCGGCGAGAAAGGGGAGGGAGCGCTTTATTATCGGGCGGGCATGCAGCTGGCACAAAGGCTTTTTACGGCTCCCTACCTGAGCGAGGATCCGGCGCACGAAGGTGTGCTGCTTCACAGTGTTTATCACCGTCCGAACGGGTGGGATTATATTCCTGACGGCAAGAAGATTCCTCAGGGAGAGTCTTCGCTCTGGGGTGATTATCATGCGATGGAACTTGCCGTATGCTGCAGCAGGCTGCTCAAAAAAGAGACGCCACTCTGCTTTTATGAGAAAATATAAGTGATAGAGAAAAGGAGTGTTGTTATGATCAGACGCAATTTTTTCGTTATCGGTCTTCTGGTGAGTCTTTGTTTTGTCAGTGCTCAAGCAGAATACAGCGGTGGCACAGGTAAGAAGGCGGATCCCTATCTTATTGGCACGGTGCAGGACTGGCAGCAGCTTTGTGCCACGCAAATGCATTGGGCTTCACATTTTAAAGTGATCAATGATCTGGACTTTTTCGGCGTTACCGTTGAGCCTCTCGGCTGGGCCTTCGAAGAAGGAAGCGTGTATTATCCCTATCAGTATTTCAGCGGAACGCTGGATGGTCAGGGGTATTCTTTTAAAAATATTGTGCTGGATTACCCGGAGTTCTCCAGGGTTGCGCTTTTTCACGAGCTGCGGGAAAGTACTGTTAGCAATCTTAAGATTGAAAATATCGTGGTGAAAGGCAGTTGCTCTGCGGCGGCTCTTGCCGCGACTCTGGCAGACAGCACTGTCAGCGGATGCAGTATTACCGGGAGTATCACGGCAGACAGCAGTGCTGCCGGTCTGGCGGTGTACTGCGAGTCCATTATTTTATCCGACTGTACTGCCGGGATCGCTGTGACAAGCGAGGGTGATGATGCAGGGGGGCTGTTGTGCCGCGTGGGAGGAGGTCGGCTTGAAAATTGTGCGGTGGAAGGGAGTGTCCATTCGAAGAATGGCTTATGCGGCGGTATAGCGGCGTCCTGTGACTATGCATTTCTCGGATCCTGTACCGTTGATGCGGAGATTGGAAGCTTTAACTTGGATGCGGGCGGTCTTGCCGGTAATTTGCGTGAAAAGTGTGCTGTTCGGAATTGCCGTACCAGAGGAAAGGTTACAGCCCGGATAAACGGGGGCGGACTTGCCGGATTTATCGAGGGAAGCACGGTCTACGAATCTTTTTCCGAGGCGGAAATTATCGTGGCAGGCACTGTTAAGGGAAGTGGCGTTGGCGGGCTTGCCGGCGGTGCCAGTGAGACAGATTTTTATGACTGTTATGCCCGCGGTTCTTTGGCAGGGCGGGATTTGGGCGGAGGCCTGGCGGGGGACATGCGCGGGTTGCGACAGCTGCCCGAAGCGCAGAGTACTGTTGCGCGCTGCTATGCCACCTGTGATGTCACTGTGAAGGAAGGAGGTATTGCGGGCGGGCTTACGGCCAGGGCGGAGCGGATGGTCTGGGAATCTTCTTACTGGGATCAGGAAAAAACCGGCATTGCTTTCAGTGTCGGAGGAGAGGGACGAGCCACGACGGACATGCTGTATCCCCATGCTGAAAACAGTTATGTCGGCTGGGATTTTGACGAGATCTGGCAGGCGGACAATGGTGAAGTGCAGCTCAATGACGGTTATCCCTGGCTGCGCAACACACCGCCCTTCGAAAAGAAGGAAGTCGTAGTGCCGGAAGGAGAAGAAGTGGCAGAAGGTGAGGAGTTGCCGGAGGGAGAGGAAGTGTCGGAAGGGGAAGAAATATTGGAAGGCGAAGTGAAGCCTTCGGAAGGTGAATTTAATCCTACTGAAGGTGAAACAGCCATCGAAGGCGAAGACGCAACTGAAGGTGAAATTCCTCCGTCGGAGGGAGAAATTCCGGGAGAAGGCGAATCCGTATTGGAAGGCGAAGAAATTTCAGAAGGAGAATTGGAGCCGGAAGGCGAGAATATCCTTCCTGATGATTCGCCTTTCGGATGCGGCTGCGGTAAGAAGAGTGTGCAGGGCCCGGTGAAAGACCTTCTGGGCGACTGGCTGCTCGTAGCACTGAGTCTGGGTGTACTGCTTTCCGGGAGTGTACTTGCCAAAAAAGACTGATTTTTTCCTGAACTGTCTCTGACAAATGCTGTTTGCCGGTACAGCCGTTTTGCGGCTGTACCGGTTTTTATATGTGCAGCCTTCAGTAGTGCTATACTGCTGTATGCTTTGTTTGTGGAAAGGGATTCAGGATGAAAAAGCGTAAACTGAAGCATCTTCTGCGTCGTACAGCTTTTGCAGCGTTGGCGGTGCTGTGGTGCTTTGTTGCAAATGCGGCTTACGGATTTCATCATCACGACCACGGCGAGGAAGAATGCGAGCATTCAGACTGCCCCTTCCTCCAGTTCAGTTTTCACCTTCCTTCCCTGCCTCTGGCGGCGTCGGTGCTTCCGGCTGTAACTATTCTGTTTCCGGTGCTGCTGCCCCTGGCGGTACCCCGGGGCGTTTGTCTGAGCGTACGCCTCTCCTCCAGAGCGCCGCCTGCGCTCCCTGCCTGAAACATGCACCCTTTCATTTTCAGGAGATGCAGCATCTGCATCGCAAATGCCGCTGCTTTTCCGGCACCGGCAGGGAGCACTTTTCATGAAAAGAATCTGCGGTTTTACTTTGATCGAACTGCTGGTGGTGATAGCCATCATCAGTATCCTGGCTGCCATTCTCCTTCCGGCACTTTCCCGGGCACGGGAGGCGGCACGTCGCGCCAGCTGTCAGAACAATCTGAAACAGCTCGGGTTTGCCTGCAAATTGTATGCAGACGAAAGCGGCGGAAATTTCTTCCCGCCCGTGAAGACATTGCATTGCACCGGAATACCCATTAGCGGGCTGTCGCCCATGATGGATATGGAGCGGGTTTATCCGGAATACCTTAATGACTTTGCGATTACCCTCTGCCCGAGTTTTGCCTTTAAAGGCGACGCTGTCGCTCTTTGGGATCAGGGACTCAATCCCTCCAGCCACTGGCACCATGCCGAGGAAATGGGCTGGCTTCCGACAGCGGGCAACGGTGTCGTGGAGCCCTGCGAGGTCTATGACCATCCCTATATTTATTTCGGCTGGGCACTGAATCCGTCCGGTCTTGATACAGAAGATAAATTGCATCATTTTGAGCATGCGCTTCTGGAGGAACCGGAAGGGCTGGTTCACCGTCTGGAGCTGGATCCCCACCTTGCCCAGAGCGACTGGATGCTGGAGGAACGATGGAGCGACGACATGGCGGAACCTGTTGTTTACCGGTTGCGCGAGGGCATTGAACGATTCCTGATTACGGACATCAACAATGCCGCTCAGGGTGCTCTGGCGCAATCATCGCTGCCTGTCCTGTGGGATGCGCTGTCCGGCGAGTCACCCGACCATTTCAATCATGTTCCGGGGGGCTGCAACGTGCTGTACATGGACGGGCATGCATCCTTTCTGCGTTATGTGCCTACCGGTTCTGATGCCTGCCGAAATACGGGCAGTGCTTTTCCTGTGAACGGCGGCGGCATCATACTGCACGAAGCGACGCACGGTCATGACCACCATCATTAAGGAGCGGGCGTAAAAAAAAGCAGTTTTTGCAACTTTTCCGCAAAAAAGAGCATATACATATGAAGGTTGCAGGGACAGCCATAAAAGAAGTGTGCCTGCCCCCGCGGTCTTGAAATCAGAAATGAGAGCCCCAGGTTACGCCGGCGTTCCGGCAGCAGGAGAACCCCTCAATGTTTCGTTTGCTTTTAATTACATGCCTGTGTCTGGTTGTGCTTCCGGCTGCTGCTCAGGCGCCGGTATCCGGCGAGGTGGTCACGGCGGATACCCTTCCCGTCCTCCGAACCACCGACACCATTACGCTCATGATGATGATCGAGCAGGGCGGTGTCATTCTGTGGATCATTATGGGGCTGGGCTTTATTGCGCTTGTGCTGACGTTGTATCTTCTGGTGACGGTGAGTCCCCGCCGTGAGGCGCCCGCAACGCTGGTGAAGCGGGCTGTGGCGCAGGTGAAAGCGGGAGAGCTTCAGGGCGCATACCACATGTGTCTTGAGCGGGATGAATTTCTGGCGCGCGTTTTCGCCGCCGGTATCAAGATGGCGGGCCATGGCCGTTTTGTGATTCAGGATGCCATGGAAAGTGAAGGGGAACGCATGGCGGCGGCACTCTGGCAGCGGATCACCTATCTCAACAACATCGCCATGATTGCGCCGCTGCTGGGACTGCTGGGCACAGTCTGGGGCATGATGCGCGCCTTCAGTGCCATTGCGCTCGATACGGCACAGGTCAAGGGCATCACCATGGCATACAGCGTTTCCCAGGCGATGATCACCACGGCAGGCGGTCTGGCACTCGCAATTCCCGCCATGGCTGTTTATTTTCTGCTGCGGGGCAGGGTGCTGCGGATTATTGCGGAAGTGGAGGCGCGATCCGCAGAGCTCATCGAGGTACTTGCCGGGGAGAATAAAGAATGAAGATCCGTCATAAATTCCAGGAAGAAACCGACACCATTCCCATGGCGCCGCTCATCGATATTGTTTTTCTTACCCTTATTTTCTTTATGGTGACTACGGTATACGCCACGCTGGAAAGCGAGGTGGATATTCTTCTGCCCACGGCAGATACGGCACAGCAGGGGGAGCGTGCCCAGGGAGAGATTTTTATCAACCTGCGTAAAGACGGCACCATTGTGGTGAACGAGCGGGTCATGACGCTTGATATGCTGCAGCAGACGCTGAACCGTGTCGCCGCCTATTTTCCCGGGGGGGCTGTGATCATCCGGGGCGACAGTGCCGCGGCATTGGGCAATGCCATCTCCATCCTGGACTGCTGCCGGAAAGCGGACATACAGAATGTGGCGTTTGCAGCACTGCCCGCTGAAGAAAAGGAGGCGCCATGACCGGCATCGGTTTGCCTATCGTGATAAGGCGAAGTCTCCATGCCATGCTATTGCTTCTGATGGCGGCTTCCGGAGCCTTCGCCGCTTCTTCCGGAGAGCAGATGGACTTTGCCAACGGGCTGTTCCATCGCGGTTTTTATAAAGAAGCACTGGACGAATACAAAGCCTGGCTTGCGGCATCGCCGGAAAGTGACGATGCTTTTGCCGTGTGGCTCCGGATGGGACGGTGTGCGCTGGCACTGGACAATCGGGACGAGGCGGTGCACGCCTTTGATCAGGCGGCGCAGATGGCGGAGAACGCCGCTGAACGCGCTGAAGCGCAGGCGAGTGCAGGTGAGGCACTGTTTTTTAAAGGTGATTATGCTGCTGCGTCCCAGCGGCTGGAAAAGTCGCTGGCTGATTCCCCGGCCGGAGAACTGCGGGCGCGCACACTTTTTTATCTGGGCAGAGCAAAGATGGAACGGGGCGAGCTTCTGGATGCGGCTTCCGCACTGAACAGTCTGATCAAAGAATTTCCTGAAAGCCCGCTCACCGCCTTTGCGCAGTATCATCTTGCTTTTGTGCATGTGAAACTGGGCAGTGCCGAAGAAGCGGCAAAGGCCTTTTCCGCTGTTGCCGGTGCGTCCGGTGCGGATGAATCGCTGCGTATGGAAAGCCGCTTCCGGGCGGCGGAGCTTTATGACAGTCTGGGCTGGACTGATACCGCGCTGGGCGCCTACGAAATGCTTCGCCGTGATTTTCCCGGTTCCTCCTATGGGCTCCGGGCGGACTACGGGTATGCCTGGGCACTCTACCACAGCGGGCGGTATGAGGAGGCGCTGCAGGGCGCTTCGGCATTTCTGAAAGAACACAAAGACTCCGATCAGGCGGCGGGCATGTATTATCTGGAGGGCAACTGCCTGCAGCAGCTTCACCGCTATGAAGAAGCCCTGAAAAGTTATCAGCAGTTGGGCAGGGACTATCCGGGCACGTCGTTTGCCGTGCACGGTCTTTATAAAAGTGCGTGGGTGTTGTATGCCCTCGGGAATGTTCCTGCAGCACGGGAGACGGCACAGCGCTATCTCGAATCCGGAAATGACGGCTCTTTTATCGGGGAAACACGCTATCTTCTGGGTATTCTGCATGTGAGCGAAGGGGACTTTGAGGAAGCGCTGGACGCTTTTCAAAAAGTGGTCAGTGAAGCGCCCGACAGCACTTTTACGGCCGATGCCCTGTTCAAGATGGCGGAGTGTTATGCCCATCTGGGGCTTCGTGATGAATCGGCACGCCATTTCGAAGAGTTTGCCCGCCGGTACCCCGACAATCCGCTGACAGAGCAGGCTATCCTCCGCTCGGGCGATGCCCGCTTTACGGCACAGGATTTTGCGCAGGCTATTGAGAATTACAAAAAGCTGCTGGAAAACCCGAAAGACCCGGCACTGGAGGAAGAGGCGCTGTATCGGCTGGCTGTGACCTGTCACAATGCGGGGGCGTATGATGACAGTGCGGCGGCTTTTCACCGTCTTCTGGATAAATTCGGTGAAGGCCGCTTCGCCTGCGAAGCGGCGTTTCGCATAGCTGAGTATGAGCTGCACCAGCGTCAGGACCCGCTGAAGGCGCTGGAATCTTATGAGGCGGCATTGCGCCGCAATCCTGACCCGGACATGACCTTCAGGATTTTGCAGGGGCTTGCGTCGGCACGCTATGAGCAGAAGGACTTTGAGAAAGCGGGCGAACTGATTCTGCGGCTGGTTCGTGAATATCCGCAGTCATCGCTTCCGGATGAAAGTTATTTGTGGAGCGGGCAGTGGTTTGAAAAGGCAGGACGAAACGGAGAGGCAGCCGAAATATTTCAGGCGCTTTTAAAGGCTTATCCGGATCATAAAGAGAAGGCGGGCATTTCTTTTCTGCTGGCACAGTGCCTGGAAAAAGAGGGGAAAAACCAGGCGGCGGCGGAGCATTACAGGCTTGCGCTCACTGCGGGAATCGGCGAAGACCGGGAAGCGGAAGTGCTGCTGCGCCTCGGCGCACTGTACGAAAAGGAAGGAGACCGGAAGTCCGCCCGTGACATGTATGATCAGGCCGCTAATCTGGACAGCGGAGAGAGTGCAGCCCGGGCGCGCTTTCATCTGGCGGAGCTTTTCGAAGCGGACGGGCAGCTGGAAGAGGCGGCAAAAAACTATATGCGTCTTGCGATTCTGTTTGTCCACAAGACCCTTTCGCCGGAATCTTTGTGGCGGGCGGGAAACTGCTATTTAAAAATGAAAAACACCGGGCAGGCGAAAAGTATTTTTGAGGAACTGCTTTCGGATTATCCCGATTCATCTTTTGCATCCGAAGCGCAGGCGCTGCTGGCATCGGATGCCTTCTCTGCAAAGGGATCAGAGTGAGCATGATAAGCCGGAGAACCATACTGGCGTTGTCCATCATCAGTGCCCTGGTGCTGCAGGTGCTGTTTCTATGGATGGCACCGCTGATCACCATGCTGGAAAGCGACCGTCTCGTTGATCGCATTCCGACACGCTTTCAGGTGGCCTATCTGGATCAGCCGCCGCCTGCACCGAGAAAATTCGTGCCCGGTCAGCAGCGCGCTTTGCCCCCGGGCAAAATAGAATCTGTCGTCGGTGAAGAGCCGGGGCTGCTGCCTCTGGAGGACAGTGCTGCTGCGCCGCCGGTGGAAACGCCGAAGCTGACGGAACGGGTGGCCGGTAATCTGGAAGAGCGGAGCTACGATCTTGAGGCGGAGCCGGAGCGCATCAACAAAATGGATGCGAAGATTCTGGAGATTGCCCGTGAATCCGCCCGGCGGGATATAGATGTGGTGCGGCGGCTTGTGCGGCCGAGCCCGGAGGTGACTCTTTCCGCCTCCGATCTGCCTGCGCTGCGCAGTCCCGGCATCACGCCTGAAGCAATTTCTCTGGAGCCGGCGCGGCTGGGTGCGGGACTTCTGGCGCAGGTGATTCCGACCGGCGATGAAACCGTGGGCGGCGCAGGCAGCGGTGATGAAAAGCCGGATCAGGAGTCTGTCGCTTTTCAGGCTGCGGCAGACACGGTGGAAGTCCTGCCTGCCCTGGAAAAAAAGATTGCCGAGGCTCCGGTTCTCCGGGAACGGGAGCAGCTGCGTGAAGAAACTCCCTTTGTTCTGCTGGATGATCTGGTGGAATTCCGGCTGGAGACCTATGTGGAATCGCCTGCAGTTCCTGGATATTTCCGCCTGAACATTTATCCGAAAAAAGGCAGTGCACTGGAAACGCTGCCCAAAGACCTGACGATCATTCTCGACGGGTCACGGAGCATGCAGCACAGAAAATTGGAACTTGCCGCACGGGGCATTGCCGATGCGCTTTCCTTTCTCCGCCCGCAGGATCGCCTCAACATTTACATTTTCAGGGATACGGTTGTGCCCTTCCGGGAACAGTTTTTTCCTGCCACGCCGGAAAATATCGCCGCTGCCCAGCAGTATCTGAGAAGTCTGGAAGCGCAGGGTCAGACTGATTTTTACAACGCACTGCAGATGCTGCCGGGGGTAGAATCCCGGCCGAACCAGCCCAGCATTGTCTTTGTGGTAAGTGACGGAAGACCGACGCTGGGTATTCAGGATGCACGGACGATTATCAACAGCACAGCCAATGACAACGCCCTGCGCAAGAGTATTTTTACCTATGGCTCCGGCAACACGGTGGATACCTATCTGATGGCGCTGCTGGCATATAGAAACAAGGGGGAAGCCTTTGTGTCTCCGCGCATACAGGATAGTCAGAATGATGTGAAAAGCTGGCTGCTCCGTCTGAATGATCCGCTGCTTGCCGATCTCCGGGCAGACTTCGGCGGTATTATGGAAGAGGAAAGTTTTCCCCGGGCAGTGCCTGATTTTTTTAAGGACAAGCCCGTGGTACTGTATGGGCGTTATACGCCGGGTGAAAAAGAGAGTTTTGCCCTTCGTATTACCGGAAAGGCGGGCGATAAAGAGAAGGAGATGATTTTCCGTGCCCGTTTCGCCGATGCAGCGACGGGCGGCAGAGAGATTGCCCAGGGCTGGGCATTTGAAAAAGCCTATTATCTTATCGGGGAAATGTCACGGCGCGGCGAGTCGGCGGAAACGATCGGGGAGATCCGTGCCCTGTCGAGACAGTATGCCATCCGTACTATTTATGATGAATAGGGCGGCAGCGTTTGCGGGCGTAGTGGGTTGAGTGAGCGTAGCGAAAACGCTTCGCTGCTTGGAAAGAAGGCGCATACTGGTTTATACTCAGAGGCGACGGGATTATCCGGCGCACTTTGCCTGCTGCAGGAAATAACCCGGCTTGAGCACACCCCTTTCCCGGACTATTCACAGTACAAGGAGTACGATTGTCATGGCGATTATTCTTTCAGCGGAAGAAGCGGTCAAACGGATCCCTGACGGCGCAACAGTTTTTGTGCTGCCCATGCCTCTTGAAGAGGTGTTTCCGGCTTTTTACCGGGTTTATGAGGAGACGGGCTCACCCCGTGATCTGACTGTAGTCTGGGCGGCGGGCATCGGTCCCTTCAATGCCGACCCCCGGGGTATGAACCATTTTGCGCATCCGGGCATGGTGAAGCGGGTCATCCTGGGGCATGTGGGTCTGAATCATGCCATGGTAAAAGTAATCGGTGCCAATGAGGTGGAAGCCTATAATTTCCCTCAGGGCGTGATTTCTCAATGGTTCCGCGAGGTGGCTGCAGGACGGCCCGGGCTGATTACCCGGGTAGGGCTGGGCACTTTTGTTGATCCGCGCATTGAAGGGGGCAAGTTGAATGACCGTACCCGCCAGTGTGAAGATCTGGTGGAAGTGGTGACGATTGGTGATAAGGAGCTGCTCCGCTACAAACCGATCCGGGGCGATGTGGGTGTGATCCGGGGCACGACGGCGGATCCCTACGGCAATATCACTTCCGAGAACGAAGCCATTCTGATGGAGCCCCTGGAGATAGCCATGGCGGCGAAAAACAGCGGGGGACTTGTGATTGCGCAGGTTGAGCGGCTCAGCGACACGCCGGCGCTGCCCAGTGCGGTCACGATTCCGGGCGTGATGGTCGATATTATCGTGGTGGCATCCTCGCAGGAGAAGCATCCTCATACCCTGTTTGCGGATCATGACCCCAGCTATACCGGCGCTGCCCGTGCCGATTTGAGCAAAGATCTGGCGCCTATGCCGCTGTGTGCGGAAAAGGTGATCTGCCGCCGCGCTTTTCAGGAAATCAGCCGGGGTGATCTGGTGAATCTGGGCGTGGGCATTCCTATGGGTGTGGCAAAAGTTGCGCAGGAAGAGGGCCTGCTGGACAATATCACGCTTACCACGGAGCTGGGCGTGATCGGCGGGCTGCCTCAGGGCGGGAAGAATTTTGGCCCGGCGCAGAACCCTCATGCCATCATTTCCCAGGCCGCCATGTTTGATTATTACGACGGCGGCGGCATCAATATCTCCTGCGTCGGCATTGCCCAGGTGGATGGAGAAGGCAATGTGAACGTCAGCAAATTGGGCTCCCATGTGATCGGCTCGGGTGGCTTCATCAACATCACCCAGAGCTCTCCCAAGGTCATGTTCTGCGGTGAATTTACTGCTGCCGGAACGGATGTGGTTGTGGAGGACGGCAAGATTGTCATCCGTTCTGAAGGGAAAGCGGTTAAATTTGTGAAGGAAGTGGGTCAGATCACCTTCAGCGGAAAGGTCGCCCGGGAAGAGGGTCATAAAGTCCTTTATATTACGGAGCGCTGCGTCTTTCAGCTGACCCCGGAAGGTGTGGTTCTGACCGAGATTGCACCCGGCGTGGATCTGGAACAGGATATCCTTGCCCGTATGGAGTTCCGGCCGCTTATTTCTCCGGAACTGAAAGAAATGGATCCGCGGCTCTTTGCCGATGCGCCTATGAGCAGCTCGGCCTAAAGCTTTTCCCCTTCTGCCAGCGCTTCAAGGGCCTCGCGGTTTTTCAGGAGCACGCGCCTGCCGTCCACCTGAATAATGCCGCGGCGCTGCATTCTGGCGAGCGTACGGCTCAGGGTTTCCGCCACAGCACCGAGGCGTGCGGCGAGCATGGTTTTGGAGGTTGTGAGGAAAACTTCATGGCTGCTGTCCGCTTCCTCCGACAGTTCCAGCAGATGTTTTGCCAGCCGGGTAGAGACTTCTTTCAGTGCCAGGTCATCGATCATCTGCACGAAGCGGCGGAGCCGGCGGGACAGTACAGCCAGAAGATTCAGGAGCAGCGCCGGTTTTTTTTCCGCCAGATACAAAAAATCCGCACGGAGAAGAAAAAGGATGGTAGCGGCGGTGAGTGTTTGCGCCGTGGCGGGGAAATGTCCGCCTTCAAACATGGCGGCTTCGCCCAGGGGCTCGCCTTCCTCAAAGATATGGAGTACCTGCTCACGTCCGTCGGGCGCATAACGCCCGATTTTAACCTGACCGTCGACAATAATGTAAAGACCGTCTGCCGTGTCGCCCTCCTGAAAGACCGTTTCTCCCGGTTCATACCGCCGTATGCTCATGAGCCCGGCAAGATCTTTCAGATGCTCCGGCGCCACTTCCGCAAAGAGCGGGCAGCCCTGAAGCCAGATCAGGCGCTGTTCCAATGGGGCAGTGACACGTTTCATGGTAAATCTTTCCTTGTGATGCAGGCCCTTCGGGTCAGTGCCGCCCCGGCGGAGGGCAAGCTACTCCGCATTGACCCGGATGCTCCCGCAGCGGACTTTTGCGTCCACTGTCCCCTGTCTGACCGGCAGCCCTGCCACGCCCGATGCGCGGGCTCCCAGAAAACGGGTCTGAAGGCTGAGCGCAACATTTCTGGTGCTGATGGTACCCAGATCGGCTTGAAGATCATAGCGGAAAGCGGTGTAGGTCGGCAGCGCCATTTCCAGATCTCCCAGGCGGATGCTGAAACGCTGCTCTCCGACAATTTCGCTTTCCGGTGCAACCAGAATGTGCCCTGCATCCACGCGTATACGCAGATCGCCCGGAAGGTTGGCGGCTTCGACATCTCCAACAAGAAGATCAACGGAAGTGCGCAGATTCGTCGGGATATCCAGATAACGGTCTACCCGGGGGACGACACGAACCAGCAGCCGATCCCAGAGGCTTCTTGCTTCCAGCTCGGTCGCAAGAACGAGGGTATCCTCTTCAAGGCGCGGTGAAATTCGTACGAGGGGCAGATAGGTATCGGGCTTTGCCATGCCGAAGAGGCTGTAGGTCTCCACCTGAAGGCTTGTTCTGATGCGGGCGCTGCCTTCTTCATTGCGCTTCGGGTCGCCCTGTAAATGAATGCGCCCCTGTGCTGCGGCGAGATTCAAAGCGGCAGCGGAGAAAATTTCCACTTCGTCCAGTTGTACGGTACTGGTGCCTTTGATACAGCCGTTCAGGAAAAAGACGGCAGGCAGCACGATCAGTATGAGAACAATCCGATGCAGACGGCTCATCATGCGACCCTTTCCGGTTCAGTTTCCTGTAAGTATACCTGCCACTTGATTACAGTACCATTATACCAAACAAACTGTAACCCTGATTAATCCCGGGGCGGTTCAGACGAGTCTGCCCAGACTGAGTTTCGCAAAGATTATCAAGCAGCATGTAGATTAATCCCGGGGCGGTTCAGACGAGTCTGCCCAGTGCGGCACCGGTAAAAACGGCAACGATCCCGAGCAGATTGTGCAGGGAGAGGTGCAGAGCGGCAGGCATCCAGGCGGCGGAGCGCAGCAGTTCGCTGTTTTCCATCATAACCGCGGAAAAAGTGGTGAAAGCGCCCATAAATCCGACAAAAAGGATGGTCCGGCTTTCGGCTGCATGCATCCAGCGCATTTCGAAGAGCATCCAGAAAAATCCGGCAAGAAAGCAGCCGGCAGTATTGACGATCAGGGTTCCCGGCGGAAAAGGGGACGGGAAAAAGTGATTCACTGCCGCTGAGATGCCGAAACGGGTGACTGTTCCGGCAGCACCGGCAAGGGCAAGCAGGAGAAGTTTGGATGCCATGAAAGAGAAACTCCTGAAGTGCCGCAGTTCTACTGGAAAAAGCACAATACACCCTGCCGCAGTGGCAGTGCTGTTGCACCGATTCACTGGAGGTTATGCCGGAGAAGCTGAAAAAACCGCTGTTACAGAGCAGTGCGAGTCAGTTTTCTTCGCCTTCTTCCGCTTCATCGCTCTGCTCTTCCACGCCTTCGATACAGTCGAGAAAGAGATTTACGGCGGCATGAATGGTTCCGAAAGCACGATCAAAAATGGCTTCAAAGACTTCATGCGTCGGGCAGAACATTTCGGCGGCTGCATGCACCTGATCATCGACAACGATAATCTTCGCCACCTTCGTTGAGGCGGAGGCTTGAAGTGCGGCTTCGCATACTTCCGCCCATTCGTCGTCGTTGTCAATAGACCAGAAAGCAGGGTAGATCAGGTGGAAGAAGAGTTCGTCTTCCTCATCCAGATCCAGATAAAACTCATGGTCTTCAAAGAGAAATTTAATATCGCCATCTTCATCAAGAGAGGTCTCAAAGCCTTTTCCTTTGAGGAATTCCAGACAAAGGGCTTTTCGTTCTTGCGGTGTCATTGTTATAGTCTCCGGCAGGTAAAGGTTAGTTCGCACCTGCCTATCATAAAGAAAAGAGGGAACCCGGTTAAAGTTTTGTTTTTCTTCCGTCAGATTACTGATTTTTCCATCTTTTACCTGTGATTGAATCAGAGTCCTGAATCAGGTACCATATTCCTCTGACAGGCATGCCTTTTCGGCTGTGCCCGGAGCAATGTTCTATTACTGTTACAACCTCCACCGACAGGGAGAAAGACACTCATGGCAGACGTAAAAAAGACTGCAGGCGAAAAAAACGGCAACGGCGCAATCAACCGCCGTTCCTTCATTAAGACCGCCGGAGCCGGCGCACTGATCGGATTGGCTGCAAAGCAGGCGCATGCCTCTGTATACAAATCCATCCTTCCGGCGACTGTGCTGGGCGCCAATGAAAGGTTGCTGACGGGGCACATCGGTATCGGCGGCATGGGTCGTGCCAACCTCGGTTTCGCACTTCAGCGCGACGATATTCAGCCCATCGCCATTTGCGATATCTACAAGAAAAATCTTTTCCGCGCCTCCCAGATGCTGAAGCAGAAATACCCCGATTTCCAGCAGTACAAGGATTTCCGTGAACTGCTGGATAACAAAGACGTTGATGCTGTCGTGATTGCGACGAGTGATCACTGGCATTGCCTCTGCACGCTGCACGCCGCTGATGCAGGCAAGCATATTTACTGCGAAAAGCCCCTGAGCACCACCATTGCCGAAGGGCATGCCATGGTCGATGCGGTGAAACGCAACAAAGTTGTGTTTCAGGGCGGGAACATGCAGCGCAGCGGCACCCATTTTCAGGAAGCCGTGAAGCTGATTCAGGAAGGTTATATTGGTGATGTCGCCCACGTGGAGACCTGGTCGCACGATCAGGACAAGGTGGAAAGCATCGGTATGGGTGAAACGGATCTGGCGAAATACGAAAGTGACGATTTCGGCATTGACTGGGATTTTCATCAGGGCTGGGTCGAGCACCGTCCCTTCAATACCAACCGCTGGATCTATAACTTCCGCTGGTTCCTGGAATACTCAGGCGGCAAGATCACGGACTGGGGCGCGCACCTGATCGATATCGTGCTCTGGGCAATGGGCGAAGAGAAGCAGCCCCGCAGCATTTCGTCTCAGGGCGGCAAATACATTGTTCAGGACAACCGAACCACGCCCGATACGCTGGAAGTGGCGTGGCGTTTTGATGACTATGTCCTGACCTTCAAGAACCGGGTCTGGAATCCGCAGCTTCTGGACGGCAGTTACAGCGACCATGGCATTGTCTTCTACGGCACCAAGGGCATGCTTGAAGTGAGTCGCGGCGGCTATGAAGTGAAATCCTTCCCGGCAAACGGTGGCTGCGAGCCTGTTAAGGCGGGTCCCAGCGACCTCAATCAGCCCCACTGGACGAACTGGATCGAATGCATCAAGTCCGGCGGTCTGCCCATTTCCAATATTGATGTGCTGCACAACACGACCCGTGTCTGCCATATCGGCACCTGTTCCTATGTGGCCGGCACTTATTTTAATTCCGGCGCCGCCTTTGAAAACGGCGAACTGCCTGATGAAGCGCCTGCCTACGGCGGATCCCATCTTGAATGGGATGATGCCACACAGCGTTTCACCAAGGGCGATCCCAGAGCGGTGGAAATCGCCAATGCCTGGGCGTATCGTGAGTATAAAAATGGCTGGAGCCTCAAGGCACCCTACCATTCATAATAAAGTCTACTCGTTCCATTCTCCTTTCTCTGGACGGCTTCACCGGATTTTTCCGGAGGGAGCCGTCCTTCTTTTGATGCGCCCGAAGAAGGATCTGTTATGAGTACCTTCCAAGTACTGCCAGCCTTACCGCCTTTCTGGAAAGGGGTGATTTTTGTTCTTCTTTTCTGCCTCCTGGTTTATATGCTGCTGCTTTTCGGCTTTGTTCTGCTGGAGAATTGGCTTCTTTATTCCCGCCGTTCTCAGGAAATGGGAGAAACGCCTGCCGACAGGGGCTGGCAGTACGAGGAGCTTTTTCTTGCGACATCAGGCGGGAAAAGCTGCGGGTGGTGGATTCCGCTGGAGGGGGCGCGGGGTGCTGTTCTTTTTTCACATGGCAGCGGTCGCAATATTTCCCATTATTTGCGGGATGCGGCATTATACCGGGCATGCGGATTTTCTGTGATGCTTTACGATTACGGGGGCTACGGGAAAAGCGAGGGAAAGCCCTCGGAACGACGGTGTTATGAGGACGGCGAGGCGTTTTACAGGTATCTGATAGAGCAGATCGGTCTTTCTCCGGAAAAGATTGTGCTTGCCGGTGCTTCTTTGGGTTCAGGGATTGCGGTGAAACTTGCGTCTGAACAGAAACCGGGCGCTCTGATTCTGGAAGCGGCCTTCACGTCTTTTCCCGATGCGCTGCAGGAAGGGCACCGGGCAGGTAAATTCTTTCTGCCCCGTCTGCTGGCGCGCAACCGTTTCCCCAGCAGGCAGCGTCTGCAGTCTGTCCGCTGTCCGGTGCTGATTGTGCACAGTCGTGAAGATGATACCATTCCATTTGCTCAGGGCGAGCATTTGTATGCGGCGGCGCAGGAACCGAAAGTATTTCTGGAAATTCGGGGGAGTCACGGTGGAGGGAAATTTTCGTCCGGCGAAAGCTACAGTCGTCCATTGTGTACTTTTCTTGAAACTCATGTACAATAAAGCGAAGGGGACCGCAGCTCTGAGCCCGGATCTTTCCGCTGATTCTGCTGCTGCCACTTCGTGATAAAATGATCGTGCAGATGATTATCAAGGTGATTGATCATGATTTTGGGTGTGATGAGCGATACGCACGGAAACACGCCACTGATGCTTCAGGCGGCAGACAGATTGTGCAGCGAGCACGGCGCAGAACATCTGATTCATCTGGGCGACAACTGGGAGGACCAGGAATGGCTCTACATGTCGGGGTATCCTGTCAGCGGCGTGCCCGGTCTGTGGTGTCCGGAATACAGGAGCAGACGCATTCCCAAAAGTCGTGTGGATACCTTTGCCGGAATGCAGATCGCTTATGCGCATGATATGCAGGATCTGCCGCCTCTGACGCCTTCGCTGGAACTGCTTCTTTCCGGGCATACCCACCGGGCATGTATCGGCAGGATCGAAGAATGTTCGTATATGAATCCGGGGCATTTAAAACGCCTGCAGGACAGGGGACAGCCTGCCTCCTACGGGCTGATCGTCATCGAGCCTCAGGTAATGCATCTATCTCTGCATTATCTGGATGGGAAGTGTTTTGAGCAAAAAAGTGTTAACCGCAACGTTGACACAAAGGAGTAAGCCATGACTCTGGAAAAAGATGCTGTGCTGAAAAATTCGGATAACCGCCTTCTTGAACAGGCCGCACAGGTGCTTGAAGAGCGCCGGAAGCTGGGGCTGGAAGGGCTGACGGGCGACCTTGCGTTTATTATGATTCAAACGGAGGCGGATCGGCATGAGGCGGCAGCGGCGGAACTGCTCCGTTATACCGGGCATGACCTGGTGGATGCTTTTGTGTGCGGGGAAGAGAAGACTTTTGTACTCCGTCATCCTGCTTCAGCGGATATTCTGGTTCGTACAGGCAGACCGGGTCCGAACCCTTTTGCTGAAATTAACAGTCATCCCAAGTCCGCACACCTTCCGAACACACGCCTGGAAACGCTGGTTTTTCACTGCCGTGATATCGAGGCGTATCGTGATGCCCAGTTGGAGCGGGGTGTACAGTTTCTGACCGATGAGATTCAGGAATGGGGGCCGTGCCGCTTTCTGCAGAGCCGTCCTTCGCCCTATACAGGCAATTCTGTGGGCGTTGTTGAGTTTCTGGGCGATACAGGCCGTTACAGAGGCGATGCATGTGCTGATCTGCCGTCATCGCTGAGCAAGCCGGAGACACCCTGGGCGAAAGCGGTGTCAACGCTTGATCATATAGCCACCCGTGTCCGGGCGGAGCATCGCGATCCTGCCATTCTGGAGTACATGGGTTTGACCAATTATTCCTTTGCTTTTGCGATTTACGTTCCCGAGCTCAATTCCATCACCAATGTTGCCCGCTGCGGCACTGCCCGTTTTGCACAGGTGTTCACCTCCGGCATCAGTGTAAGCGGCAGCGGCGAGGGAGAAGGGCCGACCGAGGCATTTGTCCGGAATTACGGTGCCCGGGTACACCATATGGCGTTTCTGACGGAACAGATCGGCGAGATGGATCCGGCATTGCGAAGAGACGGACTGGAATTTCTAAGCGATCTGGTCGGTTCTGAAGAAGACGGCATCCGCCAGTCTTTCAGCGCCCCTTCACCCAATACGCTGCTTGTAAACGAATACATCCAGCGTTTCGGCGATTTTGATGGCTTTTTTACACAAAAGAATGTTACGCTCCTGACTGAGGCGAGTGGCCGTCAATAAGAGCGTTTTTTTAGTGGGGCGCCTTTGACTATGCATACACCTGAAATCACAGCGGAAATGCTTGTGCGCTACGACCGTCCCGGCCCGCGGTATACCAGTTATCCGACTGTACCTGAATGGCTTGAAACCTTTTTCGCCGTCGATTTCAGGAGAGCGCTGTATCGTGCATCAAAGGAAACGTCACAGCCTCTCTCGCTATACTGTCATATCCCTTTTTGCGAGCGACGCTGTGCCTACTGCGGATGCAATACCATTGTCGGCGCTGGCGATGACGCCATGGACCGCTATATTGATCATATCCGAGCAGAGATGTCTCTTGCGGCGGAATATCTGAAAGACCGGTGCGAAGTGACGCAGTGCCATTGGGGCGGTGGCACGCCTACCCGGCTGAGTCTCCGGCAGATGACGGCACTTTTTGCCGGGATAACGTCGCTCTACTCTATTCATCGGGATGCGGAGATTGCACTGGAGACCAATCCCAATACAGTGACGGAGGAGCAGATCAGGCATCTGCGCGCGCTGGGCTTCAATCGGATCAGTTTCGGTGTGCAGGATCTTGCGCCTGAAGTGCAGCGTGCCATCGGCCGCAATCAGGATGCGGAGGGCATCCGGAAAATGACTGACTTCTGCAGAGAACTCGGGTTCAGCGGTATCAACATGGATCTGATCTACGGGCTGCCTCTCCAGCAGATGGCGGCCTGGGAAAAGACAATGGAGGGGATCCTTGCCATGCGCCCAGACCGCGTGGCGCTTTACAGCTATGCGCATCTGCCCCAGCGCTTTGAGCACCAGCGTATTCTGGACAAACTGCCCAGGCCTGATACAGCGGAAAAGTACGCACTGTTTGCCTTTGCCCGGCGTGTACTGCTGGAAGCGGGTTACCGCGCCATCGGCATGGATCACTTTGCTGTGCCTGAAGATGAGCTCGCTCTTTCATTGGAAGCGGGCACATTGAACCGCAATTTTATGGGTTACACCGTAAGTCAGGCCCCTGATCAGATAGGGTTCGGACTTTCTGCCATCAGCGAGATCGGCGGCTGCTACAGCCAGAATCAAAAAGCAATGCCTTTGTATGAGCAGGCACTGCGAAAAGGGGAGTTTCCTGTTGACCGGGGAATGACGCTGTCTTCTGATGATCTGATTCGTCGTTGGACGATCCGCAGGCTTATGTGCAGTTTTGTGCTCGATCATAAGGAGGCATCGGAGCTGTTTCAAGTGGACAGCCTGGCGTATTTTGAAGAAGAGCACAAACTGTTGAAGGCGTACGAGGATGAAGGCATGATTCTGCTCGGCGCATACCGGTGGCAGGTTACCCCGCTCGGCATGCCTTTTATCCGCAATATCTGCATGATTTTTGATGCGTATCTGGGAACCGAGGGCAAGACTCTTTTTTCCAGAACCATCTGAGATAGCGGGCGTACAGGCTAGTCCAGATTGTATGGCGCACGCATGGTGCGGGCGATGTGGCTGTTTGCCTCCTCGTCATCAAAGCGTTCTGTTTCCGGATCCCAGCGCAGTTTTTTCCCGACCCAGCGGGTTATATTGATGAGGTGGCAAAGGGTGGTTGTGCTGTGCCCGACTTCCACGGTGGTAATGGGTTTTTGCCGGGAACGGATGCAGTCGAGCCAGTTCTGCATATGATTCGTGCTGACTTCCAAGTGTTTTTCGGATTCACCGATCGGCTCCTGGGCAAGTGATTTGGGGCGCACATCATACTTGTTGCGGTCGACAAGAATTTTACCCGCATCACCGACAAAAACACCGCCGCCTGCAGGGCCTTTGCCGTCCAGATGTACCGTAATGCCGTTTGCATAGCGAAAAGAAACCGGTGCCCAGCCGCCTTCCCCTTCCGGCCACAGTTCCACCGGGCAGGTGCCGTCCATGCCGAGCGCCCATTGGATGAGATCGAGCCCGTGCGGGCCCCAGCCGGTGACTTCGCCGCCTGAATAGGGCCTGTAGGAAATCCAGCCGAGCGGGCCTCTTGAGTCGGTTTTTCCGTTGCCCCGGGGGGCATATAAAAGTTCATGATAGGGCCTTGGCTCTGTCTGGCCGCACCACATGTCCCAGTTCATGCCTTCAGGTACAGGCTGCTCAGGCAGATCACATTCCCAGGGGCTGGGATAATTATGGGTGTGCACTGTGTGGATTTTACCTGCCCGCCCGTTGCGTACCAGTTCGCAGCCGATGCGGCAGGCTTCCATGGAGCGCTGCATGCTTCCTGTAGTGACAACACGTCCGTATTTTTGTGCCGCTGCCACCATAAGCTGCCCCTCACGGATAGTGAGATTCATAGGCTTTTCCACATAAACATCTTTGCCTGCTTCACAGGCGTGAATGGTGTTCAGTGCATGCCAGTGATCGGGCGTGGCAATGATGACCGCATCCACATTGCTGTCTTCCAGCAGTTCCCGGTAGTCCTGATAAAGAGCCGTTTTTCTGAACCGTTTCTGTGCCCGTTTCAGCCGTTCCTGATAGCAGTCGGCAAAAGCAACGAGTTGCGCCCCTTTCCTCGGGTACTGACTCATCAGGTCGGATCCCTGTCTGCCCGGACCGATGACCCCCACGCCGATACGGTCATTGGCGCCGGGTTGTCCGTTGCGTGCCAGCACTCCCGAAGGGAGGATCTGTGGCAGTGTGATGACTGATGCGCCTGCCGCAGCCGCTGCTAAAAATGTTCTCCGGGAAAGTCTTTTCTTTTCCGTCATGATGTTTTTTCTCCTGTGTACTGTCACTGTCATTATGATAAGGCGCCTGATGGAAATGCAAACTGAGTGCCGTGAAAAAGAGAGGTACACCAATTGGCAATTCATAGCGAGGGGCAGTTCGAGGGGACGTTTCCGCGGCAAAGGAACAGTACGAGGACAGGATTACTGAAGGCGCAAGGCACCGGTCAGTTTCTGTATGTCCTCAATGCCGTGGCGGATGCAATAGTCCCGCATCCCCCGGATGACCTGCAGGGCAGCATCGGGACGGCGGAAGGACGCACAACCGACTGCTACGGCTGTGGCACCTGCCAGCAGAAATTGTATGGCATCGTCGGCAGTGTAGATGCCGCCCATGCCCAGTACCGGAATATTGAGCACCCTTGCCGCATCCCAGACCATTTTGACGGCAACAGGCCGGATGGCAGGGCCGCTCAGCCCGCCCACAATATTGCTCAGGCAGGGCTTTCGGGTTTCCACATCGATGTTCATGCCCAGCAGCGTGTTGATCAGGGCGACGGCATCAGCACCGCCTTCCTGTGCCGCCAGAGCGGGTTCCCGGATATCCGCAACGTTGGGTGACAGTTTGATATAAAGCGGCAGCGATGTGGCGGCGCGGATGGTCTCGGTATATTCTTTCACTCTTTGGGGAGACTGTGCCACCAGAGCAGGGCCGCAGGTGTTTTTGGCGTCGTGTACGTTGGGACAGGAAAGATTGGCTTCCAGCGCATCGGCGCCGCCTTCTTTTTCCAGCCGCTGCGCAAGCTCCGCATATTCTTCAGGCGAGTAGCCATAGATATTGGCGATAATGGTGCAGTTCTTTTCACGCAGGTAGGGCAGTTTTTCCTTCAGATACACATCAATGCCCACATTCTGCAGCCCGATGGCGTTGAGCATGCCTGCCGGTGTTTCAGAGATGCGCGGAGGACGGTTGCCCGGTCTCGGCTTGAGTGACAGGCTTTTGACGGTAACAGCGCCCAGAAGGGATACATCAAAATAATGCCCGTATTCACTGCCGTAACCGAATGTACCCGATGCGACAGTGACAGGGTTTTTCATGGCGAGCCCGCCGAGGTTTATATGAAGGGAAGGTTCAGTCATGGGCAGGAGTTCCTGTATTCCATCGGATGTCCCGTGAATCAAAAACGGGTCCTTCATGGCAGACCCGGACCATCCGCCGGAATTCTTCCTGCAGCGTGGTCTCCACAACGCAGCCCATGCAAACGCCGTCGCCGCAAGCCATATTCGCTTCCAGCGATGCCTGGCACCTGCTCCCGTTTTCCATGCAGATCCGATGCACCGCACCCATCATGATCATGGGGCCACAGGTATACACCAGTGTGTTTTTATCGGGCTTCCGCGCCTCTAATGCATTGGAAGCGAAGCCGTGCATTCCCGCCGATCCGTCGTCCGTGACCAGAAATACGGGGCAGTTCATCCGGGTGAAGTCTTCCTGGCAGAGCAGTATGTCCCGGCTGCGCGCGGCGAGAATTACTTCAGGGGGTGTCCCTGTTTCCCGGATCAGCGCCTGTGCCAGCCCGGGCAGCGGGGCTATGCCGATACCGCCTCCGACGAGAATATATCGTTTGAATTCCTTCGGTATGGAGAAGCCATTGCCCAGAGGTCCCTGCACATTGACGGTATCTCCGGGCTGTATTCTGCCCAGGAGCCGGGTGCCTTCTCCGACAATTTTGTAAAGGACGGAAAAGGAGTCGCCGCCGAAACGCTCGATGGACATGGGGCGCCGCAAAAAAGGCTGGAGCCCGGGGCTGCTTTCGAGCATGCAGAACTGACCGGCGCAGGTGTCTTCGGCAATGGCTTTTCCGTCCAGAACCAGGCGCCGGTGTCCGGGAGCCACTTCATCGTTGGATAGCACTTTACAGTCAAGAAGATGGATCACGACTGCGTATCTCCCGAGCCGGGTCCGAATTGATTGGCGAGGAGGGCAAGACCGCTTCGGATCCGCTCCGCCATTACATCGCCCACGCCTTCCACTTCCACCAGCACTTCTTTGGGCGCCTGAAGAATAGCCTGAAGTGAACCCAGCTCATTGACCAGATTGTCTATGATCTGAGCGGGCAGCCGGTTGATGGCATGCAGCACATGATAGCCGCGGGGGCTCATAATCACGTCCACGTTTCTGCTTGGCCCATAGCCGAGGATCTGGCTGATTGTTCCCAGGTTCATCAATTCCTCTTGAGGCAGTGCCGCCATACGTTCCATGATTACGGAAACAGTGACTCCGGGCTTTTCCCGATGATAATCTTTCAGGATCAGGGCAACTTCATTCAATGGTTTTAAGGTTTCCTGCATCTGTATGTCCAGAAGCCGCCCTTCCGTACCCAGCTCTTCAATGATGGGTGTGACTTCTTTTGCAATGCGGTGCACCATTTCCGCCCGCTGGAGCACGCGGCACACATCGTAAATGGTGACCACATTGCCCAGCTCTCTGGAGGTCAGATCGTCCAGTGTTTTATGAAGGGTATCTACATACTTATCGAGAATCTGAAGGGTCTGTGTTCCTTTATTGATGAGTGTAGGCACCGAATCCAGCACATAGCGTTTGGAATGGCAGTACAGCGTTACGCAGGAACGACGCTGCGAGATGGCGAGGACAAGGCATTTCGCCTGGTTTGCGAAGCGCTGTGCCGCGCGGTGGCGTGTTCCTGTTTCACTGGTCGGGTAATTGGAGGAGGGCTTCAGAAAGCGGTTGGCATAGGAAATGCGGGTGCCCGTTTCATTGATCAGAATGGCACCGTCCATTTTCGACAGCTCGTAAAGCAGCTGAGCGGTCATTTCCTCATCCAGTTTGACGCCGCCTTCTGAGAGGCGGCTGAGCCGGTTCGTGGCACCGAAACATAAAAGGGCACCTGTGCGCGCCTGCAGGATCGCCGAGATGGCTTCTCTGATCTGTGTTCCCGGGGCAATCATCCGCAGGGCGGCACGAAAGCTTTCATGTTCATCCAGTGTTTTTCGTTTGACCATGCTATTTCTCCAGAGCTACTTTCAAGGCTTCCACGATAGTGAGTGCCGGTTCCGGCGTGATACCTGAAGCGGCAATGTCGCGGCTGCAGCTTTTGGGAACAAGGCATCGGGTGAAGCCGAACTTTGCCACCTCGGCGGCACGCTGTCGGGATGCGCTGACAGCACGCACCTCGCCCGACAGACCTACTTCTCCGAAAACGGCGAGAGAGGCGGGTACGGGACGGTTGAGGAGGCTCGACGCCAGCGCCGCCGCCACGGCAAGATCGACACCCGGTTCTTCAACGCGAATGCCGCCCGCCACGTTGACAAAGACATCACGGTCGCAGAAACGAAGCCCGCCATGGCGCTCAAGAACAGCCAGGAGCAAAGCGACACGGTTCGGATTGACGCCGGTAATGGTACGCCGCGGAGAACCGGCGTGCGGGTCACTGACCAGGGCCTGTACTTCCACGAGCAGCGGGCGCGCCCCTTCCATGGCGGGATACACCACAGAACCGCTGACGCCGACCGGCCGTTCTTCGAGGAAAAGGGCACTGGGGTTTTTGACTTCACGCAGTCCCCCTTCCTGCATTTCAAAAACGCCGATTTCGTTGGTGGAGCCGAAGCGGTTTTTCACGGCACGGAGCACACGCAGCGACTGACGGCCTTCGCCTTCAAAATATAAAACCGTGTCCACCAGATGCTCCAGCAGGCGCGGCCCGGCGATAACGCCGTCTTTGGTCACATGCCCCACAAGAAACACCGGAATGTTGCTGGTCTTGGCGAGACGCATGAATTCATTGGCGCATTCCCGCAGCTGTCCCGTGGAGCCGGGCGCCGCCGGGAGCTGGGATGAATAGACCGACTGGATGGAATCGATCACCGCCAGAGCATAGTGTCCTTCGCTGAGATGCGGGGAGATGGCGGCAATATGCGTCTCCGTCAGCAGCATCAGACGGTCATGAAGCGTGTTCAGCCTTCTTGCACGCAGGCGCGCCTGCTCGCAGGACTCTTCGCCGGATACATAGAGGACACGCCCCGTGTGGGCGGCGAGATGATGGGAAAGCTGCAGCATAAGCGTTGATTTGCCTATGCCGGGATCGCCGCCGACGAGTGTGAGCGAACCGGGGATGATGCCGCCTCCGAGCACCCGATCGAATTCTGCCATGCCGCTGGACAGCCGGGGCGCCGTTTCTTCTGAACCTTCTGTAATGGAAACGGGTTCGCTGTGTATTCCAAGCGAAGCACGGACATGAACCCCCTTTTCAGCCACCTCTTCTTCCTGCAGCGTGTTCCAGGATTCACAGGCAGAACATTTGCCCGTCCATTTAGGATGGACGGTGCCGCACTCTTCGCAGACAAAGCGTGATTTCAGCCGTATCATAGCGGAAGAGACCTGATGTTTGTCTTGCGCTTCCAGAAAATAATGCTGTCCTTTTTATCGATGGATTCAGGGCCAGAGGGCTGTGTTTTCTATTGGATAAAGTGTACCGTATTCACGGCGAGTCCGGCAAACTGTTCTGTTGAAGAAAGGGTACAAAGGGGAATGACGTTGCCACCAGAGAACTTTCTTTTGCAAAAGGACGGATGGAAACAGAAAAATATTCATTTTATCCACCACATCATTCCCTTCTTTTATCGTCATTCCTGCGAAGGCAGGAATGACGGAGGGCGGCGGGATGAGTGAGTCGGGACAATGCGTTTATGTGATGTCCCCAGGGAACGGCCGAAACCAATTCTCGCACAGCCTGTGCAAGTTGTTCCGAAGCTGTTCCTGTTACAGTGGTTTCTCGCACAGGTTGTGCGAGAAATGACGTTTTCGGTTTTTCCATTTCCTGTGCGACGTGGGCAAGAAATTCCGCTGAAGTGTGGGTAAGGTAGAATTGTTTCATGCGCCATAGATTTGCCGACGAGAAGCCACGCATGTCCGGAAAGGCACTGCGCAGATCAGCGGCAAGGCGTTCCACGACCCCATCGCCCCAGCCCGCAGTTTGCTGCTTTTCCACGATACCTTGCCCGATGTCCCAATACAACAGGACCAATTCATGGTTGACCGCTCGTGCAGCAGATACATGCGCAAGAAGAATGCGCTCTTTCAAAGCAGAAAAAAAGGCCGGATAATCCGGGGTTGGCACAGACTTTGTCATGAATAAAAAACGCTCTCTGTCATTTTCGCTAACCGTTAATCCGAGTATTTCATTAAATATTCTCTCCGCCTCAGCCTCAAAGCCAGCCTCGATCTGGTATGCCAGTGCAATTTGTCAAGGGCTATCACAATAATTTACAGTGTAGCATATTCATGCGGCTGGTCTCGTCGGTGTCACTCTCCTCGATGAGCATCGTGTGTCCGTCTACTTCGGGGTTGTAGGACTCACCGCTCTCAGCGTAGGCATTGATCAGGGTTGTCAGCGTTCCACGCACGGCCTCACTAAGGCCCTCAGGCAGATTCGCCCGGTCCACGTCTTCAATACTACGAAATACTTTCATGTTTAGATCCTCCAGGGTAAATAGCTATCCACAGAGGATTAATATGGATTTGAAAAAGGGAGTTAATACGGGTGAGGAGGTGGGGATAGAAAAGGGGGAGATGGCGTACCGGTGGGTGGACATTCGGAACCATGGGACGTCGACGCAGGAGAGACTGCCATCACTGTGGGGCGAAAGGTCAGTCTATGCCGGAACGGTGCGCCTCCTCCAAAGTGTAGACCGCTAATTACCAAGTTTAAGGTGGACGGTCGGAGCTTTACGCCGAAGGAGTGCAGATAGAATTACTGTATATTAGGCACAGTATAGGCCCCGGAATTGGGCGTGTACAAGGAATCAGGACAGATCTGGATTTAGGCCTGATCAGAACTTGATCTCGACATAAGTATCTTTGTCGATATCCTCCACTTTCCATTCCTTCGGCCAGTCAGCCTCGAAATCCAAGAAGCCATCATCGTCCGCATCGTCCCCGATTCGAAGGATGAGGTCAGGTCCGTAGGCCTGCAACGAAAATTCTCCCAATTCGTCGGTAATCGCGCGGATTCCCCAACTACGATTGTGAATCTGCACCACCTTTCCGACAGCCGGAGTGCCGTTAACTGTAACTTTGCCGCTGATTGTATGGGCAGTAAACTGCTGATCAGCCATATAAAGGAAGCGGACCTGCGAGCCATCTGCGCTTCGGTTGAATTCGATCTCAACAACACCCACACCGGCAGCAACGATGAAATAGCCAGTTCCAGCCCAGTATTGTGAGGAATTTGTCGAGTCATCGATGTTCACCCGCACACAATCCTGAAATTCGATTCCACCCACGACTGCGGTGCCAAGCAGTTCCACAGAATATGATTTATTTATCCACGTCCATGTATCGCCTGACACAAAGGTCTGTGGTAATGTGAAATGCATGAAAAACTGGCCTTGATTTGTGACAGGAGCACCGGAGTTCATGAGAGTCAACAAATATCCATCAAATGTATAGTCAATGTGTCCACCGAGCGAGTTGCCCAACCAGGTCGATCCCTCGGCGTTGAGCGTAACCACAAAATCCTTATCTTCGTTCGTTTTTTGAAACACAGCCCAGGCGTAATCATCGAATTTACCGCCTTGACTGTCCGTCACATGGTACCGGATTCCATGGCCTTCAGTTGTGATAAAAAATTCATCCGCCCGTCTCTCAGCTGGTCCTGATGAAAGAATCACATCAACTGCTTTTCCCCGGCTTGTCGAGGCACCATGAACGGGAGTCTGAGAAATCACCGTTCCGGCGGGGTAGGAAAGGTTCTCTTGTGTTCCGATTGTTCGCAGAAGAAGCTCAGGAGTTGCCAAAGCACCTACGCACTCCACCTCTGTTAACCCAATAAGATTAGGTACTGTAACAGACGCTCTTTGCGTCGGTGGTAGTTGATATATCTCCCATTGCGTTTCCAAGCTCTCAACATGGCCCGTATAATCCTGAGCTGACATTGTCTGAAGATTTGAGTAGTTACCGCTTACGAACTGAAAATCTGGTTCGTATGCAGTGATTGCACCAAGCATATCATTTGTTGCGCCGTAGTCCAGATTGGTAAAAGGCTTTTCGAGAGGATCAAAGCAGTAGCCGTTGCAGTTTTGGCCGCTGGCTAGAAATCCCGCAGAGGAGCGGTAAATTAAGGGATAAGCCACGCGACCATGAATGGTCCAGAGGGGTCCGTGCAGGCAGGCACCATCTGACGGTCTGTACAATCCATTACTAAGTGTTCTGGCCTCCGTAGGAGTATAGACACCCGCTATCACATGTCCGCCACGATCCGTCGTATCCCACCAGTTCGTGATCCACACGTCCCAGTCGGGGGCTGCAACCAACTGCATAGCGGCACCGACATTACACGCCTCAACGAAGCAATTCCCGACACCGGATAGCCATTTGTCATCGAGGTTGGGGAGCCACATGCGGTAATACTCGCCGTACACCCAGTCATTATCCTCGCGCTTGAACCAGTCCCGATACCTGTCACTGATAGCCATAAAAGCCTTTGTCAGGCCACTTCCCACCTGTTCCTTCGCTTCTGCGGCAAGAATGGCAGCCAGCGGAGAGAGTCTGTTGCCAAGTTCCGTAACTGCCATATTCAAAGCAACTATTTCCTGAGGAATGTCCGTATAGGTATCGGCACATTCCACGAAGCGCTCCGGGAACAGGCTTCTGGAAAAAGTCCGCACCGGTGCTGCACGCCAGCCCCATTGATTTCCTAGCCGGCTCGCAAAGAAAGCGGCCCAGTGTTTATCCATATCCGAATCCAGCTGGGTCCCTTCGGTCAATGCATCCAAAACCGCCAGTTCCAGACTGTTGAGTGCGGGTTCAGCATCCGACATGCAATAGGCTTCGACCGCGTTTCTCAAACCCGCGTTGACTCCTGTGTCGTCGCGTCCCATCAGCGGATACCAGACTGCGTCTTGATTCATGACCAGGACAAATTTCCCCTGGATATCTATTTTGCCGGCCTGCGTTGCTACCAACGGATCATATAATTGTGCGCCCGAGCCGTTGCTCTCGATAACATACCCAAAACCCGCATCCGACACTGCGAGATAGACTGATTTTCCCTGTGTCCGCAATTGGAAGTACAGCGCCTCAGCCAGAGTGAGATTAGGCGTTGTCCAGCCTATACCCTTGATCCCATTCCAGAGCAGAGGCAAGCGCAAGTCCAGCCAGCCATGAAATGGAGCATTCTCGGGCAGTGAATCTGCGTAGGAGACCGCATTGTGACGATGATGGGCCCACTTGAAATCAGACCAGGAAAAAGCACTGCCTTCTTTATTGTCAAAACGGAAACCATCATTTATGGATGAAGCCACCTGATCCCAATACGATTCATCGTCTACCCGGTCGCGATGAAGGTATTCCGCAGCCCAACCATCGTAAACGGTCGCGATCTTTTCAAGCCAGACCGCATCGGCCTGCAGATAGACTTCCGGGTGTTTCACCAGCAAGGAACGTGATGAGTATATCCCCATCTTCGCAAGTTTATTCTCTACGGATGAGGCTGCCAGATCCAGCCAAGCAGCATTGTGAATTAAACTCGCTTCATCCTCTGGCTCTCCTTCGCCTTCAGACGAGGAAACCAACTTGATCTCGACATAAGTATCTTTGTCGATATCCTCCACTTTCCATTCCTTCGGCCAGTCAGCCTCGAAATCCAAGAAGCCATCATCGTCCGCATCGTCCCCGATTCGAAGGATGAGGTCAGGTCCGTAGGCCTGCAATGAAAATTTTCCCGATTCGTCGGTAATTGCGCGGGTTCCCCAACGATAATTGTGGATCTGGACTACTTTTCCGACAGCCGGAGTGCCGTTAACTGTAACTTTGCCGCTGATTGCATGGGAAGGAAACTGCTGATCGGCCATATAAAGAAAGCGGACCTGCGAGCCATCTGCACTTCGGTTGAATTCGATCTCAACAATACCTACACCGGCAGCAACGATGAAATAGCCAGTTCCAGCCCAGAGCTGTGAGGAATTTGTCGAGTCATCAATGTTCACCCGCACGCAATCCTGAAATTCGATTCCACCCACGGCTGTGGCGCCAAGCAGTTCCACAGAATATGATTTATTTGTCCACATCCATGTATCGCCCGACACAAAGGTCTGCGGTAATGAGAAATTCATGAAAAAATGACCCTGATTCCTGGAAGGAGCACCCCAGTTGATGCAGGTAAGAAACTGTCCGTCATATGGGTTCGGACGGGCAATGTATCCACCGAGCGAGTTATTCCACGAGAGCGGCTCTTCGGCGTTGAGGGTGAGCACAAAATCATGATTTTCGTTCGTTTTTTGAAACACAGCCCAGGCATAATCATCGAATTTATTGCCTTGACTATCCGTAACATGGTACCGGACTCCATGGCCCTCGGTTGTGATAAAGAATTCATCTGCCCGTCTTTCGGGCGGTGGCAGTATCCAGCACAGTGGCGGCTCCAAAGAACCGTTGTAGGCATACCTCTCCCCATTTCGCTGCAAATACGCCGCGCGGATAGCGTAGGACATGAGACAGCTATCCTGCTGCCAGCATTTCAGATATGCATTGGCCTCGCCCATCGTTATCCGGCCATCGCCATTGACATCCGCAGGATGCGCGACGAACTTCGGGTTTCCCTTCTCACACACTTCCGCCTGTATCGTCACCGGGCTCAACAGTACCATCGCCATCAGTCCCGCCAACGCCATACATCCTGTCACCCAACGCGCCAATACTTTTTGCATCGGTAACGTACCATAGTTTCTGTAAATTAATTGGACAAACGGGGTCATCGTTTGGTTCACTCTTGGTGAACACAAAAAAACGGCCTATGAGCCTAACCAAAAGGA
>MWCY01000032.1 GCA_002070275.1 Candidatus Hydrogenedentes bacterium ADurb.Bin170
TCCTTTTGGTTAGGCTCATAGGCCGTTTTTTTGTGTTCACCAAGAGTGAACCAAACGATGACCCCGTTTGTCCAAATAATTTACAGAAACTATGGTACGTTATCTTGTCAACTTTTTAAATCGTCCCTAATAGCCGGATAAGGAGGCTGTAGATCGTTTGGGCGGGAGGCTTGGGTACGTTTTTGAATTATCTCAGTCCGCATCAGGAAGATTGTCCTTTGCAGGTAAGAGAGCATCGTTTTGAGTGCGTGCCCGCCCCAGAAATCAGGGAGAACAGTCCTCTTCACCGAAACAACGATATTGAAAGCGCGTGTCACAACGCACAAGTAAATGGCATTGAGAAAGAAACTAGCCGACCGATGCATGGTTCGCCCAAGGCGCTGAGAAAAGCAGGCCCTTCAACGAGGCGCATCTGGAAAGAGTGTCCCGCATAAACCCCGCCACTGGAGCCCCATCCTTCGCCGATTTCACACGAATTGATTTTTGTCATATCATCTCTTCACATTGTTGACATTTTAGGATTTTCTTTGTGCATACCATTTAGGCCCACACCTTATCGATAAGGCTTACTGACGAGGTGTTTCTTTTGTTCGCCTTCGTTCGCCTTCGCCCGTGATGCTTATTTTTGGGGATACTGCTGTTCTTTGATTATTCCGGATTTTTAAAGATACAATAGCTTTATGAAATGTCCAGCCTGTTTCGAAATATTGCTGACCCTCGAATATCAGGATGTCGAGGTGGATTATTGCGCCGCCTGTCAGGGTGTCTGGCTCGATGCGGGGGAACTTGAGCTGCTTCTCGGCGAGGCACGGCTGTCGGAAGCGTTTCTGACAGCAGGCAGCAAAGCAGTGGCAGCCGGTGAAAAGAAACGGCTGTGCCCTCTGTGCGATCATGCCATGGACAAAGAAGTGACGGGAGGCGCGAAACCGGTTGTTTATGACCGCTGTCCAAAAGGGCATGGGCTTTGGTTTGATCACGGAGAATTGCTTGCTGTTATTCAGTCGGACTGCACAGAAGGGGACGTGCGCACTGTTTCTCTGTGGCTGCAGGAGATGTTTCCGCCTTCCACGGAGCAGTATGGCGTTGAAAATCAACCGGATAAAGGAGTTTCATCATGACAGGTACGATTATCCTGATTGCCGCAGGGGCAGTGCTGCTTATTTTTGTATGGTGGATGATCGCCATTTTTAACGGACTTGTGCGACTTCGCAATGCTGTTAAAAATGCCTGGGCGCAGATAGATGTACAGCTGAAGCGGCGGCACGACCTGATTCCCAATCTGGTTGAAACGGCGAAGGGGTATATGAAGCATGAACGGGAAACGCTGGAAAGCGTAATAAAAGCACGGAACCAGGCGGCGGAAGCATCGAAAAATTCGGCGGGTGCATCGGCTCAAGGCGCCCTTGAAAGCGGATTGAGCGGCGCCCTTCGCAATTTTATGGTGGTGGTCGAGCGCTATCCGGATCTGAAAGCGGACACCTTGTTCAGCAATCTGCAGGAAGAGCTCGCCTCCACAGAAAACCGCATCAGTTTTGCCCGCCAGGCGTACAACGATGCCGTCATGATGATGAACAATAAAGTGGAAATGTTTCCGGGCAATATTGTGGCAGGCATGTTCAATTTCAGCAAGGAGAGTTTCTTCGAAATTGAGGTTGAAGCCGAACGTGCTGTTCCTGAAGTATCGTTTTCCTGAGCGTAGTTTCTTTGTCCCCGGCGTAACGGGCGACAATCGGCAAAGGGGCGGTTCATGTTTGAATTGATTCAGGCGAATCAGCGCCGTTCCAGATGGCTCCTCGCAGGCATGTTTCTTGTGCTGCTGGGCGTGGGGTTTACCATCGGCGCGCTTATGCTGCCCACTCCCGAACAGGCGCTTGCCGGTGGTATCATCGGCATGGGCGTTGCCTTTATGATTTGGGCACTGCAGGCACTGATCGCCTGGTCTTCAGGCGACCGGCTCCTCATGGCAGTCGCAGGTGCCCGACAGATTCAAAAGGCAGATCACCCGCAGCTTTTTAATGTAGTAGAAGAGATGACTCTTGCCGCCCGGCTTCCTGCTGTACCGCAGGTCTATATTATCGAAGACATGTCGCTGAATGCCTTTGCAACAGGCAGAAAACCGGAGAAGGCAGCTGTTGCTGTGACGGCGGGGCTGCTGTCCAAACTGAATCGGGATCAGCTGCAGGGTGTGATTGCCCATGAGATAGCCCATATCGCCAATCGGGACACCGAGTTCATGACCTTTGCAGGCATTATGCTGGGCTCCATTATTCTGATCACAGAACTGTTTCATCGTTCCATCTGGTATGCGACCCGGACCACGGGAAGCATGCGCCGCTACAGTTCCAACCGTTCAGGAAAAGACGGAAATGCAGCCCTTCTTGTCCTGCTGGTTATTTCGATGGTGCTCGCCGTTCTGGCTCCCCTGCTCGCACAGATTCTGTATTTCGCCTGCTCCCGGCGCCGTGAATATCTGGCAGATGCGGGCGGCGCCGTATTCACACGCTATCCGGAAGGGCTGGCAAGCGCACTGGAAGTGATCGCCGGAAATCCCGGTGACAAAGAGACAACGAGCCGTGCCATGGCGCCTATGTATATCATCAATCCGCTGCAGAGCGCCCGTTCTTTTAACAGCCTCTTCAGCACGCACCCGCCGGTGGATGAGCGTATCCGCATCTTGCGGAACATGAGCGGCGGAACAGCATACAGGGATTATGCGGCTGCCTGGGAAAAAGTCAGCGGAAGCAAAGCCGTTGATATGCCCGCTTCCGCCATGGCCTTTACGGCAGCACAATCTGCCGTTCCGGCAGCTCAGGACAGTGCGGCAGCTGCGGCTTCTTCCGTTCCGGCGGATCAGGATGCCCGGCAGCGCCATCGGGAAACGGCTGAAATGCTTCGCCGCATGCATCATTACCGCCTGATCACCTGCTCCTGCGGTCTGAAAGCCAAAATTCCGCCCCAGTATCCTCATGCCGCAGTGAAATGTCCCCGCTGCGGAAAAATGCACAGAATTGCGTGATCGGTTTCTTATTAAAAAAAAGTACAGGTGTGACCCATGCCCGGATTAACTCATCGTGTATTGGTGGATTCCGTCCTTATCGGAGGCGGTGCGCCGGTTGTCGTGCAGGCAATGACCAATACAAACACGGAAGATGCGCTTTCCACTGCTGAGCAGTGTGCGGCTCTGGCTGCGGCCGGTGCGGAATTGGTGCGTATTACAGTGAACACGCCCCGAGCCGCCGGGGCAGTTCCGGAAATAGTGCTGCGCCTGAGAGATGCGGGATATCCCGTGCCCCTGATCGGCGATTTCCATTACAACGGGCACAAACTGCTGCAGAAGCATCCGCAGTGTGCCGAGGCACTGGCAAAATACCGGATCAACCCGGGTAATGTCGGTCAGGGTGATGCCCGGGCGATCCATTTTTCTGAAATTTGCGCCATTGCCCGGGATCTGAAAAAGCCGGTTCGTATAGGCGTAAATGCCGGATCGCTGGATCAGGCATTGCTGGAAAAACTGCAGCGGGAAAACCTGAAACAGCCGCACCCCGACGCTGCGCAGGAAGTATTTAACCGGTGCATGGTGCTGTCAACACTGCAGTCCGCCGAGCAGGCACTTGAAGCGGGGCTTTCGGAAAACCAGATTATTCTTTCCTGTAAAAGCAGCCAGCCCGTCGATCTTATCACGGTCTACCGGAGTCTTGCAGAAAAAACACGACAGCCTCTGCATCTCGGATTGACCGAAGCCGGGCTGGGCGCAAAGGGGCTGATCTGGAGTGCCGCCGCCATGGGGATTCTCCTGGAAGCCGGTATAGGCGATACCATCCGTGTTTCTCTTACGCCTGAGCCGGGAGGCGACCGATGCGGCGAAGTCTATGCTGCCCAGGAACTGCTGCAGGCACTTGGCCTGCGCCAGTTTTCGCCTTCCGTCACTGCCTGCCCCGGATGCGGGCGCACCTCGGGCGATGCTTTTCAGCGTCTGGCGGCGGACACACAGGCATATATCCGGATGCGCCTGCCCCTGTGGCGGGAACAGTATCCGGGCGTGGAAACACTGAAGGTGGCGGTCATGGGGTGTGTCGTCAACGGCCCGGGAGAAAGCCGTGCCGCCCACATCGGGATTTCCCTTCCTGGCAGCAACGAAGCGCCTTTATGCCCCGTCTATATGGACGGTGAAAAGCAGTGCAGTCTTCAGGGAAGCATGGAGGAAATTACCCGGTCGTTTCTCGGTCTGCTGGAAGACTATGTGATACGGCGTTTCGGCACGCCGGAAAGCGCTGACTGAACGTCGCATCTGTCCGGCTTATGCCTTATGCCTCCTCAGGAGGAACAGAGGCCCCGCTTTCATCAGCCTTTTCATGCGCTTCCTCTTTGTGCCTCTCACCTAAAAAAGTCTGCCTGAAAAGAGCACGTTCCTGTTTTTTGTAGACAAGCCGTGTAAAATGAATATCCAGAAAAGCGATATAGACCACTGCCCCCAGCAGGCAGAGCAGGCTGCCCCAGAAAATCATGATGAACCGATAATCGGCGTCTCCCCGGAGCAGGGGATCACTGAAGAGTACGAGGACAAAGGCGCCTGCCAGACAAAGGAGGCCTGTCAGACGCCATAATGTTCTTGCCTTCATGCTGTACCTTTCTGCAGACTCAGGGAAGGGCTACACGCTCTTCATAACGTTCTCCCGATGGCGTAGTTACGGTGCGCACTGTAAAACGCTGTGCTGTGCCGGGAGCCGGAGCAGTTGATCGCACTGCCGGAGCTGCTGCCGCACCTGGTGCGGGAAGGGTCGCGATGGGGTGGGTGTCAACCAGCGGCACGGCACGGGGAATCGGCGCCTGTACTGCCGGTACGGCGACGCGCCTCACAGGCACTGCCACTGCAGTACGGACGGGGACTCCGGCGGGACGATACCAGGTCACCGGTCGGGCGCTATGGTATACGACCGGGCGCAGAGGCGGTCTTATGTGATAGTACGGGCGGGGTGCATAGTAGGCATGATGCCGCACGGGCATAATATACGGGTATGGCGCTGTGCTTCTGTAGTAGTGGGGGCGGCTGGCACTGCCAATGGCGGCACCCGCCAACGCGCCGATGCCCGCTCCGATAAGCGCACCTTCACCTGTCCGGCCCGAGTAGCTTCCGATAAGAGCACCGGTTCCTGTTCCGAAAGCGCCGCCGATGAGCGCACCTTCCGCCACATACTGTGCAAAGCCTGCAGGCACAGGAACCAGAAGGATGAGGAGAAGACAGAAGATTGTTTTTTTGAGTTTCATGGCAGATCTCCTTTCTACGCACGTCAGGCATCGTTTGTTCTGATAAAATAGACGCTTTCAGGAGAAAAAATATTCATTCGTCATGATGCCTCTTTCGCTTCCGTCCTTTTTTGCAGGCTTTTCGCCTGAACCTGTGTCACTTCAGTACAATACCAGTCTATGGATACAACATGTCTAAAAGCTACGGTCCGCTATCAGGGCACCCGCTTTTGCGGATGGCAGCGTCAGGATAACGGCAGGACGGTACAGGGCGAAATTGAAACGGCACTGTCCCGGATCGCCGACCGACCGATTGCAGTGCAGGGCGCCGGCAGAACAGATGCAGGCGTTCATGCGCTGGGGCAGGTTTTTTCATGCCTGTGGCAGGGCAGCCCTCCGCAGCGGCTGGCACACGGGTTGTGCAAAATGCTTGCCCCGGAAATCCGCATCGAATCGCTTGAGCCGGTGCGGGATGATTTCAATGCGCGTTTTGATGCGAAAGGGAAACGCTACGTCTATTCCTTCTCATTAAACCGCCATGCCGATCCGCTGCAGTCGCTTTTTGTCTGGCACGTTCCCTACCCGGTCGATCTGGACCTTGTCCGGCAGGGTCTGTCAATCATTACAGGCCGCCACGATTTCGCCGGATTTCAGAGTCAGGGTTCGCAAAGCAGAACCACCGTGCGAACCCTCGTCTCGGCGCGTCTGTATCCTGGCGCCTGGTGCGGCCCTGCAGATGCGAAAAACACCTGGACGCTGGAGTTTATTGGCGACGGATTCCTGTACAAGATGGTCAGAAATCTGTGCGGCACGCTGATCGGAGTGGGGCGAGGCAGGTTTCCTCTGTCTTTCATTGAAGACAGCCTTTCCCGGGGTGCGCCTTTTCTCGGACACTGTGCGCCTCCCCATGGGCTGGCGCTGGCAGAGGTGTATTACGAGGATCTCCCGGGAAATACTCACTGACCAGGGCTTGTTTTTTAAACAATACATTCATCATAATTCCGGGGGCGGCAATCTTCCCCGACCGGTGCACATTAAGGAGCTTCCATGGCAGATAAAGCCAGACAGCAGATGATGGCATGGGCATACGACCTTTTCCAGCGTATGTACAGCGAGGCACCGTACCGCCTGTCTCCGTCCGGGAAAGCGCTTCCCGCCTGGCATTATTTTATTGAAGTGACCCGGCGCTGCAACCTGCGCTGCAGGATGTGCCAATATCTGTCCTATCTGGAAAATGTGCCCGTTGCCGAACAGAAAAAAGGCGAATTGTCTCTGGACGAGTGGAAAAATGTAGTCGACCAGACCAACCGGCTGGGGCTCATCACCTTCACCGGAGGGGAACCTCTGGTGCGTTCGGATTTTTTTGATCTGCTCGCCTATGCATCAGTCAGAAGGCGGACGCATTTTATCAGCAATGCCACCATGCTGAAAGAGGCAGCGGTTCACTCCTGTGTGGAACTTGCGCCTGCCCGGCTCGGCGGAAAAGGATTGAATGCCCTCGGCGTGTCTCTGGAGGCGCCGGACGAATTGCATGATGAAATCCGGCATCAGAAAGGCGCCTTCGAAAAATCCACCGATGGCGTAAGGCTGCTGACTGAAGCGCGGAAAAAAGCGGGCAAGACCTGCCCGCTGATCCATATTACAACGGTGATTCAGCAGGCAAATGTACATGTGCTGGCGGAGATGCCCGCACTGGCGGCGTCGCTCGGAGCCGATTCACTCAATCTGGTAACCGAAACACGGCTCCACGATCTCCCCGGTCTCGGGGAGGAACCGCCCGGAAAGTGGCGCGCATCCGATTTGGAATGGCCCCGTGTTGACCGGACTGCTCTGGAAAAAGCCCTGGCGGAAACGGATGAAGCGGCGCGGCGTCACAACATTGAATTGCGTCTGCCCCGCATGCCCCGGGAGGAACTGCTGAAGTATTATGACGGCGGAATCGATGCGCGGCAGTATACCTGCCGCAGCCCCTGGAACACACTCATTATCGGGCGGACAGGAGATGTCTTCCCCTGCTGGCTTCAGAAAATCGGCAATGTGCGGGAAGAAAAACTGGCGACTATGTGGAATTCCGCACAGACCCGGGCTTTCCGGCGCGCATGCAGAAACTGTTTGTTTCCGGTGTGCCCGGGCTGTTGTTTTATAGAATACAAAAAATGATACAGTTTGCTGTTCCGGGTCAATGCGCACCCTCAGGCGCCGTATCATCTAAAACCGGAGGGGTTTGTCTGTATGGCTAATGCAGTTCAGATACTGCTCATCTTTCTTGCCTCGGTTCTTGTGGGACTCTGGGGCTGCGGCATGCTCATGGACACCGGACTTCTGCACGGGTTTGAAGCGGAAGTCGCTGTCGCCCTTTGTATTGCAGCCGCCTATGCGCTTGTGCAATGCCTGTTTCATGGAGGCACGCTCCTTTTGAAGCCAGCCCGGGGCGCGGGGGTACTTATTGCGGAATCTCTGTCGCAATTATCGGCGCTGATCCTGCTTCTCTCTCTGGCACATGTCCGGCTGCCTCTTCCTGCCGCAGCGTCTTCCCTGCCCGCACTGGTTACGCCGCTCCTCTACTTTGCACTTTTTGTGGGCTTGCATCTTTTCTTCAAGCTGATGTTTTTTTTCGCAGCCGTACAGGGAACGCCGGTATCCCGTGCTGCATCGCTGTTCTGGTTTTTGCCTGCAGGGCTGTCTGTTGTGGTAATGGCAGGGGCAGCGGGCAGTTATCTGCTGTCGCTGGAGAACGTAAGTCTGTTAAAACAGGTAACACCTGAACAGATCATGATAGGCGACGTTACTATGACCGCGCGCCTGCTTCCGGAGAAAAAAGCACTGCTTTTCCCCATGAAAAAGCAGCCGGGCAGAACAATCAGCCTCTTTTTTGCGCTGCCGCCCGAATTAAAAAAGGAAGTGCCGCCGCTCTTTGTCCGTATCAGAAGCACTTCGGAATCTGCAGATACGGGAAAAGCGCTGTTCCGGGCAGCACCGTCCCGCACCACACGCTACCGGCTTGCACCGGTGGACGGCGCATGGAATGCCATCAGTTTCGACAGTGCACTGCTGGCGCCTGATACAGCATCCATTCTTGTTGACTGGACAGAGAAGGATCCCGCCGACTGGCGTGCGCGGCTGGGTCTGAAAAAAGCACCGGTCTCTTCATACCGTCTGTGGGTGGCAGATCCTGTGATTCAATAAGGCTCAGATGAAATAATGCGGCGCTTCCGGCTCTGCCTCCTGAAAAGTCCCGGACTCATTCATGACATCCACCATATGGCGAAGCGTCTGGCTCAGTTCCTGAAGAAAAGACGATGCCGGATTGAAGCGCAGTCCTTCATTCACATGAAAGAGAGCTGTTTTCATGACACCGACAGCGGTACGGGGCGGCATGCCCGCCTTTTCCGCTTCCACAACCGTCTGCAGCAGTGCTAAAGCGGTGTCACAATGAAGGGTCGCCCTGAATTCCTCTTCACTCATTTTTCCGGCAAGGACACTTAAATCGCCGTTTTTGTCAAGCAGCTGAAGTGCCAGATCGTATTCGCCTTTGGCACGGGTAAGCTGCGGGGGAGACTGGGTGAAAAAGCAGCGCCCCAGCAGATAGTGCGCCACGGCATTGCCCGGCGCTGCCTGAAGGCTTTCCAGTACCAGCGGGTAGGCTTCTGTATAGGAAAGCTTTTCGCAAAGGCGCCACGCATTCAGCAGGACTGTATCCGGATCCGGGTTGTGATGGCATGCCGCCAGCATACAGGAAAAGAGCGCCAGCATCGCCGCAAAAAACCGTACGCTTCCGTTCATGGCAGGCATGCCTCTTTTACCAGCGCGGGCGCAGCCGGAGAAAACCCGTCTGTGCTCCGGCGCGGACAAATAGTGTGATTTCATCAGGCTTGTCCTGTTTAAAAAATTGTGCGGCTTCTTTATAGTCATCAAGATCGCGAATTGTCGCACTGTTCATGGACATGATGATCAGCCCCGGCTGGATACGTGCCGCCTGTGCGGCACTGCCCGACACAACCCGGCGGACAATCACGCCCTGCACCTCTTCACCCAGATTCAGGAGAATGCGAAGGTCGCGGGTAATCTCCCGGACAACCATGCCCAGATGCTCATCCTCGTATTCATCGGCATCCTGTGCGGCACGGGGCCGATGCCCCAGCGTGGCAGTCAGAGCAAGCTCTTCGCCATTGCGCAGCAGGGTGATTTCCACTTCCGACCCCGGCGCTTTCTCTTTGACCATCTGAGTAAAAGCCAGAACATCCCGGTCATGGATAGCCCGGATGGGATGCCCGTCAAAGGCACGGATAATGTCGCCGGGTACGATGCCGACGGCAGCTGCCGGAGAATCAGGTATGACTGTGCTCACGATCAAACCGCCCGCTTCCGGAATATTCCAGTATCGTGCAAATTCTTCTTTCAGAGGCTGTGTAAAAACGCCCAGCCAGGCTTCTTCCGCTTCGACGGATTCCTGTGTCTGATCGGGAGGTGATGCGATGTGTTTTTCAAAAAGAGAAGCCTGATATACCAGTGGTACACCGCTTCGCGAAAAAAACTCACCGCCCTCCGCTACGGCAAGATCAAATCCGGTGATACCGACAACCTGTCCCCGACGGTTGATGACCGGACCGGTAACAAAGCCCATTTTCAGCTGACCGCCCAGACAATAGGTGGATCGGGGTGCGTCCAGAACGGAGATGATGCGGTCTTCCTGAATGGCGCGGTTGAAATCCAGCGTTTCCCCCATGATGCCGAGAATCGCCACGGGCTCGCCCAGCGAAAGCCCGGCGTCCGTGCTGAAGCGCACATAAGGCAGTGTAAGCGGTGTTTCGGACTGCAGGCGCAGAAGGGATACATTCAGATCATCCGGCTTCTTAAGCAGCACAGCCGGATAACTCTGTTCTTTTCCGTCAATGCGGAAAGTGACCCGGAAATTAAAACTCTGCACATTGTCCCGCTGCAGATGCCCGTTGGTTAAAAGCAGCCCTTCCGCCGAGACATTGAGCGCCACGGCAAAACCGTTCTGTCTGATCTGCTCGCCGCTTCGCGGGTCTGTGGTTTCCTGCGTGAAGGTGAGCACGCAGAGCGCAGGAGAGATGGTGTCATAGGCGCGCTGCAGCATTTCCTGTTCAAAGGAAAAGCCCGAACCGGAAAAAAGCAGCACGCTCAGGCAGAGGGCAAAGGGTAAGAAGGATTTAATCGACATGATCAAGTACTTCCTTGTCCAGAATGGAGGACTTGCTGTTTGTCTGATCAATCAGCACAAAACGGGTCAGAGCGCCTTTCTGCACAAAAAGCATGGTCAGCGCTTTCCTGTTTTCCTGCACCGATTTATAGAGGTTCATAAAATCTGAAAGGGAAGCAACCGGCGTGTCATCCAGTTTTAAAATAATGTCCCCCGGCGTAAGCCCCGACGATGCGGCAAGCCCGCCCGGCAGGCAGCCCGAAACAAGCACGCCCGTATGACCCGGCAGCTGTGCCCGGCGCGCAAGATCAGGGGTCAACTCCACAAGTGTGAAGCCCCATTCCGAAAACTCGGCGTTTCTGCCCTTGTATGCCGATTCTTCTTCCGTAACAACAGAAAAGGACATCTCTTCACCGCCCCGCTCCAGCACAAGAGTCACCGGTTCTCCGACAGGCAGGTCAGCAACAGCTTTTCGGACGGCGGGCAGTTCCTCTTCGTGACGTGCATGCATGGGACGATTGCCCAGACGGATGAGAATGTCTCCGGGCCGGACACCTGCTTCATAACTGGCGGACAAAGGCGCAACATCGGCAATAACCACACCCCGTGCCGAAGGATCATCGGTTTTGGAAGTCATCTCCTGAAAGACCAGGCCCAGCGCACTGCGCCGGACACTGCCGTGATCAATGATTTGTGTCACAACCTGACGCGCAATATTGGCGGGAATGGCAAAACCCAGATTCTCGGCTCCGCTGAGCATGCGCGCATTGATGCCTACCACATCACCTTTTAAGTTGACGAGAGGGCCGCCGCTGTTGCCCGGGTTGATGGCAGCATCGGTCTGAATCCAGTTGTTGTAGGGAGAAGACATGCCGGACGCATTTTCAAGATAACGGTCGCGGACACTGATGATCCCCAGAGAAACGCTTCGGGCAAGCCCATGGGGACTGCCCATGGCAAGCACCATCTGTCCCGCCTCGATAGCATCGGAATCCCCCCAGCGTACATAGGGAAAAGGGCGGTCTGCTTCTATTTTGAGCACCGCCACATCCGTGTAAGGATCCACGCCTACGACCCGCGCCTCATGTTCCGTATTGTCGCTCAGGATGCACCATACCTCGCTGCTTTCTCCGGCGACATGTTCGTTCGTGACTATATACCCGTCTGCGCTGATGATAAAACCGCTGCCCACTGTAAGCACTTCCGTTCGCTTCCCGGATACAAACACTTCCTTCACCGGACGAATGTGCACCAGCGCAGGAGCGACCCGGTTGCGGGCAGCAAGAACCCGGTCCTGAGTGTTTCCGCTGAGGCTGGCGCAGCCACCGGCAAGAACCACGGCACTCAAAAGCAGCAAGTATGAAAAACCGTGCCGCAGGCGGACGGATAAGGGCACGTGCGTATGAGGCATCATATGTATCCGGTCTCCACAAAGGGTTGTCGGCAGTTATTCGCCAAGGCTGAAAAGAGAACCCAGCGACGCAAACCCTTTGGACGCCGGAAACTCATAAGGATATTGATTGAATTTCACATGACCGTCCATATACAGCGTATTGGCGCCGCCCGGCAGATGGTTGAACTGGGCGCTCGCCGTGGTGGTCGCAGAAACGACATCCCACATGACCGGCAGCATGCTCTGCGCCTGTGCGGAGGCGGCAGGGTTGTTGATATCCGTAATAAGAAAACGCTCTATGCCTTCCCGAAGCCGGTAAAGCGTGGTGCTGTCTCCGTTGCCCAGAGGAACATTGGACGGGGTGGACATGGCCTGAAACATACCGTAGGCGGCAGGGTTATCGAGGTCTTTATTGAGCGCCCAGTCATTCTCTGAATTCTTATCACCCAGTGTGCCGTTGAAAAGGGGCGGCATGAAGGAAAGACACGCCATCAGATAGGCCATTTGCGAAGAAATAAGGGACGAGGGAAATCCGAAAAGCCCCACGTCAAAAGACGGGTCGCTGTCGGATGCTTTGTCAATGACAAAGCCGTAATACAGATAACTGGCATCGGGCCGGGAGGGAAATCCTTTGTAGGCGCAGAGCTGCCCCGGCGCTTCAGCAATGATATGCAGCGGGTTCTTCTGGCTCCTTTCCGGATCGGAAGGGCACAGCAGCACCTGCAGATCTGTCAGATATTCCGGATAGACAGCGGACATCTGCGGCGCCAGGCTGGCCCGGTTCTGCCCGTCTTCACAGCCTGACGGCAGGGAGGCACCCCACGGCTGGTCGGCATGTATACGGGGGAAAAGATCACTCGACTCGCCTGCGTACATCTTGAAGACAACGCCCATCTGCTTGAGGTTGTTCGCGCAGCTGGAGCGCCGTGCTGCTTCTCTGGCACGGGCAAGGGCTGGAAGCAGGATGGCGGCAAGAATTCCGATAATAGCAATGACCACCAGAAGCTCTATGAGTGTAAAGCCTGGTTTATTTCCACGAAACATAACCTTTCCCTTTCTTAAAAAGCAAGCAGATAATTAGAGTTGGAAGTGTGATTCTGAAGAAATGCGGAACCGCTTCGTTAATTATACATCAACAGCGGATTCTTTTGTTTCAGTTTCTTCCTTCATTTCCCGACGGGGGGCAGTGCCTGTAAAGGGAACAGCGGAGGAAAAGTAAAATTCCGGATATCAGTACACTTAAAATCGACTGAGCGGATGAAGTGATCCTTCACCCGCTCAGTTAAATGAATTTCTCGTAGCTATTTGGCACAGAGCGGTGCTCTGTACATGTCCGTCCGATCAGACCCAGCCGCGCAGGCGACAGGCTTCCGCCACGCGCTGAATGGCAATCATGTAGGCGGCATCACGCATGGAAACAGATTCCCGCTCCGACAGATCGGCAACTGCCTGAAAAGCGGATACCATTTTGCTTTCCAGCCGCTGCAGCACTTCTTCCTTGCTCCAGTAGAAGTTCATGTTGCACTGAACCTGCTCGAAATAGCTGCAGGTCACGCCGCCCGCATTGGTAAGAAAATCGGGAATTACATAGATATTTTTTTCTTTCAGCACAGCATCCGCTTCAAGAGTGGTCGGACCGTTGGCGCATTCCAGCAGCACTTTCACGGAAGGATTAATCCGGCCCACCGTGTTCGCATTGATCTGGTTTTCGATGGCGGCAGGCATCAGGATATCCACTTCCTCTTCAATCCAGGCATCGCCCGGAAGCACTTCGTAGCCGTTCGCAGCTGCCTGGGCTTTATCGATGCCGCCGTAGCGGTTGGTGATGGACAGAAGAAAAGCCAGATCAACACCATCTTTTTTGCGGTAGGTGTAAGACACTTTGTCTGTCTGATCCCAGCAGGCAACGCAGGTGACGATACCGCCGTACGCCTGAAACAGCTGAATGGCGTACTGAGCCACATTGCCGAAGCCCTGTACCGAGGCGGTACACCCGGCGATGTCAATATTCTTCAGCTTCAGTGCCTCACGAAGGACGTAGATAGCGCCGAAGCCGGTGGCTTCTGTCCGGCCCAGAGAACCGCCCATACTCAGCGGCTTGCCTGTGATGAATCCGGGATATTTCTCTCCGCGGATCGTTTCGTATTCGTCCAGCATCCACAACATATGCTGACCGGAAGTCATGACATCGGGCGCCGGCACATCGGCAAGAGGACCCACATTGCGGGCAACCTGGCGTACCCAGCCGCGGCAGATCCGTTCCTGTTCCTGCTGCGACAGATGATGGGGATCACACACAACCCCGCCTTTGCCGCCGCCCAGAGGAATGTCCACAACAGCGCATTTCCAGGTCATCCACATGGAAAGCGCCTTGACGGTGTTGTCTGTTTCCTGCGGGTGGAAACGAATTCCGCCTTTATTGGGACCCCGCGCATCGTTATGCTGCACTCTGGATCCGCGGAACACCTGAACCGAACCATCGTCCATGCGCACCGGTATGCTGAAATAGTACTCTCGCATCGGGTTGCGCAGCAGTTCGCGGGTTGCAGCATCCAGACCCAGCTTTTCGGCTACGGCGTCAAATTGTTTTTGGGCAAGTTCAAAGGCATTAAAAGATTGGTCACCCATCGTACTGTTCCTTATGAGGCTGGTGAACCTGGTGTGTAAACCCTTGACTTCGTGCAAGGGCGCAATGAAAAGAACTGAATTGAGCCGGACTGGAAAGGAAAAATCGGGATCCCGCCACGGTCTTTTTCTCCGACAGTTTTACTGTCGTGCATTGACTGGATTTCAGATTCCGGGCACCCCCGATCGTTTTTAAGCCTCCATATTTTATTCCAATGCGGACGGGCTCGGCAAATTTTCTTCAAAGGAGCCGACACAAAGGGATATCGAAAGGAAATACAGGCGTTTTTACGGGAAACACCCAGGAAAAATGCTTGCCATTTCAGGAAATCTGAAGTATAATGCAGACGGTCTTTTATGGTGCTTTAACTGTTGCTTCGTTACGAATAGGAACGCTCACGATGAAATCCGTGTCTCTGGCCGGTTCTGTATATAACAGTGCTTTTTTACTCGCCGTCTTTTGTGCTGCCTTTGCCCCGGCTTATTGCGACACGTATCATGTCGATATCCGGAATGAAACAGGTACTGCTGACGGCTCGCCTGCACACCCTTACACGGATATACAAAGCGCACTGGATGCGGCACACTCCGGTGATTCGATTCTGGTTGCCCACGGAAAATATGCCGGAAACATCACTGTGAACAACAAACGGGTGATCTTGCGCGGCGGATATGCAGGCGGATCATCTGATCAGTACAACAGCGGCAGCAGCGGCGACTTTTCAGAACAGCTGCCGAAGACGTATGTGACTGAAATTGCCGGTGAGTCAGACGCGCCGGCGTTGCTGCTGATTTACGATCAGACATCCGGGACGGAAATCAGCGGCCTGACCGTATCAGGCGGCAGCTGCGGTGTAGTGTTTGATCATGACTACACCTGGCCTCGGCTGGAAAATATTACCCTCTCTGATATGGTGATTCAGGGCAATGGCACTCAGGACCAATATACCACAGGCGGCGGCATGTTCGTCACAGGAAGCGGACACAGTATCCGGAACAGTGCCATCCGTGACAACGAGTCAGGTTTCGGTGCCGGCATTTATCTCAATGCGGACAATGTCACTATACAGGACTGCCATATTGCGGATAATCAGGGGCACGGAGACCATGGTGCGGGTATCTATCAGGGCGGAAGCGCTGTCATTGAACGGTGCATCATTTCCGGCAACAGGGTGGGCGTAACCGCCGGACATGGATGGGGCGGCGGGTTGCTGCTTGCCGGAACAGTGACAATGCGGCATAACCGTATCTATGAAAATTATTCGCCCTCCGGCGGCGGTGGCGTTTTTGCCGACGAAGGGGCGGTTGTAACGCTGGATCATGAACTCATTTACGGGAACCGCTCCGAAGACTGGTTTCGCGGGGCTGCCGGTATTTATGTGGACGGAGGCCCGGGCGGCCCTTCTGCTGTCGAAATCACACACTGCACCATAGCCTTTAATCAGGGGGACGGATCAAGCGGCGGCAACGGCGTCTACGTGGAACTGGAGTCTTCCGCTGTGCTGCGCAACTGTATCCTTTGGGGTAACGGCGGCGATGACTTTTACACGGACGAAAGTTCCACTGTTACAGCCACTTATACACTCAGTGAAGAGGTGATAGACGGAACAGGCAATTTTTCTCTTGATCCTTTATTTGCTGATGCCGCCGGCGGAGATTTCCATCTTCGCTCCACGGCAGGCCGTTTCGAACCCGCCGGAGGCGGTGCAGGGAATTGGGTGGCCGATGCTGCAGACAGCCCCGCCATTGATACGGGTGATCCCGGCTCACCCTTCGCTCTGGAACCGGAACCCAACGGGGGGCGCGCGAATCTGGGGGCCTATGGCAATACGCCGGAAGCAAGCAAAAGTGCTGATGCATCCGAAGGAGAACCGCCGGCGGTGCCTCATCCCGCTGATGCTGACGGCAACGGTTTCCTGAAGAAGGAAGATGCGATAGGCTTTATTGAGGGGTGGCAGCAGGGAACAAATGCAATGGCGACAGCGATACGTGCGCTTTATATATCGGAAAAAGGCGGATCCTATAGTTATGATCCCGCATTGCCCGAACCTGAGTGCTGGGTCAGCAGATAAACCGGTCTTGCACCTGCTTTATTACGGTTATCAGATGCAAAGCACAGGAAGCGGCGCAAAGGGCAGACGGTGATGGCAGCAACGGAGAACAGTTCCATGGATACTCCTGAACAGTGCGTAACATGCCGGTATAAGAGAACCATCAGGGGGGAGGCACGATGCGCAAAAAGGATGATGCAGTTCTGTGCGCACGAGAAGGGACTGCAGACTTTGCAGATGGTTCCGGGAATCTGCGCCGTGCTGAATCCGGAAAATAACTGCGCTGATTATCGCCGACGGAACTTCCATCGTCTGCGCACTGCTCTTGAGACGAACCGATGGCTGTGCTTTCTGACAGTTGTTGTGTTTGCTGTTCTGATTGTCATGTAGCGGCAGCACGGCAGGGGACGATATGATTCAAAGAAAGGCGGCCTCAGAAGAAGAAGTCCACTCTGCCCACTCTGTCCACTGATTCTCGTGTGGAATGCAGCTCTGTTAAACGAAAGCCGTCCTTACCCTGGTTAAGATTCCTGCCTTCGCAGGAATGACGGGAAATGGCAGGAATGACGGGAAATGGCAGGAATGACGGGAAATGGGTGGCATGACGGCAGGAAGAAGAAGCCCACTCCATCCACTCTGTCCACTCCGTCCACTCCGTCCACTCTGTCCACTCTGTCCACTGTGCCCACTCTGTCCACTGATTCTCGTGTGGAATGCGGCTCTGTTAAACGAAAGCAGCACTTTCCCGACGGAGTTGATGGCAATATCTTCAGAGCCGAAGCGTTCTTCCGCCTCGTCACTACTGACGAAGCCGTGGATCCAGCGCGTCGCGGAGACCGTCCCCCACAAGATTGAAAGAGACGACGGTCATGAAGATCGCAATCCCGGGGAAAGCAACGAGCCACCAGCCGAAGTCGACATAGTTCTGGCTCTGTTTCAGAATTTCGCCCCAGCTGGCAGTGGGCGGCGGAACGCCGAAGCCGAGAAAGCTCAGGGCGGATTCGGTGAGGATAGCCCCTGCTACACCGAAAGTCGCGCTGACAAAAACCGGGCTCAGCGAATTGGGCAGGAGATGGCGGAAGATGATACGGCGGTCATTAAGTCCCGCCGCCCGGGCGGCAATAGCATATTCCTGCTGCTTTTGTTTAAGAAATTCGCCGCGCACCAGCCGGGCAATGCCGGGCCAGCCGGTGAGCCCGATGACGACCATAATATTGATAATACTGGGATCGAGGAACGCCATAACGGTGATGACCAGAAAAAAAGAAGGGACACAGATCCAAATTTCCACCAGGCGCAGCACGAGCATATCCACTTTACCGCCGTAATAGCCTGCCAGCGCACCGAGGATCACGCCCAGAAGAACGGCGATGCCTTCGGCGATAAAGCCCACGGACATGGAAATGCGGGTGCCCCAGATGATGCGGCTAAGCACGTCTCTGCCCCGGTCATCGGTGCCGAGAAGATGTTTGCGGGAAGGAGGCTCAAGCCGTTCGCGGAGGCTCTGGCGCAGCGGTCCGTGCGGCACTGGCGGGCGCCAGGCAAATTCTCCGGCGCCGGGCTCCCAGCGGTCGAAGTTCTGATAGAGATTCTGTTCCTGCAATCCCTGATAGGTGAACAGATTGGGCAGAATATACAGATGCCCATTCTGTTTCATCAGGATAGGGATATCCCCTGCGAGAAAAGGCGCAAAAAGTCCGACCAGTCCCATGGCGATGGCGAGGATCAGCCCCGCCAGAGCGGGCTTGTTTTTCGTGAACTGCCTCCAAACGAGGCTTTTCCGCTTTTTCGTTTCTATTACAGTGACAGGGTTATTCATCCGAGTTTGATCCTGGGATCGACAAAGACATACAAGATATCGCTGAGGAGAAGTCCGGCGAGGGTCAGGAGCGCCACAATAGTGACATCACCCATAATCAGGGGATAATCCCGGCTGAGCACGGCTTCGAAGGCGAGGCGACCCATGCCCGGTATGGAGAAAATCGTTTCTATGATGATGCTTCCGCCGATCAGTCCGGGGAGTAATCCGCCCAGCAGCGTTACAATGGGAATGAGTGCGTTGCGCAATGCATATTTCCAGGTGACGGTTTTTTCTGAAAAACCATAAGCCCGGGCGGTGCGTATGTAATCCTGCCGGAGCACGTCCAGCATGCCGGAACGCATATAGCGGGAGAGAAAAGCAAGCCCTCCATAGGTCATGCAGAAGAGAGGCAGCGCCATATGCCAGAGGAGATCCAATAAGCGCATGAGCGGTGAATAACTGTCGGCATCGGCGGAGTGCAGTCCCTGAATGGGAAAAAGATTCAGGTACTCGCCGCCGCCCAGAAAGAGCACAAGCAGCATGGCGACCCAGAAAGCGGGCATGCTGTAGAGCAGGAAGAGGGAGAAGGTGAGCGTGCTGTCCTGCCAGGTGCCGCTGTGGGTGGAAGAAAAAAGCCCGAGGGGAATGGCGATCATATAAATGAGAATCAGGGACAGCACGTTAAAGAGCAGCGTGATAGGCAGCGCCTCGCCGATTTTTTCAATGACAGGCCGCTGATCTTTCATGCTGTTTCCGAAATCAAAGCGCGCCATACGCCCCAGCCAAAGGAGATACTGCACAGGCAGCGGCTTATCCAGTCCGTAGAGCGCCTTGGTCTGCTCGATAATTTCCTGCGTTGCCGCATCAGCCTTCATGGAGCCATCCATCCCGCGGAGCTTGAAAGCAATAGGACTTCCCGGGGCAAGCTGGATCAGCATAAAAGTCAGCAGGCTGATCCCGATGAAAGTAGGGATGATGAGGAGCAGCCGTCGGATAATATACGCACGCATGGCATTTCCCCTGATCAGGGCGGCGTGACGCCGGCGGTATTGGTGAAACGCTGCATCGTCCGGGGCACAAACCATTCACGCTGATCGATGCCGAAGGGATAGATGCGTATACCCTGAATGCGTTTATCACCTGCTGCCAGCACTTTCGGCGCCAGAAGAAAGAGATAGGGCTGTTCCTCGTGAAGGATTTCCTGAAAGCGATGGTAGAGGCGGATACGCTCCTGCCGGTCGAAGGAAAGACGTGCCTCTTCGACGAGCCGGTCCGCTTCAGGATTGACAAAGCCGATATAGTTGGAGCCGTGGTCTGCCTGAGAGGAATGCCATACCTGATAGGGGTCGGGGTCGGGCGGCATACTCCATCCCATGAGGATGGCATCAAACTCACGTTTGTCGACCCGCTCGAGGAGTGATGCCCATTCCATGAGCCTTATGGTGAGGTCGATGCCGATACGCGCCAGTTCTTCCTTGTACAGTGTCAGTACCTTTTCCGCCACGGGATTCTGATTGGTCGTTGCCGCTTCGAAGCGGAAGGGTATTCCGTTTCTTTCCAGCAGGCTGGTGCTCCTGTTAAAAACCCATCCGGCTTCGTTCAGCAGCTGCTGCGCTTTTTCCGGATCGAAGGGGAGCGGTTTCAATGCGCTGTTGCATTCCGGCGTGCCGGGCATGAAATTGCCGGCGATAACTTCCGCCTGCCCGTAATAGATTTCGTCCCGGATCAGGTCCCGGTCAAGCAGCATGGTCAGCGCCTGACGTGTCTCTTTGTCGCTGAACATGGCTTTGCGCAGATTCCAGCCGAGGTAGTTATAAGCGGGTCTGAAATAGGCAAAACGGTTGAACTGCTGCTGAAAGCGGGGGGTATTGGCACGGCGCATGAACAGTTCGGCAGGCATACTCATGAAATCGAGCTCCCCTTTGGCGAGCACCTGAAAGGCCGTATTGTCATCGGGGATGATGGCGTATTCGATGCGGTCGAACCAGGGCCTTCCTGCCTCGAGGGCGCCACGGTAGCGGGGGTTCCGCTGCAGGAGGAGGCGCTGTCCCGTGTCCCATGCTTCGAGAGTATACATGCCGGAACCGACGGGCTTCCGGTTGTTCGGGTGCCGGTTGAAATCCCCCTCGCCATAAATATGCTTTGGCATGATGCTGAGCCCGCCAAGCATGATCAGATGCTGATAATAGGGCTTGTCGCAGGTGAAGCGTACCGTGTATGCATCAACGGCAATGCATTCTTTGATATCGATGAAATAGTTGCGCAGGTTGGGTGCATCTACGGCCGGATCCATGACTGTGTCAAAAGAGAATTTGACGTCCTGCGCTGTCAGCGGCGTACCATCGGAAAAAACAATATCATCCCGGAGGTAAAAAGTGTAGGCAAGATGATCCTCGGACACTTCCCAGCGTGCCGCGATGGCGGGCCTGCTTTCGAGCGTTGCGGGGTCCCGGTCGAGGAGCGTGTCGAAGATCCATTCCAGTACTGTGCTGGCGTAATAATCCGTGCTGGTGAGGGGATTCAGATGAGGCATTTCCGCCGGGAGCAGCAGCCGGAGCACGTCACCCTGCTCCGGCATCGCATCCGGCATGTATTCCGTGAGGATATCGCCGGGACCGGAAGTGCTTCGTCCGGTATCGCCGCATCCTGCAAAAAGCAATGCCACGAAAAGCAAGCACACGAATATGTACTGTTTCATAAGCCTGTTCCTGTGCAGTTGAAGGCGGGATACACTATGTACCCGGAAGCCCGTCAGGACATTTTGCGGATTCTGCCGGTCACATCCTCGTTGAAGCGTTTCATATGCGCTTCGACCAGCGCTTCCAGGGTCAGCGAATCATCAGTAAGAAGCGGACTGAGGTCTATAGCGTAAATAATTGCGACGGCAGTGTCGACAGCGTGTGATGCGCTGTAAGTGGCATGGGCACGACGCCTGCCGAGTGTGGCGAGGTCATAGCGTTTTCCTCCTGCCACCTGAGAATCAAACACACCGACGAGCGCCGCCTGCAGATTTTCATGGGCGGAAACATCAAAAGCGACTTTATCTTCATCACAGAGCCAATCCAGATCACGCCAGACTTCGCATCCGTAAAGATGTTTCGGCCGTTCTTCCTTCGGGAGGCGGCGCAGTGCGGCAATCAGTTTCAGCAGCACACCCACATGGGTGTCGTGTTTATCGGCTGGGTTGTGTGTGTAAATGACTTCAGGGCGGGTTGCTTTCAGCACAGCGACAAGGTCATCCACTACCGCCTGATTGGCGCCATCTTTCACGGCGCTGCTGGGATGGTTGAGAAGAAACTGTGCACCGTAGTCGCCGATGATGGCGGCTTTCTTCTGCTCGATACGCCGGACAGCCATCATCTCATCATCATTGAGATGGGCATAGAGTCCCGTCCGGGGCGAACCGCCGCCGTTGGTGACGACAACACCGGCAAACCATTTGTCGCTCTGCTGAAAGCATTTGAGAATGCCGTCAGCCGCCATGATTTCGAGATCGTCCTGATGGGCACCCACAGCAAGATGGGTCACCCGGCTGAGCGCTTCGGGCATGGTCGCCTGATCAGGAACAAATACTTCAGCATCGGCAATAGAAAAGTTCATGATGAAATCCTTTATATAGGTGAAAGCAAAAACAAACACAAACACACCGCCTCTGCAGCAGAGACAGCTGTGCCGCAGCGCCCGGCACTATTTAATCCACCAGGCTGTTCCTGCGGAGAATAAAGGGTATTATATCAGGTTCAGCCGTGTGTTCCCATACAGGGACGGCGTGTCTGATTCTGTTGGGCGTCTCTTTTAACCGCAGAAGCAATTTAGTTTTCTGCCGCCTGAGCCCGTGCGGTATCGAGTTTGTCCCGGATCTCCTGCCAGTCAGGCCGTTCCAGCAGAATGCGCTGGTATTCCCGGATAGCGGAAGGCGCATCGCCTGTGAGCATGCGCATGTCGCCCAGAAGTGCCCGCACACGGAGATTATCGGGCTCAAGACGGAGCGCTGTTTCCAGCACTTCCACAGCCGGGGCTGCTTCTTTTTCCCGGGCATAGAGGCGCCCCAGATTCAGAAGCACGCTCGTGTTTTCCGGTTCGAGAGCGCGCGCCCTGAGATAGGCACTGATCGCTTCCTGCGTCTGCCCCTTCCTTGCGAGAAGATCACCGTAGTTGTTCCAGGCGAGAGCGAAATCGGGATACAGCTCCACGGCTTTCTGATAATAGCTTTCGGCACGTTCCAGTTCACCGCGGGCAAAAGAAACATCGCCCAGTCCGCAGTAAAGCCCCGCATCATAAGGCAGCGCTGCGCGTGCCGCCTCAAATTTTTCGAGGGCTTCAGCACTTTTTCCCTGACGCACCAGCAGGAATCCGTACTGTTTGAGGGCAACGGCATTGTCAGGACTGAGACGCAGCGCATGCCGGTACGCCGCTTCGGCTTCGTTGAGGTTATTTTCCGCCAGAAGCACATCCCCCTGCCCGATATAGGCTTCGGCATCATCGGGTGCCTGTTCCTGCGCCTGCAGAAAGAGCTCTTTCGCTTCGGCAAGACGCCCGAGCTCCACGAGCGTGAAACCAAGATTGACGGCGGTGCTCTGATTGCCGGGATCCAATTCCCGCGCCTGCCGGTAATGTCTGAGCGCCTGTTCCCGGTCGCCTTTCCGGCGGAGCAGCCCGGCAAGGTGATGATGTGCCAGCGCAAGGCCGTTATTTTCTTTTAATGCAGCCTCAAACTGTGCCAGTGCCTCCTCGGGGCGCTGCTGCATTTCCAGAATCAGTCCCCGGTTGAGGAGGGCGGTGCTGTGATGGGGATTCAGGCGCAGGAGCGCAAGGAACAGGCGGTCGGCCGCTTCCAGATTGCCGAGAAGATGGAGGGCATGGCCGGTATTGAAAAGGGCATCCTGATTCTCCGGATCCTGCGCAAGCGCCAGATCAAGCCATTCCAGTGCCTCGGCGGGTCTGCCTGACATGGACAGCGAAAAAGCAAGGGCGTTTATGGCAATCAGATAGGCGGGATCGAGCAGCCAGGCGACGCGATATGCCTGTAATGCCTCGTCGTGCTTTGACAGAGCGGCAAGGGCTCTTCCATAATCGCAGAAGAGGTCTTTCCGGTGGGGCAGCTGTTTCAGAAGCGGTGCCAATGTATCGGCGGCAGATGCGGCGTCTCCCTCTTCGAGTTCGGCAAGGCCGAGCCGGTAGCGGAGCAGCAGGTTGTCCGGATCCAGCGCAACGGCTTCCCGGAAACGGGCTACAGCGTCCCCAAAGTTATGCCGGGCAATGGAAACCAGCGCCTGGTGGGTTCGAATAGCTGCGGATCCGGGCGCCAGCTGTGCCGCTTCGTTCAGCGCCTGTCCGGCTTCATCAAAACGGCGCAGGTCGTAGAGTGCCACACCGTATTCGTAATGCAGTGCGCTGTCGTCTGCCGCTTCGGAAGCTTCGAGCGCCGCCTTCAGGTAAGGGAGCGCATCGGCGGAACGCCCTTCGCTGCGGAGAAGGGTACCGAGGCTCCTGTTGGCGCCGAAGTGGCCGGGATCCAGCTGCAACGTTTCCAGAAAGAGACGCTGTGCCTCATCGGATGCATACTGTTGCTGCCGGATGAGCCCGAGATTGTAGCACACCTCCGGGTCGCCTGACAGAATGGTACGTGCCCGGTTGAGACGGATAAGGGCATTGTCCAGTGCTTTTTCTTTAATGTCCAGCAGCGCCAGTTCGAAGAGTGCTTTTCCATGATCGGGTGCCTGTTCCAGCACGGCTTCAAAATAGCGGCGCGCGCCTGCGGTGTCGCCAAGAGAATTCAGCGAGCATCCGTAATTGTAAAGAGTGTCGCTGTCCTCGGGGAGCAGTTCAAAGGCGCGGTCGAAGGCGTGTTTTGCTTCTTCTTCGTGATGGCGTCTGGCTTCGGAAAGACCGAGATTGGAATAGACTTCGGGATAGTCGGGCCGCAGACGCAGCGCCTCATGAAAATGCCGGACCGCCTCTTCATATTGCTTCAGCTGAATCAGCGCCAGCCCGGTATTGTAATGAAAATCGGCGCGGTCGGGTGCGTGCGTGAGTGCGGATTCAAAAAAGGAAAGGGCTTTGCTGTAGCTTCCTTCACCGGCGAGGAGGAGCCCGAGGTTAAATTCCGCCATGGCATAGCCCGGTGCGGCTTCCAGCGCTTTTTCCAGCAGAGCCTGCGCCCGGTCCCGGCTGCCCTCCTGCAGGAAGAGTGTGCTGCGGTCCACGAGCGCTTCCGGATAACCTGGCTTCAGAGACAGGGCATGATCCAGCGCTTCACGCTGCAATCCGGTATCTCCCAGCATCTGCTGTGCCTGCGCCAGACCGAACCAGGCTTTTTCATCGTTCGGCACACGATCCAGACGGATTCTGAAAGATTCGAGAGCTTCCTCCGGTCTGTTCAATTTGAGCAGCACAATGCCCTGATTGTAATAGGCGGCATCGTAGCCGGAATCGAGCGCAATGGTTCGCTGCAGGCAATTCAGCGCTTTCTCGTAGTCCCCTTTTTCAATCAGAAGGAGAGCAAGATGATACTGTCCGCCCGGGCTCTGCGGATGGCGTATATTCCACGCTTCCTGATCGGCGATGCCCTCATCGATCCTGTCGGTCTTCACCCAGAGCCGCCGCCGTTCATCCAGCCATCTCTCGGTGTCGGGCGTAAATGGAACAAGGGGTCTGCTGAGCAGTGCTGTGAGGAGGAGGAAGGCGGTAAGTCCGACAGCGGCTTTTTTAAACGCTTTCCGTCGCAGCCATTCAAACCAGTCAGAAACCGCCACAGCACCGAAGAGCAGCATGAAAGGAATGACGGGAACCCGATACCGCGCCGTGACATAAAAAAGAACGAATATTCCGCTGTATCCTGCCATTGCCAGCAGAAGGAGCGTCCATGCCGCCAAGTTTTCCTTTGTGCAGTTTTTTTCTTTGCGGATTGCCCGAATGAAAAGGAGTACGGCTCCCAACAGGAACAGCGCCATCGCCGGTGGAAATCCCGGCAGATAACGGAGGACGGCAAAATAGTCCTTTTCACAGGCAACCACTTTGTTCTCGTCAACCTCAACGGGCCCCCAGAAGAGAGCAGCCTTTTTAAGCATTAGCCAAAAGAGACGCTTTTTTTCTGTTGCTATGTATTTTCGATTGAGCTGTTTAAAATGTTTTTGGAGTTCTCTATAGGAGAGCGGCGTAATATTCTGAGCGCGAGCGCAAGCCTCCTGTATTGCAGGAAAAGAGAAAAAAGTCCATTCGTCATTTTTTTCCAGAGCACGCAAATCAGGGGAGTCGGGGTTTGTTCCAGTTGCCCATTGATTATTTGAACAATAGAAAACATAGGTTCCTTCGCCACCAACAATAGGCAATACCTGCGCATGCTGATAGTTGTATACAGAAACCGGCGTGACGGGAATAATGCTAAACAGGCACCAGAGAGTGGTTCCTGCCAAGATCTTTTTCCAGTTCTTGCTTTTTAAATAACTAAACAGATGCACGCCCAGAAAAATAATTCCAAAGGGCAAAAATTCATTTCTAACAAGAAGAAGTATCCCGAATAGCAAAGCATTGATTGTTAAAAATAACAGGTGCTGTTTTTTAACAGCTTTGCTGCCAAACAGCGTTAAAAGAAGTAACAAAAAAACGATAAGGCTGGTTTGCCCCAGATCCATTTCGTAGAAGGGAAAAACGAAATAAAGGCTCATCAGGGCGGCGGCGGCGATACCGGCTTTATCGTTGTAAAGCCGTCGTGCAATGTCGTAGAGGAGCAGGATGCTGATCAGACCAAGGAACATCTGTATCAGCCGCGGCGCATCGTATCCGAGTCCGAAAATGCGGTAGATGCCCGACAACAGCCAGGAATAGCCGGGCGCATGCGGGTAGGGCAGCCAGTCGGCAAAAGGCTGTTCCCGTCCCGGCGGCGGCGTCCAATCGCCGGTAACGATAGCCCGCGCCCAGTAGTCCCTGAATTCAGCATCATGAAGAGGGTGCGCATAATCCGGGCCGCTACGGCTTTCGAGGAAGAGCGAGCAGCGGATGCCTGCTGCAATGAGGAGGCAAAGAACCAGGAGGATGCGCCGGAGCCGGGGATTCATGGTTCCGGTTCTGTCGCAGGTATCCGCCGATTGGCCCTCCGATGAAGATTCATGTCCACCGGGAGCGTCAATAGGGTGTACAGGCGGAGCCATGCACTCAGCCTTTCCTCAGCTTCTTGATATAGTTGTACGCTTCGTTGAGTGCGCGCATGGCATCTTCATCGCCCCCCAGATCAGGATGATGCACCTTTGCTTTGGAGCGGTAGGCTTTCTCTATTTCTTCCCATTTAGCGGAGGGGGTCACGCCGAGGAGCCGGTAACATACTTCCGCATCACCGGCACTTTTTCCGGGTGCATCCGCCTGCGCCATGCTTTTTTTCACCTCATCGAAAAGACGACGAAAAAAACCGAGCAGCCCTGTGGCATGAAGGATATAAAAGACGATTGCAAAAAATATAATTTTCGGTAAGCCGGGCATCCGGAAAATCCTTTGAGTACGTTCAGGAAACTGTGTCTTTGTTTGTCCGGGTCAGCGTCTTCTGCTTCGCCGCCAGCTGTGATATCGGGGAATGCCTTTCATGAGCGCACCGCCCGCAAGCATCCCGCCGAAGTGGGTGGCAACGGAAATACCTGAATTGCCGGATCGTGCCATGAGGATATTGAAAATGACCACAAGAATAACGAGCCATACGGCCGTTACGGGAACAGGCAGCGGGAACAGCAGAAACTGGCGCTGCGGATCGATCATGGCAAAGGCAACCAGCACACCCATGGTCGAGCCGCTCGCCCCGATAATCAGCGCTCCGTGTCCGGTAGCCAGATAAGGCACCAGCGAAGCAAGTACGCCCAATGCACCGCAGGCGATATAAAAAAACAGGAACTGACGCGAGCCCAGCAGACGCTCCACATCGGGCCCGAAAACGAAAAGCCACAGCATGTTCATAAAGAGATGGAGGAGCCCGCCGTGGAGAAACTGATAGGTGAAGGGCATCCACAGGAAGCCGTGCAGAAAAGCTGCCGGCTGAAAGCCGAACCACATATCCAGCCGGAGCCAGGACGAAGCGAGCCCCGTTTCAAAAGGATAGGCAATGAGCTGCAGGGCAAAGCAGGCGGCATTCACCAGAATAAGCATCTGCACCGCCCAAGTGATGCGGGGCGTATGAAAAAAAGCACCTTGCTGCTGAAAAGAAAATTGCTGCATATGACCGATACCGTAAGAGTAGTGCCGGCTGTCTTCCTGTTCGATGAAATCCAAAGCCAGTCTTTCACTTATTGTACACTATGCACGGAGGGCTGCCCAATAACGCTTCCCTGCGTGAGCCCGGATAGCGCTGCGGCCTTTACAGAAAAAGACGGCGTATTTTCTCTTTTCTCTTTATGACCTTTGTTACCTCCGGCGCTTTTTCGGTATACTGAACTGCCTGACTTTTCCTGTCAGAGTGCTCTGTGTCTGGTTTTCCACGGATGGAAGGACGTTCTGTGCTTCTCAATACTGCCTCAATAAATCTTGCCGGCTGGGGGCGTTACCACCCGAAAAAGTGCTCTGTTTTCCGTCCGGAGCGGACGTCGGAGCTGAAGAATTTTCTGGAAGAATCCGGAGATATGTCTTTTATTGCCCGGGGGCTCGGGCGCAGCTATGGCGATACGGCGGTGAATTCAGCAGGGCTGGCGCTGGACATGTCCCGTATGAACCGCATGCTGTATTTTGATGAAGAGCACGGCATTCTTGAATGCGAGGGCGGGGTTACTCTGGCGGAAATTCTTGACGCATTTGTCTCCCGGGGCTGGTTTTTGCCGGTAACGCCGGGCACCAAATTTGTCACAGTCGGCGGTGCCATCGCCAACGATGTGCACGGAAAAAATCATCATGTCGACGGCACCTTCTGCCAGTTTGTTGATTCCTTCGACCTGTGGGTGCCGTCCAAAGGCGTGCTGACCTGTTCCGCTTCAGAAAACAGCGATCTCTTCTGGGCGACAGCGGGCGGTGTCGGGCTGACAGGTGTTATTTTAAAAGTGCGCCTTCAGCTCCGTGCGGTGGAGACAGCCTATGTAAAGGTGGATTACCGGCGCTGTGCGCATCTGGATGACGTGCTGGAAAAAATGGCGGCTACGGATCAGGATTATCTTTACTCTGTCGCGTGGATCGATTGTCTTGCGCGACGCCAGCAGCTTGGCAGGTCGGTTCTGATGCAGGGCGCTCATGCCCGCCTTCGCGATCTGCCTGTGCGTCTTGAGCGCAATCCCTTCCGGCTTCCGAAAAAGGCGCCCCTGGCAGTACCTGTTGACTTCCCGGGCTTTGTGCTGAATAACTGGAGCATCAAGGCGTTCAACACGCTTTTTTATCTGCTGAACCGGGATAAAGAGCAGGCTATTATCAATTACGACAAATATTTTTATCCCCTCGACGGAATTCACGACTGGAACCGTATGTACGGGCGGCGCGGTTTTATCCAGTATCAGGCGGCTTTTCCCTACGAAGGGCGCACGGGTCTGGTGAAGATGCTTGAATTGCTGTCCGAGAAAAAACGGGCTTCTTTTCTGGCTGTGCTGAAATGCTTCGGCGCTTCAAATCCGGGTCTGCTCTCCTATCCCATGCCCGGCTATACGCTGGCACTGGATATTCCGTGCAAAAAAGGAATTGAAGACTTCACAAAAGAACTTGACCGCATTCTGCTGGATCATGGCGGCAGGCTTTATCTGGCAAAAGATGCCGTAACCGATGCCGCCACATTTGCATCGATGTATCCTGCGCTGGAAAGGTTCCGGAGTCTGCGCCGGGAACTGGACCCGCAGCAGCTCCTCTCATCGGATCAGGCAAAACGCCTGCACCTGGTATAGAAAGGACAGCGGTCATGACAGCTATTTCCAGAAAAACCGTTGTGATTGTCGGTGCGCTTTCTTCCGTGGCGCGCGCTGTTGCCGATCAGTTTGCGAGACAGGGCTTTTCCATCCTTCTCGCCGGGCGGGATGTTGAGGAGCTGCGCCGTATTGCAAAAGATCTTACTATCCGCCACGAAGTGCCGTGTCATGTGCGCTTTTTTGATGCCCTGGACAACGCCGGGCACAGCAGCTTTCTGGATCAATGCAGTGAAAGCTTCGGGAATCTGCCCGGCGGAATCGTATACTGTGCGGGTTATATGGCGGACCAGCAGCTGGCACAGATGGACACGGCAGCGATGCGCCGGACGATGGAAGTCAATTTGCTGGGTGCCATTTCCATTCTGGAAAAGTTTGCCGCCGCCTTCGAAAAACACGGCAGCGGATTTATTGCCGCCATCAGTTCCGTGGCGGGCGAGCGGGGCCGCAAGTCCAACTATATCTACGGTGCCGCAAAAGCCGGACTGACCGCCTATTTAAGCGGTCTGCGCAACCGCCTGTATACTGCCAACGTTCAGGTTACCACCATTCTTCCCGGATTTATCGATACGGCAATGACCTTCGGTTTGCCGTTGCCCGGTCCGCTGGTGGCATCCCCTGAAGGGGCGGGCAAAGTGATTGTGAAAGCCATTCTTCGGGGAGCCAATACTATTTATGTGCCCTTTTTCTGGCGCTGGATCATGCTGATCATCAGAAATATCCCTGAGTGGCAGTTCAAGAAAATGAGCATATAAGAAAGAACAGATTATGGGCCGCTTTTCTGACTGGATACGCCTGCTGCGTGTTTATCAGTGGACAAAAAACGCTCTGGTTCTTATGCCATTGGTTTTTGCGCAGCAGCTGCTCAATCCGGAAGCAGCGGTGCGAAGCCTCCTCGCCACTGTTGCCTTTTGCCTGGCTTCCAGCGCCACCTATATCGTGAACGACCTGCGCGACCGGGAAAGTGACCGGAACCATCCGACCAAACGCATGCGCCCTCTGGCATCCGGCGCTGTGGCACCTGTTCCTGCTTCGCTCTTTTCCGCCGCACTGCTGGTACTGTCTCTGGCACTCGCCTTTCATCTGAACTGGGCATTTCTGTTATCGCTGCTGACCTATCTGGCGCTGACGGCATCCTACAGCTTTTTCCTGAAAGACCTGTTTATTGTGGATGTGATTGCCGTGGCGCTGGGCTTTGTTGTTCGCGCCATTGCCGGTGCCGTGGTCATCGACGTGGTTTTTTCCAATTGGCTCATTGTCTGCACGCTTTTTCTGGCGCTCTTCCTCGGTCTGGGCAAACGCCGGGGCGAGATTGCCCTGCTGGAAGAGGATGCCGCCGATCATCGGGAAGTACTGCACCATTACAGCATCGACTTTATCGATAAAATGCTGATTGTTGTGGCAGGCGGTGCCATGATCACCTTCACCATCTACACCTGCAGCCCCGAAGTGGTGTCCCGCATCGGCACAGACAAGCTGTATATGACCCTGCCCTTTGTGATTTACGGACTGGCACGCTACCTCTGGCTGGTGGAACAAAACGAAACCGGCGACCCCAGTCAGGTGCTTCTGAAAGACCTGCCGACCTGTGTCGCTGTTCTGCTCTGGGCGATCACCTGCGCTCTGATTATTTACAGCTGAAGACGAATCAGAAGGCGCAGTCCGGATGGCTGTACGTACCCATTTCGTTCACCGGAATTTCCCGGATGCCTTTGGCGCGTGCCGGTGAATCGGGCGGCAGGCTGTAATCACCCGCTTTCGCATCAGCGAAGCAGGAGGGATCATTCAGCAGGTTGTCTTCAAAACGGAGAAGATCCCGCGCTTTGTCTTCCACTTCATCCCAGGTTCCGCCTAAACAGATATTGCGGGCGATGAGATTACCGCAGGGCGCTTTAGGGTTTTCTGCCAGAATGGCGGGCAGCTCCGGATATCGGGTGCTGTAGGGCGGCTCCTGATAACGGATGCCTGAAAGAGTGCCCTTCTCTTTTCCTTCCGCGACCCACTCGTCTGCATGGTAGGCAGCCCAGCCCAGCGCCCGTGCATCCACATGAAGCGCAGGAACGCAATCGATGAACACATTGTTCACAACGTCGCAGTCTCTGCCGCCGCCGATAAAAGCAGCCCGGGTTACCCGCTCAAAAAGATTGCTGATCATATCCGCCGATGCGAACATATCATCCAGATAAATGCCGACACAGCCTTTGTCCTGAAAGCCCTGAATGTCATGGAGATGGTTGAACCGGATCAGATTGCCGCGCATGGTCCAATTCCGCCCGGCATAAATCGCACCGGCATCGTTGGATTCCAGGCACACATGATGGATCAGGTTATATTCCAGCAGATGGTCATTGCCGGAAAAGAAAATGCCCATATGCGGCGCATGGTGGATATGATTGTGCCGGGCGCAGTTGCCCACACCGATGAGATTGATCCCGGCGCGGTACATGCGGTACCACTGGCTGAAATCGGTGATAAGATTGTTCTCGGCGCGGTGTCCTGCAGGAGTAAGCGTGGTACGATCGCCGCCGGTCAGACTGATCCCCTTGCCGCCCACCTGATAGATATGGCATCCGAAAACGAGATGTCCCTGTGCGCCGGAAAGCGACATGGCATCACCGCCGCAGTTGCACACTGTACAGCCCATAACCTGCACCCCTGCCCCGTCGGTCACTTCCAGTGCAAGATCCCGGGCATGCTCCAGGCTCAGCCCTTTCAGAAGGATATTGCTGCATTCCCGAATCTCGATCAGCTTGGGCAGCACTGAAAAACAGGCATCTTCTTTTTCCGGTGTTTCCGGCGGCCAGAAGTAGAGAATACCCTCCCCGCGATCCAGATACCATTCGCCGGGCTCATCGATTTCCGACAGCAGGTTGTAGGCGTAATACCACTGCCCTTTTCTGTAGCCGTAGCCGTGGGCGGGCTCGGCAACACGGATCTGTGAGAGCTCCGGATGGATGGCGGCAATGGGCTTTCGTTCGTCCGACCAGTCCCAGAACCAGTAGCCGTGCAGCCAGCCGTCTTTTTCATCGACCCACCGGGCAGGCCGGTCGCCTTCATAGGTGAAAAGCCCGGTCATGCTTCCCGGTACGCCATGAATTGAATGACCGTCCTGCACCACGAGATCGACAATGGACGTGAAGCCTTCATTAGGCCACCGGGACAGAGTCATCGGGGTATTGCGAAAATAAAGGGCTGCTCCGCCTTCAGGCGTTCCGAAGGAACTGATACCCAGCGCCTTCAGATCTGCCGACAGCACATGTTCCCGGGCTGCAGGATCCAGCCGGTCCAGAACAGCCTGATCCTTTACCGGAACAAAATTGCTGATGGCTCGACCGCCGCTGATATGCACCGTGTTTTTTTCCTGTGCCTCATAAACGATAGGGCAGCCGGGCATACCGGTATCTTCCGCATCCAGAACAAAGCTTTCCTCAAGCCTGTAAATACCCGGAGCAATCAGAACCCTGATGCCGCCCGAAGGCAATCCCTTTTCGCTGCGGAGAACACGGATGCGGTCGCGGGCTCCGGCAAGGCTTTTCAGAGGGCCGTCGGTACGATCGCCGTTGACGGACGCAGCGGATCCGGAGAAGAGATCTTCACCGTCCGGCGCCACGTAAAGCGTGAGAGCAGCCCCTGCCTGAAGTGTGAGAAATAATCCAGCGGTAAGGAAGGTCAGCAGTATCCGGTTCATGGTATATCCCTTTCAGTTGCCTGTTGCGTATTATAGCAATGTCCTGGGACATACTCCCATAAAGATAGTCCTCACCTGCCTCTTGCCAATACGGAGATTGGCGTTCCCAGGCTGGCGGATTTTATGTTTTTAGTCAGCGTATTTTGGTGTGAAGCCCATATAAGTCTCAGCAGAAATTCATGCCCATTCGTGTTCATTCGGGGTTCTTCCCTATGACAAGGAGTCGATTGGTGCTCGCAGAAGATGCGGCGACGGCTTTATAAGGGTGGGGTCATGCGCAGAACACACAGTCCACTGTGTCCACTCTGTCCACCCACTTTGGTGTGGCATGCAGTCCTGTAAGGCAAAGACGCCCATAACCTGATTAAGATTCCTGCCTTCGCAGGAATGACGGTGGAAAGGCAGGGATGACGGGAAAAGGCAATTCTTCCCCTGGGAACGCCAATCTCCGCATTGGCATACAAGCGGGTCATGACCAAGACAGTCACCCGGATCCGTCGCGGAAATATGCCTTGCAATATGCCTCCTCCATCAGCCCGACACACGACGCTGTCATTGCTCCCTTCCGCCGTTACGTCCACCCTCCGGCGTCATTCCTGCGAAGGCAGGAATCTTAACGCGAGTTGCTCTTGATGAGGGTCGTGCCGTTGTTGTCAACTGCGCGGGAATACCGTCAAGGCATTTCTCATTTGCGAAGTGTGTTGAGTTATGTGCTCTGAAGTCTTTGATGTGGATCAGAGCGAAATGTCACTCAAAGCGCCCATAAC
>MWCY01000033.1 GCA_002070275.1 Candidatus Hydrogenedentes bacterium ADurb.Bin170
ATTCCTGCCTGCGCAGGAATGACGCCGGGGGAGGCAGCCATGACGCCTGAGGGTGGACGTAACGGCGGAAGGGAGCAATGACAGCGCCGTGTGTAGGACTGATGGAGGAGGTATGTCCCAAGACGCATTTCCGCACCGAATCCGAGTGACTGTTTTCGCCTTAACCGGCTTGTGTGCCAATATGGAAAAATGCATTTCGATAGTGAGTTCACAAGTATCTTTATTCTGGTTCTGTGTGTTTCATCGGGCGGTGCTGTGCTATCATTTCATTTTCAGGGAAGATTGTTCCTGCAACGAAGGACAGAACGCTCTTTTTCAATTCGTTTTATCTCAGGAAGTACGGGCTGACAGTATTGGGTGATACGTCATTTATTTATTTATCCGATCGGAATGAGCATATGAAAGTCCTTGCTCGGGAGGAGTTCTGTGTGAAGCAGGCGCTGCTCTACGGGGAAGGCTGTTATCCTTCGGGAATTTCCGGTCGCGGAGAGGTTTCTTTTTTCCCCCTTGCCGATGGGGGAGAGGGTGTTTTGCGTCGGTGCCGGCGGGGCGGGCTTATTCAATTATTTCTTCATAATCGCTATCTTTTTATTAATCGTCCTCTTCTCGAATTTGAGGTGCATGCAGAGGCGCAGCGTCGCCGTCTTCCGGTGCCGCTGCTGCTGGGTGTGAAATGGCGACAGCAGGGCTGCACTTTTTCCGGCGTCCTCGCAACCCGGCGAATGGAGGGGCAGGACCTAGACGCCTGGCTCTGCACAGCAGAAAATCCGGCGGAAAAGCATCCGGAAATACTGCATGCCTGCGGTGTCATGATTCGCACCTGCCATGACGCAGGGCTGTTTCACGCTGATTTGAATATAAAGAATATTTTCATTGAGAAGGGTTGCCCGCGGCTTCTGGACTTTGACCGCGCTTGTTTCTATAATGCTCTGGGAGACGGGCAACGTGCCCGGAATCTGCTGCGACTGCGCCGGTCTTTTGAAAAAAAAGGACACAGCCGGGAAGATTTTGAAATGCTGCTGCAGGGTTATGGTTCCGTAAATATCCCCAGATGGCTGCAGCTGCTGTCTTTGATAAAAAATAGCATATCGGATTTGTTTCAGAGAAAAAGAAAGATCAGCTGAGACATGTCAGACACTTTGACCAAAGATGAAATACAGGCGCTGCTTTGTCCTGAAGGTTTTTTTCAGACCGGCATTCGTGGCGGAACGGTATGGATGCGCAAAGATGTCAGCCCGGATCAATTACAGCAGATGCTTGCCCACCCTCAGGAAACGCTGAAAGAAACGGGGAAGTCCAAAGTCAGCAGGCTCGGCCATTGGGTGATCAAGCGCCGTAAATCAACCGGCGGCAGCACGGCACTGGCATCCCTTATACGGCGTGAAACATTGCGTACGCCCTGGTATGCGACCCATTATCTGCGTGGCCATGGTGTTCGCGTCCCGGAGCCGCTGGCTTATGTGGAATATGGTTTTTCCGGCATTGTTTCCAGCACAGCTTTTGTATTTCAATACCTTGAGCGCTGCAAAGATGTGGAAAGTTATCTTTTTGATTTTATCAGAGAGGGCGCCGATGTTGAAGCAGTCTCCGGTTTTTTGTCCAACTTGGCGCAAAGCATCAATCTTGTTGAAAAAAGCGGGGCGTGGCATAGTGATCTTTCCGGCAAAAATATCTATACCGGCGACGGCCGTGTGTTTTACCTGATTGATCTTGAGGCTGTCGACCTGAAAGCGACGTACACACAAGAGCGACGCATGAAAAACCATGTGCAGCTTTATGATTCTTTTTGCGACGCCCTGACTGACACCCTGCTTTTTCCTTTTATAAAAGAAATGACGCCGGATTCTATTGATCTGCGGCTGTGGATGCCGGAGGTGCGCCGGATTCAGGAAGAACGCCGCGCACGGGTGGAAAAGCATTGGGAAAAGTATGGGGCACCGGAAAAGATCAATCCACTTCGGGCGCTGCAGCGTCACCAATAACCGCACTGTGATGAGAAAAATCCCGGGAATGCAGATTATGGCAGAAGCATTGACAGATTACCGTCGGCTGTGTGTGCATACCATGACAACAAAGCCGCTTACGCTGGAGGAAGCGATTACGGAATACACCCGGGCGGGCATTCCGGGTATAACGGTATGGCGGCACCATTTTGAGGCGATGGGTGCAGAGGAAGCGGGGAAAAGACTGCAGGAATCCGGTTTGCGGGTAGTGAGTTTGTGCCGGGGTGGTTTTTTTCCTGCCAGCAGCGCCCGGGAGAGAGAGGAGGCACGCGATCAGAACCGGCGCATTATAGACGAAGCTGCGGCTATTGGCGCGCCGTTGGTTGTGCTTGTTTGCGGTGCTGTTCCCGGTATGCCGCTTGCCGAAGCGCGCAGGCAGATTGTGGATGGTATTGCTGCTATCCTGCCTCATGCTGCCGCAGCGGAAGTGAAACTGTCCATTGAGCCGCTGCATCCGATGTATGCCGATGACCGCTGCGCTGTCAATACGCTGGAACAGGCGAACAACATGGTCAGCACACTGCAGTCGCCATGGCTTGGTGTGACGGTAGATGTGTACCATTGCTGGTGGGATCCCATGCTGAAATCGGAAATTGCCCGGGCGGGCAACCGCATCTTTTCTTTTCATGTCTGCGACTGGCGTACGCCGACCCGTGATCTGCTGAATGACCGCGGCATGATGGGCGCCGGCTGTATTGACATCAGAGGGATCCGTGGCTGGGTGGAGGAAGCCGGGTTCAAGGGCCCTGTTGAGGTGGAGATTTTTTCAGATGAATACTGGCAATGGGATCAGCGTGCCCTGATCGAGCAGATCAAACGGTCCTGGCTTGTTTATGTATAGCGGAAGCGGGTTTTTCAGCCTTTCGGTGCTTCGTGTATAATACAGCAGATTCGTCACGCTGCCGGTGTACTGTCAGTGCATGAAAACCGTCGTATACCCGCAAAACCCCCATACGCTCTCCCGGAGGACTCCATGGAACTGCCGAAAAAATATCAATCTCTGGAACAGGAAAACCGCTGGCAAAAAGAATGGGAAGAAAAGGCATTATACGCCTGGGATCCCTCATGCAGCCGCGAAGAAACATTTGCCGTTGATACACCGCCGCCCACTGTCAGCGGTTCACTGCATGTCGGTCATCTCTTCAGTTACTCCCACCAGGATTTTATCGTCCGTTTTCAGAGAATGACCGGAAAAAATATATTCTTTCCCATTGGCTGGGATGATAACGGACTGCCCACAGAACGACGCGTACAGAACATGTACAACGTCAAATGTGAGCCGCATGTTCCCTATGACCCGGAGCTGAAGACGGAACGGGGAAGAAAAGGCACACCGCTTCCTATCAGCCGCAAAAACTTTATCGAACTGTGCGATGTAGTGACCAAAGAAGACGAAGCCGCCTTCAAGCATTTGTGGACTCGGCTGGGTCTCAGTTACGACTGGTCACTGGAATATGCCACCATTGACGAACATTGCCGGCGTACCTCGCAGGCAAGTTTTCTGGACATGCTGGAGAAGGACGAGGTCTATCAGGACAACCGGCCGGTGCTGTGGGATGTTGATTTCCGGACGGCTATCGCGCAGGCGGAAGTGACGGACAAGGAAGTAGCGGGGGCTTACCATTTTCTGCGTTTCGGTGTGGAGGGCTCCGAAGAGGTGCTGGTCATTGCCACGACCCGGCCGGAACTGCTGGCTGCCTGCGTCGCTGTGATGGTGCATCCGGAGGATGCCCGTTATCGCGCATATGTGGGTAAAAAGGCAGTGACGCCTCTTTTCGGTGCGCCTGTGCCGATCATAGCTGACGAGCGTGCCAACCCTGAGAAAGGAACAGGGGTGGTGATGGTCTGCACTTTCGGCGACCAGACCGACGTGGAATGGTGGCAGGAGTATAAACTGCCGCTCCGCCAGATTCTGGGCCAGGATGGCAGGCTGCTGCCGCTGACTTTTGTTGCCCGGTCTGAAAAGGATGCCCTTTGGATCAGTGTCAACCCCGAGCTTGCCAATGCGACCTACGGGGAGCTGGCGGGGCTGCCGGCGAAAAAGGCACAGCAGCGATTCATTGAGATCGCTGAGGCGACACCCGGCGTGATTGACAGACCTTCGGAAGCGATTACCCATGCGGTGAAGTTTTTCGAAAAGGGCGACAGACCGCTCGAGCTGATCCCTGCCCGCCAGTGGTATGGCAGGATCATGGACAAGAAGGAAGCGCTGTTGGAGCAGGGGCGTAAAATCCAGTGGCATCCGGAATTTATGTCCAAGCGCTACGAGCACTGGGTGGAGGGGCTGAATCAGGACTGGTGCCTGAGCCGGCAGCGTTTTTTCGGTGTGCCGATCCCGGTCTGGTATCCGCTGGATGAGCAGGGCCGCTGCAAATATGATGAAGTGATTATACCATCGCCGGACAGCCTCCCGGTTGATCCTCTCGATGATGTGCCGCCCAGGTACGAAAGCAGCCAGCGTGATCAGCCCGGCGGCTTCACCGGCGATCCGGACGTATTCGACACCTGGGCAACCAGCTCACTGACCCCGCAGATTGCGAGCCGCTGGGTTGAAGATAAAGACCGGCACAGCCGTCTGTTTCCCATGGATATCCGGCCGCAAAGTCATGAGATCATCCGCACGTGGGCTTTCTACACGATTGTGAAGGCCTATTTGCATGAAGGTGTGATTCCCTGGAAACATGTGGTGATCAGCGGCTGGATTCTGGATCCGGATCGGAAAAAGATGTCGAAGAGCCAGGGGAATGTCATTACACCAGAACCGCTGATTGATGAGTACGGAGCAGACAGTGTCCGATACTGGGCGGCTCGGGCACGCCTCGGTGTGGATACTGCTTATGATGAGCAAGTTTTCAAGGTCGGCCGCAAACTTTGTACGAAGCTGTTTAATGCCGCCAAGTTTGCTATCGGACGCTTCAGCGAGGTGGAGCGGGCTGCGCTGGTACCGGAAGCTGTTACAGAAGAACTGGACCGCGCCTTTCTTGCCGAACTGCGCCCGCTGATCAGCAGGGCAACCCGTGCCTTTGAGGAGTTTGATTATGCGCAGGCTTTGAGTCTTGTGGAGGATTTCTTCTGGACCTGTTTCTGCGACAACTATCTGGAAATGGCAAAGCCCCGTACTTACGATGAAGAACTGACTGCTGAACGACTCTCCGCCTGTGCAACGCTTCGAATCAGCCTGAGTATGCTCGTCCGAATGTTTGCACCGTTTGTCCCTTATATTACTGAAGAGATCTGGAACTGGGAGTTTTCGAAAGAAGAGCCCTCTGTACACCGGGCGCCCTGGCCTGCTCTTTCTGAAATCGCTGCAGTACCTGCGCCCGCTTCGTCAAAAAGCTGGCAGGCTGCCCTTATGCTGACTGAGCAGGTGCGCAAGGCAAAAGCCGATGCCAACCTCAGCATGGCGGCGCCTGTCCGCGAAGTGCTGGTGAAAGCGGCACCGGACTGGATGGAGGGGGTGCGTGCTGCTGCACAGGATATTATCCGGATGCTTCGGGTTGAAACCTGGAATCTGGTTGAGGACGAGACTGTGGATTCCGTTTTAAGCTCAGCGCACCTGGAATAGCTTTTTTCCTCTTTTACAGAATCCGGGTTGATTCTTGTGAAGAATCAAGAGTAAAATGAAATAAGAAAATCAGGCTTCTTGCGTGAACCGGCAGGGACTTCGGTTCCAGAACAAAAAAGGGTTAATGGGCCTATGGACAAACGGTTGCTGGCTGCCTTTTTCATTTTTCTTGGTGCGTTTCTGGTGCTTCCCATTGCAATGCAGAAGTACAGACAGTCACAGATACCTGATGCAGGCGGGGCGGCAGCGTCAGGAAGTTATTCCGCCAGTCCGGCTTCTGCCGGTTCCGCCTCGCAGTTCCCTGAGCTGAATGAACCGCCTCTTTTAAATGAAGCAAATCTCATCGGAACAGAATGGCAGGTGCAGGTCGAGCAGTACAAAATCAAAGTTACCCTGTCTGCCGGAGGAATTTGCTATGCTACCCACCCTCTGGCAAAAGCGATTACCGGAATGGATTATATTGAAGGGCGCTGGCGGGTGGAAAACAACAAGTTTTTTGTGAGCACCGCTCTGGGCGGTCAGGAAAAATCGGTGGAACTTCGTATCGCCGGCAATAATCTCTACCACCTAAGCGCCAAGGGCAGACCGGAGAGAGTGGAACGCTTCCGCTGAGAAAAGCATGATGAAGGGGAGTCTTATGCAGGGGTGCAAGGGTACCGGGCAATAGTGCTATATGAGTATGACTCCAAAATTTTCTTTTGTGCTGCCTGCCTATAACGAAGAAGATAGTGTTGTGGCAATGACAGAGCGCCTTCTTGCTGTGGCGGAGCAGATTGAGGGGACTGTCGAAATTGTATGGATTAACGACGGCAGTTCTGATGCGACAGGCATGCGTCTGGATTCTCTGACTCAAAGATATCCGGCTGTCCGTGTTTTTCATTTTTCCCGAAATTTCGGCCATATGGCGGCACTATGCGCCGGGCTGGAATGTGCACGGGCAAGCCATGCCGTCATCACGCTGGATGCCGACGGGCAGCATCCGCCGGAAATGATCCCGCAAATGGTTCGATGCTGGCAGGAAGGTGCCGACATTGTCCAGTGTATCCGTGAGCAGGCTTCAAAAAGCGGCGTTCTTAAAAAAGTGACGTCCCGCGGGTTCTATAAAGTCTTCAATCTTCTTGCCGATACGGATATCCCCGAAGGTGCCGCTGATTTTCGCCTGCTGGATCGCCAGGTTGTCGATGCATTGAACACTCTTCCTGAGCGGGTGCGTTTTATCCGGGGGCTTGTTCACTGGGTGGGTTTCAGGCAGGTTTCCATTCCTTACTCGGAAAAAGAACGGCTGGCGGGAACGACCAAGTACAGTTTGAAGCATATGTTCACATTTGCGTTGAACGGGATCACCAGTTTTTCTGTTCGGCCGCTGCGCCTCTCTTTTGTCCTCTCCCTTTTTGTCATCTTATCAATTGCTTTATACAGTGGCTATGTGCTCTTTGCGCTGGCAGCCGGAAAAGACATTTCTCCGGGATGGACAAGTCTGGTTTTTATTGTTCTTTTTCTGGGAGCGGCGCAGCTGCTGGTCATCGGGATTGCCAGTGAGTACCTGGCTCGCCTCTACATAGAACAGAAACGACGGCCTGTCTATATTGTGCGCAAGCCCGATTCCCGCCGTGAAGATGCATAGTTTTTAATGATTTTCAGATAAGGCAATTTATGGACGACTTTGAACAATATGTTTCCGAAGGGGATAAAGCAGAGCGTATTTCCTGTATCTGCTGCGGGCATTTTCCGCATACCGCCGTTTATGAAGGGCTCGAACGCTGTGACAAGTGCGGGCACATCCGTGCTGTTTTGGATTGGGCGCCCGAAAAATTCCATGAACTGTATACACGGGGCTATTTCAAAGGAGGCGAATACGAGGACTACGAGGAGGAAGGACTGGCGCTTCGATATAATTTCATGAAACGCCTGGCGGATCTGGCAAAGCGCCATCCTGAAGGCGGTGACTTGTGGGAAATCGGATGTGCCTACGGTTTTTTTCTCGAAGCGGCGCAGACGCATTTCAATGCTGCAGGCTGTGACATTGCCGCTGATGCCGTTGAAAGCGGAGTTGCCGCCCGCGGGGTGAAGGCGGTATACGGGGATTATTTGAAAATGGAGAAAGGGGGCCCATTTGATGTGATCTGCCTGTGGGATACAGTTGAACACATGGCGCGGCCTGATCTGTATCTGGAAAAGGCCTTTTCCGAACTAATACCGGGTGGAACGCTGGCGCTGAGCACTGGAGATATAGGATCGCGATGGGCTAGAGTGCGGGGGCGGCACTGGCGGCTGATTCACCCGCCGACCCATGTGCATTACTTTACGCAGCACTCCATGGGGCAGCTGCTTGCCCGGCTTGGTTTTGAGGAAGTGCGTTTTTCTTATCCGCCTTTCTGGCGCAATGTTAACACTACGCTTGTAAAACTGGCACAGAAGCACAGAGTGTTTTCTCTTATCCGGCCTTTGGTCGCCCGCACACCGCTCGGACGCATTAATTACCCCTTGAATCTTTTCGATTTGATGACAGTTTACGCCAGAAAGAAATAAGAGACCGGATTGCTGTTCCGGCAGCGGCAGTACCGCCTTGTTTCATTTTATGCCACACCAACGCAGGATAAAAATCTCAGTCATGTCCTTAAACAGTTTCAGACAAAAAACAATCATTGCCATTCTGGTTCTGCTGACTCTGGCGGTTGCCACAACCGTTACTTTCCAGTTTATTCTCTTCAATGATCTGGACAAGTTGGGCGGCATGTATGACATTTACCGGTACTACGGACCTCTGACCTTTTTTGTGGACAGCTGTATTCACAATGGCGAATTTCCTGCCTGGAACCCGCTGACCTATTGTGGCCTGCCTAATGTGGGTAATCCTCAAAGTTTTATTTTTTATCCGCCCAACCTGATCCGGTCACTACTCACATCCAATCCGACTCCCGCGCGTACCAATATATCCCTTGCAATCATGATGGGATTGCATTTTCTTTTTATGGGGGTCTGCACCTATCTTCTCGGGCGTGCGCATAAAATGAGTGTGACAGCGGCGCTTACCGGAGCTCTCTCTTTTCTTTTCAGCGCGCTCATGGTCAGACGTATGTGCGAGTATCATTTTATTACAACAATGGCCTGGCTTCCCCTGCTGCTGCTGCTGATAAAAAAGATAATAGATGCCCGGGAGTTTGCTCTCAAAGTATTTCTGTCACTCCTCGCCGGAACCGTTCTTGGTCTGAGTATTCTCGGCGGATTTCTGCAGATCATCAATCTGATGGGGCTGGTATCCGCCCTCTATGGGCTCTTTTATTTTCTTCTGAACCACGACTGGCAGCGACAGGAAGAAGGGGGACGTCTGGCGTTTTTCCGGCCTTTTCTATGGAATGGCATTGCCATGGCGATCATCTTTCTTGTCGGATCGGGTCTTGCCGCCGTATCACTTATCCCTTCCTGGGAGCTGGGCTCCTACACCTTGCGCACCGGTGGTCAGGCAACCCCGAAATACTCGGACTTATGGAAGTGGACGCCTCTTGATTTTTATAAAAAACTCGTGCTGTATGGCGGTGTGAAGTATGAAGCGGAGACACTGCGCAACTCGGGAATCGTAGCGCTCCTGCTTTCAGCTGCAGGGCTGACCTGGAAAAAAAGGAGAGACAGTTTTCTGTTTTTGGGGCTTTTTCTGGTTCTTTTTGAATGCAGTTTCGGTCCGCCGCTGCCGCTGGGAGCACTGCTGGAAAAAGTCACGCCTTTTTCCATGTCCGCCTATACACGCGCCTATGATTTCGCCTTGCTTCCTTTGTCTCTCCTTGCCGGATTCGGGCTGGATGCCATTCGGGCGCCCCTGGCAGATCGGGGCAAATCTCTCGCCCGGGCAGTGGGACTGCTCCTCATCGCCGTTGTGCTGATTGCGCCCATTACCTCCTGGCTGCCGGAGATTCAGTATATAACAGTCAATCGTATTGTGATTGTACTGCCTCTTGTGGCACTCATCCTGATGCTCCTTGCCGGGACAGTTCCGCTGAATGACCGGGCGCGTCCTGTCGTCGTTCTGCTGCTGATGGGGCTTCTTTTTGCAGAAACATTTGCCTGGAACCAGAGTTTCATTCCCTATATGGCGAAGGCAAAAGTCCGGGATTATATTCAGGATGCACCGGAGCCCTGTGCTGTCCCCATTGACAACAGACGCAGGACTGATCCGGTCTGTAACCGCCTGCTCTACCGGCTCCAATTTTCCATGAATGGTGTGGATCCGCTGCATTTGAGCGCTGTTCGTGATCTTCTCAGCGGGCCGCCCCGCGATAAGGGACCCTATAGAGGGGTGCAGGACTGGGAAGTGACCCGGGAAAACCTGCGCGGCAATCTTCTTTTTAAACGTTCTTTCTGGTTGGCAAAGCAATATTGTGTCGGCACGCTCCCCGGCAAAAGAGAGTTTTACCCCGCGGCATCAACTGTTTTTCTCGAAGAGCCGCTTGATGCGCCTATACCTCAAGTGGAACGGAAGTCGCTTCGAAACTCCGGCGTTTCAGAAAAATATCTGGAGCAGGAGATCACTCAGCCGGATGCCTTGTTTTCAGCAGTGCCTCCCGGCGCAACCAAATCCTTCACCGTGCGTCTGTCTCCGGCAAAATCGGCTGAAGGGCGGCCTGTAGGCTCCTGCGGAGTACTGCACAGTTCTCTGATGCTGTGGTATCGTTCCAATCCCGGAGTCGTGATCGACACGGAATTGACTGATACACAAACACACTTTTCGGAGCAGGGGATTCGTCATACGACACGCAGTGCTGCTGTACGGGAAACGGGAACCGAAGTGCCGTTGCCTGACTTTCCTGAGATGACGGCAAAAATTACAGTGACCAATAAAAGCAGAGATCCTTTTCAGTTCACCCGTTTACTGCTGCGCTCAGATCTGGAGGATGAGGACGGGCTGATCCATATTGCCGGGCGCTCCGCCAATCGTGCGCTTGTGGAGATAGGACCTCTGGAGGAGCCCCGTATTCTCAGCTTTCTGGATTCCTGGTACCCTGGATGGTCCGTAAAGATTGACGGAGATCCGGCACCGCTTCTGAAAGTGAATGAGCGTTTTAAAGGAGTGGTTGTACCGCCGGGTACACACAAAGTTGAATTCGTGTTTAATCCTGTCCTGACCTGGCGCTCTCTTGCGTTTTCGCTTTTCCTGTTTATTCTTGTCCTTACAGGAATGTCATTTACCGGCATGTATACGCTGAGAACAAGGTACATAAAAAAGGGGAAGGCATCCGGGCTGGATGCCTCCAGTACAACTCAGGCTGAAGAGGATGAAGTGCCGGAAGCATCTGAGACGGGGGAACGAAACTTGACGTAATACCAACGCTCCGGGATATGCACCACGTTCAGCATAATCCAGAAAAGCATGCAGGAAGAAGGGAAAGGATAAAAAAGAAAGAAGAAAATGAGGGGTAAAGAAAAGGATTTGATGCCGGTTGTTTCATCCCGGAAAAGAATGACCTCTGAGGCATTGACTAAAAAGAGGAGAAAAGGGAGCAGGTTTACACTGGAACCCAGCCAGGGAAGCGAAATGCCGAGAGGAATCAGAGCATCCACCTCCTGAAGATTTCTGATCCAGAGAAAGGAGTGCTCCGCCAGACCTTCCCAGCGAATCATGGTTCGGTAAAAAGCCACCAGCAGCGGCAGCTGAATCAGCAGAGGCAGCAGCGCTTTGCACTGATTGGTGAAATTGATGCCGTGCGCCTGATAAATATTCAGAATTTCGTCATCCCGTTGCGCTGCATCAGTTATTGACAGACCGGCTATCTCCTCTTTTGCCGATTTGAATGCAGCCTGAAAACGCTCCTGCCATTTCATCCCGTATAAAGTGACCGGAAGAAGAAGCGCTTTAAGGGCCACGGCAAAAAGCAGGATGGCAATGCCGTAGCTTCCCGCCGTGCCTGCAAGAAAAACAATGATCTGTACGATTGATTCAGATAAAAACTGCATAGTCCTGTCGCTTATTGCTGTATGATTTAAGAATGTCCGGTGCCCGGGTCAGTCTACACGGAAAAAATGGAAGCCCTGACGGTTTGATGCCAGTTCACGGACTTCCAGCGTCCACATACCGGGCGTGTCATTGGCTGCTATGGCAGCAGTCAGATTCAGACTGCCGGAAGGTGCACCGTAAAAACCGGAAAACTCCGCGGGACGCCCGTCCGGATCGGTAATCCGCAGTTCCAGCGGGATCAGAGCGTCTGCCGCTTTCCCTGTACTGTCGCACACGGAAATACTGAAAGATATTTCTTCCCCTCTGGATGCATGGTCTGCACAGGTTATCTGTACCTGGTCGATGGTATTTTCACATACAAGATACATGCGCCCGCCGCCGGGTTCCAGAGTTATGGGAATGCGCAGATGCCCGTCTTCCGAAGAGGCGTCCACCTGCCGGTGTCTTACCAGATCATAGACAAAACCTTCATTGCGGCTGAGCGTAAATGCTGCCTGAGCGGGTACCCCGTTTTCCATGACAAGACCGTGCTGTCCCACATAGCTGCCGAATTCTCTTTTGTCGTTAATGGCAAAAACATAATCCGCCGGGCCGAAACTGCGCTTGTACGGAAGCACTTCCGGGTCGGAGGAGATTATTGCAGGCCGGTAGACGGGTGCCAATTGCGCAGCGAGGCGGGCTGCCCCCGCCAGAATGCGCCCCTTATCTTCATCGGCTTTTCCCGAGCGTGTTTCCACCTGAACCACAATGTCAGGGCGGATAGCAGGGCAGAGGCGATCATCTCCGACTATGATTCCGCCTTTCTTCTGGTATGCCTGAATCTGCTCGACCACCTCACGGGGGAGTACGTCGCAGTCGGCAAGAACGAGAACCCGAAAGTTGTCAAGCCCTTCTGTCAGCAGAGTCTCTTCGTAAATGATACGGGGCTGCATCTGGGCATAGAGAAGCATGTGATAAACATCGGCGGCACGGGAACCGCCCCACCCATAGGTGCCTCTTCCTGCGAAGATGGTAGAAGTGAAACTCTCGAGAAAAGCCACGTCGGAGGGTGCTTCCGGCAACTGCATCAGTGTCGGGCCTAGCGGTTTCACCACGGTCTCTATCAGATCCTGAAGGGCGAAGCGTGTTTCCGGATGAGTGTACCGATAGACAGATTTTCCTTCTGTTTCAACCAGCGACTGCCACCCGTGGTACATGATCCCTTTGACAGGTCGTGCGATTTTATGCCAGAAGGCTTCCCGAAGATGGGCGGGCGCAATGGTGATGTAGGCGGCATCCGGGTCGTAGTCTTCCCAGGCGGAACGGGGACCTTGAGGACCTCCTTCAGTTAGCGGCGCCGTTTGCGATCGGTACCAGATGATCTGTGTCATTTTCATGACCTGCTGTCCCGCCGGACCGCCTGCCGCCATGGCGAAGAGTTCATCGGCTGCGAGTCCCATACGCAAAGGATCAGGGTAGGAATAGGTCCAGTGGGACAGATAATCCACACTGCCGCCACTGCCCCAGAGGGGTGGCACCCGTACAGCCGGATCAAAATAGGTCCAGAAATCAGGGCGGTCGTCCCGTTTCAAGCCTTTGCATACGGCGGAATGAAATGCGTTCCAGCCGTCTCCTTCCTTCCAGAACCACCGGTAGAAACGGAGCAGTTCATTGTCGTTTTCAATAACACGATCCTGCGGAAAATCCGGCAGATCGCTATAAGATACACCGCTTTTATTAACGGCAATAGCGGGAAATTCCAGACCTGTCGCCTGTCTGTACAAGTCTCTGTCATGGTCGTGAAAACAGAGTTGTGTACCGTCACGTACCTCTGTATCAATCATCGCAGCGGTAAAAGCGGGAAAAGAGCCGAAGGTCCGGGCAACAGAGCGTCCTACATTCTCCGCAAAGGCTGGCGCTTCGGGAAAGTTGCAGCAGACATTGCGCCGGCTGTAAGGCTTGCCGTCTTTATCGAGCCGCTCTGTCTCCTCCCGTTCACTGAGCCAGTGTCCGGGGCTGATGCCGATAATAATACCCAGATCATTTTCCAGAGCCAGATCCAGCATGGCGCAGCTGTCGGCATATTCTTTTTCTGTCACGGCGGGAACAGGGGAATCGGCTTCCCGGATACGTTCAAAATCGCAGCGGAGTCCAAGACAATGGGTAAAGCCAATATCTTTCAGCGTGGGAAGTGCTTTTTCAACTTCTTTCACGCCGCCGATGCCCCACATGACTACCGGCATGCGCGCAGAAGGCTGGCGAGGTGTGATTTTTACAGGAAAATACAGTTCGTTTTCAAAAACTTCTGCGCCTTCCGTAATGCTGTAGGCAATACGCATTGCATAAGCATCAGGTCGAAGCTTCGTGTCAAAGGGGATATCAAGAAGCGCAGTTTCACCGGCGGCCAGTGAAATTTCCCGGGAAAGGAGCGCATCCCTGTCCCGAAGTCCCGCCTCAATTTTAACAACGGGAAGATCCGATTTTCCGATGTTGGTGATGCGGTAGCTCAGCGTCGGCGGTGCTTCAAAACGCCTGTATACGGAGCGTTCATATGCCGGCGTAATCAGGCAGGGCTGAAATTCACGGACACCCCGGGTCAGCCGTATTTCATCAATGCGGCCCGGAAAGCCATGGTGATAACTGCCTATCCGGTCTCCCAGAACCAGCGGGTTGGTACCGGCTTGCATACTGCCCCGTCCCGGTTTTGTCAGACTTCCCAATGACCGCCCGTTCAGGTGAAAGGTTGTCTTTCCAGCACCGTCATAGGTGACAGCAAGATGGTTCCACACGCCCGGTTTCAGAGAGATGCTTTCTGGTGACCACCAGGTCTCCGACGTTTCGCCGAATCCGAGGGTAAGCCGCATACGCTGCATGCCGCCTGAGTCCGGCTGATCAAGAATCCATTGGTAATCTGTGTGAGCGACATATTTTTTATCGATTAAAAAGCACTCTCCATAGCCTTCCGGAAATTCGTCGGGGCACAGCCATAGTTCCAGAGTGAAGGCGCCGGAGGGGGAAAGGGACGGGCTGGCGGGTATCACTGCCCCATGCCGCTTGTCATCCGCCGGCCAGCCCGGAAATGATTGAAGGCTGCCGCCAAATTTTCCTTCGCTGCTGAGGACTGCGCCGTCCAGTTTGCCATGATGTCCTTTTCCGGAGCTGTCCGGCACACTGTCGTCGGTATCGTCAAAACGCCAGAATGCCAGTACGTCGTCGCCTGTAACGTCTGCTCCTTCGTAGGGCATGCGCCAGTTATCCGATTGCTGTGCACTCAGCGAAAAGCAGGCTGTAAAAAGAGAAAAGCAGCAGATACTGAAAAATACGGAACGCATGGCAAATCCTCGTATGCTGTAACCCGGGAAGAACAATGCTTTCAGTGAAACATAAAAAGGGCGTCTCTTGCAAGGAACAGGCTGCATCAAATTGCGGCATCCTTACCGGGCAGGGATAAAAAAAGGCGGATGTTATGCACATCCGCCCTAAAAATTACAGAAAGCGTCGTTGTCAGTCGAGAGGCTGAATATGAATATTTTTGAAAGAGAGATCAGTTGTCGGGTCATGTCCCTGCAGGTTGATTGTTCCGGCAGTGCTGACATAGCCGTTTTTGCCGTTGGCATCTTCCGAAACAGGGCGTGTGTCGGTAAAATCAGCGGTCTGATAGCCATTCACCCACACGGCGTAATGGTTATCGCAGCAGGCAACGGTCATGGTGAACCATTCGCGATCATTGCTGACCACTTTCCGGGCAGGCTTTAATCCGTAAAGACCGCCTGTGCCGAAATCGACCGGTTTGCTTCGGTCATCACGGGTCCACTGATTTCTAATCTGGGCTTCATAGCCGACCCAGAAAACTCCCGGAGGCGTCCGGAAGAAAACACCGCTGTTCAAGTGGTCGCCATTGGAATAGATATCCAGCTGCAGAACGAAATTCCGATAAACACCGGTTGTTTCAATCTGGCCGTTTCCGTCTTTGATATTGAGCGCACCGTCATTGACGGAGAAGACTGATTTGCGATCGGGAATAATATTCCATCCATCCAGATTCTCTCCATTGAAGAGAGAGGTCATGGCAAGGGGGCGAAGTTTCACTTCTTTGATTTCAAGTTTCGGACCTTTTTTGAAGCGGTCATACTTATGAAACTGAATGGCGATATGTCCTTTTGTGTTGGAAACCGCTGTCGGAACATCGATATCGTTGACCTGAGCAGTCACTTCTTTGCCCAGTGCCCGGATGTTCACCGTGGAAAATGCCGCATTATCTTCTCCGGCAACCAGATTCACTGCGGCGCCGCCCTGCTCCTGCGCATATCCGGAAAGAGGTGCACGAAAAGCGATGCCGGCTGTTCCCATTCCGGTGACCCGCATGGTGACAGACAGATCAAAATCGGAAAACTGTGCCAGCGTTGCAAGAAAGCCGCTGTTGCCCTGGGTTAAGGAAAGAACTCCGTCAGACACCTCCCAGTTGCCGTCACCGACCGGAGTCCATCCGTAAAGGCTTTCACCGTCAAAAAGGTTGATCCATTGTCCTTCGGCGACGTCCTGCGCATGAATCGTGCTGCATGCAAGGGCAAGACATGAGCCAGCGAGAAGCACACTGAGTGTTCTGATTTTCATCGGTTTCTCCTTGGGTGATAAAGTGATCATTTCAGCCGTTATTATTATGCGCCAAGTAACGATTACAGCAAAGGCTAGCGCTACAAGCAGACAGAGCCGTCAGGCAACTTCTTTTGCCGACGCCTGCTCCGCATAGATCCTGAGTTTGTCCCGCTCCACAGTGCCCATAGGATTTCGCGGAATTTCTTCAATGATTTTAATCCGGATTTCCTGCGTGTTGCCAGGCATGCGCTGGGCGCAGTACTCATGCAGTTCTTTTTCAGTGAGTCCTTCACTGGCAGTCGGAACAACGAAGGCGCAAAGCGTTTCTTTTTTATCCGTCAGTTCGAAGCGTGTCACATAGACTTCTGACACATTTTCATGCTCGAACAATAAAGCGCCAATATCAGATGGTTTCATACCATACTGCTCCTTAAGATCGGTTTGTGCTGATGACATCTTCTTAATACTACGGTCAACGGACAGAAATGTTTCCCGGGATTAAGAGGAGGGGGTGGCATTTCGTTTTGTCTTGTTTGTTGGGGAAGCTGCGATTGCGTATGCCCCGTTTACAGAAGTTGCAGCGGAACGCTGTTAGAACAAGCAGACCCAATTATAGCATATTTGTAGGTGAAAGTTAAAACACCTGCTCTCTTTAAAGAATCTTTTTCCGGATAGTGTTGCATGCAAAGCTGTATAGCTTTCCTGCTGTTGTGTACAGTAAAAGTAAAACCCAAAATACAGGAAAGGAGGTTATGCTTCGGGGACAGGCAAGGCAGGTCGCGACTTCCAGGCACCCCGCGTGAAATCCGGAATTTCTATCGGCGCACTCTTTTGTGCCACACTCTTCTCACTAAGATCGGCAATGCAGCTCCAGGATGCGCCATCGTATACATCCAGGTCCGGACGCTTTCCTTCCCGTAAACACTTTATAAGGCGATAATCTTCCAGATAATCCATACCGCCGTGACCGAAGCCGGAAAGATCTTTGCCCAGTTCGCGCCAGAGAACGGGTTCATACCGTTCCCAATAGTCTTCCATGTCCTCCCAGGTGTGTTCGGGACTGGAACCTTCAACATAAACCCGGTCAGGGTAACCCTCGACAATGCCTTTGAGCCCCTGTATCAGGTTGATGCGCGTGTATGGTCGTGGATTGCAGGTATTGAAAACTACAGAAATGCTTCTGCCCGCCCGGGTCTGTATGAGTGTTGTATTGACATCGCCGCAGGCGAATTTCAGATGGCGACGCGGGTCCTCTTCCGGCAGTTTTTCACGGGCATAAGCTTCCAGCCCGAGGGCGGGGCTACTCATGGATACAAGATAAGAAAACTGGTCGCCCCGGTTGATATTCATGCATTGGGCAACAGGACCGATACCGTGCGTGGTGTACAGACTGCCGTTGCGCGTCAGGACATGCTTTTGAAACCACTCCCGCCCGGGTGCAATCTGCAGGAAAATATCACGGATATCATGGAGATAACCGCATTCTCCGTGAATAATTTCGCCTAAAACGCCCTGGCGTACCATATTCAGCACGGTCATTTCCGTGCGGCCGTAGCAGCAGTTTTCCATCATAATGCAGTATTTGCCGTGTTTTTCAGAAGATTCCACCAGCCTCCAGCAGTCTTCAAGGGTTACGGCAAGAGGCACTTCAGTGACCGCATGTTTGCCGGAAGCCAGGGCGGCGAGGCAGACTTGCGCATGCCATTCCCAGGGTGTGGCTGTGTAGACAAGCGTTAAATCTTCTTCGGTACAGAGGCGCATGAAATCAAGTTCGCCCTTGAAATAGCCCGTCGGTCGGGGCTGGCCCGAAGCTTCAACGAGATCCTGAGCTTTCACAACTTTTTCTTCGACAATATCGCATACAGCGACAATGTCCACGCCCTCCAGATGCAGCAGGTTGCGGAGGTGGCTTGATCCCATGCCCCCTACGCCCACAAAACCAATACGCACTCTGTCTATGGGCGGTGCGGTCGGTGCTTCTGCAAAGGCAGACGTGTTCTGCGAGGCTGAAGCGCGATTCTGTATCAGAGCCGCCGCACCCGCTGCAGCACCGATTTTTAAAAAGTCCCGCCGTTCCAAAGACTTGTTTTCATTTTTCAGAGCCATAGTATTCTTTCGTTTTAGCGTGTCAATGAAAATGGCGGCAGAGCCGTTGAAGCCTGCCGCCGAAAAATTCTTCTAAATGCAGTCTGAAAAGAAAGACATACAGACCTTTCAGTTGTCTGCAGAAATAATGCGCACCGGAGTGGTAAATGTAAATTCGGTCTTTGCTTCGGGACCCTCGAAAGTTAACTGAATGAGGAAACCGGTCCAGCCTTGCGCAGGCGGGACAGTTTCAGCCACGCATCGCCAGCTAATGCTGCCGTCCATTTCTTCCGGAGCTTCTATTTCCTCCACCTCCAGTTCCTGAGAGGCCCAGATTGTTCCTCTGGTCTGCAGGCGGAAGTCACGGTGATCCGGAACAGTGGCAGTCCACTGCAGGGCACTTATGGGTTTCTGCGAAGCATGGGAAATAATATGTGGTTTGTTGCCGATTTGCCCGAATTCCCAGGTGTAGTGAGGCACTTCCACATTGTCCGATGTGATGGAATTGTTGTTGCGTACCTGTGCGATATGGAAGGCAAGCAGCGTTTTTGCCGTGGAATTCTCCAGCCCGAAATAATTATTGAGAGAGTGGTCGGAGTTCGGCAGATAAGCAAGATAATTCAGCCCTTCCAAATCGTCAAAATAGAACTGGGAGCCATCAGGCAGGAAGAACTGGTCGCCTGTGGAATTCAGGATCAGTTTGGGCATGCGCAGCACTTCCCTGTAGTAGAAAGGATCCACAATGCTCAGCAGAGATTTACCTTCTGTGGTATCAAAGCGGGTGAAAATAGAATTTGCCACATAGTCCTTGAGCGCTGTGGAGTAACCGCCCTGCATAAAATATTGCGCACTCGTGGGCGGATAAGTGGAGTAGGCGGCGCGGTGGTGCTTGATCTGCTCCTCCATATTCAATACATCAATGACCATGGGAACAATGGCACAGACACGGGGATCTATCGCCGCTGTCAGCCAGGTGGTCCAGCCGCGCTTGGATGCGCCGCTCACAACAAATCGGTCGATATTCCGGGAAATGCCGGGCTTGCCTGCCATGAAGGTCTGGGTGGTATCCATGGCACGGACAGCGGCACGGGTCATGGGCAGCAGAGCCGGCCAGGTGCTATCCGGAGCGCCCGTTTTGTAGCTCTGCATGTATTTATTGAAGCTGTAGGCGATAATGCCGTCTTCACTCAGCCCCGTGATCTGATCATCAAAATAAAGAGGCTGATAGGGTGTCTGCTTGAGGAGTACAACCGCTGTCCGGCTGACTGTTGCATACTCCGCCATGGCGCTGAGTTCCTGCAGGGAGATCTCGGATGTTGCTGATCCGCCTGCAATGAGTAAGAGCGCTGTATTCTCCCGGAGATTTCTGGGTTCCACAATGGCCATTTTGTGATGCCATTCAGTCTCATACAACTCAGCGGAGGCACGCCAGCTGCCGGAAGTCATATTCAGCAGGTAGGCGGAGTAGTCTGGCCGGTTGTATATACTGGTCAGTTCATAGCCGTAAGCGGGGTCCGGGCTATAGACATACCGGTGAAGAATAGAACTTTCCGGCGTGATCACATCCGCATGGGTTTGCAGTGAGAACGATACCGAGTTGGACAGTTGCGGATTCAGATTCGAGATCAGGATGGTCACTTTGTCCAGGAGATATTCCTGGTCGGCGGTAAAGTCGGAGAAACGAACGATGTCCGTTTTTCCGTCTTGATCCTTGTCAATAAGACTATAGTGGACATAGTCTCCGGGAGCATCCGAAAGGTCAATGCCGGGATAGCCGTCCAGATAGACAGCAATGCCGACACCGTTGTCCCGTTTGTCTTTTCTCCATTTATTGCCGCTGAAATCCAGCAGAACATCCGTCGTCAATCTGCTGAAGTGCAGCACTACGGCACGGCTGCTCAAGGGCGCTATATCGGCGAGTACCGGATAGTTTTCCGGCTGGAAATCCAGGTTTTCTACGGGACCGCCCGGAGTAAAATCAAGCAGCCCGGACGCATCCAGTTTGTCAAGGTTCAAAGACCACAAAGACCTGTTCTGGTCGCTGGGCCGCAAAACTGCATTGTCGCTGTTCGCAAAAAGGTTGTCTTTTATATATGCCCAGTAAAATTCGGGCAGTCCAAGATCCTCTTCGGTATCATCCAGTTCAAGCAACGCCGCGTCAAAAGCGAGAGCCAGCGCAGCACGGGCCTCGTTAAAATTAAGCGGTCGGGCGAGATGTGCGGACATTATGCTGATAATGGGTTTTAGAGCCTCCAGTGTCCACGGAAGCACTTCCATAGGATCTTCCACGGCACCGCTCTTTTTCAGCCAGGCAAGGAATTCGTGGCTGGCAGGGCTGTAGCCTGCCACATCGCCGCTGTAGGGGAAGAAAAGCGGAAGCGAATAAACAGGTCGTTCATTTACACCGAAAGCGCGGGCGGGCCAGGTCTGTATGGACTGTCCATAGTACAGGGCATAGCTGTCCAGAAGCCCGTCAACAAAGTTCACCGGCAGCGGGAGATCTTCCTCTGAATCGGTTGCCGGAACCGGAAGATTGAGAGCGGTGTCGCCGGCTGTTGCAATAACGGGCAGCTGATAGCCCGGATAAAGCGTGTAGAGGAGGGCTTCGCCAAAGGCAGAGTCAGGATCAAAAGCCCGGTCGAAATCGCAGCCATACCACTGTGCTTCTTCTCCCCCGGACAGAGGGAATTCGATTTGCTCCGGCGGGTCGCAGTGGAACGTGCGCGCATTACGCCGGGAAAGATCAATCAGAAGAGACGGATTTAATACCAGATGGCCGAAGAAAGTTTCGTAAAAAGGCACCTGGTTGGCGCGGCTCAAAGCTACATTATAAGAGGGCAGGGTATCAAAAAAGAGCAGGTCATACTTCAGATCTTCCGAGATCAGGATAGGCGGGCGCAGATCCTGAGTTTTCAGCGTGTCATAGATTGCCTGCACCGCCTCGGCTAATCTGTCGTGGGCGCCGGTTACGGCTGTTTGTGACCAGGTGCGCTTAAGAAAAGAACTTTCATCGGCAGTGGAGCCATTGTACAGCGAGACGAGCATCTGCCCTACACCGGCGCTGCTGTGGATGCGCCAGACATTGCCCCAACCTTCTTTGTCCTCTGCGGCGAGCGCCTTGGCGGGGCATGCCGCTTTGGATTCAAAGATCGCAGCATCTTCACGCCGGACAACCACATAGCGCGCTCTCTGCGGGATGCGCAGTACTGCTGCGGTAAAAAGATTTCTGGCAAGGTGTCCCGGCATCGGAATGACTCTGCCGTCTTCCATGAACGCCAGTATGTACAAATGGGAGTCATCGGTGACAGGGGCATCGAGATTGCTAAGCAGAGGCAGTGCAATATTGGCGGGCTCCGGTGCCCTCTTCGATTCAAAATCCAACGCATAGAAATCATCAGAGGTCTGGTTGTGCATGATTGTGAATACGTCAGACAGGACAGTTACATCGTCCGGAATCATTAATCCGGCGGGTACAGTACCTTTTTTAATGCTGAACTGGGCCTTTGCACGGAAAGGCTCGCTGATTTTTAGAACAGCACCGTCAGCTGTCAGCAAGCCGGTGCGGGGGTCTGCTTTTCCAAAAGTGCCGGGTGCTTTGATCGTCACCGCCGCAACTTTAGTTTTGGAAAAATTACCTTTGCTGCTTGTCACAGTCAGGGTCACATCATATGCGCCGGGACGGGTATATGTATGTTTTGCCGCAGGCCCGGATGCCGTGATTCCGTCGCCGAAATTCCATAGCCAGGCATGGATTTTTGAGTCGCCCGGATGGGAAGCATCCTTGAACTCCACAATCAGAGGAGCCCAGCCTTCCTGAGGGGATACTTCAAAGTCGGGAGAAGGCGCCTTATCAGTCGGTTGCCGGTCAAAACAGCCGCTGAAAAGCACCAATGTGCTGAAAAGTACACCCAACGCCGTGAGCCTAAATACTGTCGGCATGACAAAAACCTTTCCTGAGCAATAGTTGCACAAGCAGACCCGCACTGATTTTCGGATAAACAATCCTCATTTTAATACCAAAATAATACTTAGTTTGACATCTTTTGTCAAGTATTTACTTTGCCTTCCAGGCGCTACTCTAATATATAGTACCTTCAGTGGGTCTGGCAAGATTTTTAATTTTCTTTTTTTCGTATGCCGCTTCTTTTTAAAACGCCGTTGCCGCCTGCTTCGGCTGTACTTTTCTTATGCGCTCACGTGGCTGAAAATACACAGTCGGCTGTTGCCTTTTTTCTTTACTGTCATGCATAATGAAGAACCTTTTTCGAACGGTACAGTGAATGCATGCCAACCCGGGAGGAGTCGCATGTTTGTCCCAAACAGATTTCTTACAATCAAAGAAGAGATACTGCTGCTCGGCGTAATGGGGGCTGTGCTTCTCGGTATCGGAACCCTGTGGCTTTATCGGACAGACAAAGAACCTTCCGCCGGAGAAACACCGGAAACGGCGTACCGTCGTATTGTCCCGCCCACGCCGGACAGGACGGAGGTGCGGCTTCCAGTGCCCGGATCAGTTCCCGGCCCTGCTGCTGCAGGGGATGCTTCGCAGCGGACGGTTGCAGGGACGCCTCCTGCCCCACGTACAGAAGGGACAGCCAAGGCGGTACCTGAAAGAGAAGAAGTGCTTCCGGCGGTTGCAGCCAACGCAAAGGATGCCGGAATGATAGGTGTGGCAGCCATGGGCGCAGTCTGCCGACCCGGGTTTTACAGAATGCGGGCGGGAGATCGTATAACGGACTTAATCGAAGCGGCGGGTGGTGCTGCGGAAACTGCCGACTTGTCCGGGCTGCTCCCGACAGCACAGCTTATTGACGGCGCCACGCTAACAGTGCCTTTCCAAAGCTACTGGGAAGGGGATGCCCGCAGTGCGGCGGTTCGCCGTCCGGAAACCGATCATAGATTAAACCCGGATGCTTACCTTCGGAAGCCCCTCGGGAGAACAGGTAATGCTTCAACAAAAGAAAACAGCACTGTACAGCATCCTCCCGCCGCAGCACAAAAATCGGGAAATGCTTCGGCAGGTGAAAAGATCAACATCAATACGGCAAGTGCCATTGAGCTGCAGCAGCTGCCCGGTATTGGAGCCGTCCTTTCTTCAGCCATTGTTGCAGAACGGGAAAAGGGGTCATTTACCTCTCCTGAAGATCTGCTGCGGGTACCGGGTATAGGGGAAAAGAGGCTGGAGGCTGTGCGATCTCTTATTACAGCCCCCTGACCGCACCTTCCGGCTGTAAAAAAGAGGAGCGTATGGTGCATAATCTGCCTGCAAACTGAGAAAGGAGCAGTTATGGAGTCCCCTTTTTTCCCGGGCATGAACAAAGATCCGGAAACAGAAGCGGAGTGGTTTTCCGCACTTATCAATTTGACGCGCTTCCTGCGTTCGCCGGAGGGCTGCCCCTGGGATCGTGAGCATAATGCCGGAGATTTCGCCCGATTTTCTGTGGAAGAGGGCGAAGAACTTACTGAGGCGCTGGCATCAGGAGATAACAGCCATGCAGAGGAGGAGTTCGGAGACTGCCTCTTCACACTGCTTTCCTGCGTGGCTGCAGCCGAGGCGGAAGCACGGTTTTCTCTTAAAGGTGCGTTGCAGCGCGCTCACATGAAAATGATGCGAAGGCACGAGCATGTTTTCCGCAAAGACCGGGCACGGACACCCGAAGAAGCCATGCAGGCTTGGCAGCAAATCAAAAAGCAGGAAAAAGCTGAAAAGAATACAGGAACAGAACCGAAGGAGATCGGATCATGAGCATTCACATTGACGATGCGTTGCAGGCTTATAAACGCTGCTTTGACAGCACTCCGACCATTGCCGCCCGGGCACCCGGCAGGGTAAATATTATTGGTGAACATACGGATTACAACGACGGATTCGTGCTTCCCATGGCAATTGAACATGATACGCTTATCCTCGGTGTGCCGCGCCAGGATCAAGTGCTGAACATGCGTGCGGAGACGCTGGGCCGTTCTGCCAGGCTGCGCGCCGATGTACCGGCACGGAGTGCGCAGGAGCCGTGGACGGATTATGTTTCCGGAGTGATTGCTGAATTGCAAAAGTTGGGCTACCCTGTCAGCGGTGCGGATTTGCTGATCGTGGGTGATGTGCCGGTGGGATGCGGGCTGAGCAGTTCCGCCGCGCTGGAAATGGCAGTGCTTGCTTTTTTCGAAAAGGCGGGCGGTTTTCAGATGCAGGGTCCGGATGCCGCGCGGCTCGGTCAGCGTGTTGAGAATGATTTCTTAGGGTTGAGCACGGGCATCATGGATCAGTTTATTTCCCGATGCGGACGATTGGGGCATGCTCTTTTCCTGGATTGCCGGAGTTATGATTACACGCTGGTGCCTGTTGCGTTCAAAGATGCTTTGTTTGTTATAGCAAACACGGCGTGCCCACGCGGGCTGACCGCCTCCAAATACAACGAGCGGGTTTCAGAATGTACCGCTGCCGTGGAAGCACTGAAGCACGCAAAAGATAAGGGAAATAAGCTGAGAGACTACACGCTGGCGGATTTGGAAGGCGTGCGCCACGCTATGGATCCGCTGCACTTCAGACGCGCCCGTCATGTCATTACAGAAAATGCACGCACTCTGGACGCAAAGGCCGCCATGGAATCGGGTGGTTTGGAACAGCTGGGCACCTTGATGACAGCGTCGGATATCAGTTTGAAGGAGGACTACGAAGTCACCAGCCCGGAACTTGATGTCCTGACTGCCATCGCACGGAGCCTTCCGGGGTGCTATGGAGCCCGGATGACAGGTGCCGGTTTTGGTGGCTGCACCATTAATCTGGTTGCAAAAAATGCGGCGGAGTCCTTTTCTGCGCAGCTGCTGGAGGGCTACAAAAAAGAAACGGGCCGTACAGGAGAAGTATATATATCCGCTCCCGCCGACGGTGCAGGCGCTTTTTTCCTCTCCTGACCGGGAACGATATGCCAGTCTGAGAAGCCGGAACAGGCAAGGGATATTGTCATAGGGCTTCTGGATGGGGTATGCTTTCAACAGGAGAACATTTGTGTTTTTGCCGGTTTTTTCCGGCTTTGCCATCAATAAGCACAGGAAAACGATTATGAACAGAGGCTTTATCCGCCTGGCTGCCCTGCAGCTCTGCTTTTTTATAATAGCGGGAACGGCAGCCTTTGCCGAAGCGCCCTGGCATTATAAGGTCGTGACGGTGAATAGCGGCGGCAGAACCATGCAGTCAGCACTGACCATACCCGATGCGAACAGGGCATCTATTGCCTATCATCATGCCCGCCTGAAAAGCCCCGCCTTGTGGCTGAAGGTCGAAGCTGAAGCCGGAGAGGCAATCTCCCTCAGGATGGGTGTGCCTATGCTCGATCGCTATCGTCAGGCGCGCCCTTCTGTTGCAGTTCTGTCCCCGCATCTTCCGAAACTGGCGGAAGAGGTGCCTTTCACGGTGCCCGAATCCATGGGCGGACTTGTTTTGTCTACCCGCCTGCTTGACAGTGAACAATATCGCGACACCTATACAGGTGTGCTCAGCTGGCGTTTTGAAGAAATGCGTTTTGTTCCGCCAGCGTCGGGCACCTATTATATTGTCGCTTATTCGCCCATAGAAGAGAGCGGGGCAATGCCTGAAATGAAGCTCTGGCTGACGGTGGGCAAGGGGAGCATGTTCCGTTTCAGCGACCTGCTTGAAGTGCTTCCCAACAATATAAAAATACAGGCTTTTTTCGAAAGTGCCGTTTTTCCAGGGCAGGCGTTTTTGAGCAGCCTTTTTATGATTCTCCTCACTCTTGCCGGTATTCTGGTGGCTGCGCTTTAGCACACCGCCGCCAAACAGTGTTGGTACAGGTCAATTTTACCCGCAAACCGGTTGCTGCGGGGTGTCTTCTTCCGCTGAACTGAAAGAAGGGTTGCGCGCCATGAGCGACCGTCCCCGCGTTTTACTCATTGGGCTGGATGGGTTCTCCCCGGATCTCACCGCTCAATGGATTGAACAGGGGCATCTTCCGCATCTGGCGATGCTTCAGGAACAAGGATATCTGGGCGCCCTTCGCGGTGTAACGCCTCCCGTAACGTACCCTGCCTGGACTACCTGTGTTACCGGCGTGAATCCGGGGCGCCACGGCATAACTGATTTTACAATTTCCCTCCCCGGCAATTACGGCATACGGTTTTTAAACAGTACCGACAGGCAGGTGCCCGCGCTCTGGAATATCCTGTCTTCACTGGGAAAGCGTGTTTGTATTCTCGGCGTGCCCGCAACTTATCCTCCTGAAGCGGTAAACGGCATTATGCTGTCCGGCTTTGATTCTCCGGTGGCGGATCGCCTGGATCCTTCGTATGTTTACCCGCCTGAATTATTTTCACAGGTTTCACAATGGCCCTTTTCTCTTTTTCAGGAGCACCGCATTTCTTCCCGATGGTATGAAGAGGCGCTGGCTCTTCTGGAAAAGAAAATTGCTGTCCAGGAAGAAATCGGGTGCCGTCTTTTGCAGCAGGAAGCCTGGGATCTGTTTATGATTGTTCTCAATGAGGCGGATACGGTGTCGCACCATTTCTGGCAACTGGAAGATACTGCATCACCCCGCCATGATCCGGAGATCACGGCACCTGATTCTCCCATTCTGAGAATCTACAGACGTCTGGATGAAGCAGTCGGTCGTTTCATTGATGCCTTCGATGATCCGGGACTTGTGCTTGTTGTATCTGACCATGGATTTGGCGGAGCAGGTGTACAAGCTCTCCACATTAATAATTATCTGGAGGCTTGCGGCTGGCTGTCTTATAAAAAAGCGTCGCAGGGCATATTGAAAAAAGCAGCGCTGCGCTGGGTTCCCATGCGTCTGCGGGGTACTCTTTTTCGGCGGTTTCAACGGCTGGTTGAAAGTCTGGAAAGTCGTGCACGCAGAGGCGGCATTCAATGGGATAAAACCCGGGCGTGGTCTGATGAGCTCGATTACTGCCCCGCAATCCGGCTGAATGTGGCGGGCAGGGAAGGGAAGGGCATTATTCCGCCGGAACAGTATGCTTCCTCCGTGTCTGAATTGTGTGCCCTTCTGGAAAAGCTCCCGGGCGTGGCACGCGCTGTGCCCCGGGATACTGTTTATAAAGGTGCATTTGCCGACCGGGCAGCGGATATTTTTCTGGAACTGGACTGGTCGACCGGATACCGCGCTTCTGTCATCCGCAAACGGGGCGGCGCGGCTGTAGAAGTACTGCAGCCTGAGGCGTATAAAGGCGGAAAAGAGCAGGGATGTGCCGGAGTGCACCGGAATCCGGCTTTTCTTGCATCAAGCCGCCCGCTCACCCGCAAGAATCCCGCCATGGAGGATATTGCGCCTGCTGTTCTTTCCTGGCTTGGCATTACGTACGAGGGTATGGAAGGGAAATCTTTTCTGGAAAGCCAGGTACAGGAAGAGACAGTGTGTTCTGCAGACTGGATCAAGGCGTCTGAAAAAAAGTACACTGAAGAGGAAGAATCTCTTTTGGAAAAACGGATGAAAGCGCTGGGATATTTCGAATGAAGCTGCGTATCGCCATGGTCGGGGCATGCCCTTTTCCTGCACCGCAGGGCAGTCAGGTGTTTATGCACTACACTGCAGATTGCCTGCGCCGGCAGGGGCATGAGGTGCATCTGGTTGTATACGGCTATGGGGTGGGCGAAGATCCTCCTGATGTGCCCATTCACCGGGCGGTGCGAGTCCCCTTTGCCACCAAAACCGAGGCAGGTCCTTCTCTCGCAAAGCCATTTCAGGACGCCACACTGGCTCTTAAACTGCATCAGGTAGTCCGCAAGCACAAAATACAGGTTGTCTGCGCACATAACTATGAAGCGCTGCTTGCCGCATTGCTCGTACGCAAACGGCCCCTCCTCTACTTTGCGCATAATGCCATGTACGATGAATTGCCCTATTTTTTTTCTCATGGCGATGTCACCCGTGAGATAGGGCGTTTTCTGGATCGTACTATCCCGCGTCTTGCCGATGCTGTCATTGCGCCCCATAAGCGGTTGGCGGGCTATCTTGTGGCGCGGGGGTGCGAGCAGGAGCGGGTCTTTGTTGTGCCGCCTCCCATTGATGCATCGCCTTTTGAGCCGATGCCGGCAGGGTCTGAACTGCCTCCTGTGCTCTACGCCGGAAATCTGGACAGTTACCAGAACCTTTCTCTGCTTTTTAAAGCGATGGGCCGGGTGCGCAAAAAATATCCCGATGCCCGGCTGATGATCGCAACCGCTTCTTCTGCGGCTCATCTTGATGCGGAAGTGATACGCGCTGCTTCCCTTGAGGAACTCAGTCCTTTTTTATCGCAGGACGGAGTCTTCGCCGCACCCCGTGTGTCCTGGTCGGGCTATCCCATTAAAATGCTCAATGCCATGGCTGCCGCTAAAGCGGTCGTTGCCTGTGAAAGTGCCGCCTATCCTCTGGTTCATGAAGAGACAGGATTAATTACCCCTGATAATGATGTTCAGGCTTATGCGTCCGCTTTGATACAGCTTTTGGGCAATGCTTCGCTCCGAACCGAAATGGGGCGTCGTGCCCGCGAACAGATACTCAAAGATCATCAGCCGGAAACTGTCGGGGCACGGCTCTCCGAGATAACGCTTTCTGTCTGGGAAAGCCGGAGTAAAAATGCCGGAAGTGCTTGATTTGTCGCACTTTCCCCTGAGTATAATAGCACTGTGGTTTGTTATCTTATCCGCTATTTTTCCATTCCACATCGCACACCGCGGTTCTGAGTGTATTTCAGAGCCTGACTTGTCGCCGTTAATGCAACACCGGGAGATTACTAATGCTGCAATTTATGAAACGACATAAACTACTGTCCGGTATTTTTATTGTACTGCTCCTTCTTTTTTGTGTTATTTTCGGATATGTCCGCTTCAAAATGCGGGGCGAGCATCGGGAATATGCCATTGATTTTGTGTTGCCCGAAAGTGACGGCTGGAAACAGATCGGGGATCTTGAAGTGGGGGTCGCTGTCCGTGACATTACCCCGTCAATGGATGACAAGGACACCTGGGTTGATGTGAACGGCAACGGTAAATTTGAAAAAGGTGTTGATGAGTGGAATGATCGAAACGGCAACGGGAAACTTGATTTTGCCTGGATCGCCGGTTTTGATATGTCCCGTCCTGCCATGGGCGTGAATGATCCGGTCTGGTCCCGGGCGCTGGCTTTTCGAAACAACGGTGTTACCATTGCGATCGTCAGTATTGACAGCATCGGTATTACCAATGAGCGTTATATCACCATACGCAAAATGATTCATGAGGCCAATCCTGATATTGATCATGTCGCATTTTCGGCGACCCATTCCCATGAAGCACCTGATACCATGGGGATCTGGAGTTACAGCCTGCTCTGGCGTTCGCTCTTTGATGAAGGGTATATGCGGATGCTTCAGGAAAAGACCCGGGATGCTGTACTTGAAGCGGTTGCAAATCTGAAGCCTGCCGATACGGTCATTGCCGCTGGTTATGTTCCCGAAGAAAATTTTATCCGGGACAGCCGCGAGCCGAAGGTAATGGATCATCAGCTGCCGCTGGCGTGGTTTAAAGAAAAAGGCACAGAAAATACCATTGCAGTGCTCACTTCCTGGGGGATGCATCCTGAAGCGATGGGCAGCGAAAATCTGTATATCAGTTCCGACTTTGTTCATTATTTTCGCGAAGCGATGGAAAAAGGACTGGAAGGTCCGGATGCCTTCGAGGGCTTTGGCGGGAAGTGTGTGTTTTTTACAGGACCGGTTGGCGGTCTGATGACTCAGCTGAGCATTGAGATTAAAGACCGTTACGGCAACGCCTGGAAGGACAGCAGCATAGAGAAAGCCCAGGCGCAGGGTGAGAATCTGGCAATTATTGCAGCACAGGCACTGCGCAGCGAAGAAGCACGCACCATGACAGAAAGTCAGGTGGCAGTAAGTGCAAAAACCTTCTTTTTAACCATGGGCTGGCCCTTTAAAGCCGCTTTGTATCTCGGTATTGTTCATCCCGGGATTTTTAATGGCCAGGCGAAAAGCGAGATCAATGCGCTCCGTATCGGCGAAATAGAAATTGTCACCACGCCCGGTGAAATTTACCCTGAAATTGTATTCGGCGGCGTGGAAAATCCGGAAGGGGCGGACTTTAAGATTGAGCCGGTTGAAGTGCCGCCTTTCTTTGCTGCCATGAAAGGAGCGCTCAAGATGAATTTCAATCTTGCCAACGATGAGATCGGCTATATCGTACCGAAATCGCAGTGGGATCAGAAACCGCCTTATACATACGGACGGGACAAGGCACCCTATGGCGAGATGTATACAGGCAATCCGGAAGTGGCACCGGGCATTCATAAAGTGACCATGGACGTGCTGAACAGGCTCCACCATACGCTGGAGTCTATGCCTGCCGCTGAAAACCTCTAACCCCGTCTGCCGGTTCCTGGATGTAAAAAGGATATTTAATCCCGAAGTTCTTCTCCGGGTGCCGATCCCGTTTCGGCATCCGGAGTTTCTTCTTCAGCCGGGACAGAAAGCAGCTCTGGCGCCTGCTGTCGATGCAGGCTGGACTCTACCTGCTTCCCTTCTTTGATCTCACGGGTGGAAGCGATACCAAGCTCTTTAAATTTACGTGCTTGTACCAGCACACGGCTTTCCAGACTTCTGATCGCGCCGTTATAAGCATCGGTGGCGTTTGTCAGTCCTCTATGCAGTTTTTCAAAATGCTCCGCCAGCACGGCAATCCGTTCGTAGAGTTCATTGCCCAGATCGCTGATCTTTTTTGCGTTGGCGGCGAGATCTTCCTGGCGCCAGCCGTAGGCAACCGCCTTCAGCAGTGCAATGAGGGTAGTGGGCGTTGCGATGATAACCTGCTGGCGGAAGCCGTCGTCCAGCAGCTGCGGATCATGTTCCAGTGCCGCACTGAAAAAAGACTCGGCAGGCAGGAAGAGAACGACAAATTCCGGCGTGGGCTCAAATTGTTTCCAGTATTCCTTGGTGCTGAGCTGGTCGATATGGTTGCGTATCTGCCGGGCATGGGATTCTAAATATCTTTTCTTATCTTCCTCATTCTGTGCTTCCAGGGCGTTCAGATAGCCGTCGAGCGACACTTTTGAATCTACCACGATATTTTTGTTGCTCGGCAGATGAATCACCATGTCGGGGCGCAGCCGCCCTCCTTCCACATTCACAGACATCTGCTCTGTAAAATCACAGTATTTCTGCATGCCCGCCATTTCGACCACACGCTGCAGGTGCAATTCGCCCCAGCGTCCCCGTGTTGCCGGTCTGCGCAATGCCGACACCAGATTATTGGTTTCAGAGCGTAGTTTTTCATGGGTCATGGCAAGCGATTTCACTTGCTCGGTCAGAGAGGCGTAGGCACTTGTTCGTACCTGTTCCACTTCCGCAATACGCTTATTTACCGTTTCCAGAGACTCGCGCAGCGGTTTCACCAGCTCATGTATGGCTTTTTGTCGGGAATCCAGATCGCCCTTGGCTGTGGCCTGGAATTTTTCCAGATTTTCTTTGGCAAGATCCAAAAAGGAAGCGTTGTTTCTTCGAAGGGCTTCTGCCGACAAAGACTTGAAAGCATCAGAGAGTTTCGTTTCCGCTTCCTTCAACAAAGCAAACTTTTCTTCGCTTGCTTTGCGCTCTGCTTCTATGCCTGTTTTTAGCTCGGCAACCTGCTTGTGGAGCATGCTGTTTTCAGTACGAAGCTGCTCGGTGTCCCTGCGGAACGCAGCCACGGTGTCTTTTAATTCCGCAATGAGCGTTTCTGCCGACGCACAGCGCGCCTGCATGGCTGCATATTCGGCGCGTGCCGTTTCCATCTGACTTTTATATCCACCGAGATCAGCGCTCATCTGTTGTTCTTTTTCAGTGGCTGCCCGGAGCTGCTCGCGAAGAATAATCAGTTCCTCCCGAGTGTCGTCGGGGAGGGCCGCACCGGTTTTTCTGAGCAACAGGACTAAAAAGGCGACAAGGCTGAGCAGGAGGCATACAATCAGTACCAGATGAAGCGGATCCATATGCAGTTCCCCTTAGGTTGAATGAGAAAGAGCCCTTCCTAGAACCGGGGCTTCCAGAATTCTTCTTTGCCCGGGATCGGAATTTCGAAATCGACAAAATCGATAGACTGGCTTCGGGCGGATCGGGAGTTTGCCATATAGGTTTGGCGCAACTGTTCGCCGTAATGTTTTCTTACGGACTTCCACATGTAGTGAACAAGATCGGAGTAGGTTTTTGACGGCAGTTTCTCAAAAACAAGCCCCATCTCATACAGTTCCTGTCCAAACGGGTTTTGCCCGACAGGAGTTGATGATGACCGGCGAATGGTCGCTCCCACAATGGCTTCTTTTGCTTCCGGTATAGGCAGACGGATTTCCACTTTGGCCCCGGTGGGAAAATGAACTTCTGAGATCAGCCGTGCCCCCGAAACACTGAGGTCGCAAAACTGGGCGCCGAGGAAATGAGGTGTTTTTTGGGTACGTATTCCTGTCTGCAGGGAAAAAGGAACGCGCCAGCTGGTGCGCTTGCGGTTCTGATTGCTGACCGGAAAACGATGCAGCCGGATAACAGGCTGGTTGGGCGGTTGAAAAGAGATCAGACGCATGTAATAAGAGAGCACATGGCTGTCGGCTACCAGTTCCATCACGACAGCCGTACCTGCCTGCAGCGCCGTAGGTGTACTGAAGCTTAACAACACGGAGCCGTCCCGCTGCACTTCCTTAATTCGGGCATTTCTTCTCTGGTATTTGCCAATAGTGATAAATACCCGCTCGCCTGTGCCCAAATAGGGTCGCATGTGCATACCTCTCCATGATTGAAACTGCTATCGTCTCTAGTATACCAGTTCTTATATCACACCCTTTATCATAACCTACGCACTGTGTTTTTCGCAAGATATCGAATCAAGCCCTCTATAATGTTACCGGAAGCAGATACGTCAAGCCATATAAAATCTTACCAGGATTTCAGTAACCCTGGAGATAGTAATATGGCTGGAGAACGCGAATCAAGCCGCCTGTAAATCTAGGGACAGACTAAGCAATGCATAGTTTTTTTGATTTTTAGCGGTCTGCCCTCGTGTTTATGCGCCGTCATTTCCGCATTCCCCGACATCCCCGCTCCTTCCGTCATCCCCGCTCCTTCCGTCATCCCTGCTCCTTTTGTCACTCCCGCTCCTTTTGTCATCCCCGCTCCTT
>MWCY01000034.1 GCA_002070275.1 Candidatus Hydrogenedentes bacterium ADurb.Bin170
ACGCCAATCTCCGCATTGGCACACAAGCGGGTCATGACGAAGACAGGCACTCAGATGCGCCGCGGAAATACGTCCAGCGACATACCTCCTCCTTCAGTCCTACAGAAGACGCTGTCATTTCTCCCTTCCGCCGTTACGCCACCCCACGGCGTCATTCCTGCGCAGGCAGGAATCTTAACGCGAAGTATACTGAATCAGGGACGTACCGTTGTTAACAACCACGCGGAGAAGTCTTTTAAATTAAGGATTATTTTGTGTTTGTATGTCTTGAAGTCTTTGGTGTGGATCAGGGCGATGTGTAAGCCAAGCCGTCCATATCCTGATTAAGATTCCTGCCTTCGCAGGAATGACGGGGAGAGGCAGGGATGACAGGGAGAGGCAGGGATGACAGGGAGAGGCAGGGATGACAGGGAGGAGCAGAAATGACGGGGCGAGCAAGCATGGCGGGGGAAGCGGTGATGACGGGAAAGGAAGAAATCACGGGGCGAGGAGCAAGCATGGCGGGGAGTGCAGTGATGACGGGGGAGGAAGAAATGACGGGCAGTGCGGAAATGGCGCCATGGACGGGTTTACTCCGTGGACAAGGTGACTCTGTCGACGTAGTGACACGGGGTGCGGAGTGGTGCGGTGCAGTGTTTCACCATTGAATCCGTTCGATTTTCAGCCGTTGTTATGAGTCGTGTCATTCAATTTCGTATACTATAGGCAGGGGGAGCGCTTTTGTTCGCCGTTTTTTATCTGTTTTATGTCCGGCTGTGTGCGGGCTTTTGCGTCGGGAGGGATCGCATCGCATTCAATCACAGCAGCATCTGATGCAGGAACAAGTCCTATGGCTTCCACGTCCAAAAAAGCACGAAAAGAACCTAACGTAAAAAGAGAACAGAACGAAAAGTACACCCTTCCGCTTCTTCCTCTGAAGGATGCGGTGATCTTTCCGCATATGGCGACACCTATTTTTGTGGGACGCTCCGCCTCACTTGCCGCCGTGGAAATGGCAGCATCTAAACGCACCCCTCTCTTTCTTGTGCTTCAGAAGGATGCATCCGTCGACAATCCAAAGGCAACGGATCTTCATCGCGTCGGTGTTTTTGCGCAGATTGTGAATGTGGCGGGACTGCCTGACGGCGGTCTGAAAGTGGTGGTGGAAGGACTCGCCCGGGGCAAGGTTATTTCCTACAATCTGGAGGGCCTTCCCTATATTGTTGAAGTGAGCGGCATGCCGACTCCTGCCTCGCAGAGCGTACAGCTGAAAGCATTGAAGCAGACGGTTCTCCATCAGTTTGAGGAATATCTGGAGAACAGCCAGAAAATGGGCATGGATATTCTTTTTACCATCCGCTCAATGACTGATGAAGACCAGTTTGCAGATACGGTGAGTGCCTATCTTCCGTTGAGTCTGGAAGAAAGGCAAACGTTTCTGGAAACGGTACCTCTGCTTAAAAGATACAAGCTGCTGGTCAGTTATCTGGAACGGGAGATCGAACTGGCGCAAATTGAGCGGGATGCACGGCGCCGGATCCGCAAGCAGATCGAACGGGGTCAGCGTGAACATTATCTGCAGGAACAGCTCCGTCTGATTCAGTCCGAGCTCGGCATGATGGACGAGTCAGGCGTAGATACGCTGGAGCTCGAAAACATGATCGAGTCGGCGAATATGCCCGCGGAAATCAAGAAAAAGGCCCTGCGCGAACTCCGCCGTTACGAGCGTCTCCCACCTATGAGCCCGGACAGCGCCGTGCTTCGCGGCTATCTCGAATGGCTCTGTGACATGCCCTGGAGCAAACGAACCCGTGATGCCATCAATCTGAAAAAGGCCAGAGAAACGCTGGATGCCGATCATTTCGGCCTGGAAAAGGTAAAGGAGCGCATTCTCGAGTTTCTTGCGGTGCGCAAACTGAACCGTGCGGGCAAAGGTCCGATCCTCTGTCTTGTTGGCCCGCCAGGCGTGGGCAAAACATCGCTCGGTCAGTCTATCGCTCAGGCAATGGGCCGTAAATTTGTACGTCTCTCACTGGGCGGGATTCGCGATGAGGCGGAAATCCGCGGTCATCGCCGCACCTATGTAGGTGCCCTTCCGGGCCGCCTGATTCAGGGGATCAAAGACGCGGGCGTAAAAAATCCGGTGATGATGCTGGACGAGATAGATAAACTGAGCGCCGATTTTCGGGGCGACCCATCCTCGGCTCTTCTGGAAGCGCTCGATCCGGAACAGAACAAACATTTCAGCGATCACTTTCTGGAAGTGGGCTTCGATCTTTCCGAGGTCTTTTTTATTACCACCGCCAATAATGAATACAACATTCCGCTGCCCCTGCAGGATCGCATGGAAATTGTCCGCCTCCCCGGCTATACACCGGAAGAGAAATATGAAATCGCCCGGCTGTACCTGCAGCCCAGACAGATCAACGAATGCGGACTGAATAAAGTGGGACTTACCATCACGGAAGAAGGGATGGAGACCCTGATCCAGCGGTATACGAGAGAAGCGGGGGTGCGTGAACTGGATCGGTCCATTGCCTCACTCTGCCGCAAGATCGCCCGGAAGATTGTGGACGGCGAGACAAAAGTGATTACCGTTCTGGACAGCAAAGAAATTGTTGCGTTGCTGGGTCCCCCGCCCTACGGCGAAATCCAGCCGGAAACCCTGGCGGATATCGGCGTTGCCATCGGCATGGCGTGGACCTACACGGGCGGTGAGGTGCTGCGTATCGAATCGAGTGTAATGCAGGGCAAAGGCGCACTGCAGCTCACAGGCCAGCTGGGCGACGTAATGAAGGAATCGGCGGCGGCGGCCTATACCTATATTCGCACCCGGGCGGCATCGCTGGGAGTTGCTGCAGAGTTTTACAAGAACACGGACGTTCATGTGCACATCCCGGAAGGGGCGATCCCCAAAGACGGTCCCTCGGCAGGGCTTGCCATGATCGTATCTCTCCTGTCCGCTCTCAGGCAGGAGGCACCGGCACCCGCCATCGCCATGACCGGCGAAATCACGCTGCGCGGCAGGGTGCTGGCGGTGGGCGGAATCAAGGAAAAGGTGATCGCCGCATATCGTGCCGGCATCTGTCATGTGGTGCTGCCGGACGAAAACGAAAAGGACTTTCCCGACCTGCCTCTGGAAATCAGAGAAAAGGTCCGGTTTTCTCTTGTTTCCCGTGTGGAAGAGGCACTCCCCATTCTTTTTCCGGGCATTGACGGCACGAAAAAAAGCGGAGCGCGCCGCACCCCGCCGGTGAAGAAGAAGGCTTCCGGGAAAAAGGCGAAAGGCTGAATCCCGCCCGGCGGCTCGCCGTTGTGTGAAAAGAGAGGCACTTTATGGCATCGATTAATGCTCATTTTATCTGCAGCGCTCTGAAAGCGGAGCAGTTTCCTCCGGGTAACCGTCCGGAGATCGCCTTTGTCGGTCGGTCGAATGTGGGCAAATCGAGCCTTCTTAACAAACTGCTGGGCAGGAAGGATCTTGCCAAAACGAGCAGCAAACCGGGCAAAACCCAGACCATTAATTTTTTTGATGTGGAAGGGCGTTGGTACTTTGTGGATCTGCCCGGCTACGGCTATGCACGGGTGGCACGATCTGTGAAGGACGAATGGAGCCGTCGCATGCTGGACTACCTTCGTCATCGTGACAGTCTGAAAATTGTGGCGGTACTGCTGGATGTGCGCCATGATCCGACAGAAAACGACCTTCATATGCTGGAGCTGCTCGAGGAAAGCGAGAAGCCCACGCTGATTATTGCCACCAAAGTGGACAAACTGAAGCGCAGCCAGCGGGACAGGCAGCTGAAGGAAATCCGGGGGCAGCTGGGTCTTGATCAGGACGGACTGATCATTCCTTTTTCCAGCGAGACAGGAGAGGGCGTCCGTCAGGTCTGGGATATTGTCCGGACGATGCTCTGATTGAAGAAGGAGTTCGCTCTGTGTGTCGCAGTTTCTCTTTTTTTCTGTTGCTTTGCATCGCTGTTTTTCAAGGGGCCCTGTCCTGGGCTGATGCGCAGGCAGAAGCACGGGCAACGGATCACGCCTTTGTTTCTGATTTCGACGGCAGCGAAGAACGCTATGTGCTGCTGCTTCCGGAACCGCTTGCATCGCCGGATGGAGCACCTCTGCTGGTAATGCTTCACGGACATGGATCCGACCGGTGGCAGTGCATCCGTCAGGATCGGGACGAATGCCGCGCCGTCCGGGATATGGCACAGCGTTTTGGGCTGGTGCTGCTTCTGCCGGATTACCGCGCCGCCACGTCGTGGATGGGCCCTGCTGCCGAAGCCGACCTGCGCCAGATCCTCGATGAATGGAAGGAACGCCATCATCCGGAGAAAGTTATTCTTGCCGGCGGATCCATGGGCGCGGCATCAGCGCTCACTTTCTCCGCCCTTCATTCCGATCTGGTTCAGGGGGTCCTGGCAATGAACGGCATTGCAAACCACGTGGAATACACGGGCTTTCAGGATGCCATAGCCGAATCCTTCGGCGGAACCAAAGATACCGTGCCGGAGGAATATATCCGGCGCAGCGCCGAGCTGCAGGCAACGTCCCTTCGGATGCCTGTGGCGCTGACTGCTGGCGGAAAAGACACCGTCACCCCGTCGGACAGCATTGTGCGGCTTGCAGAAAAACTCCGCGGGCAGAACACGGACACATTGCTTCTGCTGAGTCCTGAGGGCGGCCACGATACCAACTACGCTGATGCCTGCGAAGCATTGGGCTGGCTGTTTGAGAAAACAGGTCTCCGTGCCCCTGCGCCTTAATTTTTGAAATGTGCCGACAGCTTATCTTTCAAATCCAGCGAGATAGATCCGCTGTTTCGCTGCTGCTCTGAATTCTTTTTCCCGCCGCCCGCTCTTTTCTGCCGATCACCCGGAACCGTTCTTTCCGACGGTACCGCATCACTTTTCATGGACAGGGAAATCCGTTTGCGCGGCACATCCACTTCGATTACTGTGACCTGAACCCGCTGCTGCACACGCACCACCTCGTTGGGATCACGCACAAAGTGGTCGGCCAGCTGGCTGATATGCACCAGTCCGTCCTGATGTACGCCCACATCGACAAAGGCACCGAAAGCCGTCACATTGGTGACGATACCGGGCAGACGCATGCCGGGCAGCAAATCGCCGATGGCTTGCACGTCCCCGGAAAACTGGAAGATTTCGAATTGTTTGCGCGGGTCTCGTCCGGGCTTTGCCAGTTCCTCAAGGATATCGTACAGCGTCGGAAGGCCCACAGTATCGCTCACATAGTTTTCCGGCCGGATACGTGCCCGAAGCGTTGTGTCCGCCAGAAGATCTTTCACCGTACAGCCAAGATCCTTCGCCATGGCGTCCACAAGCCCATAACGTTCCGGATGCACCGCACTGCCGTCCAGTGGGTTCTTTCCTTCGGGAATACGGAGAAATCCCGCCGACTGCTCGAAAGCGCGGGGGCCCAACCGGGGTACTTTTTTCAGCTGAGCCCGTGAGGAAAAGGGGCCGTGCTCGTTGCGGTATGCCACAATGTTACCCGACAGCTGCGGGCCCAGACCGGATACATACATGAGCAGCTCGCGGCTTGCGCTGTTGAGATCCACGCCCACGCTGTTGACGCAGCTCATGACGGTATCTTCCAGACTCTGCTTCAGCCGTGCCTGATCGACATCATGCTGATACTGACCCACTCCGATGGATTTGGGATCGATCTTCACCAGCTCTGCCAGCGGATCCATAAGCCGCCTGCCGATGCTGACTGCACCACGGACGGTAACGTCCTTATCCGGAAATTCAGAGCGAGCCGTTTCCGATGCCGAATAAATGGACGCGCCCGACTCATTTACCATGACCAGCGGGATAGTTGCGTCCGGCATCACTTCCCGGACAAATGCTTCCGTTTCCCTGCCTGCTGTGCCGTTACCCACGGCGACGGCTTCGATTTCATATTGATGACACAGGGCGAGAAGCATGCGACCGGATTCCTCCCGGGCACGCTCGCCGCTGTGCGGATAAATAACGCTGTCGTGGAGCAGTTTGCCCTGCGCATCAAGGCAGACCATCTTGCAGCCGGTACGGAAGCCCGGATCCAGAGCGAGCACCCGTTTCCTTCCCAGAGGCGATGCCATGAGCAGTTCCTTGAGATTATCTGCAAATACCCGGATGGCCTCCCTATCTGCCGCCTCTTTCAGAGTCTTTCTGGTCTCTGATTCCAGGGATGGCTCCATGAGGCGGACATATCCGTCTTCAACCGCCCGCAACACTTCTTGAGAAGCCGGCACAGAAGCCGTCACAAAAAGGGCGCAGAGACGACGGATCGCCTCCTCCCGGTCGGGGGTTATGGAAAAACTGACAATACCTTCCTTTTCCGCCCGAAGCATGGCGAGAAACCGATGGGAAGGAACCGTTGCGGCTTTTTCCGACCAGTCGAAATAGTCCCTGAACTTTGCCCCTTCCTCTTCTTTGTCCTTAAGCACACGGGTGACGCACTGCCCTTCCTGCAGGAAGAAATCACGGAGCAGCGCACGGGCAGAGCCGTCTTCACTCACTTTTTCGGCAAGAATATCCCGGGCGCCCTGCAGTGCCTCTTCCGCTGTGGCAACACCTTTTTCTTCACTGATATACGCCGCTGCGAGTTCCGCCGGATCGCCCGGCTCCTGCAGCAGTAATGCGTCCGCCAGAGGTGCCAGTCCTTTTTCCCGGGCAATGGCGGCACGGGTACGCCGCTTCGGGCGCCAGGGCAGATACACATCTTCCAGCACCGCCAGGCTCTCCGCCTGTAATACGGCTGCTTTCAGGGCATCGGTAAGCAAATCCCGCTTTTCCAGCGATTTCAGAATAGCTTCTCGCCGTTTGTCCAGTTCTTCCAGCTGACCCAGGGTATCTCGAATGGTTGTGAGTGCCACTTCATCCAATGAACCTGTCGCTTCTTTGCGGTACCGCGCCATAAAGGGAATGGTCGCACCTTCCGCAAGAAGTCCGGAGATCGCCTGCACCTGATGAACGGAAATTTTTAATTCGCCGGCTATACGGGAAAAATACTGGGACTGCATCGATATAAAAGCCTTATGGGGAATCGTTGAAAGGAAAAGAGACAGGGGGATGTAAACCCTTGCCCGGAGTGTACCGGACCGTTGTATGGGAACCCCCGGAGGATGGACGGCACAACCGTCCTGCGTATTGAACCAGAATGGGCAATTTAAAGTCAATGACCGCGGATCAATGACTGCGGATTTATCTTTTCCGTGCCCTTTCTGTTGACATCTCCCCGCAACCATTCCTAAAATAGCAGTGAATCAAAACCAACCACGGAGGCTTCCCTATGAACATGCGTCTCTTTCTGCGTCTCTTCGGGCTCTGCGCCTGCTCAGCATTTTTCGCTGCCCCTTCTTTTCCTCAGATTGTCGTAGGCGAGCTGCGCTGCGAAAATCTCAAGGATCCGCTGGGCATTGATTGCGCTGTGCCTCGGGTGTCCTGGCGGGTTGAGCCGGGTAAGCGCGGGCTTGCGCAATCGGCGTATCAGATAGGCGTGTTTGAAGTGCATGTGAATGGCGGGCATGAACCCAAGCTTCTGTGGGACTCGGGTAAAGTGGAGTCGTCCGACTCCCATCTGATACCTCTGGATCAGGTGAAACTGTCTTCAGGCATGGAATGCCAGTGGATGGTGCGTATATGGGACACACAGGGGGAAGCATCGGAGTGGAGTGCGCCCGCACGTTTTACCGTGGGCCCCGCAGACCGTCCGGAAGCGGGCATTCAGGACTGGGAAGGGCGTTGGATCGGCGTTGACTGGATTCATGAGCATCAGGGACCGCTTCCGCTTATGCGCCATGCGTTTGATCTGGCGGAAAAGCCGGTGCGTGCCTATGCCCATGTATGTGCGCTCGGTTACTATGAGCTGTACCTGAACGGAGAAAAGATCGGGGAGGAAGTGCTTTCCCCGGCAGTGAGCGACTACTCAAAACGGGGGCTTTATCTGACGCATGATGTTACGGATCATCTGCAGGCTGGAGAAAACTGCGTCGGCATCTGGCTGGGGCGCGGCTGGTCTACGGGAGTGCTTGGTCTGCTGACTGATCGTGGACCCGTTGTCAAAGCCCAGCTGGAACTGGTGTTTGCCGACGGCACCCGGAAAAAAGTCGTGACCGACGCAAGTTGGAAGACGGCAAAAAGCCATATTACGCCGATTGGCAAAGGGATGAGCGGCGGTTATGGCGGCGAGCACGTGGACGCAGTGAAAGAAATTACGGGATGGAGCCGCGCCGGCTTTGATGCATCCGGCTGGCAGGACGTGACCGTCTATGATTTTGACGGAGAAAAAGGGCCGCGCATCGAAGCCCAGATGATGGAACCCAACCGTCTGCTGGATGAGATTACGCCCGCTTCTGTGAAGCGGCACGGTGACGGCTATCTGGTGGATATGGGTCGTAATTATACCGGCTGGTTTATGCTTCGCTTTCCGGATGAGTTAAAATCCGGGACGGAAGTGCACATGGAATTTGCGGACAAGCAGTTTCCTGACGGCAGATTTCAGACCTACAGCCAGCAGGATACCTATATGGCAAAAGGCGGCGGCGGCGAGTCCTTCTGCAACCGTTTTAACTATCATGCCTTCCGCTATGCCATTTTGAAAGGCCTGCCCCGGGAACCCAAACTGGAAGAAATCAGCGGACGCATGATCTCGACGGGCTATGATCATGCCGCGGAATTTTCCTGCGATAATTCCCTCCTCAATGACATTTACAATACCACGATCTGGACGCATCAATGCCTCAGTCTGGGCGGCTATACAGTGGATTGCCCGCATCGTGAACGTCTCGGTTACGGCGGTGATTCCGGCACCTCCATGGAAGCTGCCATGCTGAATTTCAAGAGCAACCCTTTTTATGCCAAGTGGGCTGAAGACTGGCGTCTGTCTCAGGGAGCTGACGGTGACGTGCCTTATACGGCGCCCAATTCCCAGGAAGCCGGGGGCGGTCCCGTGTGGAGCGGTTTCTGCATCACCATGCCCTGGATGGTTTATACCTCCTACGGCGACCTTCGGATTCTGGAAAAGAACTGGCCTATGATGAAGGGCTGGCTGAAATTCATTGACACAAAAATGGAGGACGAGCTGCTCAGACCTTATGTAGGTATCGGCAACAGTCTGGCAACCTGGAGTTTTCTCGGAGACTGGGTGCCGCCGGGACGCAAACAGGGCAAAGACCGGGTCGATGATCTGTCAACCCTCTTCTTCAACAACTGCTATCTGGTGCATTGCCTTCAGCTGGCGTCGAAAGTGGCGGTACTTATGGGAGAGCCGGAGACGGCGAAAGAATATGCGGACAAAGCGGCTCATCTGGCGAAAACGCTGCATGAACGTTTCCTGAATGAAGACGGTGTCACTTATGCCAACGGCGAGCAGACCTATCTTGCCATGCCCCTTCTTTTTGGCATTACACCGCCGGATAAACGTGCCGGCGTCTTTTCCGCTCTCGAGAAGGATATAGTAGAAACCCGAGACGGACACCTGAATACGGGGATGCACGGCAACTATTACATGGCGCGGCTCCTCCTCCTCGAACGGCGCAATGACCTCCTGACTCTCATGCACACCAAGGAGACCTATCCCAGCTACGGTTTCATGCTTAAAAACGGTGCGACCACCATCTGGGAAGAATGGGACGGCGACAACTCCCAGATTCACAACACCATGATTTCTGTCGGCATGTGGTTTATCGCAGGACTTGGCGGCATCCAACTGGATGAAGCACACCCGGGGTTCAAGCACTTTACCCTGGCGCCCGGTCTGGAGAGCGGGCTGGGCATGGTGCGCGCCGTACACCATTCACCCTATGGCCAGATTCTGAGCGCCTGGAAAAAAGATGAGACCGGGCTGGAGTATCTGGCGGAAGTACCGCCCAACAGTACCGCTTCACTGGTGCTGCCCGCCGCATCCATTGACGCTGTAAAAGAAAGCGGTCTTCCCCTGGAAGAGAGCTCCGGTATCACCAACATCCGTGTACAGGAGGGACTGCTGTACTGCGATCTGGCAGCCGGGAACTATCATTTTCAGATCGGCTGAGCGATGAAAACAGGGCGGTTCTTTGTAAAAGGGCCGCCCTTTATATTTTCTGCTGATGTGCCAGCAGTTTTTCTGTGGACTCAACCACAACAATGCCGCCTTCCGTCACCCGGAAGTAGCGGGCATCTTCCTGCAGATTATAGCCGAGGACAGTTTTCTCCGGAACTACAACGTCTTTTTCGATAATGGCACGGCGGATGCGGCTTTTTCTTCCGACCACAACCCGGTCAAACAAAATACTCTCATGCACTTCCGAGTAGGAGTTAATCCGCACTTCAGGACCCAGAACGCAGTGATCCACCAGACTGCCGCTCACGATACAGCCCGGGCTGACTATTGAGTCCACAGCGGCACCAAAACGGACTCCCGGATCGGCGAAAACAAACTTGGCGGGGGGCAGGCTGGGGACATGGGTGCGCATCGGCCACTTCCGGTCATACAGATTGAAGTGAGGGTCCACACTTACCAGATCCATATTTGCTTCCCAGTAACTGTCAAGTGTACCCACATCACGCCAGTATTTTGCATCTTTTTTGTTTTCATCCTGAAAATTAAATACATAAACGGTGCGCTGGTTTTCCACCATACGGGGTATAACGTCTTTGCCGAAATCGTGGCTGCTTCCCGGAAGAAAAGCGTCGGCTTCCAGTACCTCTTTCAGAACCTTCGCTTTAAAAATATAGATACCCATGGAGACGAGTGCTGCCGACGGGTTGCCCGGGATGGTGCGGGGCTGCGGCGGCTTTTCTTCAAAGCTGAGCACCCGGCTGCTGTTGTCCACTTCAAAAACACCGAAGCGGCTTGCATCGGACACAGGCGTTTCTATGGCGCCAATGGTCAGATCCGCTTCCGTCTCCAGATGCTGTCGGAGCATCTTCTGATAATTCATTTTATAGATGTGGTCACCGCTCAGGATCAGCACTTCTTCCGGGTCGGCCTGGTTAATGGAGTAAAGATTCTGATAAAGGGCATCAGCAGTCCCAAGATACCAGTTGCTGTTGACACGCATCTGCGGAGGGATCACTTCAATGAACTCACCCAGTTCCGTATGCATGATATTCCAGCTATGCGAAATGTGCCGGGCGAGAGAATTTGATTTGTACTGGGTCAGCACCAGAATACGCCGGTAATGGGAATTGAAGCAGTTGGAAAGGGTGAAATCGATGATGCGGTACAGCCCGCCAAAGGGAACCGCCGGTTTCGCTCGTTCTTTTGTCAGCGGATAGAGCCGTTCACCCATACCGCCGGCAAGCACAATGGTCAACACTTTTTGCATGGAAAAGCCCTTGTTTCAGAGAAAACTTTTGTACCACTCAGAGATAACATTTGAACAGGTATTTCTATTGCTAAATAAACGCCGTAAGCAACAATTTTCAGAGAAACGCTGAAAACGGGCGCCTTTCTTACCTTTAAAAGTTTTCCATGTTTTCCTGTGCTATAATTTTCTCAACAGGTGAAGCCACCTCGAATAAGGAGTTGTTCTATGATTTTATCGATCCTGCTTCTTGCCGGATTTGTTGCGGGGGCTGCCGGTGACGGCGTACCGGACAGCTGTTTTTTCCAAAAGGGTGCGGGAAATAAGGAATATATCCTGGAATCGCCCCTTCTTTCCGGGAAAATAGATGCCTCCGGCTCTGTCTGCGGAATAACGCCGCTTGTCTACAGAGAAACCGGCATGGCACTGGCTTCCCCCTACGGGCTGTTCAGTTATTACCGGATTTTCTCCACCAACCACCGTTATGTGGAGAGCATGCGCGCCCTTCCTGCAGAAACGGAGCTGCACGGACGGGATTGCCTTGAAGTTCGCTGGCAGGCGGCTGAAGGGCGGCCTTATGTTCTTCGCGGCATTTACCGCTGGGTGGAAGCAGGCATTCTGGACTTTGAAACGATTGTGGAAGCTGTGGAAGACCTTCCCGACTTTGAGGTTTTTCTTTCCTCCTACATGACAGAAGGGTTCCCGTCGGCACAGATCTTCGTAAAAAAACCGGGGGGTGAACCTTCTTTCCTGAAGGCGAATCCGGCAGCAGGTGCCTGGCAGGCTTTTCCAGGAGACAGCCGAGGGCTTTCCCTGATCCGTGACGGCCGCTGGACGATTCCTCCCAGTCCGGTGGATTGGACAATCCCGGCGGACTATGCCCATCCGCTGATTTTCAGACGACACGAGGCAACCGGGCTGACCGTTGCTCTCATGGCACGGGCGGAGGACTGCTTTGCTGTTATGGCGCCCCAGGACGGTGACGCTCATTTCAGCATGTATTTTTCGCTTTTCGGGCGGACGATAAAAGCAGGTGAAAAGGCAATCACAACTACCCGGCTTCTTATAGGGAAGATGGATGATGCGGAACTGCTTCGCCAGTATGGGCGGTTTTGTTCGAAATCCTGACCCATCGGCCTTCCCTGCCTTTCTTTGCATGAAACGAAACTGAATAAGGCTTCGGATCGGTCTAACGGAAAAGCCTCGGAGACGGTGCTCAGTGCCTGAGTACTGCCGGGCGGACGTGAAATAACGCGGGTATTGAAACTCACACGCTGGGAAGGGCATGCCATGGCTGTGATGTGGAAATGGATACGTCGCTTTTTAGCAGGGCTGCTGCTCCTGACCGGAATCGCTGCGGTACTGCTGTCCGTTCATGTGTATCAGACAGTATCCTGGAGTTACCGGTGCCTGCCGGACTGGGACGGTACTGTGGCGGGATGTCCGCTGGACAACAGCGTAACAGTGCTGCGCGATGAATGGGGCATCCCGCATATCCGCGCCGCCACGGAAGCGGATGCTCATTTTGCCCTGGGCTACTGTATGGCGCAGGACCGGCTTTTTCAGATGGAATGCTTCCGGCGAATGGCGCATGGTCAGCTGTCCGAGATTCTGGGGCCGCCACTGGTAAAGGCGGACTGCCTCATCCGACTGATGGGCGTAGGCGATCTGGCACAGCGTGTGGCGGCGCATCCGGAAGAGCTGTTTCCCGAAGAAATGCTGTCTTCCATGCATGCCTTTCTTGCAGGAATCAATCATTTTATCGGCGAAGGGGTGCTTCCCTGGGAATTTCACGCCCTGAAAATTCCCTGCCGCCCTTTTGCGCTGGAAGATTGTCTGGCAGTGGCGGGCACGTTGCCCATCAGTTTCGCCGATGGTTTGCGAACGGATCTGATGAAGAGCATGATCCGTGAAAAAATACCGGAGTACGATGCGGATGTACTCTTTAACGGGCTGGAAAAAATTCCCGTCACGATAATGGAGAGCCTGGAAGAAGCGACGGCATTGCAGCAGGCCTGGATGGAAGAGGAAAAGCCGACAGCAGAAACAATCGCCGGGGTGCATCAGGCGGCGACCTGGCTGCGACTTGTGATGTCGCCCGACTGGCGGCAGGCGCCGCCCGGCAGTAATTCCTGGGTGCTGTCGGGTGACAGGACAAAAAGTGGCAAGCCTATCCTTGCCAATGATCCGCATATCATTTTTACCAACCCGTCGATCTGGTATGAGGCGCATGTGTCGGGCGGTTCCTTTGAGTGCTACGGCTATTACATGACCCCGCTGCCCGTACCGCTGATTGCGCATAATGATTTCTGCGGATGGGCGCTGACCATGCTCAACACGGATGACACAGACCTTCAACTGCTCCGACTCAATCCGGACAATCCGAATGAATATTTTCACGAAGGAAACTGGCATCCTTTTACCGTGGAGCAGCACCGTATTTCCGTACGTTTCGGAAAAGACAGATATTATGAGTGCCGCAGCTGCCCGCTGGGTGTTCTTTGCTGTGACTTTTTTAAATTACTGCATGCCTATGACGGGCCGCCGCTTGCTGTAAGCTGGAGCGGCAAGACAGGGGGATGTTTCGCTGATTTGTGCGGTTTTTATGAGATGGCGCATGCGCGAAACTACGAGGCGTTTGAACAAGGTGTACGCAAAATCACTGCCTACCGGGTGAATGTCAGCTACGCTGATCGGGACGGCACTATTGCCTGGTGGGGCACAGGTACACTTTCCTATTATCCGCCCGGAGTGGATTCCAAATCCGTTATTCCGGCGGAAAAAGCTGCGTCTGTAAAAAGAAACCTTTATCACGCCCAGGACTGGCTGCATCTGAAAAATCCGCCGGAAGGCATGATTGTCACGGCGAACAATCTGCCGACAGCAGGACCTGTAGGCACGGCACCCTGTGAGATTTCCCGGCTGAGCGGCTACTTCAAGCCGGGGGACAGGGCGGGGCGCATCCGGGAGATTCTGGAAAGCCGGAAAGACTGGACCATTGAAGCGCTGCGGGCTGTACAGACCGATATTCAGGGCTACGCACTGCGTCCGCTGGTGAGTCGGATGATCGCTCTGGCGGAATCCGGCATGAAGGAACAGGACGCCGCATCAGAAGAAGCGCTGCGCCGACTGAAGCGCTGGGACGGCCGTCAGAGCACAGACAGTGTGGAGACAACACTTTTTCATTTCTGGCTGGACAGCCTTTTTCAGGAACTGTTCAGCGACAAATTGGATCCGGAACTTTTCCGCCTGTATGTCGCCTGCGAGGATCACTGGTACGCCATGCAGCAATTGCTGGATGACCGGGAGAACCTCTGGTGGGACCGACGGGCGACGGAGGACAAAGAGACGGCAGCCGAAGCCGCAGCCCGAGCTCTGCAGGATGCCTGCGTACGCATGAAAAAAGAACTGGGTGCCAACATGCGGGACTGGCGCTGGGGCAGAGTGCATCAGCTGACCTTCACCCATCCATTCGGCTACCTGCCTCTGCTTGGGCGCCGTGTGAACATCGGTCCGCTGGAAGCACCGGGCGCCAATCAGACAATCAACAACATGGTGAGCAAAGAACTGCATCGCTACCCGGTTATTGCAGGGCCGTCCACCCGGCGACTCATTGATTTTGCCGACCCCGGGCGCTCTCTGTCCATTTTGCCGACAGGCAATTCCGGTCACCTGCGCAGCCCGCATTATGCCGATCAGGCACCGCTTTTCATGCGCGGAGAATACCGGTATGCATTCCTCAGCCGCGATGAAGCAGAAAAGCATGGGATGCACAGGCTGACCCTGCAGCCCTGAGGGAATAAGGGAAAGTTTCCTCCGTCCCGGCGGGCAGAACGGAGGAAACTGAGGGTTCCGTATATCAGCAGCGGCTTAGTGCAGCAGCGAGAGATACCGGGCAATTTCCCGGCGCGCCGCTTTCAGATGCTCCACACGCCTGTCTGTTACCCGACGGACTTCAGGTTCGCCACCGGGACCGGGCAGCGTGCCATCTTCATCGTCACCACAATAGCGGGCAATGGCATCCACTGTTTCTTTCAGAAACAGACTGATCTCCGCCTTCAGAGGACCTTCCGCCTTTTCCGCTCTTTTTTCCAGAAGTGACAGAAGCGTGTAGTCTTCGACGCCATCACGGACGGCTTCCCAGCGCTTGCTTGACACAACATCAGTGCCGGGATAAACCATGAGATAATCATGGCGGACTCCGGGGCGGAACCAGGGATCATCCTGCGAGGTGCAGTAAGACCAGAAGCCGATGCCGGTAAGGCTGCGTGATTTGGCAAGCCACGCCTGGCAGCGATAATAACCGACGGGCGAATGATGCTTTACGTTGTCGTCGCATTCATAAGTCCATACTGTTTTTCCGGAATTGCGGATAATTTCGAATTTCTTTGCGCTGCTCGGCTCCAGGACGAGTCCTTTGCGGTGAGGACACCAGATATCCACGAGAGGCACCATCGCCTCCAGCTCCGCTTCAGTAATACGCATGACAGGGTCGGTATAGAGCAGAATCTGCGGATCGGCTTCCCGTGCCAGTGTTGCCATCCGGATATACTGTTCCACCAGACCGTCATTAAGCCCCGGCTCGTCAACAGGATAGAGCGCAAATCCATCGTAACCCACGCCGAGTTCCTTCAGATGGGCGACCCAGCGTTTCAGCCACTCTTTGTGCGCTTTCGCATAAGCGTCGGAATTCACCCCGCCCGGTCCTCTCAGCGAATGCTGGTAACCGCAGAACAGGATAATACCGTGGGGGGCATGGGCTTTCACATAGGCATCATGAGCGCTGAAGTCGGGCCCGCTGACCAGTTCGCCCTGTTCGTTATACTGCGCCTGAGGAAAGATGGTGCCGACAAAGACATTGGTGCCGTGAGAGATCTGATCTTCCAGCGCCTTTTCCGGGATATGCCGAAGCATGGACCGCTCCACATAGCCCCAGTGGCACAGAGAAAGGGGCTGCTCTTCGGGCAGCGCTGTGTCGTAGAGCCTGACAGTCAGCGGCACTTCTGTTCTGATCGAATCGCACTGAAGGCTCGCAAGCATCACTTTGCAGTTCCATTCGCCCGGCGCCAGTCCTTTGGTGTTTATGTCAAGCCACAGTTGAACAGCACTCCGCGGCGGCACCTGCAAAAGAGCGGCGTTATTCAGTCTGGGCAGCGCATCCACGGAATAATCGATCATTTCCGTCGGCACGGGCACCGCCTCATGCAGCGTAATGTATTCTGTGGCTGTTTTTTCTGTTTCGCCCTGTGTGAGGTCGCTCAGTGTCACACGAAAAGTCACGGTATCGGCACTCATATTGAAGACGTTAAGCGCTGCTGATTCATGTTCTCCGGGAAATGCTTCCACAGAAAGGGTATTGTCGGAGATGCGCCCTTCGAAAATCTCATCCACACCGCCGAAAGGTGCCCAGGGGTCAGCGGCAGCTGTCAGCACAGCACTTCCCTTTTCGGCAGCGATGGCTGCGGCACGGGTCATTTTCAGAAGCAGCTGCAATTCCGGGTAAAAGGCGGTAAAGTCATTTTTAAGATCGAGCAGATCAGCGTCGGAGAGAGCAGGTGCTGCAAAGAACCGGGGCCTGAACTTCTCCAGCCGTCCGGCAAGAAAACAGGCGCGCTCCTCCAGACCGCGAATATCGCTCACCTTTTCAAAGAGCGTCTCAACTTCTTTCAGTATCGCCTCGGAATCGCCCAATTCTTTCATAAAGGGTGTGGTATGCATTTCTCTGGTCTGTTTCAGAACTTGTCTGCCTGCCTGCTCCACGGTGCAGGTAAACTTATAATCGGCAGAATACCCGGCGGGAACGGCATAAGACAACCAGATGGAAAATATCTCATCTGATGAAGTAATGCTGTCACTCAGTGGCGCGCCTCCGATTCTGCCTCCTTCCAGGATAAGGGTGAGCTTTTCTTTTTCCGGATTTTCCACCAATGCTGTAAATACATTGGCTCCCACATGCCGTGCACCGGGATCGAGGGACAGTTTAACTGCAGGCGCAACACTGTCTTTTTGCGCAAATGCAGTGCGCATCGCATTCTGCCGGTATTCGCGCCAGGGCAGCGACGCATCAGCTTTGGCGCCGGGAAAGCGGATCAGCGTCATGGCACTGTTTGCAGGGGCAATAAGAACCCCCGGCCCGCCGTCCGACAGAGGCAGCAGAGTCGCTGTTGTATTCATACCGCCGGAAACGGGATACCGGATCATTTCCGTACCGTCTGCGCGGAAGATATGGAGCGCGCCGCTGTATCCGGCAACGACAATTTCGAGAATACCATCACCGTTAAGATCGCCTACCGAGGGCGAACGGCGCACCCGGTCGACCACATTGGCTTCCCAGCGTTTTTTGCCCTCCGCCGACAGGCATACCAGTTCGCCGGCAAGATCTATTGCAACGATTTCAGACACTCCGTCGCCATCCAGATCTGTCACAGTAATTGCACTGTCAAGAGAGAGGCGCATCGGGTACTTCCAGAGGATTTCACCCCGTGTGTTCAGAAGCACAAGTTCCTGCGAAATGCCGGTGATAATTTCAGGAATACCGTCGCCGTCCATATCGCTGATAACAGGGCTTGCGCCGACACCGGAAGGAATGCGCCAGAGTTCCTCCCCCCTTGCGGACAGGCAGATCAGCGGCACTTTGTTGCCTGCCACGAGAATTTCCGGCACACCGTCACCTGTAAGATCAGCGGCGGCAGGGGCCTGTACCACTCCCATATCTTCCCGGAAAATCCACCGCATTTCCCCGGAAGCATTCACGCAGACCACATTTCCTTCCTTGTCGCCCGTCACCACATGGAGTCCGCCGTCCCCGGCAAGATCCATCAACGTCAGTGCCGTTTCGCCCCAGTTAATGCGACCGGGCAGAGCAAACTGCCAGCGTTTCTGCCCTGTGGCGCCTTCCAGACAGTAGAGGCTGCCTGCCTGAGTCATGGCAAGCACTTCCGGCGCGCCGTCACCATCCATATCGCCTATGGAAGGCGAAATACATGCAGGCCCGTCGACTTCGCTGCGCCAGACTTCGCTGCCCTTTTCAGTAAGGGCGACAATCACACCCGCTGTGGTACCGACAACGATGTTAAGCTCACCGCCCGGCTGAAGCACACCCAGTGCGGGCGAGGCATCCACATGACCGCCGGGCGACTCATAGTTCCAGAGCCCTTCCGGTGCGGAAGCGTAAGCGACAGACGTATAAAACAACAAAGAAATCAGTATCAGTCGAACAAATTTCATCAGCATATTTTCCTAAAGGTTGACCACAAACAAAAAGACCGTAACGCACGCATATCCCTAGTTTTTCCAGATTACACGGTAATTAAAGCGACGGTTAGGCGCTGTGTCTCCATCGGTACACAGAGAAATGGGATCCTTAAGTTCAGCCGGGTTGTCGCTCCATTTCATATCAAAACTGAAAGCTGCATCTCCCAGCCCGAGAAGTGCACGGGGAACCGCGAGCTCCATTTCTTTTCCTGTATAACGGAAGGGGATTTCCGCAACGGTCTCCCATCTTCCATCGGGGCAGATACCTGTATAACTTTTGACGGTTGTTTTTTTATCGGACAGGATTTCTTTATTGATGAGGAAATCATACCCGTACCAGCCTGTGCTGCTGTCCTGATCAGCATCGATCAGCAGAAGCATCCAGTTCGGATCTGAGTGTACCGTCATCTCTTCTTTGGTTTCAACATAAAAATAAAGGGACTCCTCCGACACTGCCACCTTTGAGGTTATAATGTCATTTCTGCCCGACTCATTCACATAGACAAGTCCGCCATATCCTTTGTAGTTCCGGTGGAAGGTATCACCGATGGTGTCTCTGTATTCGATCCGGATCGGGTCCCAGTCGGAGAAATCGCCGTCCACATTTATCCGGCTGATGCCCTGCTGTTGGGGTATGGGGCGCACACCTTTGTATTTTCGCAGGTTCTGCGCCATCTGCATATAGTAGTTGTCGGTGTAGCCGCCTTTCATGGGCTGGATGGTGCGATTGAATTCAGCATTGTACTGATCCACGAAAAAATAGTTATTTTCGCGCCCGAGAAACTGAACCGTATGCCCTTCTTCAGGGTGGTATTTTCCTGCCGTCCATTCGTTCCAGTCGTTTATATAGAGGAATTGGGGGTTCTGTGGCAGAATTTCATCCCAGCGTTGCTGAAAGTAAATTCCGTAGTCTTCCGGGTGCGCCACCGTTTCACCGAGCCAGGGCACAAATGACGGCACAGGCATGTCATATTCATTCAGGGATGGTTCGAAATTTTCCCGAGTCCAGCACTTGCCTGTCATGCTGTTGGAATGCTGTGCCGGGGTCACCGCTGCCTGCTCGGGTTTGCCGTTGTGCGTGGAGAGCAGATCAGCGGGATCCAGGGCGCGTACTTTTTCGTCGTTCAGCTGATACCCGAAACTCCAGTAATCTTCGGCGCCTACCGCACGCTTTCCCGCCCATTCGTAATAACCCCACCACATGGTACGCAGGGTGAAGAAATCGCGAATCTCCTGCGGATAATCGGTATAAAATTCCTCTGTATATTCGGGATCCTGATAATGGGGATGGGCAGGATCAGTGGCGGCGGCGGGGTCATAATTCGGATTGGGATTTTTTATATCGCTGCCGTTAGCATCTACAGAGGGGGTGCTGTTGTAGAGCAGGAGCGGCTTGCCATCCCAGTAGAACCACAGATCTTTATATTTCTCTTCCTTATAGATACGGTCATAGAGATCCCGCACGACTACAATCGCCGGACCGTTAAAAGACCAGAAAGTGAAGTAAGGCACCTTGTTCCCTTCTGCCTTCATCTTTTCCAGAGTGGAAAAGACAACTTCCCATTCCTCCCAGTAGCGCACCGCATTGGTTACATCCATGATGAGCACATCCACTCCCGCATCGGATAACATGGATATGTCTTTCCGGATCACCCATTCATCTTTGCTCAGGAAATAGCCCATTTCCGGCTCACCCCAGTGGTAAAAATTATCCTTCCAGAGCGGATGCTTTCCATCGAAACGCGCAGCCGGGTCTCCTTCCAGCACACGGGTCACGTCGGAGCTGTAGGGGCTTTTTTTATGGTGAAGATGATCTCCATGCCAGGTAATATAAAACATACCGACGATACGCCGCTGGTCTTTTTTGACAGGTCCCGCCTCCCCGCAGTCCGGCATAGTTCTTCCCAGTCCGTCAGTCGCCACCCAGGTATCGGGATAAATATCCCGGTAATACATGAGTGTCTCCTCTTCAGCACACGCAGTAAGAGAAACGAGCAGGGCGCACAGAAATGAGCAGTATAGAAAACGCATTGAAATTCTCCACCTTGAAATGATACACAGACACATAAGGGTCTATGATACCATAAGCAATATCATGCTTTGCGATGCCCGGCAACGCAAGGCACCGGCTGTGAAATGGAGAGCCCCCCTCCAGTGTTATCATCATAAAGCACCAGGTGGTTTATGATGGTGCGGAAATTCTGTAGTAAGTTATACCGGGACAAACGCCTTTTTTGGTCAAGGCAACGCTGTCCTTGCAAATGAGAAAATCTCTGTGAACCTTTTGTCTTTATTTAAAAAAGCCTGGCGCACATCCAATGTTGTGATCGCCCGGCATTTGCGACGGCCGCCCCGATATATGCCCACGCTGGTGCTTTTTGTCACCAACCGCTGTAACCTCCGCTGCCGCATGTGCGGCGTCCGGGATCTTCCCTGTGCCTTTGACAGAGAGCAGGAGTTGACGACTGATGACTGGAAAAAGGTCATTACGTCCGCTGCGTCGGAACTGGGCACCTTTCTTACCACCATCAGCGGAGGCGAGCCGCTGCTGCGACCGGATATTTTTGAGCTCATCGGTTTTGCAGCACAGTCCGGTATTTCCGTGCATTTGTGCAGCAACGCCACGCTGCTTACGGAAGACAAAATCCTGCGGCTGAAAGAAGCCGGTCTGGCTTCCATTTCCATTTCACTGGAAAGCCCGGAAGAAATGCTGCACAACTATCTTCAGGCGGAAGACACCTTTTCGAAGGTGGTGCAGTCACTAAAAGACCTGCGGCGTCTTGCCCCGAATATCCGTGTGGGCATCAATTTTCTGATCACGAAGAAAAACTATCTGGAAATGGTGCCGATGCTGGAGTTTGCACGGTCGCTGGACATGCACCAGATCAAGTACTCCCCCATCCATGCGAACCTGCTCCATCGGCGCAAAGCAATGGCAGAATACGATGATCTCTTCTTTGAAAAAGAGGATCTTGCCGATCTGTCCTCCGAGTTGGAGAAGCTGCGCAAACTCTGCAAAAAAAGCGGCCTGCGCAGTTCGTCCGATGCCTTTTTCAGAGGAATTGCGGATTACTACGAAAAACCCAGGCAGTTCATGTGCTATGCGGGCTATTCCGTATGCGCCATCGACCCGACCGGCAATGTAGCACCCTGCTGTGACAAGGACAGCCATTTTAATGTAAAGCAGAAAAGGCTGGCGGAGATCTGGCGCGACCCCGAATTTCACCGGCTTCGCAATCTGGTGCACCACTGCAACGTGCCCTGCTGGGATGCGACCTATACCGAAATGAGCCTGATGCTGCAGCCCCGCTCCCTGCTGCTGAATGTTTTCAATCTCCTGAAGGATGTGAAGTTTTACTTTCCTTCCGGCTCAGACAGTACACACTGACCCCCCAGGAAGGAGAAACCCGGCGGGACACATCATGCTTCTGGTGCGGATAAAGGGCTATTTGGCGATTTCCACAGCACGGGTCTCGCGCACCACAGTCACACGGATCTGTCCGGGATAAGTCATTTCCGTCTCCACTTTCCGGGCAAGATCACGGGACATCTGGGCTGCTTCCGCATCGCTGACCTTGTCGGGATGCACCACCACACGCACTTCGCGACCGGCCTGAATGGCAAAGGAACGCTCCACACCGGAAAATCCGTTGACCAGTTCTTCCAGCTGCTCCAACCGCTTAATGTAATGCTGCAGCATTTCACTGCGCGCGCCCGGTCGTGCCGCCGACATGGCATCGGCCGCCTGCACAAGCACAGAAACCAGACTGGTGATGGGCATCTCGGCGTGGTGTGAACCGATGGCATTGGCAACTGCTTCATTTTCGCCGTAACGCTTCGCCATATCATGGCCAAGCACCGCATGGGAGCCTTCCACTTCATGGGTCAGCGCCTTGCCGATGTCATGGATGAGACCGGCGCGCTTCGCTTCCTGCACGTTAACCCCCAGCTCAGCTGCCATAACACCCGCCAGATGACAAACCTCCAGCGAGTGGCGCAGCACATTCTGTCCGTAGGATGTACGGAAACTCAGCCGTCCCAGCAGTTTCACAATCTCAGGATGCAGCCCGTGTACGCCAGCATCCAGGCACGCCTGTTCGCCCCGCTCGCGGATGCACACCGTCATCTCCTGAGTCACTTTTTCGACCATGTCCTCAATGCGGGCGGGATGAATACGGCCGTCCTCAATGAGCCGCTCCAGCGCAATACGCGCCACCTCCCGACGTACCGGATCAAATCCGGACAGAACCACCGCTTCCGGCGTGTCATCGATAATAACGCTGATGCCCGTCGCACTTTCCAGTGTACGGATATTTCGGCCCTCTCTGCCGATAATACGCCCCTTCATTTCATCGTTGGGAAGTGCCACCACGGAGACCGTACTCTCTGCCACATGATCGGCGGCACAGCGCTGCAAAGCCTCGCCGATAATCCAGCGCGCCTTCTTCTCGGCATTCTCGCGCAGTTCGTCTTCCACCCGCTTCAGTTCCAGAGAGCAATCCCGCTTGACTTCATTCTCGAGACGGACAAAAATCTCTTTGCGCGCCTGATCAGCCGTAAGTCCGGCAATATTTTCCAGCTGGCGCATCTGCTCTGCAAGCATTCCTGAAAGACGTTCACGCTCTTTTTCGTTTTCTTTTTCCCGCGCCGCCAGACTCCGCTCCTGGCTGGTAAGGGAGGCGGCCGCTTTATCCAGCGTCTGCGCCCGGGAATCAAGGCTCTGCTCTTTGGCGGCGATGCGCTTTTCAATTGCGCTGATTTCTTTGCGGAGTTCCCTGCCCTCGTTTTCCACCTTGCCCCGCAGATTCATCTCCAGTTCTTTAAGCGTCGTCTTCCCCTCTTTGATGAGAGCGGCACTGTCCCGTTCCGCATCAGATAAAATCTGCGCCGCCTCACGCCGGGCAAGGCTTAAATAGCTGCCTGCCCGGACCCTGGAAACCCCTACCATCACAAGAGCGCCAATAATTACACCGGCAATCGCCGAAATTGCGTAAATCATGTTCAGTATCTCCCTGCTCCGTCACCGGATCAGTCTTGAAGTTGGGAATTAAAAGACAGCAGAGAAACACGAAAAAAACCGCCGTCCCCGGAAATCCTTCCGAAAATACTGGCGGTTGCATGCTGAGAAGCCACAAATAGACGATAAATATGGCTGCTCTAAAATAGGGCATCCGGCACATCGTGTCGGTTCCTGTTTTTATTTTATCGCTTCGGTAATCGATTGTTTTCATGCTTTCTGCTATCACAGATAGGACTGTTCAACAGTACTAGTATACTGAAATGCGTGCCAGCAGTCAATTCTTTTGTGATCGCATCTCTTATCAGCGCTGTGCTATTACTATTAATTCCAATTCAGCAAAGAAGAATAACTCTGCTCTTTCTACGCATGCTCCGGGCAAACTCAGCAATAGCACCGCTTTACTTTCGTTCTATTTACAGCAGAAAGTATACTCATTACATGCAGATCAGAGCTCCGGTGTCCCTAATTTTTCCTGTGCAAAGGCTTTCAAATCAAGCAATTCCTGATAAACATGCTGGAGTTGATCCTGAATTTGCAGCATTTCTCCGGAAATCTCATCAATTATCTGGCCACGCCGGTTGGACTGATGCCAGAAAAAAGCGGTTAACAGGGACATGACTAGAAATAGACCCCAGGGAAGCAGGGTTCTTATGGTACTCATAGCAGGTTCCTTTGATTCCATGGTCAACGGTTTCCTTTCCAGACAATGGACACAATCAGCGTCAGACCCAAGACACCGGCAACAATAAATCCGATGCTGCCGAGGCGCGCATAAGAAACGCCTGCAGCCGTCAGCATACTCGAACCAACAACGAGTGCGGCGATCACAATGGCGACGGCATTCCTCTTGCTTGACCGGTCAATGGTATTGGCAAGATTTTCCAGATGCTCATGGTGAATATTAAAAGTCATATTACCTCGCCGCATCTGTTTCAGTAAATGGGCGAGATCCACCGGCGCGTTACGGCTGAGCTGCAAATATCCATCGGCGTGCGCCTGCATTTCATGCAAGATATTGCGCGGTCTGAGGCGGGCAAGAAACATTCTTTCCACATGGGGCCTGATAATGGGCAGCATGTCCATGTGAGGATCCAGTGCTTTTCCCACATTTTCAATGGTTACAAGTGCTTTCAGCAGCAGCGAGAAACGGGGCGCCAGTTCCAGGTTGTGCCGGCGCATGATCTGCACGGCAATCTCAAAACCCCGGGCGACCTCACCCCGGTTGATCAGTGCGGGCGCATCAAAGGCGATAAACTCCGAGATTTCATGGGCGAGGGCATCCTCATTTTCCGGGAGCGTGGTCGAGGTCAGATGCTGTACGGCTTCAACGCATTGCTGCGCATCCCCGTGAAACATGGCGGAAAAAAGAGCCAGCAGCGCCTGCACGTCACTGTCCTCCAGGTGCCCCGCCATTCCCAGATCCAGAAAAGCAATGCGGTTGTGACTCAGCAGAAAGATATTGCCGGGATGGGGGTCGGCATGAAAGAGCCTGTCTTCAAAAACCATTTTGCACACCGTATCGCAGCCCAGATGGGCAATCACAGCGGGATCGGAGTCATGCACCTCATAGGCGTCCACCCGATCCACCGGCACACCGTCTATCCATTGCAGTGTCAGCACCCTGCGACTGCTGTATTTAGGAAAAACGGCAGGAATCACCACTGATTCCGTATCGGAAAAATTAGCGGCAAATTGCTCCGCCACCCGGGCCTCAATCTGAAAATTCAGCTCACGGCGGATGCTGCGGGCAAATTCATCAACGATACCCGGATAATCCAGGACACCTTTGCCTTTCTGATAGTCATACACCCATTCAGCAAGGGTTTCCAGCAGGCTGATGTCTGCTTCAATCGTGCGCTCAATTTCCGGGCGCTGTACCTTGACCGCCACCTTCTCACCGCTGTGCAGCTGCGCCTGATATACCTGACTCAGCGATGCGGAAGCGACAGGCGTTTCCTGAAAAGAGGCAAAATGGCTCTCCAATCTGCCACCCAATTCTTCCTCCAGAATGGGACGCATCTGCTCAAAGGATAAAGGCGACACTTCATCGCGCAATACCGTCAGTTCCCCGGCAATTCTGTGTCCCACCAGATCGGGGCGTGTGCTGAGAATCTGACCCAGTTTAATAAAAGTCGGGCCCAGATCCGTTAAAGCATTGCGCAGGCGTTCTCCAAGGGTTGCAGGCTCGCCCACAGGCGCATTCACTAAACGCAAGCCGTGCAGCAGCTTTCCAGGAAACCCTTTGTGCAGCCCCGCACGCTGCACCAGATCCTTAAAACCGTGTCGGATAAACACCTGCACTATTTCCGCAAAGCGGACTGTATTGACTGCCTGCCTGGCTATTTTCGGATAGGGCATGATGCTTCCTTTCAAAAGCGGCGGCCTATTCACCCGCACGCCGCTTTTACAGCGTGTCCGGTTCCGTATCCGGGAACAGGGTTGCCAGCACAAATGTTTCCGCAAAATCAGGGACGGTACTCAGGTCAATATGCATGACCCGGCGCGCCAGAGAATCCGCAAGCGCACATGCTTCCGTCGACACTGATGCCCATTTTACACCACTGAGGGCGGCATTTCCCGCTATGCACACACGTTCAGGCGCCAAACCTTCCGGAATCAGACCAATGCGGCACGCGTGTTCCATCCGGATGTAACTGCCGAAACCGCCGGCAATGAAAAGAACATCGAGGTCTTCGGGTGAAAGCCCGGCCGTGCGCAGAAGCAATGTCATGCCTGCTCGCAGCGCCGCGGTTCCCAGCTGCAGTTCCCGGATATCCTGCTGCGTTACCGTAATATCGCCGGACTCGGAGGAATAAAGTACAAATTCCACACCGCCCTGCCTGTCATACCGAAGCCGTGACTTCGGAAAAGGTGCCCCGTCTTCCGGTGAACACATACATCCGCTTTTGTCCAGCACGCCGGTGCGCAGCATTTCACCGCACAGATCGATGAGCCCGCTGCCGCAGATGCCCCGGGGGACGCCGCCGCCGATCACCGCCAGAGACACCGTATTTTCCCGAAAAAGCACCCCTTCAACAGCTCCGCGGGCGGCACGCATTCCCCGGGAAATTCGTGCGCCTTCAAATGCGGGCCCGGCAGCTGTGCTCGCCGCCCATAAACGATCACCGTGTGCCAGCACCAGTTCTCCATTGGTTCCTGCATCCATAAGCAGGCGGATGCCGTCCCCTGCATCAAAGTCTGTTGCCAGCAGCGCCGCCACCGTATCACCGCCCACAAAGCCGCCGATGACGGGGAAAACATGACATTCGGCTTCAGAATGAACGGGCAGCCCGAAATGCCGGGCAGCGTATCGGTGCGACCTGGAAAAAGCGGAGACAAAGGGTACCTGGCCAAGCGGTGCAGGATCCACCCCGCAAAGGAGGTGCTCCATGGTTGTATTCCCCGCAAAAGCGATCTCATAAATATGCTGCAGTGCTATGCCTGCTTCGCCTGCCATGGCTTCAAGCATCCGGGCGATTTTCTTCAACAATGCCGCCTGCATCGCTTTCAGGGTATCGCTGTTGCCTGCGGCGGCGGTGATGCGGCTGATCACATCGTCACCCCAGGTGATGAGCGGGTTCATTTCCGCCGCTGAGGCAAGTACAGCACCGCTCCGCATATCCAGCAGGGCAGCTGCAAGCGTGGTCGTTCCCAGATCAAAAGCGACGGCGTAAAGGGCATCGGCCGTGTCCCCTTCTTCAAAATCCAGCAGTTCGCCTTCCCGCACGACTGCTGTGCCGGAAAAGCTCTGACTCCGGAGGCGGGCGCCCAGTGTCTGCAGCAGCGGCAGGGACACATGCAGCGACTCTTTTCGCCGATCCGGATGTGCGGCATGCCAGGCGCGCTCAATACGGAGAAGGTCGGACTCGCTGTCATCAGCAGTCGGCGTATTCATGGAAAGAAAGGCTTTGCTTACACGGGGAGCCGTTTTGTGCGCCTGACTGCCCCGCCCTGCCATCATAATCTGATGAGGCGACGACACCAGGACCTCCGGAGGGAGAAAGACGTTTGCCTCCTTTGCGCTCCGGGGGGTACAGGCCAGGCGCCAGCCCGCTTCCAGCTGCGCTTCAGAAAAAAAATGACCTTCTCTTCCTTCCGGTGCAGGGGCATTTTCTGCGAAGCGAACCCGGCACTTGCCGCACCTGCCCTGCCCGCCGCAGGGCATACTCAGGTCATGCCCCGACCGGGCGGCGGCGGACTGAAGCGACTCTCCGGGCTGCAGGGTTATCATAACCTCCGGATCCGGCGGCGCATTATGTGCGGAGTCTGCCCTGTACTGCATATTCCGGTATCCCCGGCATTCATGCCTAACTAAGGCTGGTGGCGATATAGGTCGTGGCTATCAGGCTCTGATAATCACTCACCTGACCGCCGTCAAGACAGCATTCAATAATTGTCTTGCCCAGCGGATGCAATTCCGGTTTCATAAATTGCTTCAAATTGCTGTGGAAAAATTCTGTCAGCATTTTTGCCCCTTCGTCGTAGGCATAATCACCCACTTCAGGCTGGGCATTCACCTGCAGAAGCCAGCGGGGAACCGGATGACCCTCCAGCGTCAGATGATGCAGGGTATGCCCCAGCAGCGGACAACGTGCCGGGCGGATCTGATCTGCCTTGAATTTGGCAATGCCCCGCCGTGCCAGATACTCCCGGGCGATCCATTGAGGCATAAATCCGGTCTTCCATGCGCCCACATACTGGTTGGGGCAGAGAATGTGCACCACCTTGGGCGTGGATACGATCTGATTCAGAAGCAGGTTGGCATGATCCACCATAAGCCCCGGCGCAAAAGGCCAGTAGGAACCGACCCCTTCGCTGCTCATACCGCCGCCGCTATCCACAATGCTCGGGTTATCGTGACCCCGGGGCGCAACAAGACGCCACAGCCAGGACAGTGCCGGAGGAAGCAGGTGAACCAGACCCAGAATACCGTAACTGGGGTGGGCGGCAGTGCAGGGCGGCGTACGGACACCCAGACTGCGCACATCAACAGACACAGGCTCATTCATAATATCGGGGACAATGTGCCGGGGAATAATTACCCGCGGATTAGGGCAGGGCTGATGGGGTGCATCTTGCGTATGTTCCCAGATCAGTGCACGGCTGCCCGGGACAGCATCAATATTGAAGAAAAGGAGCGGTTCCGAAGGCTGTGCCGTGAGCGCTTCAAAATGAGGCTCCGTACCGTAGGAGGTAATGTGGTTGACCCGGACAAACCAGGCATTCTCTGCATCCACCACTGACAGTTTGCCGTCCCCTTTCTGAAGCGAGGGATGACAAAGCGCCATATCGTCCGTGACGGGGCGCAGTGCGCAGCCCCGGGGAATCTCCATGCGCTGTTCTTCGCCCGTTTCAATATTGCGTCCCAGCAGCAGACGGCCGTCCGATTCGCGGTGCGCCACTTCCAGCATTTCGCTTTTGCCGCCGCCGCTTGCGCCTTCATGCATGAGGGTCAGGGTATTATCGTAGGGCGTGACCACCTGCACGACCGAACAATGGGCGGTTACCCAGCCTTCGCGCTCTCCCAGACCGAGCAGACTCCCATACACGCCTTTCTTCGCACTGGGTCCGGGGTACAGATTATAGGCAAATATTTCATGACAGCCCGCATCACGCTGATGCACCACTACCTGCTTCCCGTCGAAATGGGTATGCCGGAAAGGCGGTGCAATATAAATAATGAGACGGGGACTGAACTTGGGCGACAAATCCTCCACAGCGATGATGCCTTGAAGCATGGCAAGGCCCAGGACGAAAAATCCCGCATTGGCAGGCGCAACAACCATGGCGTCCATGCCCATTTTGTCCATGCCCGCAATAAAGCCGAAAACCGCCAGATCCTGTTTGCCCAGCCAGTCAAGCGTTTCTTTCCGGAGCGGATCGAACGCTTTGCCGAAGCGGGCATCAAAGGTTTCCTTATCCGTGGGCAGACTGTCGCCCAGTACCATGCAGTCGCCGTCACGACGGCGCATATAGGGCTCAGGATAATTTACGCAAATCCCGTTGCGCACCCGTGCCACGGTCGCTTCCACCACTCTGCCCTGTCCCGGCACATCATAGGCAACTTCGCAGCGGTCGCCGTCGGGTCCGCCGCATGCCATCTGCACCAGTTCTTCCGTGGTCGAAGCCGTAATCACTGAAGGTGCGTTTTCAAGAAGCGTTATAACTTCCCGGGGCGGATTCAGGTAGACCCAGGGCTTTTTCGTTTTCGGTTTTTGCTGGGGCATCAGGGCGGGTCCTCGGTATAAGGTTAATAAGGAGAGAAGAGGCTGTTCAGATGCGGTATTGTAGCATATTTGAAAAAGACACTTGCACAAAACAAGCGGGAGCAGATGGTCAGCCCGGTACCGACGGGTAAGGCGCCATCAACGGGAAAGAACAGGGGGATGGAAAAGCGATCAGCTCTTTGCAGACTTGTCCGCAGCTGTTTCAGTCTTATCGCCGCCAGGCGCTGCTTTGTCTTTCTCGGCCTGCATGGAACACTGCCCTTCAAAAAAGGCGCCTTCCTGAATGAAAATGACCGGAGCGGTAATATTGCCGAGCAGTTTGCCCGATGCCTGAATTTCCAGCCGTTCACCCGCCTGAACATTGCCGCGAATTTCACCGCTGATGACGATCCGGGCGCCTGAAAGCTCCCCTTTCACCCGGGCACTTTCCTGAAGCAGCACAGTACCCTGGCTTCTGACTGTGCCGTCCACCATCCCTTCAATACTCACCGAACCGCTGCAATGAAGGTCTCCCTTCAGCCGGGCGCCTGAACCGAGCGTAGTCATATCAGCATCTGTACCTTTGTTGGTGCGGGGATCCTGCATCATCGATCCACCAGATATTTGGCAGGATTGACCTGACGTCCCTGAATACGCACTTCATAATGAAGATGCGCACCCGTGCTCTTGCCGGTGCTGCCTACGGCGCCGATCACGTCGCCGCGCCCTACTGTGGCTCCCGGACGGACATTCATGGCGGACAAATGGGCATAGCCTGTGGAAAGGCCGTCGCCGTGCTCAATGATCACCATGTTGCCGTAATAACTCATATATTCCGCTTTGACGACCTTGCCCCGGGCAGTGGCACGAACCGCTGTGCCGTGTCGGGCGGAAATGTCTATGCCGTCATGATGGCGGACACGGCGGCTGAAAGGATCGCGCCGGTAGCCGAAATTGGAGGTAATCCGGCCCACACCGCGGGCAAGAGGCCATCCTGCAGGTACACGCTCAATCCGTTCTTTCTGCACCTCCATATCCCGGACAAGTTCGCCGAGACTGCGCGTACGCAGCCGAATTTCCTCAATAATCAGATCGGCGGAGGGACGGCTGCTCCCATAAATAAGGTTCGGAAGGCTCACCGTATATTTTTCGCCCACATATTCAAAGGGGCCTGTGGACGAGGGGCCGCCGCCTTTACCGTTCAGTGTCATCGCCGAAGAATCCAGACGGGCTGCTTTTCTTGGCTGAAGCCCGGTGATACTGCGTGCACGCTTTTCCATGTCATAAAGGTCGGTCAGCTCGGCGGTAATGGTGGCAATACTGGCTTCATATTCGGAGCGAAGCCGGGCTTCCGCCTGTCGCACCGCATCGCGCCCTGCCGTATTGTCCGGAATCTGCGCTGGCATCGCTGCCGCACGGTCCTGATTCTCCTGCTGAAGCCGCTGATTGGCGCGGCTGAGCAACTCTGTCCGGGAGGAAAACTCCCGTTCCCGCTGAAAAAAGAACGCAAGCAGAAAAGCCAGAAGGCATACTACCGCACATAGCGTCCAAAAATGTATTTCTCGTAACTTGATCACAGATGCGTCTTCTTGTTCATGCGGCTCCAACACGACCGTCCATTTTTTCATGATCAGCCCAGTCTCCTGGTGTATGAGGCGCTTATGCGCCTGGAGGTTTGTCCTGTCCGCGGCCTGTACTTAGCCGCATACCGCTGTGTAACCCGCTCCATAATAAACGTCACTATAGCACAGACCCCCAAAATATGTCAATCCCCAAATCAAGACAGCTAAAATCTTACCCGGGATAAATAGCGGGACTGACCGCGAAATAAATTATTTGTTTGTTTTTTTCCGTAGCCGCTCCCTGCGTTTATCTATATTTCATTGCATAATCCTAACGCTGTCATCCCTGCTCCTCCCCTCCCTCGTCATTCCTGCTCCTCCCCCC
>MWCY01000035.1 GCA_002070275.1 Candidatus Hydrogenedentes bacterium ADurb.Bin170
GGCGAGTTCACTGTAAATATACCCTCGGTGGAACAGATGCATGCTACCGATTATTGCGGTGTCGTATCCGGCAGAGACGTGGATAAATTTGCGGAAACGGGACTGACACCTGCGCCGTCAACAACGATAAAGACGCCTATCGTCCGGGAATGTCCTATCAGCCTGGAATGCAGGACAACTAAAAAGATGCTGCTGGGTACCCATACGCTGTTTCTTGCGGAAATCAAAGCGGTACAGGTGACGGAGGCGCTGCTGACCCCGTCCGGACGGCTCGCTCTGGAAAAAGCGAGGCTCGCCGCCTATGCCCACGGAAACTATTATGCGCTCGGGAAAAAACTGGGTTTCTTCGGATATTCCGTACAGAAAAAGAAAAAACGGAAAACTGCCACAGGCAAGTAATTTTGACCAATCCACGCCAACCGTGATAGCATACTTTTTCATGTGTGTTTTTCTTCTCCGCAACATTTAAGGAAACAGTTATGAGTATGTCCAGTTTGACGCGCAGGACTTTCCTTGCGACAGCAACGACGACCATGGCTTTTGGCGCCGTTACGATGAAAGACGGGAAAGAAGTCATTGAGGCGCCGCCCGTGACACCGAATACCGCCAAAGTGATTCCCCGGAAGCTTTCTCCCAATGAAAAAGTGAATCTTGCCGCTATCGGTGCCGGGGGCAAAGGCTATTCGGATCTTATGAGCTGTAAACGCAACGGCGCGAATGTGGTTGCCATTGCCGATGTGGACTGGGATCGCTGCGCAGAGGCCATTTATCGGCTGCCTGACGCCAAGAAATTCAAAGATTTCCGGATCATGCTCGAAACCATGCCGGAAATTGATGCGGTTACCATTTCCGCACCCGACCATATTCATGCGCCTGCCGCCTATATGGCGATGATGATGGGCAAGCACTGCTATGTGCAGAAGCCGCTGACTCATACCGTGGCGGAGGCCCGGTTGCTGAAAAACACGGCGGAAGAATGCGGTGTCATGACCCAGATGGGCAACCAGGGGCATTGCGGCAACGGTGTCCGCACCCTCTGCGAAATGATCTCGAGCGGCGCCATCGGCGATGTGCGGGAAGTGCATGTATGGACACACCGGCCTGTGTGGGACAATCAGGGCATGGACGTTCCTCTTCCTCCGGAAGTGGCACCTGAAAATCTGGACTGGGACCGCTGGATCGGTCCGGCGCCCTGGCGGCCCTATCACCACAAACTTGCTCCCCACGACTGGCGCGCCTGGCAGGATTTCGGCGGCGGGTCCCTCGGCGACATGGCGTGCCACATCATGGATCCTGCCTATATGGCACTGAATCTCGTTGAAGCGAGCGACTACACGGTGGAAGTGGTCATGCAGAAAGGCAGAAACGAACAGACTTTCCCCATCATGTCCACCATCAAGTATTCCTTCCCGGCCCGGGGCGACATGCCGCCGGTGGATGTGTACTGGTACGACGGTCACGAGCCCGATCCGACGACAGGCGAGGAAGTGTATAACCGCCCGCAGCGTCCGGCAAGCGTACCTCTGGATGAAGTGCTTGGTGACAAGGAATTCAACGGTTCCTTCTTCGTCGGTGATAAAGGCATTCTGACAGCCGGCGAATACGGCGATAATCCCCGCCTGATGCCGGCAGCCGCCATGGAAGACTACAAATTCCCCGATGAGACGCTGGAGCGTATTCCGAGGGAAGATCCTTACTTTGACTGGCTTCGCGGCATTACAGAAGGCAAAATGCCCTGCTCCAACTTCAGCTATGCAGGTCCTTTCACTGAAATGGTGAACTTCGGCAATCTGGTGGTGAAATCCGGCCAGAAACTGCACTGGGACAACAAGAAAGGCGAAGTCATGGGCGTGCCGAATCCGGGCGAAATCGTGAGTAAAGAATACCGCAAAGGCTGGGAACTTCCCTGCTGAGTGCCCCTGATCCCGTAGAATGATGAAAGGCGCCACCTTCCGGATTCGGAGGGTGGCGCCGTTGTTTTATCAGGCGATTGGCAGGGTCAGTCTTTTTTCAGTTCCGGGATGAGGGCGTATGCCTTTTCCTTGATGGCTTCCGAATCCGGAGTTTCGCCCAGCCGGCGGACAATTGCCATGGCTGCCTGAACTGCTTCAGCTTTGACCTGGTCATCACTAAGAAGATCCAGCACCAGAAGAAGTGCGTCAGGACTGTCCAGATTGCCCATACCGCTTAAGAGCAGTTTCTTTTCATCGGTGTTTTGCACGAGAGTCAGAAGCTGCCGGTAATGGGTCAGTGCTTCCTCTGATCCGAGCTGCTTTGCGGCGAGGAGCCGTGCGGCACCGCGGAAAGCGGCGGTACGCTGTGCTGTATTATTGCTTACCCAGTCAAGAAGGGTGGGCAGGGCAATCAGGGTCGGCCAGTCGGTAATGGCTTTGACAGCGGCATCACGAAGTGCCTCATCGTCGGCGCCTGTTTTTTCAAAAAGGTTGTCAAAGGCACGTTGGCTGCCTGTGGCTGTCAGGATAGTGATGAGGGCAGGCTGCTGCGGGGCTGCTGCACGGTTCAGCGTGTTGATCAGATCCTTCACAATGCCATCCGGAATACCTTTGTCACGGCTGCGTGTAATAATGGAGCGCAATGCATCTTCCGCTGCAGTTCTTTCCTCTTTTGACTGGGGGCGTGTCAGATGACGCATGAATTCAGAAAGATGACCGATGCCGCCGTGCCGTGCAGCGCCTTCCAGTGCTGCCAGGCGGACGGGCATAGCGCTGTCTCTTCTTGCAATGTTCAGCAGGCGGTTACTCGCATCCGGCAGCCCGCCCAGAGCAATCATTCCCACTGCCGCCAGTCGCGTGTCGCTGTCTTCGCTTTTCAGCAGACGCTCCAGGATCTGATCGCCTGCCTCTCCGGGGAAGAAGGCGAGGCAGTCGCGGGCAGCAGGAGCCAGCTCCTCATCCGCTGACACGGCGAGGGACGTGATCAGCGGCAGCGCTGCTTCGTATTTGAGTCGTGTGAGGGCATTCAGGGCGGCAATACGCAGATCATTTCTTCCTGCCATAGCTTCAGGGATAAGGGCGTGCCCTGCTTTGGTCACGCCCAGTTCACCCAGCGTCTGAATCACAAGCAGCTTTCTTTCGGGGCTGTATTCGGGCAGGAGCGCAGCGAGTTTTGCGGCTGTCCGGGCGCGGGGCGTGATTTCCAGCGCAATCCGGAGTGCCATCTCAAAAAGGGCGGACTCATCGCTTTGGAAGGCTTTAACGAGCAGTTTCCAGCCTGCATCGGTTTCATGAGCCCGTACGGCACCGCGCAAGGCGGCTGCCCGGACATGTACCGGAAATGATTTTTTGAAATAGACGTATTCGTAGAAGCCGGACGCATGATCTTCTCTGTCGCGGGCAAGGAACGCTTCTGCCGTATCCATGAAAGCTTCTCCGGTGGCTTCCCGGAGAGCAACCGGAAGATCATTGCGCAGACTGAAAGTCTCCAGAACACCGGCCGCAGCTGCTGTGCCCAGCCTGCCGAGCGCGCGTACCGCCGCTTCAGCAACGGCATTATCAGGGTCATCCACTGCCGCAGCAAGAGCATCAAAAGCGCTTTCTGTCTTGCGCACACCCAGAGAAGCGATGATTCCGGCTTTAACGGTACCGGACGCTTTTTCAAGTGCCCGGAGCAGTGCCTGATCTGCCGCTTCACCCGTCATGGGTTCCAGAGCATACCGTGCCATATGTGACAGCGCACTGTCGTTAAGCAGCGGCTCCAGCACGGGAATGGCACTTTCATCGCCTGATGCGGCAATCAGGCGGCATGCCTCAATTTTGGCTTCCATGGATGCATTGGACTGCAGGACGGAAACAGGATCGGTATCGGCAGCGCTTCCCCGGACGGCAAGAAGCATCAGCAACAGTGTGAAAAATATATTACGCATTTTATGTACTGTCCTTCTTTCAGTTGACGGGCCTTGGTCGGGCCGGTTGCGGTCAAAAGGGTATTGCTTCATTAAAGGGTCCAGGGTGCCCGTTCCGCCCGTGCGAGGAAACAGTTTGCTTCATCGTCGTTAACGAAACATTCCTTTTTCGGATCATAGACCAGATCCCGTTCAAGCCACATGCAGATATTGGCGGCGTGGACAGTGCACATGGAGTGATGCATGACCCGGGGATTGGCAACCGGTTCCTGTCTGGTTTTAACACAATCGAGGAAATTGCGCATGTGATCCAGAGACCTGCCTGTGCGCGCTTTGTATTCGCCGACGACCTCATCGAATTCGGCAAGCATTTCCGGATCGGAAACATCGGGGACGCTGTAACCGTCTGCAGCGGCAACCCAACCACGCTCGCCTTCGAAGAGTTCGCCACAGGAGCCGTACCAGTATTTGTCGCCTCGTGAAAAAATCAATTTCTGACCGGTGGAAAAATGGCAGACCATACCGTCACCGCTGTCGTTGTCCACATATTCATATTTAACAGGGGATGTTTCGCCGAGCCCGAGGCCCATCTGTGCCTGTGCGAAGGTATGAGCGCCCCACTCTCCGATACAGCTGGTGTGGAAGTCGTAATCGCCCCGCCAGCCGCCCAGCACGTATTCTTCATTGTAGGGGCGCCAGGGGCAGGGCCCGAGCCAGGCATCCCAGTCCACTTCATCTTTCGGCGGTTCCGGCTGGGCAGGCAGCCACTTGCGCGGCATTTTCGCAGCATCCCAGGGTGCGATATGGGCATAGGCAGTGGCTACATTGCCGAGCCGTCCTGTCCGCGCCATTTCAATGCAAAAAACATGGTTGGCTTCGCTGAGCCGCTGGGTGCCCGTCTGGTAGACTCTGCCATATTTAGCGGCTGTTTCCACCACAGCCCGCCCTTCGGCAATGGTCATGGCGGAGGGTTTTTCGGTGTATACATCTTTACCGGCGCGCATCGCCCGGATGGACGCCTGCGCATGCCAGTGATCACCGGTAGCAATCAGCACGGCATCAATATCGGGTCGTTCCGCAAAGAATTCGCGCATATCCGAATACATGGCGCAGTCTTCATTGCCGTAATGCCCGTCGACAAATTCTTTCACCGCCAGCCGCTGTTTTTTCTGAATGTCACAAATCGCAAGAATCTGCACATCCGGGTTGCGGATCATCCAGCGGAGATCATGAAAACCACGGCCGCGAATACCGATACCGGCGGCTGTAATCCGTTCAGAAGGGGCAACAGCCCCGCCCCTGCCCAGTGCAGAAGGGGGGATGATCATGGGTGCCGCCAGTGCACCGGCAGCACAGGCAAGAAATCGGCGTCGACTCAGTTTTTTGCTCATAAATATTTTCCTTTATGCATGTTGGCGTGAGTCCCCGTTCGGGATTCAGGCGCACATCAAAAAACAACTCTACCACAGCCTTCTCTTTTGCATCAAAGAGCAGGCAGCCAGTTTTTTACGGTTCTGAAAAGCTTTCCCGGAAATACGCAACGCCTTTTGAAGAAGGCTGCACGAGTGTACAGCCAAGAGAAGGATACTGCTGCCGAAAAAACGCAATGGCTTGTTCTGCTTTCTCGCAAAGATCAAAAAGTCCGAAGAGTGTAGGGCCGCTGCCGCTCATGGCAGCTGCATCGCAGCCCTGCTTCACAAGCTGCCCTTTCAGTTCAGCGAGCTGCGGATATTCGGAGAAGGCAGGCACTTCCATTGCGTTAAAAACAAGGTGCTGCCACCTGCTTTCTTTCAGCGCCCGCAGTGCCCGGCGGAACGAGGAGGAAAAGCCGGCAACCGGTCTGGCATTGCTTCGGCGCAGTAAAGGGTGCGTATAGATGAAGGGGGTGCTCACCTGTACATCCGGGTGGATCAGCACAAAAAAGACAGGCGGGAGAGGCGGCATGGGATAAAGCACTTCTCCCTTCAGTGTCGCTGCCTGGGTGCCGCCGCTCAGGCAGAAGGACACGTCCGCCCCCAGTTTCCGGGCACATGCCAGGAGTTGTGCAGGCGGAAGCTCCAGCTGCCACAACCGATTCAGTGCAGCGAGTGCTGCTGCCGCATTGCCGCTGCCCCCGGCAAGCCCTGCCGCCAGCGGTATATTTTTTTGAAGGTGGATTTGTGCGCCTTTTGTGCAGCCGGTGCTTTCTTTTAAAAGCGCCGCCGCCCGGCAGATGAGATTGGAAGAACCTGTGTCCAGCTCTGGTCGGGAACAGGTGAGTACGATGTCTTCGGGGAGTTCACTGAAAGTCAGTTCATCATATAGGCTGACGGACTGAAAGACGGTTTCAATATTGTGATATCCGTCCCGCCGCCTGCGCAGCACATCCAGATAAAGATTTATTTTGGCATAGGAACGCCAGTGATGCGACATGTCTGAAGCCAGTTATGTTTTTTCGGAAGCAAATCAGAGCCCTTTGTTCCCGGGCGGATGATTTGCCAAGGATAGCACAGGAGCGGCCTTCTGTGAAAAAACAGATCAAAGATCAGTCAAACCAGGGGCTCAGATCGAAAAGAACATAGGGAAGTTTCCAGGCGGGGACAGGCGGATTGTTACCCGCATTGGCGACATAAATGGACTTGTTTTTCGGATCGAATACACAGGAATGCAGTGTGTTGCCCGCCTGCACGGGACCGCTGCCCAGAATCGCGGCGGCCTGTGCCACATCCATCGCACCGGGCTGGCGGTCAATTTCACGGCTGATCCAGTCATAACGCTGCCAGCTGTCCTGTGTCATAAGCAGGGGCTTGGCTGTTTCTATATCCGCTTCCGAAGAAATCTCGAGCCCGAATTCATGACCGAAAGCGGCGGCAAGCCGGAGCAGCTGCTCCATCCCGACTGGGTGATTCGTCCGGCGCACAGCATCCACCATGCCCCAGTGTCCCGTGGCGTCGCTTTCTTTGGGATCCATCGGCGCAAAAACGGTGCAGTATTTGGCATCCGTTTCCAGAGCACGGGCATCGGGAATTTTGCTGTCGCCGATAATGAAATTCCAGCCGGTGGTGCGGTGGCATTTCTGAAAAAACTGAACCGCTTCTTCCAGTGTGGCGCACTGCTCCAGACAAAGGCGCATCTGCAGGAAGAGAGGCAGCCCGTCAAAGGTCACATCCGAGGAGGGTAACGTCATTTCTCCCAGCGTAATCCCCCGGGAATTCATGCCGGTGACGCTTCCGACACCGCCTGCCCAGCCTACCATCATGAAAGGGATCCCCCCTTTGGGGCGCCAGACCAGGATCGTGTGATCGTCCTGTGCATCGCCTTTGATGTTCCAGTCCAGATTCCTGCCATGAAGAAGCCGCCCGTCTGTTGTCCACTTACCCCAGCATGCAAAGTTGGAACAGGCAGGGCCACCGTCCGGCGGGAAATGAAGAATTTCCGCCTGTGTAATCCCTAGCCGGAGATCTTCATAGGAAATACCATCGTCCCCTGCCGCCTGCAGGCCTTTCACCATGCCACGCAGTTCTTCACGAACGGATTCAGGAAAAAACTTTTCCATACGTTCAGATTGGGCTGCTACATACTCTTTGGAGTAGCCCCGATCCCACAATGCTTTATTCGTATACCCCTCTTTCATGATGTGGCGGATTTCTTTTGCCAGCAGCAGGCCGTGCTGAAATCCCATTTCTTCCGGCGTGCCCTCCATGACCAGCATTTTCTGATTTGCCACCTGATAAAGTTTGCCGCCTGCCTCTTCCCGGAGAAGGGTCACTTCAGGAGATGCGTTGATTTCCGCTGCATAAAGGGGGGCGAAAATACTTGCCAGAAAAAACGAAAAAAAGAGCGCAGAAGAAACAAAACGACGGTGCATGCCCATAGCAGAACTCCTTATCAGTCACCGGTTACTACCAAATAAAGCAAATGTGAACAGAACCGCAGAGGCGCCACTGTTTGCCTTCCGGGAAATTAGACTGACAACACCGGCGTTCAGTTACAGTTTTCGTGTAAAGGAGGTTCGGGTTTTGTGCCTTCATTGTTTTTTATACGCTTTCTTTGTTTTGTTTCATTTCTCATTGAAACAGGTGGTTTAAAAGAGCCTGCACCTGGTCTGCACTGACATCCCGGGGATTGGCTTTGGTCGATCCGGAAGCCAGTGTTTCCTCGATGATTGCCTGTGTATCCGACAATACCTGCCCGGTAAAGGGCGAGGCAAGAGGCAGTTTCTGAATCAGTGCAGCGATCGCTTCCAGCGGATCTCTTCTGAAAATCCTTTTCAGCGTGTCATATTTTCCAGGAATAACGGGTCGGTTGAAAGCCAGAACAGGAGGCAGGCAGAAAGCACAAACAAGCCCGTGAGCGGCATGATAGCGGGCGCCCAGCGGATGAGCGAGTCCATGTACTAGCCCCAGCCGTGCCGATGCCAGAGCAAGTCCCGCCATATAACTGCCCAGCATCATATCATCAAAAAAAGACGGGTCACCGGAACAGGCGCCTGGCAGAGCGTTGAACACTTTTTCGGCGGCGTCTTTTGCCAGCGCATCGGTGAGACAGGTGGCGCCCCGGCTGCAGAAGGCTTCGATTGCCTGAGTGAGCGCATCCATGCCTGAAGCGGCAAGGACAGATGCCGGAGTACCAGTCATCAGCTCAGGGTCCAGTAAAACAAGACGTGCCATGAAAGAAGGATGGCGGATGGATTTTTTAACCCCTGTCGCCGTATTGGTCAGCACGGAAACGGTAGTGGCTTCAGAGCCTGTTCCCGCTGTGGTGGGCACAGCGATGAAAGGGAGAGGTGATTCAGGGATCTCTGCACCGTCGTGGTATTCCTGCACGCTGAGTGGTGCCTGTGACAGCCCTGCCGCCGCCCGCGCAAGATCCAGGACACTGCCGCCGCCTATGGCCGCCACCCAGTGCGGAGCTGTGTTTTGAATATACCGGCGCATTGCTTCTGTCTGCACCAGAGCAGGTTCTCCGCCTTCATGCTGCCAGCAGTCGGTCTCTCCTGGTTTTTCCGACAGAAGCGCCTCCAGCCTTCCGTTCTTTTTAACGGATGCACTGTGTACGACAAGCCCCTTTGTGCCGAAAGCGGCGCAGAGCGGCAGGAGTAGTTTTGATGCGCCTTTGCCGAAGCGGGTATCACGGGGCATGGGCAGGGGAAGCGGGGCGATTTTCATGCCTTATCCTCTTCAGGGTAGCAGGCGATAAAGGCAATGAATTCCAAAGTTTCGTTGCCGTCGTTCCGGATGGCATGTGATTCGCCTCTACCGGTGAGGATGGCGTCGCCTGCACATACACGGCTTTGTGTTTCCCCGTCATCAAGAATGCCGGTACCCCGCGTAATGTAGTAGACTTCATCTTCTTTCAGGTGCTGGTGTGAGCCTATGCCTGCACCTGGCGGAATGCTCAGGGAAGCACAAAGCCGCACGGGCGCCGTAAATTCATCGGCGTGAAAAAAGTGGCGCAGGCTTACAGAACCTGCGCCACCGCGCATATTGTCTCTGATTTCACAGTGCATATCGTCTTTTCTGCGGATCATGTCTTTCTCCTTTTTTCGGTTAACCGTTCAGGAGATAGCATGTCAAAAAACGCTGCACTTCGGCAACTTTGGCTTAAAGGGCCTTGCTTCCCAGCTGCTCTTCCAGCGACCGGCATGCTGCCTCGAAGGTGCAGGCCTCCAGATGGGTGGCGCCCACACGGACATTGGGGCTTTTACCGCAGTTTTCCATGCAGAAGGTGGCTGTGATGCTGACCTGATCGGTGAGCCCCTGCTGGTCCACATGATGCATCAGTTTCTTCAGCAGATCCTGCGAACCGTTAAGGAAGCAGTTGGTTCCCACACATACCTGTATGGGCAGTGTTCCTTTGCTCTCGCCTTCCTGCAGGGCAATGTCAATTTCATGAAGCCGCTTGCGATGTGTGTATTCGGTATGCAGCGTTTCATGGGCGGTGTGTCCGCCGACGCCGTCGAAATGATCGGCATAGCATTTGATCAGTTCGGGGTTATCCTGCGATTTCTGGTAATCCAGCATTTTGTCATTATCATAAATGGCGCGGGTGCGCATCTGCCGTGCGGCAGGATTGAAGGTGTGGGGCTGCCCCGCACCGGCGACACAGCCGCCCGGGCACGCCATTACCTCAACGAGATGATAAGCGCAGGTGCCATTTTTGATGCTTTCAATTACGGCCGCTGCCTGTGCGAGTCCGTTCACAATAGCGAGGCGCAGTTCGATGCCGTCCACTGTAACGGTGGCTTCCCGCAGCCCTTTCTCGCCGCGCACTTCCCGGAAATCGACGTCTTCAAGCGGCTTGCCCTGTACCTGCTCGACGGCATAGCGGAGCACCGCTTCAGTAACACCGCCGGTCACGCCGAAGAGTACACCTGCACCGGTTTTGAAACTGATATGCTTGTCGAAGGCGGCAGGTTCCAGATCAGCCAGCTGGAGACCGCACTGGCGCAGCATGAGCCCCAATTCAGCGGTTGTGATGACATGGTTCACTTCAGGTACGCCGTCATGAATGAATTTTTCCTGTTTGGCTTCATATTTCTTGGCAGTGCAGGGCATGACCGATACGACTACCAGTTCTTTCCCCTTCATGTCCATGACTTTGGGCAGGACTTTGCGTGCCACTGCTCCGAACATCTGCTGGGGCGATTTGCAGCTCGACAGGTGAGGCAGCAGTTCGTGGTGATACTGTTCCGCATATTTGACCCAGGCAGGGCAGCATGAAGTGAAGAGCGGCAGGACGCCCTGGTTTTTGAAGCGGTCCAGAAATTCTTCGCCTTCTTCCAGTACGGTCATGTCAGCAGCAAAGGAGGTGTCATATACTTTGTCGAAGCCGATGGCTTTCAATGCAGCTACTGCCTGTCCGGTGGTGATACTGCCCGGTTCCATGCCGAAATATTCACCCAGACCCACCCGCACTGCAGGTGCCATCTGGGCAACAACGATTTTATTGGGGTTGTCCAGATCTGCCCAGACTTCTTCCATTTCGGGGCGCGGTGTAAGGGCCCCTGTGGGGCATACCGATGCGCAGAGTCCGCAGTTGACGCATTCCACTTCGGCGAGATCCTGGTTGAAAGCGGGTAATACAGCACTGTCCGCACCACGGAAAGCGAAGTCTATGGCACCCACGCCCTGCAGCTCGTGGCATGCCCGGACGCAGTCGCCGCAGAGCACGCATTTATTGGGGTCACGCACCAGCGCGAGTGACGAATGATCCAGCGGCGCTTTGCGTTCGATGGGTTTATACCGCACTTTGTCGATGCCCATGCGTTCCGCCAGTTCACGAAGTCTGCAGGTTGCGCTGCGCGAGCAGGTCGGGCAGGTCATGTCATGATTGGCAAGGAGCAGCTCAATCGATATTTTCCGGATATCACGCACTTTTTTGGTGTTGGTTCGCAGGCGCATGCCCGGTTCCGGTGCCACCGAGCAGGAAGCCTGAATTCCTCTGCCTTCAATTTCGACCAGACAGAGCCGGCAGGCACCGTACACGCTGAGCTCTGAATGGTAGCAAAAGGTGGGAATATCAATGCCCGCTTTTCGTGCCATTTCCAGCACGTTGCGCTCTCCATTGATGGGCAGCTCCCGTCCGTCAACAAATAAAGTCTGTTTTACTGTGTCAGTTGTGTTCGTATTCATTGGGCGGCTCCTTGTACGATGGCGTCAAAGCGGCAGCTTTCCAGACAGACGCCGCATTTTATACATTTTTCCTGATCGATGTGATGAACTTCTTTTCTTTCACCCGAAATGGCTTCAACAGGGCATTTACGTTTACACAGCCCGCAGCCTGTGCACAGCTCGTCGATAATCACGGGAGTGCAGAGCGCGGGACAGACGCCTGCGGGGCAGTGCTTATCGATAACATGCGCCTCATATTCTTTCCGGAAATAGCGCAGCGTGGAAAGAACGGGATTAGGGGCGGTTTTTCCGAGCCCGCACAGCGAACCGATCTTCACTGCTTCGGCGGTCTGCTCGAGGATCTCCAAAGTTTCAAGCGTGCCCTCTCCGGCGATAATGTCATCCAGAAGCGCCAGCATCTGCCGGGTTCCTTCGCGGCAGAGCACACATTTGCCGCAGGATTCATTGCGGGCGAACTGCATGAAGAAGCGGGCGACACTGATCATGCAGGTCTGATCATTCATGACGACGAGCCCGCCCGATCCGACCATGGCACCCACGCTGCCCAGCGAATCGAAATCGAGGGGCAGATCCAGATGTTCCGCTACCAGACAGCCGCCTGAGGGACCGCCTATCTGTACAGCTTTGAAAGGTCTGTCCGTGACATTGCCGGCATTATCGGTCACACCGCCTCCGATTTCATATACAATTTCACGGAGCGTTGCGCCGAAGGGCACTTCAATAAGACCGGTATTTGCCACGTGCCCGGTAAGCGCGAAGGTTTTGGTGCCCGGCGACTTTTCCGTGCCCTGTGCCCGGAACTGTTCCGGTCCGTAGCGCAGGATCAGAGGGACGCTGGCGAGGGTTTCCACATTGTTGATCAGCGTGGGTTTTCCCCAGAGACCGCTTTGTGCAGGGAAGGGCGGCTTGGGCATGGGCATGCCCCGTTTGCCTTCGATGGATGCAATGAGCGCTGTTTCTTCGCCGCAGACAAAAGCACCGGCGCCTTCCATGATGTGCAGCTCAAAGCTGAAGCCGCTGTTAAAAATATTTTCGCCCAGCGCTCCGAATTCACGCGCCTGATCCATGGCTTCCTGCAGTCGTCTGATTGCCAGCGGATATTCCATGCGTACATAGATGTATCCCTCCTGGGCGCCGATTGCTTTGGCAGCGATTACCATGCCTTCAATGACCGCATGGGGATTGCCTTCCATCACGCTTCGGTCCATGAATGCGCCGGGGTCGCCTTCGTCGCCGTTGCAGATAACATATTTCTGATCGCCCGGCTGGATGCGTGTGAGATCCCACTTGCGCCCGGTGGGAAATCCGCCTCCGCCTCTGCCGCGCAGGCCCGACTGGAGAATCTCATTGCAGATGTCCGCATCGCTTATATCGCAAAGGGCGCGCCGTGCCGCTTCATAGCCGCCGTGGTTGATGTACTCGTACAGGTCGCCCGGGTCGAGCATGCCGCATTCTTTCAGGACACGCCGTTCCTGCCGCTGGTAGAAGGGGATTGTATCTTTGCCTTTGCACTGCTCGCCTGTCTGCGGATGCCTGTAGAGGAGCCGTTCCACTACCGATTTCTTCACCAGTGAAACATCGACAATTTCCGGTACGTCTTCGGGCGTTACCCGTGTGTACAGAATGCCTTCAGGCTCCAGTGTCACCAGAGGCCCCATCTGACAGAAGCCCTGGCATCCGCTCTTTGACAGATACACGCTGATGGGTTTGTCTGAATCCAGCGCGCCGTCGGCATGGAGATTTGTCGCCACTTCCAGACCGAGCGCCGTGAGTTCCCGCACAAAGGCGTCGCGTACGGCCAATGCGCCTCCGGCAACACAGCCGGTGCCTGCACAGATGACAATTCTGTGCTCTACCCGTGAAATACGCTGCTGAAAAATATCGGATGCCTCTTTGAGGCCGGGACGGTCTGTCATTACTGATGTATTCATTGCTGTGCCTCTCTTTCTATAATTTTGTCCAGCGCTTCCACACATTTCTGGGGCGTCATCATCCCGTGCACATCTTCATTGATGACCAGCACAGGTGCCAGTCCGCAGGCGCCGAGACACGATACCGTCTCCAATGTGAAGAGCAGATCTTCTGTGGTGTTTTTATCAGTGGTAAGCCCCAGTTTTTTCTGAATGGCATTCACAAGACCCTGGGAGTTTTTAACGTGACAGGCAGTACCGTCGCATACATGAATCACATATTTTCCTTTGGGTTCCAGTGCGAAGTGCGCATAGAAGGTGGCAACACCGAAAACCCGCGCGGGCGGCAGATTCAGAGAGGTGGCAATATAGGCGAGCGCCTCTTTGGGCAGGTAGCGGTATTCCGCCTGAACCGCCTGCAAAATGGAAATCAGTTTTGCGGGGTCCCGGTCGAAACGATCAATAATGTCACAGAGCGTATCGAATTTTCTCATGGTTTGCTGCATGACCGGTTTCTCCTGTTGCCTGTACATTAAATGCACAGCGTGTGTGTTTCTTTTAAATAGCGTTCTTCAAGACAATGGGTAAGCCGCTTCACAATATTGCGGCGGATTTCAAGGTCAATGGGAAGGGTCGGGTCCTGATGGGCTTCGTTGATCCGGCTCCCGACGATAAAGTGGATGATGTCGCTTTCCAGAAGCAGTGCGGCGAGTTTTTCAGCAGGATCATCGCCGCGCACTCCGGCGCCTTTTTCCAGAAGCTGCGCGGTTCTTGTGAGGGTGAGGATACCTTCGGTGATCAGATCCACGCCTTCCATGGTCGATTGCGGCGGAATGTGCTCACTCATCCGGCTCAAGTCCAGTTTGGCCTCCACGCCCAGTTCCCGGGCAACGATGGTTGTGGTGGTGCCGCCGCAAATGACTTTTCGTCCGTCAAACTCCTGAAGTCGGCGGGCGAACTCCGCATCATGGTTCGGGTCAAAGGGCGGCCCGGTCAGAACAATCATTTTCCGGGGCTTGCGCAGATAGAGAACGGCGCAGCTCATGTCGTCATGGGCCTGGCGGTTCAATTCCCGGCTCAATGCTTCACGCAGCACATCTTCCGCCAGTGTGCGTGCCGAGACAACGGGATCCTGCCGGATGCGGTCCAGCACAAATTCGCGCAGCCCCTGATCGCGCCACCCCAGAGGAAGCGCCTTCGAGCCGAGCCCTGCCTGAACGATGCCGTCCGAAACCAGAACCACACGATCTTCCGGCATGGTTTCCATGTCACTGAAGCGCAGCACACGATCCTGCCACTTCGGCGAAACCATTTCCCTCCGTTCCAGCGGCAGTGCCTTGCCGTCGCGGATGAAAAGGAGCGGCGGATTATCCATTTCAATAAAACGGGCACGCCCGCCTGCCGAACAGTCGATAATCGTAAAGGTTGAGTAGCTGATGCGTCGGATCTGGCATACCGGCAGGGCGTCCATGATCACTTCTGCAGAATGCACAAAGTCCATGCTGCTTGCCGCAAACTTCAGTGCCATGGAAGCGGTCATGGTTGCCAGAATATTGGCTTTTACACCGCTGCCCAGCCCGTCCGACAGCACGGCGAGAATCCGGTCGCTGCCGTCCACTCGCTGCGATTGAAAGGCATCGCCGCAGATGTGTTCCGTGTGTTTGCGCCGCTGTGCAAAATCAACTTCCAGAAAAAGAGTATCCTGATTCATCGCTCTTTCTCCTTCGGTTTGCCCGCGAGACGGCCGGAATCACAGGCATAGCCTTCTGCAATGCTGCGCAGCAGAATTTCTGTATCCGCCATGTGTTCACCCAGGCGACATGCAATCTCCTGTACTGTTGAAATATTGCGGCGGATCACTTCCTGCGCCTGCTGGGCAATCTGATCGCGGAGTCCTTCCTGCCGGGTTACGTCGAGAATTACGGCACCGACTACCTGATGGGGATCCAGCGAAAAGACGGTGATGTTAAGCAGCCGGTTTTTATAGCGGAAATGATCGTAATGAATTTCCTGATCAAATTTGAGTGCTGTCCGGAACATATCTGTGAAGTCGATGATTTTTGCAAGTGAGCAGCCTTTCAGCCCGGGGCAGGTCTCATAGATTTCTGTCGTTTCCGGACCGAACATGCGGGCAAAGCGCTCGTTACATTCCACAATATGCATGGCGGCATCAACAATGACGACACCCGAGGGCATGCTGCGAAGCAGGGCGTTGGCTTTTTTCTGTGCAAGTGCACGCATATGGGAGACGCACATGGTCTCTTCGGCTGTGCCGCGTACGAGTGCCGCAGCGAATTCCCGGCAGGTGTTGTAGCCGCAGCCCGAGCAGTTCAATTCGTCTTCGGGCAGTCGTTTCCCTATGCGCCGTAAAGCATCGCGGACAAGTGCCGGATCCGGAGCGGGCGGTGCAGCAGGGGCTGGCGTGAAGGTTTCGGTGATGTCCAGTGTATGCTCGCGCACTACAGGCAGAGGCGGTATTATGGCGTGATCCTCGACGAGAATTCTTTTGCCGAGGAGTGCGCCTGATGCCTTGGCGCAGGGGCCGCCGATGCATCCGCCTTCGCATCCAAGCGCTTCCACAAAGACAGGATGCTGCAGGCTGGTCTCTTCCAGGCCCTTCAGCGTTTTGCAGATATTGTCGATTCCGCTGACCGCTACATAACGTACAGTGTCTTTGGCGCCCAGCGCCTGAATGGTAGTGATCATGCCTCCTTCCACCGGATAGAGCGCTCCTTCTTCGGCGCTGAAAGGAACAAAACGGTCGTTTTTATCCGGGGTCATGGTATACGGATCCAGCTTCATCTGCCTGAACCAGTCGTTCAGTTCTTCAAAAGTCAGCGCAATATCAAGCAGGTCCCGGTGCTCGTCCGCTTCCGTTTTTTTAGCGATACAGGGCCCGATAAAGACGATGCGGATGGCATCACCGAAATGCTGCCGGAGCAGTTTGCTGTGTGCCATGACAGGTGAGTGGACCGCGGTGATATTGGCGGCGTAATCGTGGAGGTATTTGCGCACGAGGCGGACTGTGGACGGACACGCCGACGAAATATACAGGCCGTTCCTGTTCAGCATCTTTGCTACAGCAGCCGATACTTCCTGCGCTCCGAGCGCTGTTTCGCTCACGCCCGCAAAGCCGAGCCGTTTCAGGGCGCAGATCATCTGTTCCGCCTTCAATCCCGGGTATTCACCTGCCCAGGAAGGTGCCAGCGACACATAAACCTCGGCTTCCTGATCAAGAAGATGCCGTGCCCGCCCCAGATCAAGGCGGATTTTCTTTGCCTGTACCGGGCAGACCTGCACGCAGATCCCGCAGGCAACGCACAGATCCGGCGTGATTTTGGCGTGTCCGTCCTCAATGCGGATTGCTTTCAACGGGCACTGGCGCAGGCACTTGTAGCAGTCCTGACAGGTGGTTTCCATGGTGTCGATGGGGAAGAGGCGGTCCATGGCTTATTCCTTTGCATTTACCGCAAAATGGGTTTCAAGAATGTCCAGAAGCATACCCGGGTCCACATGCTGATAAAGGGTGTCGCCGATACGGATGTTCGGACCCTTCTGGCATTCCGCATCACAATGGCTTCCTTCCAGACGTACCGCAGCCGTCAGGTTGTGCTTTTCCAGAAAGTTTTCTATGAGCGTAAGATTGTTCCGGTTGCCCCGGGCAAAGCAGGAACTGCCCATGCAGATGACTATAGTGACAGGATCGTTCATCGTTCACCTTCCTTGAAATGGTCGTCTTCATTCTTCAGTACGGCAGCCAGCTTGCTGGAGAGAATGCCGAGGGAAGAAAAAAGATCTTCGTTCTGTACAATGATGCCTTCAGGCACTTTCAGTGCCAGGGGTGCAAAGTTCCAGATTGCCAGAATGCCGTTCATCACCATCAGCTCGCCGACGGTCTGGGCATATTCGGCGGGCACTGTCAGAATGCCCAGATGCACCTTCATCCGTTCCAGCAGATTGGGCATCCGTGTGAGCGGAAGAACGGGGACATCATGGATCTTCCTGCCGACTTTTTCAGGGTCTGTATCGAAGGCCATCACAATATTGACTCCGTACTGATCAAAGGCTTTGTAGCCCATCAGCGCCGAGCCCAGACTGCCTGCACCGACCAGGATGGCGTCCCGGGCATTGTTCCATCCCAGAAAGTTCTCCAGCTGCCGATGCAGATCCCGGGTGAGATAGCCGACTTTCGGGCGGCCTGTCGCACCGGCAAGAGCGATGTCCTTGCGGATCAGCGTAGGATCAATATGGAGTGCTTCGCTCAACTGGGTGCACGATACATATTCCTGCCCCTGCTCGGCGAGTCCCAGCAAAACCTGACAATAGGAAGGCACCCTTCTGAGCGTTGGTTCGGGGATGCTCCTGATGGTTTCTTCTTTGATCATGTGTTTTCTCCTTTCGGGTGCCTAATAGAGAAATAGATATCGAGAAATATATATCGAGAAGATTATCTCTAATTATACACCGAGAAAAAACAAATGTCAAATTCAGATACCCGCAAAAAGAAGAGACCGGAAAAAAAGGCGCAAAAGATAAGCGCGGGAAGGGAAAATACCCGGAGCAGAGGGAAACGCTAGAACAGACTACGCAATAAATCTTTTTGTTTTTCGTAGTCTTTCCCTGCAATTTCACAAATAGGAATTTGGGAGCCAGGCTAAAGTGGCCTTGAATCAGGCGATTACCGTCTGGAAATACGGCCTCAATTCATTGGCATTAGGCGTGCTTGCAAAATCGAACAAGGAGAAATGCGACTAGAAAGCAATATGACCAACTTGTAGATTGCCGATATTTTCTAAATCAATCATATATTTTTCTGGCCGTGGTTTTCCGTTGCTATTGCGCCCTTGTTTCATAGTGCTGAGTAGTTCTAAATCCGCACAGGTAAATCGTAGAAACAGAATTTCAGTCAAGACGGCTTTCGTTTTACGATAGCGTGAAATGCTTGTTCTTGCTTTACGCTCAATTTCATATGTTGACAGATCACCCTTAAGTTCCGTGTGCCACTTTTGAAACGAACGGTCAATATCATTATATTCAACATCGCACAAGGCTATGATCACTCCGTGCTCCCCACCATTTTGAGCGATAGACTGTTTCATTGCCCTTACATCATTTAGAATCGCCCTGTGGTCATCTGATTTTATGGCTTTAGCTTTCAAATCCCAGTTTACATTGCGCCTGAGGTCAAACGTAACGCTGTCGAAGTGACCGCCTGGATGCTGAAAGTCACTAAGTAATACTTTGTAACACAAATACTCAAAGTAAAAAGCCCACCATTCCATCTGTTTCCAGTTGTAGTTTGCTTGCTTGAGTTCGAGAACGCTAGGCTTCCCCTCCCAGACTGTTTTTAGTGAGGCTAATTTTGCCTTTAGAATATTCAGATCTTCATTAAATTGTGTCGTCATTGAAAGTGCCATCCTCCGTGTTTGCCACGCCCATGTTTTTACTTTTTTGAAGGTCAAATAGTGAGAGTTGCACATTTTTTTCGATGTTAAGTCGTGTAAGGGCAATATCACAATACTCTTCACTAATATCAATCCCAAGATATCGGCGTTGGTTTTTGGCTGCGATAACACAAGTGGTACCGCTACCAGCCATTGGATCCAAAACAAAATCGTTTGGCATAGAAAAACATTGAATAATATCTTGGGCCAACTTATCTGGATAGGTTGCCGGGTGTTTTAACTTAAGTCTGTTCCCTTCAGTGTTACTTGTAGAATAGCGCCAAACAGTACCTCTACACTTCATTGAATTTACTTCTTTCGGTACTATTTCCTTGAAGCCCCCATTCGTCAATCTATCCGTGCCAGAATACACTTTTCCTGCATGTTTACTTGGTATCATAAGTGATCTTTTTTCAAAGGTCTTAGGGCGCTTTCCCTTAAAAAAGAGAAGGATATATTCGTGATCAACACGAAATCTTTGTGTCCACCATGCGCCTGGATTCCCATCACGATAGTAAATGCATTGTTCGAATAAGCGCCACCCTGCATTGTCACACCAGTCAACCGTCAAGCGGGCTGTTGTTAGAGATTTAGCGAAGTCTTTTGTTCCATCGCCAATAACTACTGCACAGACACCACCTTCTTTTGAAACTCTATACAAGGATTTTCCTAAAGCGGAGTAATCAAAATTCCAACCTTTGTGATAAGTGCGAATGCCATCGTAAGGGGGGCTAAAAAGAATGAGATCCACTTCGGCGTCTTTAATATAGGGAAGTACTTCTAAGCAATCTCCTGTGATGATGCAATTAGTGAGGTGATTATTAACAGCGTCATTAATTGATAAATCGGCCATAGTTAGTTTATTTGGGCTTGACATGATTTAAAAGTATTCCTTTAAGTCAGATTGTTGACCAAAATATCGACTTGCTTTAGCAATTCAATGCATTCATCGCTTAGGAAGCCGCGGTCCCTTTTCGGGGCTTGATGCTCATTTTCTCAGGGGCGCACACATTATTTTTTTTCGTTTTCTCTCTGTATTTCAGATATGTAACCTGTTCGAAATCGTTGCGGCTGAACAAATCCATGTCCTGATTCTTGTGGCAAAAGAGAGCGTATATCTTTTCACAAAACCACCGCCGCCACATTACTTGACCAGCTGACGCCACTGGCGTTGACGGCTATTATACGGTATTCGAGTTGCATAAAACGAAGTTGGTTAGTCAGGGCGATTTCGGTTTCCAAGGCGAGTCCCGCTTGCGACCAGTCGGGAAATTCCGGGACAGACTACGCAATAAGTTATTTTTGTTTTGCGTAGTCTGTCCCCGCATTTAGAGGACATTGCGTTTCGATATTGAACTTGCGATTACCGGCAAAAAAAGGTGCAAAAGGAAAGCGGGGGAAGGGAAACTATCCGGAGCAGAGGGAAGAGATAAAAAAAGGGCGGGACCGCGGCAGGGGAAGGGGAGGGGAGGAAGTGGGGGGAAACCTGCCACGATCCCGCGTTTTTCCGAACAAGTAGTACAACCTTGTCCAGCTTGCTACACCTGTATAGAATACAGGGCGAGTCAAAAAAACTTAGGAGTCGTCTTTACGATTTAACTCTCTGTTTAGTGAAACACAGTTGTGTGCATTTACATTCCCGGCTTCAACTCTTTTTTTCATCTCTATTCTACTAACGAATTTTTGATAAGAAAAAGTTAACAGACTCTTTCTGATATAAGGAAGAAAGAGGGTGTTAAGGGTCTTCTTTTTTAAAATGGCAATGACATTTCATAATTTGATATGCTAACTGACAGCCGTTCACTGTGACCGGCAAGTAATTACAAGCGACCGGCGCGAGAGCTATTTTGATCTCGGCAGCCATTTCAGCAAAGAGAGGATTACACGTATGGAAAAGAAACCCAGCAATCTTTCCCGCCGGGATTTTGCCAAGGCATCCGCTGCAGCGGGTTTTGCCATCCTGGCAAGCCGTTCCGGTCAGGCGCAGGACAGCGCCGAAACCCTGAAAATCGGGCTTATCGGCTGCGGTGGTCGCGGCTGTGGTGCGGCAGTGAACTGTCTGACAGGCAACGACAATGTGAAGCTTGTGGCGCTCGCCGATGTTTTTGAGGATTCAGTGATTAAGGCAAAAGCCAATCTTGAGCGGAACAATGACCCCCGAGTGAAAAACAAACTTGCCATTGAAGAAGAACTTTGTTTCCACGGACTTGATGCTTACCAGAAACTGCTGGAGACGGATGTGGACATTGTGATCCATGCGACACCGCCCTATTGCCGGCCCATGCATCTGGAAGCCATTGTCGCGGCAGGCAAGCATCTTTTCAGTGAAAAGCCTTTTGCTGTTGACAGCCCCGGTATCCGCCGCTGCCTGGCAGCCGCCAAAGTGGCTGATGAAAAAGGACTGACTTTTGTGACCGGTCTTCAGCGCCGTTATCAGGACAAGTACCTCCAGACGATCGAGAAACTGCAAGGCGGAGAAATTGGCGAGATTCTTTATGCCCGCGTCTACTGGAATGGAAATCTTCCTTTCTGTCACGACCGCCTGCCTGATGAAAGTGATCTGGCCTACCGTCTGCGCAACTGGTACAACTACATATGGACATGCGGTGACAATATCGTTGAGCAGCATGTGCACAATATCGACGTGATTAACTGGCTGCTTGGTGCGTATCCGGTGAAAGTGGTTTCCAATGGCGGCCGTGCCTGGAAGCCGGCGGAAGAAAAATACGGAGATATCTGGGACAACTTCGCCTGCGATTTCGAGTATGCCAACGGTGTCCACATGCTCAGCATGTCCCGCCACTGGAATAACAGCAAGAGCGATGTGTGGGAACGGGTAGTTGGCACCAAAGGCAAAGCCGCTTGCGGTGATCTGGGCCGTGACCGGAGCGACCCCTATGTGAACGAACATATTGCCATGCTTCAGAGTATCCGTGGCGAAATTGACCGCATTAACGATGGTGAGCGTACCGCTTATTCCACCCTTACCGCGATCATGGGTCGTGAAGCCGCTTATACGGGGCAGGAAGTCACCTGGGAACAGGCGCTCAACTGCGAAAAGAGCCGTGTTCCTGCCGATCTGGATTTCGCAAAATCCTACCCGGTCGGGCCCATTCCCGTCCCCGGCGCCTGATCCTTTTAAACTGAGTCCGATTGTGCCTCTCCTGTCCTTTCCGGATGGGAGAGGTTTTTTGTTGACAGAAAGTCAGCTAAAAAGATGGATCAATGTCACGGCTTCATATAAGGCGGCGGCCGCAAGAATCACAGCAGTAAGCAGCGCCGCATTAAAAAGCAGCCAGCTGCCCTTCCGGATAGCGGCCGATACCTGTCTTTTACGGATGCCCCGGAGGAGCAGAGCGGACCAGAGCAGCACAAAGAAGCAGGCAATGATATAGGCTTCCAGTTCCACGACCATGGTGAGGCAGTGCAGTATAAGCACCGCTGCTGTGCCGACCCAGAGGGGGGACATGGCACCGCCGACAATGAAAAAGCTGGCAATATTTTTCAGAACACCCAGGGGCAGAATCAGAGAAAGAGCGAAAGTCATGACCAGGGTCTGTTCGATGTAGTTGTTGTAAAAAGTTGCCCAGGTCGCCTGCAGGATATTGCCTTTATCGTAGGCGCTCCCAATATATTCCAGACTGCCGTCGCTGAAAATGTCCATAGTATAACGTTTGAGTTCATAGCCCATGAGAGGGTTGCTGATGGCTGAATACATGGACAGAAAAAAAGCACCGTAAAGCAGCAGATGCATCAGCATAAAGAAACGACGGTGCTGCTCCATTGCTCCGAATACAGGTGCAAAAAGGCGGCGCTCCTGCAGATGGAAGCGTCTGAACAGTTTGATGAAGAAAAGGCTGCCGCCCAGAGCACACAGGAGCATGCTCAGAAAACTGCAGCGCGCCGCATAATCATGCGTGCGGAGTACCCCGCCGATAACGGCAGGCACGGCAATAACTGCGTCCGTCTCTTTGCCGGGAAGTTCATCCGCATCTGTTTCAGAAGCAACCGGGTGCCGGACTTTTCCCGAAGGCGGTTCAGGGATCATAAGCCCGTTTTCAGGTATGAATACCCCCTGAAATACTTCCGGATCAGCATTGTCAAAAAGTTCCGCAAAAGCGCTCCGGTCCGGAAGCAGATAACTGCAGATGAACCCGGAGGCGGCAGGATGCAGCCTCCCTGTAACGGTGAAGGTTATGCCGTTAATAGTAAAAGGCTCCGGTGAAGCGAGGTCTCCCGCCAGTACTTCCGCCTGCCCCGGTTCAGGAAGGCGACCTGAAAGAAGAGGGATCTGAAGTGTTTCAGAAGCAAGATCCAGAGCGAAGAGCATTTCCCGGCGCGGTGCGGTTTCGCTCCCTGGTACAGTGGCGATACCTGCCAGCATATCAAGCCCCCTGTCGTCGGTCCAGAGCCGTGCGTCAAGAGGGCGGGCGGACAGCGGGTAAGCGATCTGTTCCCGCGGTACATATACCGGTGCCAGATAGATGGCCGCCGTACGCCAGGGTACTTCATGGCTGTATGCCAAATCGATAAGCGTGCTGAAGAAGAGCCCTGCAATCCCGACGAGAAAAAGGAGAATGGCAAAGAAGATGCCTTTGCGGGAAGGCGCTGTTTTTCCCAAATACCACCGAATTTCCGCCGGAGGATAGCCAGGTGCGATTTCAATGATTTCGTGGGGCTTCATGGAGCTGCCGCCAGCGTGGGTGCAGATTTGCCGAGCTGCATGACCACCCTGTCCAGAATCTCTTTAAAATAGGTGGTGCTGTTGGGGCCCAGCCAGTTCATGAACCCGATTTCATAGTCCAACTGACCCCGTTTGTTTGTCTCGAAATAATATTTTTCCGGTGACAGATAACCTAAATAGGCACGGGAGAAACTGGTAACCCAGAGGTCCCAGCCTGCTGCAGCTTTTTCTTCACGCCACTGGCGGGTAAGTTCGCCGCTTGTATCAAAGGGCAGCCCCACAAAAAGCAGGTCACCGATGCGGGCACCCTGTACGAAGCCTTCGTTGGGAAGGCCGATAAGTTTTGCCGCCAGAGGTGAGAGCCGCCATTTCGGGGATAAGGGCCGTGCCTGAAAAGGGGGCACGCCTACAGGTACGGCAAGCGATGCAATGTCGACACGATCTGTGAACTTAGGCGACGCACTTGCCGCCACGATCAGATCGGCTAGTGTTTTGCCCATCAATTCCACTCTTGCATCCGGCCCGTCCGCCTCGATGCCTTTTCCGGACATGGAGCCAAGCCCGCCGCCCAGGTATACGGCAGTCGCATTGGTCTGCTGTTCCAGAGAGCGCATCAGCGCACCCGGATATTCGGCGGAAAACTGCATCATGGAGGAACCGAAATTCGTGGGATGAGCCGAAAAACGGGTAATATAACATTTACGTCCGCTTTCCTGCTCCACCAGAATATAGTTTAGATTGGGATCTACATCGCCGTGTTCCCGGGCACGGTTACGGATATATGCCCGGGCGTCCACAGTGCCGTGGGCGAGTTTTGCGGGCTTCATATTCTGCCAGGCTTCCACAATGGCATCGGCGAAACTGCTGGAGAGAAACTCGGGCACAGAGGGGTTATAAGTGCCGCCCGTGAATTTGGCGGCAAGCCCGGGGCCGAATCCGCCGGGTCCGCAGTGAGTATGGCTGGCGGTGAAGTACAAATTCCGGGAAGCGAGCGGTATGCGCGATGCCACTTTATCCACCGTCATTTCTGCAATATTCGGGGGAATGATCAGCATGTCAACGCCCACCAGAACCACGGTGTCCTTGCCGTCCGTGAAAGAAACAGCTTTCACCTTCAGATCATCACGGACACCCTGAGAGCGCATTCCGTCTTTCCGTGCGCCGTAGCCTGCAATAGGGAGCCCGATAGAAGGCGTAATGATGCGTACTCCCCAGCCGGCACGGAGGGCTTCGGGGGTGTCTGTGAAATTCGATAGTGCCGCATCGGCATCAACGGCAGCGAGGGCGTCTTTGTAATACGCCGACTCCCGATAGCGTGAGTCTTTATAAACCGGCCAGGGACCGACGAAGACAAGAAAAAGAGTGGTGAAAAGAAGGAGGACAACGACAACACCGAGCAGGATACGCTTCACTATATGCATAACGGAAACTCCCGGATCCGGCAAAGAAACAGTATTCCGGATCTCTGTTTTGCTGCCTGGCATCCGCCTCAAGCCACAGCATCAATGTGCGACATTTGAATGCAGAAGCAGGCAGGGAAAAGATTTACAACAGGCTCTGTTCAGAACGGCCTGCTGCTGTCAGAATTTTTGTGTTGTACTTTCAAAAAAGGCTTTTTGAGAGCCTTTTACCATTCGATAGATGCCTTGAGCACGCCGTCACCGTATGCCGAAGTCAGCGCAAAGGCATCCGGCGCCTCATCAAAAGAGAACACATGGGTGATCAGGCTGTCAACGTCCAGTTTCCCGCTCTGGATATAATCCAGCGTGGCGGGGTAATTGTGCACAAAGCGGCGGCACCACTGCAAGCACAGTTCCCTGCGCCGGGCAATACTGACCGGGAGCGGGTCCATCTCATTGCCCGAGATTCCCGTAAGAACAACCCGCCCGCCCCGACGTGCCGCCGCACAGGCAAGGGCAAGCCCGTCCGCGCTGTTGGTACAGTCAAAAGCAACATCCACGCCCCGGCGTTCTGTCATTTCCTGAATCCAGCCAACGGCGGAGGCGCCGCCTTCTTTAATAGAACCTTTTCTGTTGCAGAAGACTTCCTGGATGCCGTAGAGACGGGCCGCTTCCACGCGATAAGGAAGTATGTCCGCAGCCAGCACCCGGGCAGCGCCACAGCACTGGAGCATGCGGGCTGTAAGCAGCCCGATAACGCCCAGACCGAAAATAGCCGCCGTATCACCGGGGCGAAGCTGTGCCAGCTCAGCCGTGTGGACGGCAACGGCAGCGGGTTCCACCATGGCGGCTGTACCTGCAGACATGGTGCCGGGTACGGGAAAGCAGAACTCGTGATCCACGGCGATATATTCGCATACGGCACCGTCTGAGCCCGGTCCTCCCGGAAAAAAGAGGGAAGTGCAGAGATTGTATCGGCCTTTCCGGCACCACTCGCAGCGGCGGCAGGGAATGCCAGGCTCCACAGCCACCCGTTTTCCCAGCAGCGCCGGATCGGCATCGGCACCGAGTTCTTCCACAATGCCTGCATATTCATGACCGAGCACGGTGGGTGCGGTAAGGCGGTTTTCACCTATCGCCCCCTCCAGAAAATAGTGGATATCCGAGCCGCACACGCCGACGGCTTCCACGCGTATCAGGGCTTCATTTCTTTTCGGTACAGGACGGGGAAGCTCAACAAGCCTCAGCTTCTCCGGTGCCTGCCATTGCCAGGCTTTCATAGGCGAATTCCTTGTTATTGATATTGCTTTGTGCAAAAGGACAAAAGTGCACAGGGCACAGAGCTACGGTTTTCTTTTTTTACGGCCCTTCTTTTCTGTTTCGTCGCTGTCCAGCATAAAATAAATATCGGAAACCAGCTCTTTTTTTGCCATTCTGTTGATCCGCCGGAGCAGATCCCACTTGACATAGCTGATTTTATGCATCCATACGGTGCTGTCGGTCATAATGCGCAGCTCGCCGTCCCGGATGTCGTAGGGGCGGCAGTGTGGCGCCAGATGCTCGCCAACAAGCTCTGTCCAGTGCTCCCAGATTTGCGCCTGTTCCAGCGTCAGCCCGAGAGGGGTCGTTTTTTTCATCCGGTTCAGGATGTCGCCTATATGTTCAAGTTCCGACTTTTTCAAGTGTTCCTTTCTCAAGCCTGAAAATCCGGCTGTCCGACCGGATTGTTTCCGGAAGCTGGGCGGGCTGCGCCGTAGTAATCAGTGTCTGTGCCCCTTCAGGAAGGGCATGAAAAAGGCGGTGCGTTCTGTTTTCATCCAGCTCTGCCACCGCCTCATCCAGGAGGATCAGCGGGTAGTCGCCGAGCCGTCCGTGAACCAGTGCCACTTCCGCCAGTTTTACAATCAGGGCGGCGCTCTTCTGCTGACCCTGCGAGGCGAAGACCCGGGCGGAGCGCCCGGAAATCAGAATATCCAGATCGTCCCGATGGGGCCCGCGTCCTGTACTGCGGCGTTGCTGATCTGTTTTTCGGGAACGTTCCAGCAGGGAGGCGAATTCCTCTTTGTCCGGAATATCCGGTGCATAGATGATTTCCAGAGGTTCCTTTTCCACAATTTGACTGTAAAGGGGCGAAGCGATGGCGGAAAGCTGCGCAATATAGGTGGTGCGTTCATCCATGAGCCGGGAGCCCTGAGCCGCCAGCTGCGCTTCCCAGAGACCCATCAGCTCGGCATCGAACTGAAGATGTTTCAGCATTTCATTGCGCTGGCGAAGTGCCTGGCGATACTGCTGCAAAGCGCGGAGATAAGGGGTGCTGAGCTGAGAAAGCTCCATGTCGAGAAAAAGGCGGCGCACAGCAGCGCCTCCCTTGATAAGGGCAATGTCATCGGGAGAGAAAAAGACGACGCAAAGCTGCCCCAGCAGATCGCTGAGCCGATTCTGGGCGACGCCGTTCACTTTGAAGCGTTTGGCACCTTTCCACCAGTGCGCTTCGATAGACAAAGACCGTTTCGCTGTTTCCCCTTCAAGATAAATGTGAAAGTCCTCTTTTTCGTGGCAGACAAGATCAGCGTCATTGGTGGTGCGGTGGCTGCGGGCTGTGGCGGCATACAGAATTGCTTCGAGCACCGAAGTTTTGCCCTGTGCATTGCCTCCGTAGAGCAGATTAATGCCCGCTCCGGGGATCAATTCCATATCGGAAAGCCCCCGAAAATGCCGGCATGTCATTTTGGTTAATTTCATTTAATCTGCTCCGGAAGAATACAGCCCCTTGACAGCCTCAGTATTATACACGGAAATAAAAAAAGAGGAGAAGGATCCATATATACCTTAGCAAAGGGCGCCTGTTGCCGGAGTAAAAGTCGGACGGCGCCAGCACAGTAGTGCTGACGCCGTCGTCAGGTTATATCAGGTAGAGGCCTAAAAATCAGTCACGTTTTTTTCGAAGTGCGGCTGCTCCTGCTGCCAGAGCCGCAGCGGAAGCCAGGAGTACGCCCAGCCTGCTGAGGGCGGGAACGCCTGTGCCCACGCTCAACGTTACCGCAGCGGAATTTACTGTAATCATATCGTCGGAGATAGTGCAGCGGTAGTCTCCCGCATCGTCAAAGTCGACAGAGCTGATGACAAAGGTGGAGGCATCGTCCGCGCCGGGAATGGGCTGGAAATCGCCCGCTTTGCCATTGTCCCGTTTTTCCCACTGGTAATGAAGAGCACCGACATGGCATGAACTGCTCTGCTCCAGCGCAGTCATGGTTACTTTTTCTCCGGGCACTGCCGGGTTGGGTGTAATATCCAGTGTGACGCGGATTTTGCAGCTGTCCCGCTTCACTTCTACCGTCCGTACGGCTACGGTTTCATTGCCGTCCGCATCGGCTACTGTGTAGGTTACGGCATAACTGCCGATTACAAGAGGATTCACATCGTCCCCGCCTTCGATGACGATGTCATCGGTGTACACGGCATCACCGCAGAAATCAATGGCAACGGCGCCATATTCAACATACGCTGTTCCGCCATCGAGGACGAGGGGATTATCACCGGTGAGGATGATCTCGGGCCCTTCGTTATCGGCAATCCGCACTGTCCGGCTCACGGAGGCAGCCGGGTTCCCGGCATCGTCTGTCACGTCGTAGGTAATCGTAAAGACAGCACCGGAGACGGACGTATCAACTGTATCACCTGCTACAACCACCTTTGCGGTCAGGTCGCCGTCACATGCGTCCGCAGCGGTCACTAATGGATCCACAAAGTCGTAGCCGCAGGGCGCTTCCATATCCGCATCGCCAAGAAGCGTAAGGATCGGTGCCGTGCTGTCCTCGACTGTGATGTCGCGTGTTACCGTGGATATATTGCCCACAGCATCCTCAGCGGTGTAGGTGACGGTATAGATTCCGGTGGCTCCCGTGTTGATAACACCGGTAATGACAACAGCGACATTGCCGTCGACGTTGTCGTTGGCCGTTGCGCCGGGCTCAGCGTATTCGTCTACGCCGCATTCCAGTGTAATGTCTCCGCCATTCAGTGCAATCACCGGCGCAATCCCGATAGCGCCACCAGCATCTGTACTCTGATTTCCGTCTATAGGATTGCCGAAATTCCCGGTAAAGGCGGGATCAACGGTGATGACAATGTCTTTGCCGTTCAGCATTTCGCCTGCATTATCCCACCAGAGGCGTACCGCTTTGGCGCCTGCAATTTCCACGCGGGTGGGGTTGGTGCTGAGAGATCCCGCACCGTTCCCCGAGACCGTGTAATTGGCAGCCACAAGTGCAGCATTCAGATAGGCAATGTCCTGATTCCAGGTGACCACGACGGAGAATTCGGAATCCACTTCCACCGATACCAGAGACGGATCAATCAGACTGACCACCTGAACATTGCGGACTACTTCTACTGCGTGGTTGCCGTTTGCATCCGTGGCGTTGTACCGGATTGTATAACTTCCGGCGACATTGGGATTTACTGAACCTGTGGCGACTACGCTCACCGTGGTGTCGCAGCTGTCCGCAACTGTTGCACCTTCATCGGTGTAGGGGTCACCTGTGAAGATCTGGATGTTCTCGTTTCCGATGCGTGTAATCACCGGGGGGGTCGTGTCTTCCACCGTAACGGTACGGGTTGCCGTTCCTATATTGCCTTCACTGTCTTCGGCTGTATAGGTAACTGTATATACGCCCGGAGCGTCCGTGTTTACAGAACCGCTGGGTGTGACAGAGAGCGCTCCTTCGCAGCTGTCTGTTGCTGAGGCACCGGGTTCCGCATAGCTGTCCACACCGCATTCCAGTGTCATCGCTGCGGCACCGTTAAGCGTAATCGCCGGAGGGGTTGTGTCTTTAATGGTGACTGTCCGGGTCTGCTGCAGTGCAGCCAGCCCCGCTTTATCACTAACGTTATAGGTGATGGTATGCACGCCAACAGCGGTGAGCGGGAAGGTGACTCCGCCTACAGCGATCAGCGTGGAATTAATGGGACCGTCTTCCGCATCGTTTGCAGTCACGCCGACGCGGGCATTGGCTGCTGTATAAGAAGCACCGCATTCCAGAGTGAGCGCCCCCGGGATGGCGCTAATGGTTGGCCGGGTGTTTGTGAAGGCTACCGTGACGGTTGTATCGGCAGTCACATTTTCAAGCGTGAAATTGGGTGCTGTACCGGAAATAGTGCCATTGCTTACTGTCGGTCCTGCCAGCACGTAGCCTGGATTCACATCTACCGTGAAGTTGACAGTGCCGATGGTATCCTGAATAGTTCCGGACAGACCGGTCACCGTGCCGCCTATCGCAGCGCCGTCGGGGCTGTTGGTGGAGACAGCGGGAGTGATGTTGTGAGTTGCATTGGTTTTAACATTCGTAAGTTTCCAGTTGGCACCGTCAGCAGCAACGGTTCCACTCGTCGATGTCGGGGCGCCTACAAGCTGGTAGCCGGGCTGAACAGTAACACTGAAGATGGCCGTTCCAATGGTGTCCTGGACTGTAGCAGGCCCGCTGATCGTCGCGCCAGTGGGGGTGCCATAAGTCAAGTTTCTCATGACAGCGTTAAAAGACGCTGTCACGGTTGTGTTGACAGTCACATTGCTCAGCGTATAATTCGGAAAGGTTCCGGTCAGAGTGCCCCGGGTCGTGGTGATATTGGCAAAGCTGTAGCCCGGATTGGCGGCCACTGTAAAAGAGGTGGATCCCGTACGGGGGAATATGGCTGCAGCACCACCCGTGATGGTGCCCGTATTAGCGGGGGTTACAGCATATGTAATTGTGCTCTTGACAGGGTTAATTACAGCAACTGCCCCAACGCCATTCCCGCTGTAACTGTTCCAGTTGGGCTTCACAGGACCCACAATATTTCCGGTAATAACCTCTCCGAGTCCGGGCCGGTAGTCATAACGAACTGCGCCGGCGTTATACCAGTTCGGCCATTTTGCGTATTGCTGGTTCACAGTTCCGCCGCCTGAAACATAGTCGTTTCTGTTAATGGCATCGAACTTGGTGTTGTAACCGCTTAGCCCGACAACAATGTTACAACCCAGAGGAAGATCTGATGGAGCCAGAGGAACTGCTTGAAAAGGGTCACCTGACCATTCACACGTATTCTTGCCTATAGGTTCAGAGGGATCATTGCCTTTGAAATAAAAAATGCCCGCCACTTTCCCTTTAAAGTTTCCGTCCACATATGAAGTTGCCAAAGATACCGTGTTTTTGGGCGGGTTGACCAGATAAAACATGCGAATCCGTTCATAATTGCTCCCGAAATCCGTTGCAGGAAGGGCAATCATGGGGGAGCCGCCCAAAGTCATGGAGGCGGTTTTACTGTCTCCATTGTGGGCAATTCCGACAGCCAGCGTCGTATCAGCGGGAACCGTCACATTAAAAGAGAAAGAGCTGTTGCTGCTGTTATTTTCTCCTGATTCGCTGCCGATGAATACCACCTGACCATGCGCGCTTGTGATGAGTGTTGCCATGATAAGCACGGCAGGCAGCACACTGATCCACTGCGCCACACCTCCCCTGGCTTTTTTTGTTAGGTAACGTACCATAGTTTCTGTAAATTAATTGGACAAACGGGGTCATCGTTTGGTTCACTCTTGGTGAACACAAA
>MWCY01000036.1 GCA_002070275.1 Candidatus Hydrogenedentes bacterium ADurb.Bin170
CACTGCCAATGCGCGCCACGACGAAGGTACCATTTCTTCGCTCATGGGCGGCGTTCTGCAGGATACGGGCCGGCTTCGTCTGGGTGCCGCACTTGGCGACAAGGTGCATACGGGTATACACACAGCCATTTATCCCGGGCGTAAATTGTGGCCCGGTTGCCACACCCTTCCGGGCAGTATTATCCGGAAGGATGTGACGGAAAATACTCCGGAGGACTGAAAACTCCCCCGGATATACGGCGAACGCCCATGAGCACTGAAGTCTCATGGGCGTTCTTTTACGTCATTCCTTTATTTTCACTCTGCTGTCCCGCTAGCAGGCACAGCAGACAGGAGGCTTATTTGCTCACGAAAATGTAGGGGCCGAACCCGTTGGGCATGGTGGCGGAAGGCAGTTCGTTGGTCATCGGCTGGCTTCCCAGTGAATAGGTCAGCCCTGCTTCCTGCTGCTGCGTGCGCGCACGGAAGTCAAAGTCCAGTTTTCCGTTCGCATTGAGGTCGCGCGTTGCCATGTAATAGGCGCGCAGAGCGGTAATGTGATAGACATCACGGGCCGGTTCCGTTCCGATAGGATCCGGCAGGAGTCCGAAAGAATTGCCGGCAGGTCCCAGGCTGATGAGCACGAAAGCATCATAATGTTTAGGCGGGAAGCTCAGTTGCGGAAAATCCGGGTCGCTGGGATTCCAGCGGGAGGCAAAAGCGTCAGCATGGTTCAGCCAGTAACGCTGCACACGGCTGAACTGCTGGAGATTCACCGGGATATAGATAAAAGGACGCCGAGTGGCCTGCAGTTGGCGCTCCACTTCCGGATAAAACTCAGGGGTAACAGCACCGGTGTAGCGGGGGAGTGAAAAATCCATCTGGTACGTGCCGTTGGGCTGGCGTACACCAAGAGGTGAATATTCGAGCAGACTCAATCTGCCGTCCTTGTCGGTATCGTAGGAACTGGAGAACTCATCGCTAAGCTCTTCATTTCCATGGTATTTCATGCGGAACATGTAGGGCTGCAGATTATAGAAACCGGAGTCTTCCGAGGGGTCTGCAGGCGGATTGCTGTCTCTCTTTTCAAAATTCACATAACCATAAGCGGGCGGATAAGTGGTATGATCCACATAATATGCCGTGAGCGCTGTTGCCACCTCGCGCATAGCACTGTCCAGACGGCGCAGTTTTGCACGCTCTATCATCCGGGGCCCGACAGTCATCGTCAATCCTGCCAGAATTGCAATAATTGCAATCACTGTCAGCAATTCAATTAATGTAAAGCCTTTTTTCTCAACCAATTTCATGTTAATCTCCTCTGGGGGATCTTCCCTGTCTCTCTGGTGATTATACCACAAAAACCAGAGGCGGGTATTTTTTCACCTGATCCGCGTGCAGCGGGCATCCTATTCCAAAAACAAATCATCGAAAGACAGCGGTTTTCGCTCGGTTTCTTCTTCCTGAAAAAGAGACGCCAGTTTCTTCCGCGCTTCCTCCTGCTTCTCCAGATCCGGTGTTTCGACACGCCCTTCACGAAATGCGAAGGCGTCGCAATAATTCATCCCGTTGCGGTCCCGGACGGCTTCCGTACCCGGAATTTCACACTGATTGGGTGCTGTTTTCCGGTGAAAGCGGCAATGGGCACAGCTGTGAAGCCAGGCGCTGCATTTGATGCAGTATTCTTTGAAGCCCGGCTGAGTGTGCGCACTTTCCCAGGGCGTTCCGCATTTACAACAGAAATATTCAGACATTGCCGCTGCTGCCTCAAGGGCTTTTTATTACTTCCGCTGCTTCGCCTTCGGCTACCGCTCCGGGCTTCAGCAACGGGACTTCCTCCACATCGGGCATGGCATCCTGCAGCATAGCCCAGAGCATAAAGAGGGTGGCGCGGGGGGCACTGCTTCCGGGGTTGCTTCTCCTGAATACATCTGCCCAGCCGCCATCTTCATTCTGGTAGGAAACTGCTTCAGGCAGCCAATTTTCCTGAAGCATCTTTTCATATTTCAGGAGCTTCAGCATGGCAAGTGCTTCGGCAGAAAAGGCATTCTGAATACCTTCTTTTGTCAGGCGTTCCCGATAAAGAACGCCCAGCGTGCCCCGAAGCCGCATATAATTCCGGGTATTTGCCACACACTGACTCTGACGCATGATAACGGCTGCAAACGCAACCGGACTCACGACATAGTTGCTTTCGTCGGCGACAAAATCAGCCATCTGAGCGACCAGTTCGTCTTCAATCGGATAATCCTTGCAGTAAAGGGCACGCTGAAGGAAATATTCCGCCCCGCTGCTTTCCTCTATCTTTTCCAGAGGAAGCATAAATGCAGGATCGGACATGCGCAGCAATCTGTCGCGCAGATCGTTTTCTTCTGTCATCACTACATTGGAAGCGGTGAACTCAAAGCTGTAACGTTCCGGCAGATCATATTGCCGCTGCAGATAATCCAACAGGACGTACCATATCCAGCGGCCCGATTCGCGGCATTTAAAAACCATGAACGCCAGCGCCCGGTCAATTTCTTTTGCATAGCGGCTTTCGGCATAAGGCCGGGCATCGCCGGGGATCGGAAGCGTATCAGGTATACCTCCCACAATGCGCAGTGGCTGAAAAGTGGTGCTTTCCGTCGTGTTCTTCTGTGAATCTCCGGAAGTCTCTTTGGCGGCCTCGGCTGCTTTTTCTTTTTTCGGAGCAGCCCCTTTCTTTTCTGCCGCACCGGCGTACACTCCGAGAAAAGCGGTCAGAAAACACACTGTCAGCAGACACATTCCCGGTCTGAAATTATTTGCCCTTCTCATCTTTCCATATCCTTTCTTCTATCGAAAATACGGTTTATCGCCGCCACCAGGGCACCTGTATACAAATTGAATCCATGCAGCATTATAACAAAGACGCATCGACCAGGAGCAGTTTTACGCCCAATAGCCCTCCGACACGTGCAAAGGCATCCCGCCGTTGTTTAAACTGGCGGCACTTGCATCTGAAGAATGCTACAGCGGATTTGTACCAATCCTGATTCTCGTACTATACTTACCGTCATGCAGATACATGGAGCCGGGCGAAGACATGACAGCCCCGGAGCGATATTCTCAGATTCTAGGGTAAAAGGAAGCAGATTATGAGCGAATTCTGGCATGACGCAGGCTGCGTTTTTCACCCGGTCAGTGCACCGGATTACCTCCCTGAAACACAATTGAAACAGTTGCAGCTCCATCGGCTTCGTGCTGTTGTACGGAGGAGCTATGATCATGTGGCACTTTTTCGGGAGCGGATGCAGGGAAAAGGGATCACTCCTGAAGATATCCGGCAGCTGGAAGATATCCAACACCTTCCCTTCACGGTAAAAACAGATCTGCGGGATACCTACCCTTTCGGTCTTTTTGCCAGTCCGATGAACGAAATTGTGCGCATGCATGCTTCCAGCGGTACAACGGGCAAGCCCATTGTTGTCGCCTATACACAAGAAGATCTCCGGGTCTGGTCGAGCGTGATGGTTCGCTGTTTTGCCGCGGCGGGACTCGACCGGGGCGACATTATCCAGAACGCATACGGCTACGGCCTTTTCACGGGCGGTCTGGGTGCACACTATGGTGCCGAAGCACTGGGCGCCACAGTAATCCCCATCTCCGGCGGCAATACGGATCGCCAGATCATGCTGCTCAAGGACTTCGGCGCCACAGCGATCTGCTGTACGCCCAGCTATTTTCTCCGCATACTTGAGCGTGCTCCCGAACTGGGTGTAAACCTCCGGGACCTTCCGCTGAAAGCGGGTATTTTCGGTGCGGAGCCCTGGACAGATGAGATGCGCAAGCGCATTGAACCTGAAGCCAATATTAAGGCGTATGATATTTACGGGCTCTCCGAGATCATCGGACCGGGCGTTGCCAATGAATGTTCGGCTCAGGACGGCCTGCATATTTTTGAAGACCATTTTTATCCGGAGATCGTGGATCCTGAGACACTCCAGCCTGTGCCGGACGGCGAAGAAGGCGAACTGGTGCTGACAACCTTGAGCAAGCAGGCGATGCCGATGATCCGGTACCGTACAAGAGATATCACCACGCTTTACAAAGAAAAATGCAGCTGCGGGCGCACAGTTCGCCGGATGCGCCGTATTGCACGGCGCAGCGACGATATGTTTATCATACGGGGCGTGAATGTCTTTCCGTCCCAGATCGAGGAAGCACTGCTGGCAGTGGAAGGCACTGCGCCCCATTACCAGATTGTTCTGACCAATGACGGCACCATGGATGATGTGGAGGTTCAGGTGGAAGTTTCTCCGGAAGCGTTCAGCGACAAAGTGAGCGTCATGGAAGGACTACGCAAGAAACTGAGCGCTTCCATTGAGCGCGTAGTGAATATCCGTGTGAATGTGCGGCTCGTCGAGCCGAATAAAATCGCCCGGAGCGAAGGCAAGGCAAAACGCCTGATCGATAACCGAAAAAAATAACGGCGGCACTGCATGCCTGTAAGGAAAGGACTGTTGCGTGGGTGACAGCGTCCGGCCAGGCAGCGGGCAGAAAAAGAGATAGGAGACACGTCATGAAAATGCATCAATTGTCCATGTTTCTGGAAAACAAACCCGGACGTCTGAGTGAGCCCTGCCGCCTGCTGGCGAATGCAGGCATCAACATCCTCACCCTCTCTGTCGCCGACACCCAGCAGTTTGGTATTCTGCGCCTTATCGTGCCCGATTGGGAAGCGGCGAAGGGCGTGCTTGAAAAAGCCGGGTTTGTCGTAAATGTGACGGAAGTGGTGGCAACGGAAGTGGTTGATCAGCCCGGCGGTCTTGCAACCATTCTGGAGATCATCGAAGAAGTGGGGTTGAACATAGAATATATGTACGCTTTCACTTTCCGCTGCAACGACAAAGCGGTAATCGTCTTCCGTTTCGACAACAATGATATCGCCGTGACGGCACTGCAGGCGAAAGGGATCAGTGTGGTAGGCGGTGTGGAGCTGTACGAGCGCGCCCGCCAGTAATATTCCTGTTTGCCGGAACATCAAATGATCCGCATCTCTCGTTTCAGCTTCCGATGCCGGAGAACTCTATAAAAAGGCTGCTCCATGAACACCTTTGCCATTGACAACCAGATCCTCGATAAAGAAGAAACAATGCCCCGTACTGAGCTGCAGGCACTGCAGCTGAAACGGCTGCGGGAAACAGTGGCACGCGCCATGAATGTGCCTTTTTATAAAAAGGAATTTGCCGAACGGGGCATTACCCCCGACTCCATTCAGACGCTGTCGGATGTGCGGCGCCTTCCTTTCACAACCAAAGAGGATATGCGCAGTAATTACCCCCTCGGACTCTGCGCCGTACCACGCACGGAACTCGCCCGCATTCACGGTTCCTCCGGAACAACAGGCATGCCCACCTTTGTGGGATATACCCACCAGGATCTGAAGACCTGGGCACGCCTTTGTGCCCGTTTTCTGGTTGCAGGCGGACTACGCCCCGGACATACAGCGCAGATTGCCTTCGGGTACGGCCTTTTTACCGGCGGCTTCGGGCTGCATTACGGCGTGGAAGAAGTGGGAGCGGCCGTACTGCCCGTATCTTCAGGCAACACGACACGGCAGGTGCAGCTGATGCGCGATCTTCAGCCTGATGCGCTGATCTGCACGCCCAGTTATGCGCTGAATATTGCGGAAGTGGCACGGGGCATGGGCATTGATCCCCGGACACTGAGCCTGCGCTTCGCTCATTTCGGCGGCGAAATGTGGACAGAAGACATGCGCCGCCAGATCGAGGCAGAAATGGATCTCGCCGCATTCAACAACTACGGTCTGTCGGAAATTATCGGGCCCGGAGTCAGCGGCGACTGCGCCGCCCGCAGCGGCATGCATATTCAGGAAGATCATTTTCTGGTGGAGTGTCTGGATCCGGAAAGCCTGGAGCCGACAGAGGACTATACATACGGAGAACTGGTCATCACAGCGCTTACCCGGGAAGCGATGCCCATGATCCGGTACCGGACCCGAGATATTGCAGCACTGGATCCCTGCGTTTGTGAATGCGGCCGTACGACAGTTCGGATGACCCGGGTGATGGGGCGCACCGATGACATGCTGATTATCCGGGGGGTCAACGTATTTCCCTCGCAGATAGAAGAGGCGCTCTTTCAGGTGGAAGGCACCTCACCCCATTATCTGGTGGAAGTGAATCGCCCTGACCGGCTCGATGAAATCACTGTCAAAGTGGAATTGCGGCCTGAGTTTTTAAGCGATAAAATGAGCGTTATGCAGACGCTGCGCGACAGCATTGTCCGGCGCATCCAGACGGTGGCAGGCGTTCATGCAAAGGTGGAGCTTCTGGCACCGCAAACACTGGAACGATCGGCAGGCAAAGCCGTCCGGGTCATTGACCGGCGCAATCTGCAGGGCTGATTGCCCTGCTTATTCGTGGCGCAGTGCTTCCACAGGATCCATATTCGCCGCCCGGAGAGCCGGGTAAATTCCGAAGACCACGCCGATCATTGCTGAAATTGAAAAAGCGAGAGCAGGAGCCCAGGGCGTAATGATTGTCTTCATTTCCGCCAGATGGCTGATCAGGATGGGAATGGTCACACCGAAAAGCACACCGATGGCACCTCCTGTGCCCGCCAGAATAACGGTCTCGATAAGAAACTGAACGATAATGTCCCGTTTCTTGGCACCCAGAGCCCGGCGAATGCCTATTTCCCGGGTGCGTTCGGTAACACTCGCCAGCATGATATTCATGATTCCGATTCCGCCGACCAGAAGTGAAATGGCGGCAATGGCGCCGAGCACGGTGTTAAAAATCTGCTTGGTTCGCTCCGCCTGGCGCAGCAGTTCCAGCGGCACCACCATTTCATAGTCTTTCTGCTTATGATCCACAGCAAGAAGGCTGTTAATAATCTGAGCCGTTTCCTCTACATCTTCCAGCCTGTCCACCTGAATGATCGCTTCATGCAGTTCCACCCGCTCCGCTTCGAAAGAACCGGCACTGCGCCGCATCAGCGTTTCTCCGAAGCGGCTTTTGGCTGCACTCAGCGGGATATAGACACGTGGCGCATAACCGCCATTGCTCCGACCGGATCCGCCGTTGCCGGACTGACCTGACCCGGCCGACACTTCCGCTTCTACGACACCGACAACTTTATAATAATCGGAGTCAATCCGGACATTCCTTCCGATGGACGGGGACAGCGGAAAAAGGCGTTTTTCCACGGGAGCCGTAATCACGCACACATTGACATGTTCTTCCATTTCCACAGGAGTGAAAAAACGGCCGGACACCAGATGCAGGGCATGCACATCCGTGTACCAGGGCGTAACACCCACAATTTCGGCGTCGACACGCTGTGTGGCATTCCAGACATGATTGCGGATAATGCGCCCAGGCGCCAGTACGGTGACACTCGGGATGGTATCCTGAATGCGTGTCATATCCGCATAGGTAAGCCCGTAGGTGGAAACACGGCTCTGCGTGGAGCTGATGCGCTCCGTATCAGAAGGTTTTACGCTACGCAGGATAATATTCTGGCTGCCCAGCTGACGGATCTGCTCCTGCGCTTCATAGCCGGCTCCTTCACCCACGGCAAGCATGGCGATAACAGAACAGACGCCGAAAACAATGCCCAGCATCGTCAGAAAAGAGCGGAGCCTGTGCTGCCACAGAGTTTTGAATCCCAAAGACACGGCGCGCTGTATTTTTGCCGGGCTGAAGAGGACGCGCAGCCCGTGCAGATCTGCTTTAAGCATTGCGCACATCCTCCTCAATGCAGCCGTCCCTGAGCCTGATAATCCTGTCGGAACGCAGACCGATATCCGGATCGTGGGTTACCATGATAATGGTTTTTTTCTGGGCGCGCAGTTCATCGAAAAGCGCAAGAATTTCGGCACCGGAAGAGGAATCCAGATTGCCCGTCGGTTCATCGGCGAGCAAGACAAGAGGATTGTTGACAAGTGCCCGGGCAATACCCACCCGCTGCTGCTGTCCGCCGGAAAGTTCTGTCGGTTTATGATGGAGCCGGGCACCAAGCCCGACGCGTTTTGCAATCTCCGTGGCGAGGCGGCGGCTTTCTCCTGCCGGAACTCCCTGATAGTACAGAGGCACTTCAATATTTTCGAGCACATCCAGCTGCTGGATCAGGTTGTATGACTGAAAAATGAAGCCTAATTGAGAACCCCGCATTTCGGACAGGGCGTTGTCATCGAAATGCGAAACATCCCGACCGCCAAGAAGATATTTTCCTTTTGAGGGACGGTCAAGGCATCCGAGAATATTGAGCAGCGTAGACTTTCCGCAGCCGGAAGGGCCCATAATGGCAATGTATTCCCCCTCATGAACATCAAAAGAAATATTATGCAGCGCATCCAATGTCACCTCGCCCATGACATAGGTTTTGGTCACCTGCTGCAGCGATACAATAGGACGGCTACTCATAGGCAGGGCGCTCTCCAGCACTCCCGCCCGGACGTTGCGCTCCTTCCTGCCGTCCGGCACCTGATACGGCTTCCGGACGCGCTGCCCCGCCCGGTTTTCCTGCATCTTCTCTGTTCCGTTCTTCCGTGGTGCGCCCTTCTCCCGGATCGGCATTTTCGCTGTTTCGCCGACCGCTCTCCGCATTACCGCGCTCCTTGTCTCCGCCTGAAGCGTCCCTTTCCCCGCTGCCGGAATCACCCTGCTGCATCTCTTCTCCGGCTACAGGCAGATGCCCGGAACCCTCCTTCTGCTCTTCTTTCTTTTCTTTTTCCGCCCGTACAGCCCGGGGAGGCTGAAGCAATACGGACTCGCCTGCTTCCAGTCCCTCCTGAATTTCAATAAAGGAAATATTGTACTCGCCCGTTTTCACCGGACGGGTTTCCACTCCGAAAAGCGTGGCAACATAACAGACTGTCCGATCATTCACAAGATGCACCGCATGCATGGGCACCTGCAGCGCATTGGCCAGCACATTGGTAATAATCTCAGCTTCAGCGCTCATACCCGGCTTGAGCCAGTCGTATTCCCCGTCAATGTTCACCAGTGTCCGGTACACCTTCTGATCAGGATTGAGCCACCGGTTCTGCGAGTCAGGCACAACAGCAATACGCTGCACTTCACCGGTGAGGAGCTCGCCGGGAAATGCGTCAACACGGATTCGCGCCTTCTGTCCGGGCTTCACTTTTTTGACAAAAGACTCATGCACCTGCAGGCGCACTGCCATCACCGAGGTGTCGGGAATGGTAATCAGCACCTGGCGCTCCCGGACGGTTGCACCTTCTTCAATCGTTTCCGACCGGAAGCTCTGCTCGCCTGTCCCGTACACCACCAACCCGGTTTTGGGGGCGCGGATGATGCATTTTTCGATCTGAGTCGCCAGATCCTCCCGTTTGCGTGTCTGCAGCTGATGGCGTGCCTCGGCAGAATTTTTCTGTGCCCGGCTCTGCGCTTCTTTAGAATGAGCTAATTTGAGCGTCCTTTGGAGCTTGCGCAAAGACTCCTCATATTCAGACATGTATTTCTGCGCCGACTTCACAAACTCATATTTAATAAACAGATCCAATTTGGTTTCCGCCGATTGCAGAGCGATCACTTTGCGGTTGTAGGCGTTCTGATCGGTGTCCAGTTGGGTCTTGGTTATGAATTCTTTATCAAAAAGCCGTTTTGACCCTTCCAGTTTTGTATCCGCCAGCCCCACATCCTCCTGCGCAAGTTCCAGCTCATTTTCCAGCTGGCGCAGCGTTTGACGTGCTTCACCATCTCCGAGCTTATCCGGATGGGCATACTGTGAGAAATCGATGGTTGAGGAATCAAGCGGTTTTTCACGAGATTCATCGGGCGGCGCATCAAGCCCGAGTTCTTTCAGCAGGGTTTCGGTGAGGCTGGCTCCGAGAAATTTTTCCAGATCCATGCGGGCAAAATGAACCAGCAGCTCCCCTGCTTTAATGTCGCTTTCATTCTGGTTCAACTGGATGTCGTACTGTTCGATGGCATCGGTGAGAGACGCGGAAGAATTCTGAAACTCCAGTTCCTGGGCAAGCTGTTTGTCCAGCAGGTCCTTGGAATCGAGCTCTATCAGGATCAGACCTTCCTCCACGTCTTTCTGAGTAATCTGGTACCCCTCTTCAATCAGTTTGAGGATACGTGTTTGACCCTGCACCTCGCATTGCACCTGAAGGGACTCTTTTGCCTCAATGCTGCCCCCTTCCAGCACGGCGATTTCCATGGGACCGCGGAAGGCTTTGTAAGTGGCACCTGTGGGAGCCCCTTTTTTGCCGCCTGAGCGGAAATAGAACGCACCGCTCAGCACAATAACAGTCAGAAGTATCAGGACGCCCAGGCGGATGAGAGCCTTGCGCCGAATAAAACCGCGGGTGGTCTGCAGCATATTACCTATCCTTTTTCACAGCCGGAACACATTACGCCATGCAAAAGGAAGACCGTCGGTTCCGGGACGCATACCGTGCTTTTACAACACGGAAGAAGGCCGCCTCCACGCAGTTACCGGCGCAGACCCGGAAGCAGAAAGGAGGAATTTGCGGATAAACTCCGGAGAAAGGATGGAAGTCCCGTTAGAAGTCTTCATTAAAATGAATGGGCTCCTCCACTTCCAAGCCACTTGCCTCTACCGCACTTTTCCCGGTATCGGCGAAGGGGTGCACAATCGTAGTGAAGGTGAACCAGCCGAGAATGATTACGAGAACAACAATCGCCCAGGCCAGTGCTTCCTGCACCCACCGGGGATAACTGCCCTCCAGAATAGCATCGAACCGTTCCCCTTTCATAAACTGAAGGGAACCGTTATTTTTTATCGGCTGCGTGCACAGCAGATACTGGTCGATATAGGGGTCGGCTTCGATTTCCAGAAAAGCGCAATAGCTTCGCAGAAAACCGAGCGCATAGGCACGTCCGGGCATGGCTTCCACATTGCCCGATTCAAATGCCTGCAAGTATTCCAGCGGAACATGGGTGCGTTCACATGTGGTCTGAATCGTAAGCCCAAGTGATTCACGACGCTCACGCAGCATGTTCCCAGGAAAAAGCTTATCCTGCATGGTGCTCTTCCTTTTTTAGTGCGCCTCCGAGTATTTCCCGGGGCTTACTCCCAAGATGCGGCCCGACAATACCTCTCAGCTCCATCATGTCAATCAGCCGCGCTGCTCTAGCATACCCTATCCGAAGCCTCCGTTGCACCATTGATATCGAAGCCTGCCCAGCTTCCAGCACAACCCGAATGGCCTCTTCCAACAGAGGATCCTCGTAATCTTCCAAATCGTGCAGCGAACTCTTCGTTTTTCCGTAATTTTCAATCTCATCACGATATTGAGGCGGCGCCTGCAATTTCAAATAGGCAATGAGCGCAGCCATCTCTTTGTCGCTCACAAATGCACCCTGGAGGCGCATCTGCCCGAAATTGCCGCCCTGTTGCAGCAGCATATCGCCTTTGCCTATAAGGCGTTCCGCACCAATTTCATCGAGAATGCACCGGGAGTCCACACGGGACGACACCCGGAAAGCGATGCGAGCGGGAAAATTCGCTTTGATGACGCCGGTCAGCACATCCACAGACGGACGCTGGGTTGCGACAATCAGGTGAATGCCTACGGCACGGGCAAGCTGCGCCAGCCGGGCGATAGCATCCTCCACCTCGGCACGGGCAAGCATCATCAGATCTGCCAGCTCATCAATAACACACACAATATAAGGGAGCTTGCGAACGATATTAAGAGAGCCGCCTTTTTCCGAACCGTTACCGCTCAGTTCGATCTCGCCGTTCTCGACGCTCTTATTGTACATCTCTATATTCCGTACACGCAAGTCGGCAAAAAGACGGTACCGTTCTTCCATTTCGTTAATGAGCCAGCCCAGTGCACCCGCCGCCTTATCGCAGGCGGTTACTACGGGGGTAATCAGATGAGGAATATCATTAAAGATGGAGAGTTCCACCATTTTCGGATCAATCAGCATCAATTGGAGTTCATCCGGTGTATGGCGGAACAGCAAGCCCGCCAGCAGCGATTTGATGCATACTGTTTTCCCCGAACCTGTAGCGCCCGCCACCAGCAGATGCGGCATAGCCTCCAGATCAGCGACATGTGACACACCGGCAACATCTTTGCCCAATGTAAGGGCAAGCACTTGTCTGCCCTGAGTAAAAGAAGGATGTTCCAGCAGCTCACGGATAACGACCGGGTCCTGTACTTCATTGGAAATCTCGATGCCGACCCTGCCTTTCCCGGGAATGGGCGCTTGTACGCGGACACCGTGCGCTTTGAGTGCCAGCGCAATATCATCCACCAGGGCAAGAAAACGGCCGACCCGCATACCCGGAGCGGGTTCCATCTCAAAGCGGGTAATCGTGGGACCCCGGGTAATTTCGATTACTGACGCCTCGAGGCCATGATTATGCAGCGTATCTTCAAGGAGCAGCGCCATTTCCTGCAGACGGGCATTCAGATTGGGAATCGTCGATCGTGTCGCTGTTTTAAAAATGGCAATGGGCGGGCGGGTATAATGCGCCGGATATTTATAGTCTTCAGGCACTTCATCGTAGTCATGGGCACGGCGGCGCAGAACAGGTGTCTGTACTTTCTCTTCTTTTTCAGCAGATGATAAAAAAGCGGGTGAAGAATAAGGCATGATTATCCGGTCGGGCCGTTGCAGCGTTTCCGGAGTCTCAGCAGAGCCGGGCACATCTCCATATTCTGCATCAGATGCTTCCTCCTGCTCCTGCTCTTCTTCTTCCTCTTCCTCTTCCTCTTCCTCTTCTGAAAGAACATCTTCGCCCTGCGGAGGAGCCGGGGGAAACGCTTTCTTCTTCTTCTGAGAATCAGGGCAGTCGGGCTCTTTACCTGGAGGCGGCGGAGGGGCATCTTCTTCTTCCGCCTTTTCTTCCGGCGGATACAACACAGGGATAGAACCTGTATGGATCGTAATTACAGGGGCACCCGCAACCTCTTTTCCTTCTTCAGGAAGTGCATCTTCATCAGGGAGAACAGACTCGGGAAAAACAGATCCGGAATCACCTGCCTCAGCTGCTGCAGGCGCATCAACCCATACGAGGCGGGGCAGAAAGAAAAGAAATAGCCATGAGAAGAAAGAAAACCTCTCTCTTCTTGCTTCCGGATGAAAAGCAGCTTCGGGCAGGTCTGCTGAAAAACTGTCGATGGGCTGAAGATCTTCTTCTGTCGGAATCGATTTTTTTGCTGCGCCCGCTTTGCCCGGATTCTGAAAAAACCAGCTCAGCACGCGCCAGCATCCTTTTAAAATATAAAATATTATTTGGAAGCTTCGGACCAGGGTCAAATCAACACAAAGAAGAAAACCCAGCGTCGCCACAAGTGAAAAAATGAGAATCCACGTTCCCTGCGACAGATCAAACCCGATTAGCGGCGCCATCAAAAACCTGCCCAGAACACCACCCGAATCGACATTGGAAAAACCTGTCGGCATAATCATCTGGCAAAGCAGGACAGCGGATCCCATGCACAGGATAAATCCTGTTATCCGGGTAAAAATACTGCCTTTGAACCCGCCGGAGACTATCTTCAGTGCCCAAACAAAAAAGAGCATGTAAAACAGGTGAGAAGCATCTCCGATCAGGATGGACAGTATACCGGCGATGAGGGCGCCGTATGCGCCCATTTCGTTGGGTACAGACAGGATACCCTGAAGATCTGCGGGCCGTCCCATCTCCAGATTATCCTGCACATCAAAGCCATCACACAATACTGCAGCTGCAAGGATAATCCCGATACCAAAAAAAGCAGCTCCCCAGACCCAACGCATTCCGGTCGACTGTTTATGCTCTGCATGGGTGCTCAACAAAACAACTCCCTTCTTTCTTGATCCTGTGGTCATTTTAGCAGATGTTTTGCTAAATTTCAACCAAATATTGTGGTTGAACCCAGGTGTCGTAACAATATATAGACATAAAAGCGGACGTTTCGCCGTATCTGATCACGCCCGCAATACATCAAAACAAGCAGGGACCAGGCAGCCTTTTCTTAAAAAAACACCAAATCTGCATGCCTGCAAATTCTGAATTTTCGTGAAAGGCAAAGGCTCTTTTATTTCCGGTAATCAAAAGAATGGTCTTTCTTGAAATAAACTTGCGGGAACGGTAGACTTTAGAAGATGTTTTACCCTATTCACCAATCCAAACGGGAGAGAGTACGTATGAATACAGCCACTAAAGTCAAACTGAGTGCCATGATGTTTCTGGAGTTTTTTATCTGGGGAGCCTGGTGCGTCACCCTCGCCACCTATCTGGGCACCACCCTGAAATTCTCCGGCGGCCAGATCGGCAATGCCTTTCTTACCATGGCGATTGCGTCGGTCATATCCCCTATTTTCGTGGGCATGATTGCCGACAAGTTTTTCCCTGCCCAGCTGCTGATGGGCGTGCTGCATCTGCTGGGCGCCGCACTGATGTTCGCTGCCGCCAAAGTGCAGACCCCAGGTCTTTTCTTCTGGGTACTGCTCGGCTACACCCTCTGCTACATGCCGACCCTGGCGCTGTGCAACACCATTGCCTTCAACCAGATGACGAATTCGGAAAAAGAATTTCCGCTGATCCGCGCCATTGGTACGAGTGGCTGGATCGTGGTTGGCCTCCTGATCGGTTATGGTCTGAAATCAACTTTTGAGAATATTGAAGCCTCCAATATTCCGCTGCTCATCGCCGCCGGTTCCTCGCTGCTTATGGGCATTTATTCCTTCTTCCTGCCCCATACCCCGCCGCAGGGTAAAGGCAAAAAAGTCACGCTGGGCGACATCTTCGGTATTGAAGCCTGGGCGCTTCTGAAAGACGGGTATTTCCTCGTATTTGTGCTGGCTTCTCTTTTTATCAGTGCCACCACTTCTTTTTATATCAATTTTGCCAATCCCTTCTTTAACGCCATGAGTCTGCCCTACCCGGCAGCGCTGATGACAAGCGGTCAGATTTCTGAATTCCTCTTTACAGCGCTTCTCGGCTTTTTCTTCGCCACTATCGGTGTGAAATGGATGCTCAGTCTGGGCATGCTTTCCTGGGGTCTGCGATACATCCTCATGATGAATGATGCGGGCCCGGGCTATGCGCTCTGGATTCTTGCCATCATCATCCACGGTGTCTGCTACGGCTTCTTCTTCACCGCCGGTCAGGTCTATGTGGGGAAAGTGGCGCCTAAATCAATTCAGGCAAGCGCCCAGGGATTTATTGCGCTCATCACCTTCGGGCTCGGTCAGGGGCTCGGCTCTGTCATTTCCGGCCGCATCGTGCAGCATTATACGGTGAACGATGTAACAAACTGGTCTAAAGTCTGGCTTGTGCCTGCCATTGTCTCTATTGTTGCCGGCGTTCTGTTCGCTATCTTCTTCAAAGTAAAACCGGCAGAAGAAATATGTGATGACGCTGAAGAAATTCCTGATGCGCCGGAAGCCGAACTGCAGAGCTGATCTTTTGCAGACCTGCACGTGTTTGCAGACGGCAGCGTTGCCGCTTCCTCAGATTCCATACTGCTGATTGTGCCGGCTGGACGCATGCGCTGCATCCAGCCGTTTTTTGTTTAGTCCGTTTTTCCGAAAATTTGCGGGGATTTCCCGGCTGCAATGCATCTGTACTCTTCTTAAAAAAAATCGGGAGGGGAACCATGACGCCTCGTAAAAGCAGGAGACATCTGATCAGTACCGGAGGAGTGCTCTTCGCTCTCCTCTTTTGCTGCATGACTGTAACTGTCGCCGACGAGCGAACTGTCGGAAACTCTTTTCCCGGTTCGCCCCTTTATCCCGAAAGTGCGGTGATGCGGCTGGATGCCGCTTCGGATTTCCGGGACGACCGCAATGTGCGATGCACTCTCATCGACGATGCCGGGCGGTATGCTTATCTCGGCACCTGGGGCAGCCCTGCACGGATCATCAAAATGGATCTGGGCGAAGAGACTGCAGATCTGCCTGTACAGGTGGCAACACTGGTGCTTGAAGGAGGCGAACAAAATATTTCCTGCGGCATGATTGATTCCGATGCCGGCTTCGCCTGGTTTGGAACGGAAAGTAATCCGGCCCGAATCATCAAAGTATCCCTGGGAGAAGGGGCCGACCCGCCAAAACTTATCGCATCTGTCACACTTCCCGCCGCTGACCGGCAGCTCCGGTGTGCCGCTCATGACAAAGCGGCAAACATGGGCTATTTCGGCGTCAACACCAGCCCCGCCGTAGTGATCAAAGTCGCCCTGGGCGAAGGGATCAACCCTCCGGCAAAAGTGGGCGATACAGAGCTGCCGACAAACGGTCAACAGCTGAATTGCAGTCTCTTCGACCCTGTCCGGCGCTTTGCCTATTTTTCCGAGGCTGCATCCGGGAAGCTCTTCAAAATTGCACCGGGTTCGGCCGGAGCACCACCGATACTGGCAGGCGAAATGAGCGGAATGCCTCAGGTGCGCTGCGCTGTAATCGACCCGGAGAGCGGGCATGCCTGGTTCGGAACCAACACGTCCCCGGGCAAGGTCTATAAAGTCGATGTAAGCAGCGGCTCTTCAAGCCCGCATCTTCTAGGCTCGATCACATTGGACAGCAGAGACGAGAATTTGGCTGCGGCAGTGATCGATGCGCCCGGGGGCTTTGCGTATTTCAGCGGTGAAGAATCCGGCATTTACGGTGCTGTGATCAAAGTGTCGCTAGGAAAAAACGGCGCACCTTTTGAACGCATACACCGCCAGCAGCTGTACACAGACGAAAAAGTGCTCAACAGCGGCATCATAAACGTGAGCCGGGGCTTTGCCTGGTTTTCATCTCAGACCGCACCATCACGCATTGTTAAAGTCGGATTGTCTCCGCAAAGCCATATCACCCGGCTGGGCTGCACCGAACTGGAAAGCGGCGAAATAAAGACCAATGCAGCCGTCATGGATTCACAGGCTGAATATGCCTGGATAGGTACTGAAACATCACCGGGCAGAATTATCAAGACCGCATTGTATCGGGGCGAAAAACGACCTCACCGGCTGAACCGTATCGATCTGGCGGCGGATGAAAATACGATTCTGTGCGGTGCCATAGACGAAGAGCGGGGCTATGGCTGGTTCGGCACTTACGACGGAAACCCCGGAAGAGTCGTCATGGTTTCGCTGGGTGAGGGCGATGCACCTCCGGAGCGGCATGGCGCACTTACGCTGAACGCTAATGAATCCGGGCTGCGCTGTGTAGCTCTGGATGCATCCCGTGAATATGCTTTTTTCGGAACCCATTCTCAGCCGCCCCGCATCATTAAAGTGGCGCTGGGATCCGGCAGTACTCTTCCGCAGCGCGCTGCATCCATCAGTTTCGGTACACTCGAAGATGCATTCCGCTGTGTCGCCTATGACGCTGTCCATAATCTGCTGTATTTCGGTTCTGATCGGGGATATATCCTTCGGGTGGCACCCGGTTCCGGCAATGCGCCGCCCCAGATTCTGGACACCATCCAGTTGTCATCGCCGCAAAGTTCTCTTGTCAGTGCCGTACTGGATCCGCAAGCCGGTTACGCCTGGTTTGGTACGATGGACAATCCGGGCCGTGTCGTCAAGGTGGATATCCATCCGCAGCGCAGCTTCGCCCGCATCAGCACGCTTACGCTGAGCGCCGGTGAGTCGGCGCTTTTTGCCGCCGCCCGGGATCCGCAGACCAATTACGGCTACTTCGGTACCAATACACCGCCCGGTAAAGTCATCGCTGTAGATCTGGGCTCTGGCAGCGCACAGCCTGCCCGCCTCGGGAGTGTAACCCTGAAAGAAGGGGAAGGGTATCTCCGCACCGCCCTGCTGCATCCGAACGGTTCCAGGCTCTGGTTTACCTGCAACAGCGTCCCGGGGAATCTGGTGCGCCTCGGTGTCGGTCATGCTGAATTTATCAAAGGAACCCGCCTGACACTGTCCGAACCTGCTGCTGTCACAAAAGTTCACTTCTACTCCCATCGGGCTAAAGGCGCCGTGAGGCTTGCAATCTATCAGTACGGAGCCTCCCCCGCGCTTCTGTGGGAATCAGACGCTATCCCCAATACTGTTCAAAATGGCTGGCTGACCGTGCCCATAGCCTTGGGTACGCCCTCTGCTCTGGCATTACCTGCCGGTGTTTACTGGCTCGCCTATCAGGTGAACTGCCCCGATCCTGTGCCGAGCTGGTCCGGAGGCGCGGCGGGCAGTGGCTTTTCCGTTGTCCATCCCTTCGGCTCTTTTCCGGAAAATCTGTTTCAAAACACGCCTACCGCCATACAGCCGACAAGTGACAACTGGAGCATGTATCTTTCCTATGACAACCACCTTGACGCTCCCTCCGACCCGGACAGCGCAGAGATTACGGAAAGCAGCATCCGTTGGATCTGGAAAGACAACACAGCCAACGAAAGCGGCTTCAAGGTCTGGGCAGATCCGGGAAACGCCATTCCCGTGACCCAGCGTGAAACACTGCCTGCGGACAGCACATCCTGGCTCTGGGACGGACTGACTCCGAACTGCCTTTACAGTTTTCAGACAGCGGCATTTCTCTTTGCGGACAGCGAGAAAACCCAGGCCATTTCCAGGCGCACGAAAGCAGCCGCTGCTCTTCCGGGAACCTCTATTCTCTGTGATCACCCGCTCGATACGCCCTTCCCCGCAGGAACTCTTTTTACCTTCACCAATCCCGCCGGATTCGGAGAGGGAATCCATGGCGACAGTCCCGACAAAATCAGCGCATACCGCTATGTATGGAACAGCACAGCCGACCATGTTTTCAAGGGCACAGAAACCCTGTGGAACAGCGGCAACCTGATCCAGATACCGCCTGCCCTCTCAAAACAGTATTATCTGCATCTGCTGTCTCTCAATGAGGCAGGCGAACCCGGCGGAGTGCTGCATTACGGCCCCTTCGTCATTGATGCGGAACCGCCTCAAGCCCCTTCTGTCTCCGGGCCTCTGCTGACCGGCAACCCGCGCCCTCAATGGAGCTGGCTCTCCGGCGGAGGCGGAGCAGGTATCTATGAAGTGGAGCTGAACGGCTCAGGAACCTGGACAGAAACAACTGATCTCTTTTATGTTCCCGATCACGATCTTCCCGAAGGAGCTCATACCCTGCGGGTGCGCGAGCGGGACGAGGCAGGAAACTGGTCGGTGCCCGGTCTCTTTACCATCACCGTGGATCTGAGCGCACTTGGCGCTGCCATTCTTCCGCTGAACCCGCCGGAAACCAGTGCTTCCCTTCTGTCTTTTCAGATACGCTTCAGCCGTGATGTGGGCAGCAGTTTCACGCTGTCCGCGCTTTCAGTGACAGGGACGCTCGCCGGAGACCTGACACTCACAGGCGAAGGAGCCGACTATCTTGTTACTCTGCTGCTGGATGACCCCGAGGCGGAAGGAGACGCAGGCATCCGTATCTCCGGCGGCATGATCGCCGACGGACTGGGCAATTACTATCACGGCGGCGTTTCACCGCTCCTGCACATCATAAAATGGCGCGAACCCTATTTCACGGAAACTCCGCAAGGTGGGCGCAAATACGAAGGCGACACCCATTTGCTGCGTACAATTCCCAACTGCACCGCCTCCTCACTCGTATACAAATGGAAGTGCGAGCGAGGGGATAAATCAATCGTCACCGGGCCTGCCACGTCTGAATGGCTCTTTGAGCCGCTCAGCCTTGCCGATGCCGGGCAGTACTGGTGCGAAGTCACCTATGACGGAATTACCCGAACAGCAGAACCCGTGCTGCTGGAAGTAAAAGCCCCTCTGACGATAACCAAAGCGCCCCGGGGCGCATCCGTTGAAGCAGGTGACAGCCACCGCTTTATCATTTCCGTAACAGGCGGCTATGCCCCTTTGAGCTATGTCTGGTATAAAGACGGCGTGGTGCTGCCGGGCGATCAGGGAGACAGCAGTCTGCTCCTGACAGCGCTTGTCCCGGAAGACAGCGGAGAATATACTGTTTCCGTAAGCGACAGCAACGGAAGCACTGTTACGGCTCCGGCTGTACTGCTGGAAATATACGAGACGACAGTCCCCCTTTCAGGTGCGGCGGGAACGGCACTGATTCTTCTTGTGCTGTTCTTTTTTGTCCGCCACCGGTTTTTATCTCCTGAACGGCGGACATCAGCCGATGCAAGTGAATAAAAAACAGAAAACAGCGTCTTAGTCAGAAACACAGGAGGCTTCTGCCATGAAACGACTGCTTTTAGTTGCCTTATGCCTTTGTCTGCTCTCACCGGGTACAGGGAAAATTATGTTTCCTTCCGTGGAAGCCGCTGAATCGATTTCGGCACCGGAAAAGCATAACAATGAAGCCAAAAATTGGCTCTGCAGCAAATGCAGCACCAAAGTCGAATCGCCCTCCCAGCCCAATGGAAGCAATTGCCCCTCTGGCGGCATGCATCGCTGGAATAATCTGGGAGAGGTCGGTGACACAGTCTATCTCTGCGACAAATGCAGCATCAAGGTAAAATCCAAAAGCAGACCTAACGGCAGCAACTGCCCCGCAGGAGGCATGCACCACTGGAACAAACTGACAAATTAATTTTGTTCGGGCTGCAGCAATAGCATTTCTTCGTGCGCACCGGATATAATAGCGCATGCTTCGCACTGTTTTTATAAAAAAATATACCCGCATGAAACATGCACGTGCCCGTGTCCGGATGACGCTGGCACTTGTCTGTGTGCTCCTTTTTCAAACCGCAGTGCTCTTCGCAGCGCCAGCAGATCTTTCCGCTCCGCTTTCCAACTGGCAGGACCTGATTCCGGGGCCCGGTGTGCTGCCCGGCACATGTACTATCAGTCTATCCGATTCTCGACAGTCCGCCGCGTCCGAAGGGTTTCTCTGCTCCTGTATATCTTTTTTGCAGTCCGCAGCCCACCCCTCCCTCTCTTTCAACTTTCCGGTTCTCCAGACACCGGATCGACTGACATTGCGACACCACACCCGGCGGTATCTGCTTTGATCCTTTTCCCGGCGCCTCTTGTGCGCATCGTCTTTCAGTTCTCTGCGCAGGGCACTGTGAACCGCAGCCGGTGCACTTAAAAAAGCCTGCGCCACACTTCTCTCACCGATCAGGAAAAGGATACTCCTTATGTCTAAGGAACAGGAAAAAATGTATTGCAGCCAGTGTCAGAAAAAAGTCACCTGGCATCTTAAACCGGTTAATCATGGCCGCCATCTTGTGATCACACTCTGCACTCTTGGCATGTGGATCCCGGCCTGGGTCGGCCTGACCTTGCTCAAACTGAAATATTGCGATGAATGCGAAAGTATAGTGAGCAACGACTGATCCGCCCTTTCTATCATCGTAACGTCCGCCCGGTTCTCTGTCTGTCCGGCAGGGAGCCGGGCTTTTCTTTTTCCGCTGCAGTTGCACCAGATCACTGTAAATGCCATAATGACTTTTATTGTGAATAAACCAAAAGCCACTTATGCAGGTGGCAACAGGAGTAAATGCGCGTAAAGTGCGCCAACAGGAGGATAAATGTTCATGAAAAAACGAATTGTTTTGATGCTGGTATTGAGTCTGTTTTTTACCGGAGCAGGTTTTGCCGGTTTTTTGGAAACTCCCCATCTTGCGAGCGGGCTTCAGATCCGCCCGGACAATCGCTATTTTGACGTACTGCCCCGCATCGTTCCCGCCGATCAGGAATCTACGGTAAGTTTCGTACCTCTCTTCGATCATGTCAAATTCACCGATAACGCCATCTACGAACTGACCTATACACCCATGGAATTCGAACCGGTAAAGGGCGGCCCTGTCGGCGGCACCAAAACTGTGATTATCCCCGAGAACGGGCGCATCTCCATTACCATGCTCTTTGAAGAGGAGCAGGAACATGACTTTATTCTGAACAAAACCGTGGACGGAAAAACCACTCAGGCGGGCAGATTCCGCATTTATTCGTTAAAGCCCGATCTCTACGGCATGCGCCCCTACAAAGGTGATTTCCATCAGCACAGCCACCGTTCCGACGGGGTAGAATCCCCGCCTTATGTTGCCGGGATATGCCGTCGTGCGGGTCTTGACTTTACTGCCCTCTCAGACCACCATTTTCGCGGTGGCTCCATTGAAGCCCGCGACTTTTACAATGGGCTGCCCATCGATTTGCGGCTTTACCCAGGAGAAGAATGCCATTTCCCGGGGAACCCTGTCCATATCCTGAGCTTCGGCGCGGAGCAGGGGCTCACCGAGTTGTGGAAAAATGACCAGGCTGCATGCGACAGGGAAATCGCGGAGATTCAGGCTGCCCTCACGGATCTGCCCGCAGGAGTCAATCCCTTCCATTATGCCGCCTGTGTCTGGGAAACCAGAAAAATTGCCGAATTCAACGGCATGAGCATGTTCTGTCATCCATACTGGGTAACCGGCAACCGTTATAATGTGGATGAACGGCTCATGGATCATATTTTCTCCACGGGTATTTTTGATGCCTATGAAGTCATCAGCGGATTCGACTGGAACAGTTTGAACAGCCTCGATGTAAACGGGATCCAGGTCGCACGCTATGTTGAAGAGTGTGCAAAGGGACGGCGCATGCCTGTCTGCGGCATCGGAGACACCCACGGCCATGAACGCAGCGATCAGTTTGGCCGCTATTACACACTGGTGCTCGCACCCTCTTCCGATCTGCAGGACCTGATTGCAGGCATCAAAGGCTTCCGTTCCGTAGCAGTGGAAACACCCAAAGGCGAACTCGCCCGCGCGTACGGTCCCTTCCGCATTGTCAAATATGCCACCTATCTCCTGCGCGAAGTTCTGCCTCAGCATGACGAACTCTGCTTTGAGGAAGGAAGGCTCATGATCCAGTATGCTTCCGGTGATACGTCCGCTGTGGATAGACTCGCCCTGCTGCAGGGGCAGGTTGCCCGCTTCTATGACAAAGTGTATTCTCCGGCGAAATAAGTCGGCTGACCGGCTGCCTCCGGCGCACGGGGGCAGCCTTTTTTCATTCATCATTGACTAGACAGTCTTCATCTGTTTCAAAAACGCCCGCCTGGCGATTCCCACGCTGGGCAATAGGATGAAGAAAACCCGCACCGCTAGACGTGCTGCTCTATTCATGAGAACTGAGCATCACAGAACACAGCAAAAAACAATTTATTCCGCAGTCTGCCCCTGCATTTTCCTAACACCGTCATCTCTGCGAAGGCAGAGATCTTAGTGCGGATCAAGATTCCTGCCTTCGCAGGAATGACGCCGGGGGGGAGAGCAGGAATGACGGGGTGTGCGGAAATATTGCCGGAGACGTAGTGGCGCGGAGTGCAGGCGTTAAAGCATAACAAAGATACAAATCCGGGTGACTGTCTTTTTTCAGTATCGCCTGCAAATGGAAGAATGGGTACATTTTCTTTTTACCTGAGACTTATATGGGTTTAACACCAAAATACTCTGACTTAAAACATAAAATTCGCCAGCCTGGGAACGCCAATCTCCGTATTGGCAAGGGGCTTTTATGGTCTGTGATTTGGAGATCTGCCGCAGGGCATATTTCCGCGGCGAATTCCATAAAACAATTTCCATTATGACCCGCTTGTGGATTGGCGTTCCCGGGGGAAGAATTGCCTTTCCCCCGTTATTCCTGCTCCTCCCCCGTCATTCCTGCTCCTCCCCCGTTATTCCTGCTCCTCCCCCGTCATTCCTGCGAAGGCAGGAATCTTAATCAGGGCATGGGCGTCTTTGGTTTACAGGACTGCATTCCACACCAAAGTGGGGGGACAAAGTGGACAGAGTGGACAGAGTGGACGAGATCCCAGCCGTATAAAACCGTCGTTGGCGTTCCCAGGGGGTTGGCGCAAGATCGTCAGTCCTATCCCATATTCCCAATTCTCTAACACCTAACACCTAACGCCTATCCTCCTGTATTTTCGGTTGCCTCCTGCGTACGGGGGCAGCCTTCTTTTTCATTCAGGGTTGACAAATCGTTCTTATTAAGATATACTCTTATTTAGGAATTTATCTTAATGAAAGCAGACCCGACACATATTGAAGAAAGAATACGTGCTTTTCAGGAGGCATGTCGCCGGGCAGGGGCAAAAGCAACCCACCAGCGCACCGAGATTTTCCGGGCTGTCATCGCAACGGATTCCCATCCGGATGCGCAGGCCGTGTATCGGCAGGTGAAGGAACGCATTCCCTCCATTTCGCTGGATACGGTCTACAGAAATTTGAAGCTGCTGGCGGAGAAAGGCTTTCTGCAGATTGCCGGAACCAGCCATGACAGCCTTCGCTTTGACGGCAATATGGCGCACCACCACCACTTCAGCTGTACCCGCTGCGGTATGATCCGTGATTTTGTCACCGATGACCCGCAGGGGTTGAAAATTCCCGAAGAGGCATGTGCATTCGGCGAAGTGCAGTCGCTGCATCTGGAGGTGAAAGGGATTTGTGCAGCCTGCCGGAAAAAGCTGAAAGCCAAAGATAAAAAATAATTGTCCTTCTTTTGATTTTGCATGAACGAAAAAACATGTGTTTGTGGGATGTGGTTCAACTGATGAAAGGATGTAACCATGACAGACAAAAAGAAACTGACAACCAATTCCGGGGCGCCGGTAGTGGACAACCAGAATGTGTGGACAGCAGGGCCCCGGGGGCCCATGCTTCTGCAGGATCACTGGTTTCTCGAGAAACTGGCGCACTTTGATCGGGAAGTGATTCCCGAGCGGCGCATGCATGCGAAGGGCTCAGGCGCTTTCGGTGTCTTTACCGTTACCGGAGACATTACGCAGTATACCCGGGCAAAGATTTTTTCTGAAGTCGGGAAAAAAACGGAACTCTTCACCCGCTTTTCCACGGTGGCAGGAGAACGGGGCGCTGCCGATGCCGAGCGGGATATCCGCGGATTTGCCGTGAAATTCTACACAGAAGAAGGCAACTGGGATCTTGTCGGTAACAACACGCCCGTTTTCTTCCTTCGCGACCCGCTGAAATTCCCCGACCTGAACCATGCGGTAAAACGGGATCCGCGCACCAATCTGCGCAGTGCACTGAATAACTGGGACTTCTGGACAAACCTGCCCGAGGCGCTCCATCAGGTGACCGTCGTCATGAGCGACCGCGGCATCCCGGCTACCTATAGGCACATGAACGGATTCGGCAGCCACACCTTCAGCCTCATCAATGCGAAGAATGAAAGGTTCTGGGTCAAGTTTCATTTCAAAACGCAGCAGGGCATCAAAAACCTGACGGATGCGGAAGCGGAAGCCGTCATTGGACAATGTCGTGAAAGTCATCAGCGCGATCTTTATTACAGCATCGAAAAAGGCGATTTCCCCAGGTGGACGCTTTACATTCAGGTCATGCCCGAAAAAGAGGCGGCAACCTGTCCCTACCATCCCTTCGACCTGACCAAAGTGTGGTTCCATAAAGATTATCCGCTGATTGAAGTCGGTGTGATGGAACTCAACAGAAACCCGGAAAACTACTTTGCCGACGTGGAACAGGCCGCTTTTAATCCTGCGAATATTGTACCGGGCATCGGCTTTTCGCCCGATAAAATGTTGCAGGGCCGCCTCTTTTCCTACGGCGATGCCCAGCGCTACAGACTGGGGGTCAATCACCATCTGATCCCGGTAAACCAGCCCCGCTGCCCTTTCCACAGTTTCCACCGCGACGGTGCCATGCGTGTGGACGGCAACTACGGAAGCACCCTCGGATATGAGCCCAACAGTTACGGCGAATGGCAGGAACAGCCTGATTTTTCCGAGCCGCCGCTGGATCTGAACGGACCCGCCTTCCACTGGGATCACCGGGAAGACACGGACTACTATTCGCAGCCCGCAAAACTGTTCAATCTGATGACTCCTGAACAGAAAGAAGCGCTCTTCGGCAACACGGCACGCAATATGGGCGATGCACCGGACATGATCAAAATTCGACACATCAATAACTGCTACAAAGCAGATCCGGCGTACGCCAAAGGAGTAGCCGATGCTTTGGGCATTCCTCTGGGCGACTGCGGTCTGGATAAATAACAGACGATAATGCCTCTTGGCAACACGGCGGGGAGTCTTTGAATAAAGGCTCCCCCCTTTTTATCGTTCTGTTTTCCTAAGGAATCTAAAAAGCAGTCAGCGATATTTCAGACACAGCGAATACCCCTGTAAACATTGGGGATTGTGAGGAAAAGGATGGAGCGGGACACGGGGTTCGAACCCGCGACATCCAGCTTGGGAAGCTGGCACTCTACCAACTGAGTTAGTCCCGCTCAGGGGGATTTTATTCTAACAGAAGCGGCGGTGGCTGTCAACTTTTCAGCCAATTATTTTTCAGCCAATTTGCGGACAGCCCTTTATCCTTTTATTCAGCCGTAATTGAAACAGAGGTCGCGCCTGCCGACCTTTCAGGTATCGGCACAGCCAATTTTCCGCGTATCGATTGCTCCAGACGTATACCACTACAGAGTGCGCAGCGTCCTTTGTGCATCGACATGGAGCGGATCAACCTGCAGCGCCTGATTGAAAAAGGACTTCGCTTTTTCACGGTCGCCCAACCCGAGATAACCAAGACCCTGCATATAGTAAGAAGAGACCTTGAGATTCTTACGGGCAATTTCTTTTTCCAATAGGAAAATACGACCTGAATGCGACTCATCAACAGACACCGTGATATGCCTGCTGTCGGTGCGTGCAGCAAGCCTGCTCTCACCGTCTGCGATCAACTTCCTGAAGATTTCCCGCAGCGCATCCTCTTTTTCTCCTAGCTGGCGGCGTGCCAGCGCCTGATAGTAGGCAATCTCCGGGAAATCACCGGCGCCCCATCCCTGCGTGTATGTATATGCGGACATTTGGGTGAAGTACTCCCGCGCCTCGTCGGCATTGCCGGAGGAAAGGCTGTTAAGCCCCAGATAATAAAGAGCTATACCGATTTTGCCGTTCCGTTCCGCCTCGAGATTTTTCGGAAATTCCATGGCACGCAGAAACCGGGCTTTCGCCTCTTCATAACTCCCCCGCTCCATCGCTGCAATTCCGTCGTAAAGATGGGCATCAAACCAGTACACATGAGGATTGAAGTCTGCCCCTTCCTTGATGTGATATTGCATCTGCTCGAGCAACGCAATCGCTTCGGTATAGTTGCCGCGGAAAATATTCAGTTTGATCTGCATCAGCTGCATATCAGTCATATGCCCGCTGGTACCGGCATATTCTTCCAAAAACTGCTCCAACTCCTCAGGACTGAGGCTGGCATAGGACATGTACAGATGTGCTTCCGAAAAATAGCGTGGCTCGGAGGGATCCAGGCTCAGCGCGCACATGATATTATCCAACGCCTTCTGCATATCACGGAAATGATGCGCCTGAATATAAGCCATATTCCTGAAGGAAACCGGATCGGCACTGTTGAGTTCTGCGGCTTTCGCCCAGCATGTCACTGCTGCCTCATGCTGATAATCGGCCAGGGCATTGCCAAGAAGATACAAGGCGGACACGTCCTCCGGATTTTTCGAAAGGGCATAACGCAGCACTTCTATCGACTCCAGCCCGTAGGGGAAACAGAGAGTCGAGGAAAGCCCCGCGGCTTTTGCCAGCGACCCTGCGGCGGCTTCTGTGCAACCTGCCCGATCCTGATAAAAGGCGAGGTGGTAATAAATCATAGGATAGGCGTTGAGCGCAGGAAGATCAGAGTCCGCCGCAAGCCGTAGAATCGCAACTGCATCCTGATAAAATCCGAAAGACGCGTAGCGTATTGCACTCTCAATAAAATTATACGGCTCATCCCGCATAAGCCTAAGCAGATCGGTTACAAGAGCCGGATCGCATTCACTGTACCCGCCTTTAAGGAGAATTTGCTCATTGCGCGCAAGTATGCTCATGGGATCCAGCTCAAGCCAGCGCTGTTGCATGTTCTGCGCTTCTGTGCATTCTTTCAACCGGCGATAAAGCAGCGCCATGCACTGGCAGGCTTCGACATTGTCCTGATTCGCCCTCCAGGCGCGATCCGCCGCTTCCAGCCCTTTCTCAAAACGCCCCTGCCTGCTTTCCAGCTGCGCCGCCAGGGTATAGCCTGCAGACGTCCAAGTGTAATCCCAGGTGGAACGGTACAACAGATCCAGCGCCTCTTCCACCTTGTTCTGATACATGAGACACAGGCCGAGATAATACAGGGACTCGGCATCCTTCGCCTTCTTGTGGTTATCCGTTACCACATGCACTGCCTCGCGAAGAAAACCCTCCGCCCGGTCAAATTCGCCGCGCTTCAGATATATGAGCCCCAGTCGGGTATTCGCCGCCACATCTGCGGGATTCAGCGCAATCGCCCGTTCATAATATTTCATGTAATCGAAGTTGGTGTTGCCGAATTGTTCCAATTTCAGCCCCGCAAAATAAGCATCCTGACTGGTCGTATATTCATCCGGCGGGAGAGGATCGTGATAGACCTCGGGGAAGGGCTCATTTTTCTTTACCGGCTGCTCCCAGGCAAGCAGTTCCGTTCCGTCAGCAGCGGTCAGGACGATTTGCAGATCTTCCATCTTCGTCTTTCGGGAAAGGACTGCAGATGTTTCATAAAGCGCAGAGGGATCCAGCTGGATCGTTTGTTCCAGGAGGGGCTTTCCCGAACCCAAAAGTTTCAGTTTCACTTCCTGCAGAGCAAGGGTGGCATTAATCTGAATCAGCGCCTTTCTGCCCTTAATCTCGAGATTCACGGCAAGATCACGGTTTGCCTCTTTGATGTCCCGCAGTCCCTTGATGCCATAAAAATACATATCCCCGTATTTGGTCTCAAAAGGCGCAACAAAATTGTAGTCCGGCTGGTTATCGGAATAAAAGCCCATCATCAGCTCGGCATAGGGGCCGTCCTCATCGGTCAGTTTTTCGTCCCAGACTTCCTGCACCTCGTTTTTGCCCCAGTTCCAAAGTTTCTTGCCCTTGAAGATTCGATGATCGCCGATGAGCACAATGCCCGTTCCTCTGCCGTGGTCGATACCGCCCATAAAATCCCGACGGGTTTCCATCACAAAGAAAGAGACCGGCTGCTTGGCTGCGTTCCACCAGGAGAGATCTTCACCATGCGTATAATCATAGGACTGGAAGACCTGATTCAGCACGGGCCAACGGCAGAATTCCGTCACATAGTGAAAGGTCATCAATTCCACATCGGGCGGGAAAATAAACTGATAGTCATCATTTACCGGCACGGCCGCATTGGCAAAATACAGGGCGGGGTATTGGAGCGGCGTCACGTTCATGCTTTTGAAGGTCGCCTTCACATAAGCCTTGCCCGGAGTGAGTGTCAGCCCTGTCATCCAGCGTGTACGGCTTCTTTTTTCATACTCGCCAACCCAGACCGTGACGCTGCCGTCCGCCTCATTTTTACTGACAGCATAATCAACCGGAATCATACTGGTTGCGCGGTGATGGTGGGGCGTGTTCCATTCCACGCCGCCTGAAATCCATGCGCCGAGCGTACCGATCAGGGCGGGCTTCACTACTCGATTTTTATATACCGCCTCATAGCCCGTTGTTTTGTCCAGCATGGAGTAAAAGCGCCCGCCCAGTTCAGGTAGCACGCAAAGCCGCAGATATTCGTTTTCCAGAATCAGGGCCTTATATTGAATATCTTTTTTATCGCCGCTCTGAACATCATAAAAGGGATAGGGATAAATATGGCGTTCCGCCAGCTGAACCTCTTCAGACCGGTAAAACAGGGGCAGTTTATCCGGCGGCATGGTTTCATAAGTGGGCAGCGTCAGCGTTTCTTCGGAAAAAAGAATTTCACCGCCAGCATTTATTCCCACAAGAAGGGTCACAAGCAATACCGTGCAAAGAGTCATACTTTCGTTTCCTTCGCTTGAGAACAAAGAAAATTACCATAAAGGTGAAAAGTAACGATGAGCATAATACCTATTCAGCGTGGTCAAATAAAATTTCCCGAATATTGTATAAGTCCAGCTCCTTTATTCCGCAGGTGTCGGCGACATGACAAAACGCAGCGAGCCGCCGTTTTCAATTTCATGGTGGTACAGAAAA